>NZ_BAAGWA010000003.1:0-596912 GCF_054780595.1 Noviherbaspirillum agri
GCTCGCTCACGCCGTGGCGCTTGGCTACCTCGGCAATCGGGGCCTTGTCGGCTTCCCGCAAAATCCGGACGATTTGCTCGTCACTGTATCGGCTCTTCTTCATTGCTCCCTTTCGTTTGGGAGCTATCTTCTCAAATTTGCCGTGGCCCGAAAATCTCGGGTCAGGTCAACCGGATGGACCATCGTGCCGAACGCCTGTTCTGTCAGTAGTTCGGTGGGCCGCGAATTCGCAATGCACCCATCGATGATATAGACCCTGTCACAAGGACTTCACCGCATCGAGCATGGCGGGGAGCTTCCGTCGCGGCAGACGCTTGAGCAGCTTTAACAGCCCCGCTCGGCGTAGAAAATTACAGTTACATCGTTTGCCGGCAAGCCCGCCTCTATGAGCGCCGTTGCCATATTTGCATTCGTATTGGCATTAATGGCCGGGAAGATCGCGTGCGAGGCATTGTGCAGCGTGTTATCGGGGTCGAACAACCAAATCGGCTTGGGCATCTGCTAGAGTGCCTCGGCGCTCGCTCGCTTGTTCCTGCAGCGCCCAGGGAGAATGATGAAGTACGGGTTTGTTATTTTAATCAGCTTGGTAGCAAGTCTTTTCATACCGGCAGTCCACGCAGAGGATAATGCCGCACATGCCGCAAGCGCGCCTTCACGCGGCACGCTATACCGGATACGCCACCATGGCAGCGCAAGTTATCTGTTTGGCACCATCCATGTTGGCAAACCTGCCTATTTCCCTCTGGAAGGAGAAGTCGCGCAGGCACTCTCGCAAGCGAGCAAGCTGGTGCTCGAGATCGATGTGCGCAATGACGCACCCTTTCAGGCTGCCTTGACCAAGCATGGCCGGTATGCGAATGGCGAGACGGTGGAGCAGCATCTGTCGCCGGACAGCCTCAACCTGCTTAAGCAGGCGCTGCAGGAATCCGGACTCGCTTACGACAGCATGCAGCACATGAAGCCGTGGCTTCTGGCCAACCTGCTGATGGGCCTCGACCTGGAGCGCAATGGTTATCGCCGCCAGTACGGTATCGAATACTTCCTGCTGTCGGTCGCGGACCGGGAGGCGAAGGCTGTGCATGAACTGGAATCGGCCGAATACCAAATGGCGTTGTTTGCCGACATGAGCGATGCGATGCAGGAGCAATACCTGCGCGAGACGCTGGCGGAGATCGGCAGCGGCAGCGCACTCAGGAAAGCGCAGGGCCTGATCAATGCGTGGGCCGAGGCCAACGGCAGCGCGATGGAAAACGTCCTGCGCGCATCGCTGTCGGAGAACACGCTGTCGTCGGATTTTACGCAGCGTGTCCTGCTCGACAGGCGCAATCCGGAGATGGCCGACAAGATTGAAGCTCTGCTGAAGAACGGCGAAAGCAGTTTCGTCGGCGTCGGTTTGCTGCACCTGCTGGGCGAGAAAGGCCTGCCGGCGCTGCTACAGCAACGCGGCTATACGGTCGAAAAAGTGCACTGAAAGCCGGCGGGCCTTCCCTGCCATATCCACCACGGACTGCATCAATATCCGTACTGGCGCCGCCGCTCGTAATGGTTCTCGGTATCGCGGTATTGCTGCATCGTTTCCTGATGCAGGCGGTTCCCGTTTTCGCGCATCGCATCCATCGTTTTGTAAGCATTGCCCTGCGCGTCTTGAGCAGGCGCTGCCCCAGCCTGTCGCTTGCCGGACTGCGAGGCGGCAATCTTCCTCGCTTTTTCTTCGTCGATGATCTGGGCGTTACTGATCCATTCATCGTAGTTCGACGGCCAGCCAGGGTAGCTGACAAAGTGGCGGCCGCCTTCGGACTTGTGGATGACCGCCTTGTACGGCTTGCCATGCCACAGTACCCAGACCTGCTTTCCCGCATCGGCGCCGGACTGATGCGGCACAGGGCGCGGTTGTACGGACTGCACGCCCTGTCTTTGCAAAGATGGTGCGGATTGGCCCTTGGGTCCGATGATCTGGCTGTCCGAGATCCACTCGTCATAACTGGATGGCCAGCCATCGTAGTGGACGTAATGCCGGCCGCCTTCAGACTTCAGGATAAACGCCTTGTATGGGGTCCCCTTCCAGTCCACCATGACGGGCTCGCCGCTGTTGCCGGCAAATGCCAGCGCGCATATCGTCAGCAACAATGCAGGAATGATCTTTTTCATGTCGTGCCTCACCAGGATGTCATTGCGAAGGAGTGAGCGATGCCGCCGATGTGATGGCTTGCGGAATACACGGCTGCTTTTACCGCGGGAACATGCACGTTACGACTCAAAGACGTCTGCGACGGCGATGCCGTATGGTAATGCTCTCCGGATTGGCAAAACAGGGGACGGGTCAAGAAAATTGACGGCCGATGAAGAGAGATTCGTGGAGCGACATCCGGGACGTCTGACCGGGACATGCATAGTCAGCGCAGTCCTGACCGTATGTCCCGACAAGTACGGGCATGGGCACGTCGGGCGACGTGCCCGATTCGTTCAGTGCGAGCGAATCATCGTGCCGAACGCCTGTTCGGTCAGCACTTCCAGCAGCAGCGAATGCTCGATGCGGCCGTCGATGATGTGCACCGTGTTGACGCCGGACTTCGCCGCGTCGAGTGCGGAAGAGATCTTCGGCAGCATGCCGCCGGAAATCGTGCCGTCGGCGAACATCTCGTCGATCTCGCGCGCGGACAGGTCGGTCAGCAAGTTGCCCTGCTTGTCCTGCACGCCGGCGATGTTGGTCATCATGATCAGCTTTTCCGCTTTCAGGATTTCGGCGATCTTGCCGGCGACGAGGTCGGCGTTGATGTTGTAAGCCTGGCCATCCTCGCCGAAGCCGATCGGCGAAATGATCGGGATGAATGCATCGTCCTGCAGCGCCTTCACGACAGCCGGGTTGATCGCTTCGATCTCGCCGACGAAGCCGATGTCGAGGAATTGCCCCGGGTTTTCCTTGTCCGGCATCTTCATTTTGCGCGCACGGATCAGGCCGCCGTCCTTGCCGGTCAGGCCGACCGCCTGGCCGCCATAGTGGTTGATCAGCATGACGATGTCCTGCTGCACTTCACCGCCGAGCACCCATTCGACCACTTCCATCGTTTCCTCGTCGGTGATGCGCATGCCCTGAATGAAAGTGCCCTGCTTGCCGAGGCGCTTCAAGGCATTGTCGATCTGCGGACCGCCACCGTGCACCACCACAGGGTTCATGCCGACCAGCTTGAGCAGGATGACATCGCGCGCGAAGCCGTGCTTGAGGCGCTCTTCGGTCATCGCATTGCCGCCGTACTTGACGACGATGGTCTTGCCATGGAACTTGCGAATATATGGCAGCGCCTGGGCAAGAATTTCCGCCTTGATGCGCGGCGCTACCCCGCTCAGGTCAGTGTTGGGATCATTCAGTTCGGTCATGGCAATTCCTTAAGCGGGTAAACGGATTGCCGCGATTTTACAGCGAAAGTGCAGCCGATTCTTGAGCGGGAATCCAGTATTTCCGACGCCTGGCGGCCGGCTTTTTGCATGATTGGCAACCTGAGGGCGGCTCTTCTGACGCGCCTGCTCCGGGCGACGCTTTCTTGCCCTGCTCGATGCAGCAATACCGATCAGAGAGCGATGCCAAACGAATGGCCGGCCTCGGCGCGGCACCGGCTTGAATGTGGCATGAAAGACACGAGGGAGTCAGGCCAATGACAGCCGGATTGTTCGATACGGAAGCGGGCCTGTCAGGCCGGCTCGCACTCGCGAATGGCCTGCTTCGGGAATTCAGCCATGATCTTTTCCAGCTCGGCCTTGGCCGTTGCATCCAAATTGCGCAGCTGGAATGTGCTCATGCTGGAGCTGACTGTGCGCTGGCCGATGCGCGCGGAGCGAACGCCCTTCTTGTTCAGTCCTGCCAGATGGGCGCGGGCCGCCTCCTCCTGCTTGAAGACGCCGAGTGAAATCCCCCAGCGCAACGACGAGTTGTCCTGGATGATGAAGAAGTCGTTGATTCCCAGCTGGCGCAGCTGTTCCGCCTTCTTGTCGGCACCGGCCTTGTCGGACTGCGGCGGGATGTAGACCATGTGCGATGCGACTTCCTGGATTGCGCGTTGCGATACGCGATCACCAAGTCCCAGTGCTGCCAATTGCACATTGAAGCGTTTGGCGTCTTCCGGTGAGAAGTTGCCCACCTCAGTGCAGGCCAGCACCTCCGCCTTCTCAGTCTTTTCTGTTTGCTCCACCGCTGGTGCCACGGCGGCCACCGGCTCGACGACCGGCGGTGGTGGTGGTGGCGTCGGCACCGGATCGGGTTTGGCTTCGGATGCCGATATTACCTTGACCTTGTCGGCATTGAGCTGGTTCGCGAAGCGTGCAGGTTCGCGACCACTCGGCAGCAAGCTATCGAGCGCGCCTTGCTGGTACGCGAACAATGCAACATTCGCTATCAGCAGTATCCAGAAGAAGAATTTCAGCATGTTGTTTTCATTGCCACCGTATGCAATCCCAGCAACACCAGGTTATCGACTCTCGCGTGCGGCACCGACAGGTGCGGTGCGATCAGATAGGCCGCTCCGCCGGACAGGATGCACTGCACATCGCCATGGCGGCGCACATGGGCGGCAACCGCGCGCTCGATGGCGCCGACCTGGGCTGCGATGCAGCCGCTGACGATCGCCGCATCGGTATGGTCGGCAAATGGCTCCGACACGTCGAGGTTCTCGGCCACCTGCGGCAGCTGCGCCGTGTTCCTCGCAAGTGACTGCGCCATCAGACCGAGTCCGGGCAGGATCATACCACCCAGGAAAACGCCTTCGGCGGTGATCGCATCGACTGTGGTGGCGGTGCCGCAGGTCGCAACGATCAGCGGCCGGCCGGGATGAAGTGCATGCGCGCCGATCGCCGACGCGAATCGGTCGCATCCCAGCTGCGTGGGCTGCCGGTAGTTGTTGCGCACGCCGGCCAGCTCGGGCGCGGAGGCGAACCACTCGACCGGTACCGGCTGCATGCCGAAAGCGCCCAGCATCACTTGTTCGAGCGAATCACGCATCGCCTGGCCGGCGACATTTGAAATCAGCACATGCCTGACATTCCAGCCGCGCCATTCATCGCACAGCTGGCGCACCTGCGCGTGTTCGACCATGCCGAATGCCTCCCAGCGTCCAAGCCCCGTGTAGCCTCCGTCGCCGCATGCGACAAGCGCCCATTTCACCCGCGTATTGCCCGCGTCGATCAACAGTAGCATTTGTTAATTCTCCCTTGGGCGCAGCGACACGTCGCCAGCCATGACGGCAACGCGCCCGGCCGTGGTATCGAGCACAAAACGGCCGATGCCATCGACGCCGACGGCGACGCCTTCCTGCAGCACCCGTCCGTTATCCAGGATGACCACCGGCTGGCCGCTGTACGCATGCAATGCATTCCAGCGTCCTGTAAAAGCAGCCAGTCCCTCATGCTCGAACTGCACCAGCGCATCGGCCAGGCCGCTCAGCAGGTTAGCCATCAACGTGTCCTGGTCGAGCTCGGCCAGCCACGGAATGCTGGCAACCGGCCGCCCGATCTCCTCGACCATCGCCTGGCCCAGCGACATATTGATGCCGATGCCGATCACCGCCCAGCTTGCATCGTGCGGCACGTGGCCTGCCGAGGCCGTTTCGATCAGGATGCCGGCCAGTTTCTTCCCCTCGACCAGTACATCGTTCGGCCATTTCAGGCGCACTGCGACATTGAACATCGCCAGCGCGTCGGCCAGCGCAACGCCGACCGCCAGCGGCAGGCCGACCAGTGCCTGCACCGGCGCATGGAATTTCCAGGCAAGGGAAAACGTCAGCGAGCGGCCCGGAGCGGACAGCCAGGCACGGCCGGCGCGGCCGCGGCCAGCGGTTTGCGAGCGGGCGATCAGCAAGGTTGGCGCTGTCAGCCGAGGCAACTCGGCAAGAAGGTCGGCATTGGTCGAACCGGTTTCATCCACGATCCGGACGGCCACCTGCTGCGCGGATGGCCGGCACAAAGCGGCAATGCGGTCGGAAGACAGGGTGTTTTTCATATGAGCATTGTAGCGGGAGGAAGGAGTGCTTGATCCAGATTGCCTGCGCGCCGCATCGGGATGACCCTCACGGCAATCTCCCTTACACTTACGACATGACAAATCAGCACTCTTCGCCGGGACTTGCCATTCACAAGGAGGGACAGGTCACCGTGTCTGCCACCGGCTCCTGGCAGGTACATGCTCTGGCGCAGCCCGGCGCCATGGCGGAGATCCAGTCCAGGCTGCAGGACGTGCCGAAGGGCGGCACGATCGCCTGGGATCTCACCCGCGTCACCGCGCTCGACCATATCGGCGCCCAGTTGTTCTGGAACACCTGGAACAAGTCCCGCCCCGCGCAGCTGCTGCTGTCTCCCGCGCAGGAAGAGATTTTCAACCGCATCGAGCAGGCCGGCCCTCTCAGCCTGCCGCCGCAGCCACGGCAGTATTGGTTTGCGCCGGCGGCGATCCATCGGCTCACCCACCATCTCGCGCAACACCTGCTGGCGTTCATTGGCTTGATCGGACAGCTGGCGCTCGACCTTGGCGCGCTCGTCATGCGCCCCTTGCGCGGTCCGTGGAAGGAAATCTCGGCAAACGTTTTCCATATCGGTTATCAGGCGCTGGGCATCACCGCCCTCGTCGGGTTCCTGATCGGCGTCGTGCTGTCCTATCTTTCTGCCCAGCAATTGCGCGTATTCGGTGGCGACATCTACCTCGTCAACCTGCTCGGCATGAGCATCGTGCGCGAACTCGGCCCCTTGCTAGCCGCAATCCTGGTCGCCGGCCGCTCCGGTTCGGCGATCACCGCGCAACTCGGCGTCATGCGCGTGACCGAGGAACTCGACGCCATGCTGGTGATGGGCATGCCGCACGGCTTTCGCCTGATCCTGCCGCGTGTGCTGGCATTGGCGATCTCGATGCCCTTGCTCGTCGTCTGGACCGACGTGGTCGCGCTGCTGGGCGGAATGGCGGCAGCCAAGATCGAACTCGGTCTGTCGGCCACTTATTTCATTCAGGAACTGCCCGACGCGGTGCCTTTGGCAAATTACTGGATCGGGCTCGGCAAGGGCGTAGCCTTCGGCTGCCTGATCGCGCTGGTCGCGTGCCACTTCGGCCTGCGCATCAAGCCCAATACCGAAAGCCTGGGACAAGGCACGACGCTGTCAGTGGTCACGTCGATTACGGTCGTGATCCTCGCGGATGCGGTATTTGCGATCATGTTCAAGGGTGTGGGGTTCCGCTGATGACGAAACCGATCATCCAGATACAAAACCTGTGGACGCAATTCGGCCAGATCGTCATCCACCAAGATCTGAATCTGGAAGTGCGACAGGGCGAAATTTTGTCGCTGGTCGGCGGCTCGGGGTCGGGCAAGACGACACTGCTGCGGCAAATGCTTGGGCTGGAAACACCCGCACGCGGCAGCGTGCATGTTTTCGGCGAGGACATCCACCGCAGCAACGGCGGCCGGCAGCGCCGTCTGCGCAATCGCTGGGGCATGCTGTTCCAGCATGGCGCCTTGTTCTCGGCGATGAATGCGCTGGACAACGTCGCGCAACCGATGCGCGAGCTGCACGCCTTGCCGGAGGAGCTGGTGCGCGACGCCGCCCTGCTGAAGCTGAACATGGTCGGCATCACGCCCAAGGATGCATTGAAGATGCCGTCCGACCTGTCCGGCGGCATGGTCAAGCGCGTTGCCCTGGCACGGGCGCTGGCGCTGGAGCCGGAACTGCTGTTCCTCGACGAGCCGACTGCAGGACTTGACCCGGACCTGTCGGACAGCTTCGTGTCGCTGATCCGCAGCCTGCACCAGCAGATGCGCCTGACGGTCGTGATGGTCACGCACGATCTCGACACGCTGTTTGCGCTGTCGACCAGGATTGCCGTGCTGGCCGAGAAACACGTGATCGCCAGCGGCACGGCGGAACAGGTGCTGGCGAATCCGCATCCGTTCATCGGACAATTCTTCCTCGGCACACGCGGGCAGCGGGCGCTGGAAGTACTACGCGACAAGGAACTGGAAAACCATCATGGAAAATAAGGCGCACGCACTGATAGCCGGACTGTTCACCGTCCTGATGCTGGCCGCCGCCATTCTGATCGGCATGTGGCTCAACCGTGACCGCGTGGAATGGGTGCCGTACCAGATCGCGACCAAGCTGTCGGTGCCGGGTCTGAATCCGCAGGCGGCGGTGCGTTATCGCGGGCTGGACGTGGGCAAGGTCGACGAGATCACCTTCGATCCGCTGGAAGTCGGCCAGATCCTGATTCACCTGAGCATCCATCCCGATACGCCGATCACGCAATCGACCTTTGCCACGCTGGGCTACCAGGGCGTGACCGGTATCGCCTATGTGCAGCTGGACGACGATGGCAGCCGCCCGACCAGGGTCCCGAGCAGCGCGGAGAAAGTGGCGCGCATCGAAATGCGCCCCAGCCTGTTCGACCAGGTGCAAACCCGCGGTCTGGCGATCCTGCAGCAAACGGAAGAAATCGCCAAGCGCATCAACGACCTGCTGCAGCCGGAAAACCAGGAGAAGATGCTCGCGGCATTCGACAATGTCAGCAAGGCGGCAACCTCGCTGGAAACGGTTCCGCGACGCCTGCAGCCGACACTGGACCAGCTTCCCGCGTTGACCACGCAGGCGCGACAGACGCTGAACTCGCTGAACGGCCTCGCAAACGATGCCCGGACGCTCACCGGCAACCTGAATACCATGGCCACATCGCTGCAGGCGCCGGACGGCGCCCTCGCCAATATCAGCACCGCGGCGGAAGAGGTGCGCAGCGCCGCGGACAGGCTGGAACACGAAACGCTGCCCGTCATCAATGATGCGCGCACATCGATCCGCACGTTCAATCGCACACTCCAGGATTGGCGCGAACGTCCGCAAAGCGTCCTGTTCGGCGGCCCGGAGATGGCGCCGGGACCGGGCGAGCCGGGATTTGCCGAGCCATCGAAATAAGGGAACAACACGTATGAAAAGAATTCTCCCGATCTTCATTGCGGTACTGCTTGCCGCCGGCTGTGCCGGGGGCAAGTCAAACCCGGCCACACTCTACGATCTCGGCCCCGTGAGCACTCAGCGGGAAAACGTCACCATCCCGGCATTGCCGCCGGTTGCCGTTGCCGAAATCCAGGGACCGGGATGGCTCGACAGCACACTGATGTTCTACCGGCTCAACTATTCCAGTACTCAACAACCCAGACCCTATGCGCATGCGCGCTGGACCATGCCGCCGGCACAGCTCCTGCTGCAGCGGCTGAATGCCCGTATCGCACAGGCCGGCGGCGTGGCGGTAGCGGCATCCCACGGTGCAACCAACGTACCGGTATTGCGCGTCGAAGCGGATGAATTCACCCAGCATTTCGACGCGCCGGGTTCGAGCAATGCAAAGATCGCCTTGCGCGCGTCGGTCTACAAAGGCCGCACGCTGGTCGCCCACAAGAGCTTTGCCCGGCAGGTAGCGGCACCGAGCGCAGATGCCGAGGGCGGCGTGAAGGCCCTGGCAATAGCGAGCGATGCGGCCATCACGGACCTGCTCATGTGGCTGGGGACTCTCGACGTGAAATGAATTTGCTTGATCCGGTTCGCGCATGTGCCGAGAATACGCGTGAGCCCACGATGATCATGCAATGCCGCAATGTCATTACCCCAGGAAAAATTGTCTGCAGCAGGCCCCGCGCCCATGCCCTTTCCCCAAGCCTCCATCGGCACGCGGGTCGGCCTGCTGATGTATGCCTTCCTGATTGTCTACGCAAGTCTGTACCCATTTTCCAAGTGGAATGACATCGGGCTGGCGCCCTGGGCGTTCATCCGCATGCCGATGCCGCACTACTGGACCGGCTTCGACGTGGCCACCAATGTTGTCGGTTACCTGCCGTTCGGGGCGCTGGTCGTCTTTGCGCTGTATCCCACTGTGCGCGGCCTGCCGGCGGTGCTTGTCGCCATCGTCAGCGGCGCCCTGGTATCCGGTGCGATGGAAGCCATACAGACTTTCCTGCCGAACCGGGTGTCGTCCAACCTCGACTTCCTGACCAATGTCGCGGGCACCGGCATCGGTGCCGTGGCCGGCTGGTTCTTCACTCCACTCTTCCTGGAGCAGAGCAGGCTGCTGCAACTACGGCGCGACTGGTTTATCCCCGAAGCAGGGCGCGGGCTCATTGTCCTTGCGCTATGGCCGCTGGCGCAGATTTACCCGCAAGGCTACCTGTTTGGCCATGGCCAGTTCATGCCGGTGCTGTCGCAATGGCTGTCAGAATGGCTGGAGACACCGGTCGACCTCGTCGCGCTTTTGTCGGAAGGCATGCACCTGACCGTGCAGGAGTATTGGCTGGCAGAGACCTTGATCACCGCCTTCGGCCTGACTGGCGCCCTGCTCACCCTCTCCTGCCTGCTGCGCAAGCATGCGCCGAAAGCCATGTTGCTGATGGCGCTCCTGCTGGCTGCGGTGGCAGTCAAGCTGATGGCCAACGCGCTGCTCTTCACACCAGCGAACGCCTTCGCATGGTGGACGCCGGGCGCCAAGGGCGGCGTGTTGATCGGCGTGATGATGATCGGCGGCCTGGCCTATGCGCCGCCTGCGGCGCAGCGGCGCCTCGCTGCCACTGCATTGCTTGTGAGTTTTATTGCCATCAACCTTGTCCCGAGCAACCCCTATTTCGTGGCAACGCTGCAGACATGGGTACAGGGGAAATTCCTGAATTTCAACGGTGCCGCCCACTTCCTGTCCGTGTTCTGGCCTTTCTTCGCGCTGTGGTTCCTGTTGCACCCTGTGCACCGCGTCTCGAAATAAGCAGGGGTGTATCATTGCCCCTTCACCGTCAGAACCCGAATCAGGCGCACCATGTCCGACAAGCCCTACTACAAACATCACGTTTTCTTTTGCTTGAACCACCGCGAAGAAGGCCGTCCTTGCTGCGCAGACAAGGGCGCGGAAGCAGCGCAGGAACATGCGAAGCAGCGCGTCAAGGAGCTGAAGCTGAACGGCCAGGGCAAGGTGCGCATCAACAAGGCGGGCTGCCTGGACCGCTGCGAGGAAGGCCCGGTGCTGGTGGTATACCCGGAAGGTACCTGGTACACCTATGTGGACAAACATGACATCGACGAGATCATCGATTCCCATCTGGTCGGCGGCAAGGTTGTCGACCGTCTGAAAATCTAGCTGTAATTTGCGATACTGCGCCCGTTCGTTTCCGGCGGTGAACCAGAGGTATTGCAATTTCCCCTTCATACATCAAGAACAATGAACGCCCAAACCCAACGCTTTTCGATCACCGGCGGCGCCGGCGCGCTGGAGTGCGCGCTTGACCTGCCGGAATCGGCGCCACGCGGCCTGGCGCTGGTCGCCCATCCGCATCCCCTGTACGGCGGCACGATGGACAACAAGGTTGCGCAAACCCTGGCGCGCGCTTTCGTTGCGCTGGGTTACGCGGCTGTCCGCATGAACTTCCGTGGCGTCGGCAAATCCGCCGGTACGCATGATGCCGGCCATGGCGAGACCGACGATATGGCAACGCTGCTGGCACACATGCAACAGCAGTATCCGAACCTGCCTCTTGCGCTCGCCGGTTTCTCGTTTGGCACCTTTGTACAGTCACAACTGCAGCAGCGACTGATCAAGCAGGGCCGCCCTGCGGAACGGTTGGTGCTGGTCGGCACCGCCGCCGGCAAATGGCCGCTTCCTCAAGTGCCGAGCAACACCATCCTGATCCATGGCGAGCTGGACGATACCATTCCGCTATCGGATGTCCTCGACTGGGCACGCCCGCAAGACCTTCCTGTCATCGTGATTCCGGGCGCCGATCATTTTTTTCACCGCAAGTTGCAACATATAAAGAATTTCGTGGTCGAAATGTGGCACCGCTGAAAGTCTGGCCGTAAACCGTTGTAAAACGGCGCGGCGGGGCGAAGCGGACTGCAACGGGCCGGAAGCGGCACAGCTATAATTTGCCGCTTGTTTCTTCATGTCATCCGCCGGTGCTCCGTGCGGGGTTTCACACTTCACAACCGATGAAAAAATTACTTGCGGCAATTGCCGCCTCTGCTTTCTCGTTGTCTGTCGCATTTGCGCAGGCGCTTCCCGCACCGACCATTGCCGCCAAGTCCTGGCTGCTGCTCGATGCCACCAGCGGCCAGGTGTTGGCTTCGCAAGACCCGACGATGCGTATCGAACCGGCATCGCTCGTCAAGATCATGACGGCATACCTGACTTTCTCGGCGATCAAGGAAAAACGCCTCGATGCCAACCAAATGGTCAACGTGTCCGTCCGCGCATGGAAGGTTGACCCGAGCAGCTCGAAAATGTTTATCGATCCGGCCACCCCGGTCAAGGTCAACGACCTGCTGTATGGCCTGATCGTCCAGTCCGGCAACGATGCCGCCGTCGCACTGGCGGAAGCCGTGGCCGGAACCGAAGAGGCATTCGTGACGCTGATGAACCGCGAAGCGGAGCGCATGGGCATGAAGAACACCAAGTTCGCCAATCCGCACGGCCTGCCGAGCCCGGACAACTATTCAACTGCACAGGACCTGTCGATCCTGGCGACGCGCCTGATCAACGACCACCCCGAGCATTACAAGATTTATTCCACCAAGGAATACACCTACAACAAGATCAAGCAGCCGAACCGCAACCGCCTGCTGTGGCTCGACCCGACCGTGGACGGCATGAAAACCGGCCACACTGCGGCCGCCGGCTACTGCCTGATCTCGTCCGCCAAGCGCCCGAATGGCCCGAGCGGCGACCGCCGCCTGATCTCGGTGGTGCTCGGCACCGTTTCCGACCAGGTGCGCGCGCAGGAAAGCCAGAAGCTCCTGAACTGGGGCTACCAGAACTTCGATACGGTGAAGCTGTATGCGAAGGGCCAGCCGGTAGCCACGCCGGAAGTCTGGAAGGGCTCGCAGAGCCAGGTGAAGATCGGCTTCACACGCGATATTTTTGTGACGGTGCCGAAGGGCGTGGCCGACAAGATGAAGCCGGTCCTCGAGCGCAAGGATCCGCTGGTGGCGCCGGTGGCGCAGAACAGCCGCATCGGCACGCTGAAGATGATGGTTGACGGCAAGCCGCTGGCGGAACTGCCGGTCGTCGCGCTGGAGCAGGTCAACGAAGCCACCATCGTCGGCCGCGCATGGGACTCCGTGCGCCTGTGGATGAAGTAAGGTGACAACCTAAGCAACCATACGGGGCGGGCATGCAATGTCCGCCCCGTTTTTACATGGGAGACCGCCATGCCTGCCTACATCATCGGCCACATCAGCATCAAGGACCCGGCCACGTGGTCCGACTACTGCAGCAAGGTGCCCGGCACCATCGCTGCGTGGGGCGGCGAGCTCGTCTTCCGCGGCAAGAAGGTCGCCGTCCTGAACGGCACGCACGGACAGACAGACACGGTGGTCGTGCGCTTTCCCGACACGGCCGCACTCACCGGCTGGCATGATTCGGCCGACTATCAGGCGCTGGTGCCGCTGCGCGACGCCGGCGCAGATGTCATCCTCATCGCCTACGAATCCTGAACCGCACTGCGGCGGGACGCTGTCCGCAACAACGAAGGAAGTCCGATGCAAGATCCCCTCGTTTACCTGAACGGCGAATTGACACCGCTCTCCGAAGCGAAGATCCCGGTACTCGACCGCGGCTTCATTTTTGGTGACGGCATCTACGATGTCATCCCCATGTATGGCCGCCGCCTGTTTCGCGCGAAGCAACATATCGCGCGCCTGTTCCGCAGCATGCACGAAGTCGCCATTCCGAATCCGCACACGGAAGAGGAATGGATGACGCTGATTGCCCGGGTCTCCGACGCGTACCCCGCCGACGACCAGCTAGTTTATATGCAGGTCACGCGCGGCGTCGCGAAACGCGCGCACGCCTTTCCGCACGAAGTGAAGCCGACCGTCTTCATCATGACCAACGCGCTCACCGTGCCGACTGCGCAGGCGCGTGACAACGGTGTTGCCTGTGTGTCGGTGGAAGACCAGCGCTGGCTGCGCTGCGACATCAAGTCCACTTCGCTGCTTGGCAATGTGCTTGCTGCGCAGCATGCGGCGGAACACGGCGCGCTCGAGGCGATCCAGTTCCGCGATGGTTTCCTGACCGAGGGTGCGTCATCGAATGTGTGGATCGTGCAGGATGGCGTGTTGCTGGCGCCGCCGCGCGACCGGCGCATCCTTGAAGGCATTCGCTACGGACTCATCGAAGAATTGTGTGCGAGCTGCAACATCCCGTTCCAGGCAAGGAAGATTGCCCGCGATGAAGTCTTTGCCGCGGATGAAGTGATGCTGTCGTCCGCCGGGCGGGAAGTGCTGCCAGTGTCGACCATCGATGGCAAAAACATTGCGACCGGCAAGCCAGGACCGGTCTTCAGGAAACTGTACGCTGCCTACCAGGACGCAAAACAGCCGTCACGCCAGTAAATCGACATGCCGGCGGGCGCCGCACAAGACGGGGGCAGGCGTAAAATAGCGGCCTTGATAATTCGCCGTTCCGGCCGCATCTGCAACGGCAACCGCGAGAATGCCATGCCTCAACCTACCGAAAGCCTCATCGAATACCCGAGCGACTTCCCAATCAAGATCATGGGCGTCATGCAGGAAGCCTTTGCCCAGACCATGGTGGAAGTTGTCACGGTCTATGACCCGACCTTCCACGCCGGCAAGATGGAAATGCGCCCGTCGTCCAAAGGCACCTACCTTTCGCTGACCGTCACCGTGCGCGCCACCAGCCGCGAGCAGCTGGACAACTTGTACCGGGCACTGTCGTCGCACCCGATGGTCAAGGTCGTGCTGTAATCATCGCCCACCCCGGCGATTCCTCGGCCTGCTTCGCAATTTCCGCAAGCAGCCAGTCGCGAAATGCCTGCACCTGCGGCTTGCGCAGGGACTCCGGCGGGCACACGAGGAAATACGAGTGCGGACATGGTGCCGTCGCCTCGAACAGGCGCACCAGATCCCCGGACTCAATATCCGATGCCGCAATCGCATGACGTGCCAGCGCGATGCCTTGGCCATCGACGGCGGCACGTACCATCATCGATGAATCCTGGAACACCAGCCCGCCGGTTGGCTCCGGCATGTCGACGCCGGCCGCATGGAACCATGGTCCCCAGGGCTCTTCTTCGCAACGCAGCAGCGGGCATTTCACCAGTTGCTGCACTGTGCGCGGCAGCTTTCCACCGTTGAAGCGGGGGCTGGCGACGGGATAGTAGTAGTCGCCCATGATCTTTTCGACGGCAAGCCCCGGATAGTTGCCGCGCCCGAAGCGGATGCCGATATCCACCGACTCGCGCACGAAATCGGTCAGGTGGTTACTCGACTGCAGCATCACCTCCAGGTCGGGATGGCGCTCGATAAAGCCGCCGAGCCGCGGCGACAGCCAGCGCGCGGCAAACGCCGGCAGTGATGTGATCGTCAACCGCGCCTGCCGGCTCTCGGCCTGCAGTGCGGCGGCGGCCGATGCGATCTCCATGAGCGACTTGCGCAGCGTGGCGGCAAAGCGCTCGCCTTCCGGCGTGATCGCAATGCGCTTGCCATGCCGCACGAACAGCGACACGCCCAGCTCCTCTTCCAATGCACGCACCTGATGACTGATTGCGCCGTGCGTGACGTGGATTTCTTCTGCGGCGCGCGAGAAGTTTTCGTGACGCGCCGCTGCTTCGAAAGCACGCAGCGCGGCGAGATTGGGCAAGCGTCGGAGATCCGCCATATTGTGAATAAATCTAACAAGAGAAGCAAAAATATATCGTTTAGATAACGCCGAGGCAAGCACTAGAATGCACTCGTACGACAGGGAATTCTCCAACGCTGCACGGTGCAGCGGCGCCCTGCCACTTTTCCGAGGAGTGCACAGTCATGAGAGGCATATTCACAAAGGCGTCGCTTGTGCTTGAACCAAGGCAAGCAGTTTCCGGGATCGCGGGCGAGGCACAAGTGCTGCAGGTCCTGCATGGACAAATTTGGCTCACCGTGGAGGGTGTGTCGCACGACTACTGGTTGTACGCCGGCGACAGCTTCCCCGCTGTGCCGGGCCGCGTTATCGTCATCGAGGCAGATAAAGGCGGCAGCCGCGTGGATATCGTGAGTGTGCAAAGACCGGCAATGCTGGAACAAATCGGCAAGCGCATACGTACCATCGTGCAGCGGCTTGCTTTCGGCAAGGCGTCACAGGCAGGCGCACAGCAATGCACGCTTGCACGCTGCCCCGGGCAATCCTGATCATCACTGTCGAAGGGGAAGCCATGTCCAAGCATCTCGCCCAAGTCAACATCGCTCGCGCCCGTGCGCCGCTGGATGATCCTCTGATGTCGGGTTTCGTCGGGCGCCTCGACGAGATCAACGCGCTCGCCGAGGCCAGCCCCGGTTTCGTGTGGCGCCTGAAGACGGACGATGGAAACGCGACATCGGTAAGACCCTATGACGACGAGCGCATCATGGTGAACATGTCGGTCTGGGAAACGCCGGAGCACCTGAAGCAATACGTCTACCGCAGCGCCCATGTACAGGTCATGCGAGAACGCAAGGCATGGTTCGAGCGTTTCGATGATGTGTCTCTTGCGTTATGGTGGATCCCGGCCGGCCAACTCCCGACCATCGACGAGGCGAAGGAGCGGCTGCGCCATCTGCAACTCCATGGCGAAACCGAATATGCTTTTTCCTTCGCCAGCCTGTTTCCCATGCCCGGCGCAGTCCAGCCGCTGTCCGCCACTGTCTAAGACGTAATCAACGAAAGAAGGGAGAAATCGATTTGAAGATCATCCGTAGCCGCGAATTTACCGCTGAAAAAGCTTGGGGCGCGCTTGACGTCGCCAATATGAATGGCGTGACGACACGCCTGCACTGGACCGATGCACCCTACAAATGGCATGTGAATGACGGCGAGGAAGTGTTCGCGGTGATGGATGGCATTGTTGACATGCATTACCGTGACAATGGCGTGGAAAAAACGGCCGAACTGCGTGCAGGCGATGTCTTCTTTGCAGGTATCGGCTGCGAGCATGTCGCCCATCCTCGCGGCGCGGCGCGCATCCTCGTGATCGAAAAGGAAGGCAGCGTTTAAGGATACGCTGAACAGATGCACGTGCACCGCGCAGCCTGACTTCGCGCAGGCCGCAGCGTGGCAAATCCTCGCCATGGCTGCGGACAGGAACCAGCCCCAACGGCAGGTTTTCTCATCATGCCGGCAGGGACGCACGCATCAGCACGACAGCTCACCACTCAGGTTGCGCAGCATCGCGCGCTTGACCTCGTCGGTCGACAGCCCGAGCGCGAACAGATGGTGCAGCTTGGCGTATATCGCCTCGAATGTCATGTCGTGCGCGCCGGTCACGCCCGCCGCCGTCATGCCTGCACCAGCCGCATAGGCGCCGATCGACACTGCACCATGCGGTGACTGGCTGCAGGCAACCAGCACCGTGCCCGCCTCGTTCGCCCGGCGCAGCATGTCGAGCAATGCCGGCTCGCGATCCGGCACATTACCGGCGCCGTAACACTGCAGGATCACCGCCGCCGGCCTGAGGTCGAGCATTGCCTGCACGGCCTCAAGCGGCAATCCCGGCGCAAAGCGGATGGGCAGCACGGCTTGCGGCCGATACTCCGGCAACTCGAACTTCTCGTTCTGCGCACGAGGCAATAGCACCGGATGATTCAGGCGCACGTCGATGCCGACCTCGGCCAGCCAGGGATAATTAGGCGAGTCGAACGCGGCCATCCGCTCGATGCTGACCTTGGTCGCGCGATTACCGCGCAACAGGCGGTGATTGAAGTAAATCGCCACTTCGCTGATCGCCTCCGATGCAGCGAGTTGCATCGCACCGATCAGGTTCTGCTGTGCATCCGAGCGCGCCGCGCCCAGCGGTATCTGGGAGCCGGTCACGACCACCGGCTTGCGCAAGCCCTGCAGCATGTACGACAGTGCCGACGCGGTGTAGGCCATCGTATCGGTACCATGCAGCACCACAAAACCGTCGTAGTCGTCATAGCGCGCCGCAATGTCGCGCCCGATCCTTTGCCAGTCCTGCGGCGTCGCATTGCTGCTGTCGATCGGGTCTGCGTACGCATGCAGCGTACAGGCCGGCACGGCGTCGCCCTGTGCGCCGAGCAGCGATGCAAGTACGGAAGCAAAATCCGGCATGGGCGCATAGCCATCCGGAGTTTGGGTCATGCCGACGGTGCCGCCGGTATAGATCAGGCCGATATGTTTTCTGCTCATTGCGTATGCGTCTGTATTGATGATGGTTTGCAGCCCGTACCTAGGTTCACGCTTGGCTTCCTGCGCGCGGCAACGCGAGTTGCATGAACCAGGCACTGTGGATGCCGCAGGCGAGGCCAGGGTGGCGTGGCGCAAGCAAGAAGTATAGTGCCCGCCTCAATGCAGCGGAAAGGGAGCTGTCACGACAGTGCACGTCGCCGGTATCCGTTGCGGACGGCGATGTGCCGCAAACAAGACACTTGAGCAGGGAAAAAGAAAACGGCCAGCCATGATGGCCGGCCGCTGAGCGCAAACACCCGGCAGCGGGGTCTTCGCCCGCCGCCGCATGCCATGTCCTTATTTGACCACGGCCAGTTGCTCGCGCTTGCCGTCCTTGTAGGTGTATAGCGTGAGCGTACCGTTCTTGATATCGCCCTTGCTGTCGAAGGCGATGTTGCCGGTCACACCCTTGTAGTTGATCTTCGCCAGCTCAGGCAGGTACTTCTTCGGATCGGCGGAGTCGGCCTTCTTCATTGCCTCGGCCATCACCATCACGGAGTCGTACACATACGGTGCGTAGATCTGCACCTCGGTGCCGAACTTCTTCTTGAAGGCTTCGCGGAATTCTTCCATGCCCTTCTTCTGCGCCTCTTCCACGCCGCCTGCTTCGGCACAGACAACCTGGCCGTTGCCGAGTGCATCGCCGGCAAGCTGGGCGAGGCCCTGCGTGCAGATACCGTCGCCGCCCATGAACTTGGCATTGATACCGAGTGCCTTCATCTGGCGCAGCATCGGGCCTGCCACCGCATCCATGCCACCGAAGAACACGACATCCGGGCTTTTCGCCTTGATCGCGGTAAGAATCGCGTTGAAGTCGGTTGCCTTGTCATTGGTGTATTGCTGCGACACCACCTGCACGCCCTTGCCCTTGGCACCTTTTATGAATTCCTGTGCCACGCCCTGGCCGTAGGCGGTGCGGTCGTCGATCACGGCAACCTTCTTCGCCTTCAGCTGGTCAGCCGCGTAACGGCCCAGCGTGCCGCCGAGCTGGCCGTCGTTGGCCACTACGCGGAAGGCGCTCTTGAAGCCCTGCTGCGTGTACTTCGGGTTGGTCGCGGACGGGGAGATCTGCGGGATGCCGGCATCGTGATAGATCTTGGAGGCGGGAATCGTGGTGCCGGAGTTGAGGTGGCCGATCACGCCGTTGACCTTCGCGTCGACCAGCTTCTGTGCTGCTGCAGTACCTTGCTTCGGATCGGCTGCGTCGTCCTCGGCCAGCAGTTCGAACTTCACCTTCTTGCCGCCAATCGTGACGCCCTTGGCATTGAGCTCGTCGATGGCCATGCGCGCGCCGTTTTCATTGTCCTTGCCGAGGTGGGCAATGGAGCCGGAGATCGGGCCGACGTGGCCGATCTTGACGACCTGTTCCTGTGCCGATGCTGCACCTGCAAGGGCAAATGCGATGGCGCCAGCCAACGGAATCATTCTTGTCTTGAACTGCATGAGTTGTCTCCTTTTTTGAACGAACAATGTGCTGCAACGGGTCGCCTATGCAGGCGTTTGTACAGGCGAATCGAGCCGGGCCTTGCGGCCCGAAATCGCTGAATCGAAGGCATCGTCCAGACACGAATCTCCCAGCGGGCGGCTGCGTTCGGGGAACATTCCCGCCGCACTGATTTTCAACCGATCAAGAGAAAACTGCCGCAGGTGCTTGAACACGCTTTGATTAATCGCAATCATTGCCTGGGTTACCAGCAAATCGACATCGTTGCAGACACGCTCGGGCGGCATGGACTTGGCGCTTGTCCGGTTAGCCGGCTTGTTGCGCGACTGCCCCGACAGCACGCAGCGGTACACGTCTTCCAGTGTCACCTGGCTGGCGTCGCAGGTGAGCTGCAGCTTTTGCGGTGCACGCGGATCGGGACATAGCAGACCTGCACGCGCGAGGCTGCCGCAGAGTCGTGTCAGTTCCCTGCTGCTGCGCCCGGTCGCGTCCTCCAGTTGAGAGAGGCTGACGGAACGCGGTGCGCTTGAAACGAGTTTGGCGAGGATTTCGGTGATGGCGAAAAAGCGATCGTGCAGAACGCTACTGCCGAGGATGCGGTCTCCAACGGTACCCATTGATGTCTCCTTGTGAGGTCAAGCTGCACTTGAGATTCGCCGGTTTGTGGCCAGCTGTCTCGCCTGCAGTCACTGCCTGGTGTCGATAATTCTTGTTGTTATCGTCTTGTCCCTGCCGGATGGGCCGCAGTTCCATACGTGCAGGTTCAGCTGCACGATTTGTTGGAAATTCGGCCACGTCTGGATGGCAACTGTAGGCACAAAGTGGCATGAATGCCATTTCGCCACTTGGCGCGAATTGATGCGGCCTGATGCTACTATGGCGCCATCTCGCATCAATTTATTTCCCTCTAGAAAGCTGACCAAGCCATGCCGGGACTGATGCCCTCCACAAGAGTGACCCACGCCGCGCAGCGCGAATTCTGCGAAAACCTGCGCATGTTATGCAGCTATTACCGTTCGGTTGCCGACGTCTGCCGCAAGCTCAACATCAACCGCGCGCAGTTCAACCGCTACCTGAACGGCACCAGCAAGCCATCCAATTACACGCTGGAACGCATCTGCGATTTCTTCGGCGTCGAACCGGCGGAGATCTACCTGCCGCGCGAGCATTTCCATCAGATCGTGCAGGCACGTCCGAAGCAGCGTGCCGAGCGCACGCTCTACGTCGACCATATCGCGCGCCTGCAGCACCAGTCGGCGGGCAGGTTCGACAAGTACCTGGGCTACTACTACGAGTACTACCAGTCGATGAGCGCGCCGGGCAAGGTGCTGCGCGGACTGGTGCACATCTTCCAGCACAACGGTGCGGTCTACCATGAACGGCTGGAGCGCTTTCCGCAGCATCCGAACCTCGACCAGACCTACAAATGCAAGTACATCGGCAGCACGTTCTACCTGAATGACCGCATTTACCTCGTCGACTACGAATCCCTCAGCGGCAACGAGATCGTGCAGACGGTGCTGTTCCCGACCTACCGCAACCGGGTCGCGCGGCTGTCGGGCCTGATGCTCGGTGTCGCAGCGAGCAACCAGCGCGCAATTGCCTGCGCGCGCGTGGTGTTTGAGTTCCTCGGCAAGGACATCGATGTGCGCAAGGCGATGCGCCTGTGCGGACTGTTCGAACCGGAGTCCGGCGCCGTCGACGCGAGCATCCTGAAACTGATCGATAATTCACGGCACAACGACCAGCACCACTTTTACACCGTTCCCCTTTAGTGCAGACACCGATGCAAACTCCGGCCATCATCGAGCGCGGCAACGAGCCGTACGAAACCACCTTCGCAGCGATGCGAGCATTCACTGACGCGCGCACGCCTGACACACGCGACGAGCTGTGGATCGTGGAGCATCCGCCGGTGTTTACGCTCGGCCTCGGCGCCGACCCGTCGCACGTGCTCAACGCGCACGATGTGCCGGTGATCCAGACCGACCGCGGCGGCGAAGTGACGTATCACGGCCCGGGCCAGGTTGTTATCTATCTGCTCATGGATTTGCGGCGCAAGCCGGGTGCGCGCCTGTACGCGCGGGAGTTCGTGAATAAAATCGAACAGTCGGTCATAAACACCTTGCGTGCGTATAATCTGGACGGTGAGCGCAAGGCCGGCGCGCCGGGCATCTACATGTCCGATGGCGCATGGAAAGGCGCAAAAATTGCCGCACTCGGACTGAAGGTGCGCGGCAACGGTTGCACCTATCACGGCGTCTCCCTCAATGTTGCAATGGATCTCGCACCGTTCTCCTGGATCAATCCCTGCGGCTATGAAGGACTTGCCACCGTCGACATGAAAACGGTCGGCGTCGAAGCGCCGCTGCGAGACGTGCAACAGGCGCTGGCTCGCAACCTGATCGATTTATTAACGGCGTAAGGAGTGATGCACGACTTGCGCTTGACGTGCCGTCGAAGCGACAGCACCTGGAAACACCATGACCACCGAAAAAGACACCCCCGCTGCTCCCGCCTACAACCCCAGCGACAAGCAGAAAGGCGCCGGCAAAACCGCGCGCATCCCGATCAAGATCGTTCCCGCAGAAAAGCTGCCCAAGCCTGACTGGATTCGCGTCAAGGCGGGTTCGCCGTCGACGCGCTTCTACGAGATCAAGGACATCCTGCGCGAGAACAAGCTGGTCACGGTGTGCGAAGAGGCCAGCTGCCCCAACATCGGCGAATGCTTCGGCAAGGGCACGGCCACCTTCATGATCATGGGCGACAAGTGCACACGCCGCTGCCCGTTCTGCGATGTCGGCCACGGCCGCCCGGATCCGCTCGATGCGAACGAACCACAAAAGCTGGCCAAGACCATTGCGGCGATGCGCCTGCAATACGTCGTGATCACGTCGGTCGACCGCGACGACCTGCGCGACGGCGGCGCCGGCCACTTTGCCGACTGCATCCGCGAAACGCGGGCGCTGTCGCCGAAGACACGCATCGAGATCCTCACGCCGGATTTCCGCGGCCGCATGGACAAGGCGATGGAAGCGCTGAAGGCGGCACCGCCGGATGTGATGAACCACAACATGGAAACCGTGCCGCGCCTGTACAAGGAAGCACGTCCCGGTGCCGACTATGCGTTCTCGCTGAGCCTGCTGAAGCGCTTCAAGGAAGAGCATCCGGACGTGCCGACCAAGTCCGGCCTGATGGTGGGCCTCGGCGAAACCGATGAAGAAATCCTCGAGGTCATGCGCGACCTACGTGCACATGGCGTGACGATGCTGACCATCGGCCAGTACCTGATGCCGTCCGGCGACCACCTGCCGGTGCGCCGCTATGTGCATCCGGATACCTTCAAGATGTTTGAGGTGGAAGCGTACAAGATGGGCTTTGCACATGCGGCCGTCGGCGCAATGGTGCGCAGCTCGTATCATGCCGACATGCAGGCGCATGGTGCCGGTGTTGATGTGAACACGCAGTAAGCATGTAGGCAAGCAAGTGGCGGTACGGGCTTGCACGTGATGAGAAAAGTCACTGCAGATCGGCCCGTACAGATCGGCCAGGAGCCAGCCTTGTTTTCTTGCAAAAAACCTCACTGTTGCACATGGAACCCTGCGAATGCAGGGTGATCCACAGCGCTGATCACTGCTCGCTTTGCAGTGATGCGGCGTGTCAGCTACATGATCTTTCCCCTTCTCTTCAGATAATGATCCGTCGGATCTTCCCTTCGGCTGAACAAAGCCTGAACCCGCCATTCATCTTCCGTTAAGACTGTCCTCGGTATAACCGTACCGTGCGCGGTTGACTGAGCCGCATAGCCGACGTTGCTTCGGATTTGCAGTATGCACCGTGTTTTCATCACATCACTGGTGCATAACGCGAGAAGCCGTGCAGCGGAACGTCAAAAATCCGCGCCACGACAAATTGTATGAATACAGGGGAAATGAAATGATGTCTGTTCGAAGCGTAATCATGCTGCTGACACTGCTTGGCACACCGTGGATTCTGGAAGCTGCTTATGCGGACGACCACCGGCAGCAAAAGCCAAGTGCAAGCCAGCAGGATTCTGCTGCTCGGCCGGCAATGAAATGGGCAACCGATGACGTTGTGCGACAGCGAATGGAAGCCATTCGGCAAGCTGTGGCGGCGCAGCAAGCCGACATTCGAGAAGACCGTCTGGAATCGAACAACTATCAGCAGCTCGCTGAAGTCATTAACGCGAATGTCAGCCATATCATCAAGGACTGCAAACTGACGCAGGCTGCGGATGCTGCCTTGCATACGGTTGTCCTCGCCGACTTGACACGCAGCAGCGAGCTGATGCGCACGTCACCAAAGCGCGCTGCGCAACGTACCGGCGCCTTGGGCGTGCTGCAGTCCTTGCGCCTTTACGGCGAGTATTTTGACCACCCCGGCTGGATGACTGCATTGGCGCAATAGCGCAATAGCTATGAACACAAGGAACAGCTATTGCGCGAGCCAGCGCATAGCTGTCGAGCTGCTCTATGCGAGTTCGGAAGACGTTGACCCCGGTCATGGAAATATATCGCTCAAGTTCATAACATGAGTGTGCATTGTCCGGGTTAAAACAAGGCTCTGGCATGCACGCACAGCGCGAATGCCGAGAAAGGCGACTGGCGGAGGCAAAGGTGGACAACGACGTACCTTGGGATAGATCTCACATCCATCACCCTACTTTACCGACGCCATGACCATACAAGAGCTGTCCTCCTATATTGCGCTGGCCATCTTTCTGCAAGTGGCCGCATTCGTCACGGTGACGCTTTTTCGGAAGTCGCGCGACTATCGTCAGTTCGGCTTGCAGGAGAGGACGGGAACCGCCAGCGCTTCCGCACAAGGACGTCCCTCTTCCAATGGCCAGGTGGCTGGATGGAGCGGCTACCGGGAATTTCGGGTACAGCGCAAGGAATCGGAAGACCGCAGTGGATCGATCTGCTCGTTCTATCTTGTACCGGTCGACGGGCAAGCTCTTCCGTCGTTCAAGCCCGGACAGTTTCTGACGTTTCGCCTCGATGTGCATGCAGGGGGTGAAGCACAGCCCATTGTCCGGTGCTATTCACTGTCCGACGCACCCGATCCCGGCTACTACAGGATCAGCATCAAGCGCATCGGGACGCCGCCAGACAATCCGGATGCGCCGCGTGGCATATCGTCGAACTTCTTTCATGATCGCGTCCAAGTGGGGAGCGTGCTGGCTGTCAAAGCACCTTCCGGGCATTTTCATCTGCGCGACGGCGACCAGTCGCCGGTCGTGCTCATCGGTGGCGGCATCGGCATCACGCCGATGCTCTGCATGCTGGAAACGAGCTTGGGCCTCACGCCCAACCGTGAAGTGTGGCTGTTTTACGGTGTCCGCAATGGCAACGAACAGATCATGCAATCGCGGCTTCGCGATCTGGCGCAGCGATATCCGAATTTTCATCTGCATGTCTGTTACAGCCGGCCGGAACCTGACGACATTCCTGGCACCGATTTTCAGCATGCGAGCCACGTCAATATCGAATTACTTCGGCAAACGCTTAGCCTACGCCCCTATCACTTCTATATCTGTGGGCCGCGCCAGATGATGGAGTCGCTGGTTCCGGCGCTGGCCGACTGGGGCGTCGATCCGGAACGGATCCACTACGAAGCCTTCGGGCCGTCCACCGTGCCGAAACTGGCGAAGTCCGCAAGGCCGGTCGAATCAAGCACGATGGCAGCCGGTGCGCCCAGGGTGAGGTTTGCAAAGTCGGCCAAGGAACAGCCATGGGATCCTCGTGCTGATTCCCTGCTTGAATTTGCCGAAGACCTTGGCTTGTCCGTACCGTCCGGCTGCCGCGCCGGCAGTTGCGGCAGTTGCCAGACGACTGTCGTGTCGGGCGAAATCGAAACGACAAAAGAGCCGGATTATGACGTCAGCCCGGGCTGCTGTTTGCTCTGCATCTCCAAACCGAAGTCGGACCTTGTCTTGAGTGCCTGACCATGCCCCACTCCATCTCGATCTTTCGCAAAGAGGTTATCCCGTTCATCGCGATGTTCGCCATGCTCATTCTGGCCGCCATCGCAGGAGATGCACTGTTGCACCGGCTCCAGCTGGTCTGGATCGGCCGGTATCTGGGCATCCCGGGCACGCTGCTGATTCTAGCTTCGTTTACGTACTCGATGCGCAAACGCAAGATGATCCAGTCAGGTGATCCCAAGAGGCTACTGAATCTGCATGAATTCATGACGTGGCTAGGTTCCCTGATGGTTCTTGTGCATGCCGGCGTCCACTTCAATGCCATCCTTCCGTGGCTGGCCGTGACCGGCATGCTCGTCAACGTCATCAGCGGCCTGACCGGCAAGTTCCTGCTTGAGCGATCGCGCCGGCACATGCTGGCGATGAAGGAAAGCCTGCTCCGCCGCGGCATGTCGGAAGACGACGTGGAGAAAGAACTGTTCTGGAATGCGGCTGCCGTTGACGCAATGAAGAAGTGGCGAACGCTCCATATTCCGATCACGCTCGCGTTCGCCGCGTTTGCCCTGGGTCACATCATCAGCATTTTCCTGTTCTGGAACTGGAAATGAAAAGCCGCGCCTTCCTTTACATCCTTCTGGCGAACCTCGCGGTCATTACCGTGCTTGTCTTCCTTTATCCCCATCTGATGGTGGCCCCAGGCAAGCTGATGAAGGGGCACAAGGGCATGGAGCAGAACTGTTTTTCCTGCCACAGCAAATTCTTCGGTCCTCAGGCGGCGAAATGCAAGGACTGCCACAAGGTCCCTGACATCGGGATCGTGACGACGAAGGGGAAACCAATTCAAGGACCGGCGCGCAAAGTAGCCTTTCATCGGGAGCTCGTCGAGGAGAAGTGCATTGAATGCCACGCCGATCACCAGGGCGTGATGAAGTACCGGCAGGGCAAGCAGTTTTCGCATGCATTGCTTAAGCCCGGGAGAAAGGATCAGTGCGAGTCATGCCACAACAAACCGCGCGACTCGCTGCACGAAAAACTGACGGCTGGTTGTGCGCAATGCCACAGCGAGGACAAGTGGAAGCCGGCGACCTTCGATCATGACAAGTACTTCGTGCTCGACCGGGACCATAATGCGACGTGCACAACCTGCCATGCGAAGAGCAACTTCAAGCAGTACACCTGTTACGGATGCCACGAGCATACGCCGGCCAATATCCGAAGCGAACACCTGCATGAAGGAATTCGCAACTATGAAAACTGCGTGGAGTGCCATCGCAGCGCCGACGAACATGAGGGCGGCAAGCGTGACGGCCACGGCGAAGATGACGACGATTAGCCATGCGGCTGGCCTCACGTGCGGTGAGCAGTGAACCATTGACACGTTGTCGCCCTTCTCCGCGCCACCGAACTACGGTTTAGTTGCCCGGCCCGCAGACCTTGCACTTTCGCCGCGCACCAGGAATCTGCGTCACCTTGATGAAGGCGCCGATCATCTTGAGTACTCAGTTCCAACTTCGGCAACGCTGGCGAATAACGCCTTTCTGCCGCCGCACGCATTCCTTTGCAGCGGTTTCTGCCTTGCTTGCCCTCATCACAAGGTCACACCGCCGCTCGGCCCTGCAGAGGAACACTCGGCGTGTTCGCAAGGACATTGCTCGCCTTGTTCGTCGGGGTTGGCATGTTCGCGCCGGCATTCTTCGCTGCAGTACAGCTCGCCTGCAGGAACGGTACAGGTGCAGCGCGGCAGTGCGCATTTGTCTTCAAGCTGCCTGGTTGCCATATCAATCTCCTCGCAGGTAATTAAACAGCGGGAACTGCGCGTGCGTACGCAGGAAGGCGTCTCGGCCCGAGCAAGAGGTCAGCCAAGCGCCGCGCGGGCCCAGCGCACGATGTCCGCCGCACCCATCGCACCGGCTTGTCGTGCGACCTCTCGTCCGTTGCGAAACACGGCCAGTGTCGGGATGCTGCGTATGCCGTAGCGGGCGCCCAGCGCCTGCTCTTCTTCGGTGTTGACCTTGACGACGCGGAAATGCGGTTCCAGTTGCGCCGCAGCCTGTTCATACGCCGGCGCCATCATGCGGCACGGGCCACACCACGGCGCCCAGAAATCCACCAGCACCGGAATGTCGCTGCGCGCAATATGCCGGTCGAAGTCACTGGCCGAAAGCGGTACCGGATGGCCGGTGAACAATGCCTTGTGACACCGTCCACAATCAGGACGTTCCTGCAGGCGCTCGGGCGGGACGCGGTTGACCGCGTGACAATGGGGACAAACGATGTGCATGGACATGATGGCTTCACTCCCTCGTCGGCTTCAATCGGTTGGCAAGCCTGCGCGCCGCAGCCGTGCACGCATGCGCTCCAGCTCGTCGAACAGGTCGGCCACCAGGCCGGCAAGTTCCGGCGTGGCGTCGAAATCCCGCTCGATGCCCCACAGGCGGCGCGCACGCAGTACCTCGCGACCGGAAAATGCCCACTGGCCGGGATCGCTGTCCGCTTCCGGATGGGCAAGCAGCACGCCTGCTTCCACCTGTTCGATCACCCACTCCCGGCTGACCGCGCAACTTGTCGCAAGTTCTTCCAGCGTCAACAAGGCTTCGTCGAGCAAAAGGGCAATGTGTTCCTGCGTCATGGCTCACACTCCTTGGCGCGCTTTTTGGTGCATGTCTTGGCGCGGATCGAAGGCCATCTCGCGCGCCATGGTTTGATAAAGATCCCGCGCTTTCGGCGTATTGGCCGGCGGCAGCATCACTTCCAGCACCAGGTACAAGTCGCCCGGCGAGCTGGCCGGAATGCCCCTGCCCTTCAGGCGCAGCTTGCGGCCCGACTGCGATCCTTCGGGAATGCGCACTTCGACCGCGCCATCCGGTAACGGGGCCTTCACCGTCGCGCCAAGCGCCGCCTCCCATGGCGCAACCGGCAGCGTCGCATAGACGTCGCGCCCTTCGACGCGATAGCGCGCATGCGGCTTGAAGCGCACTTCGAGGTACAAATCCCCCGGCGGTCCGCCGCCAAGGCCGGGACTGCCCTGCCCGGACAGGCGGATGACCTGGCCTTCATGCACGCCCTTGGGGATGCGCACGTCCAGCGTGTGCTCGGCGAGTACGGTGCGTCCGAGTGCATCCATGCGCGGCACGCGCAAGCTCACCCGGCGGCTGGCGCCGTGGTAAGCGTCTTCCAGGTCGAGGAGTATCTTGGCATGGTGGTCGTCGCCGCGTGCATGGAAGGCTGCTCCGTGCGCACCGGCGCGGCCGCCCATGCGGCCGCCGAACAGCTCCGAGAAAAAGTCGCTGAAGTCGGACGCTTCCGCATTGGAAAAACCACGGCCGGAAAACTCGAATCCGGCATCCCAATCCGGCGGCGGACGGAATTCCTGGCCGGCATGGTAACGCTGCCCGAGCTGATCGTAGGCAGCACGCTTTTCAGGGTCGGACAGCACCGCAAAGGCTTCGTTGACTTCCTTCATGCGTGCTTCCGCGTTCGCTTCCTTGGAAACGTCTGGATGGTATTTGCGCGCCATCTTGCGGAAGGCCTTCTTTATTTCATCCGCAGTCGCATCGCGCGCGACGCCCAGAGTGTCGTAATAGTCCTTGAATTCCACACGATCCTCCTTCTGCCTGTTGATCTCTTATAGACAAAAAGAGTGGTGGCGGAAAGGTTCTAAATCAAGGCATTGAAATTTTCCGGCGCGCTCCTATGTTGGCTGCAGAGGCATTGGCCGGCGCCGACTGCGGTGCCCGGCTGGATCAACCACATGGAGGACAACATGATGTATCGGACGATGTTTCCACAGGATATTTTTGCGGAGTTTGATCGCCTGCAACGCGAGATGCAGCAGGCATTCGGTTCGGAATCGAACATTCGCGGCGCAGGCATGAGCGGCTTTCCCGCATTGAATGTCGGCGGCACGCCGGAAACGGTGGAGCTGTATGCATTTGCCCCCGGGCTCGATCCGGCAAGCATCGAAGTGAACCTGGAGCGCGGCGTGTTGACGATTTCAGGCGAACGCGCGAGCGAGCTGCCGCAGCAGGGCGAGAAAATGGCCTTGCATATCAATGAGCGCTTTGCCGGCCGCTTCCGCCGTGTCGTGAGCCTGCCGGAAGATGACGTCAACCCGAGTGGCGTTACCGCCGAATATCGCGACGGCATGCTGCACATCAGCGTCAAACGTCGCCAGGCGCCGCAACCGCGCCGCATCGCTATCCAGTAAGCAAGGAGGAAAGATCATGGACACAAAAACCGATGTGACGAAGACAACCGACACCGCCTCCCGGCCCGAGGCTGCCCTGTTGCCGGCAGTGGATGTAGTCGAGGACGCATCCGGCATCACCCTGTTTGCCGACCTGCCGGGCGTACCGAAAGACAAGCTGAACCTGCAGCTGGAAGCCAGCAGCCTGACGATCGAAGGCGAGCTGGAACTGAACCTGCCGGAAGGCATGGAATCGAGCCATGCCGAAGTGCGCCTGCCGCGTTACCGCCGCGTCTTCAACCTGTCGCGCGAACTCGACAGCGACAAGGCCACGGCGGAGTTCAAGAACGGCGTGCTCAAGCTGCGCATCCCGAAGGCGGAACATGCGCAGCCGCGCAAGATCGAAGTGAGGGCTGTCTAAGGCTTGCGTCTTGGTTCGAGGGAAGCCCTGCATGCCGCCTGCCGGTGCGGGGCTTCCGGCAACACTGCGGCATCATCCCGGCGGGCGTCGACTTGACGGAGGCTGGCAATGAAATTTGAGGACATCAAACAAGGCTTGTCTTCCTTCTGGGATTCGGTCGCCGAAGGCTGGCAGCACCTGCGCCAGTCGGCATCCAACGCGATCACCGGCTTCAAGCCCAGCGCACAGACCAACCTGCCGGCGAAAGGCGATATCGACGATGCATTCTTCATCCCGTCGCGCGGCTGGTCGATGCTGGGAGGGAATTTGTTCGAAGACGAACAGCGGGTTGTCGTCCAGCTGGAAGTGCCCGGGCTCGACAAGAACGACCTGGACATCGAAGTGCAGGACAACACGCTGATCGTGCATGGCGAGAAGCGATTCGAGCGCGAGGAAACCGAAGGCCGCTATCGCGTGCTGCAATGCGCCTACGGCAGCTTCCGCCGCATGATGCCGCTGCCGGCAGCAGTGAAGACCGACATGGCGAAGGCCAGCTACAAGAATGGTGTGCTGCGGGTGGAACTGCCGAAGCTCGAAATGAGCGAACCGCAGAAACGCACGATCAGGGTCGACTGATCCTCACCTTCCTGCGCCGCAGATAGGAGGAAAGCCTTCCCGACGGCGCCGCTGCGACATGGGCGGAGCGGCGCGCATTTCCTCATCTTCCCCTCATCATCTTCTCATCATCTTCTCATCATCTTCTCATCAGCCCCTTATCAGCTCCACATCAGTCCCTCATCAACACCTCATCAACCCATTACGCGGCGCGCCAGCGCCCGCGTCAGCACGCGCACCTTCTGCGGGAGCGGAAAGCGCTTGAAGTTGGTCTTGACCGCGCCTTCGGTAAACGCGGTTCGCTTCGAGTAGTCGATCCGCACGTCGACGATCACCGGCCTGCCGCCGGCGGCGATGGCCGACGCCGTGGCAATCGTGCTGGAGATCGATGCGTTCTCCGGCATTTCCACATACGCCGCGCCCGTCGCGCGCGCCACGCCTTCGACATTCATCAGCCCGAGTCGCGTGCACGGCTTGCGGTTATACGGGATCTCCTGCGCCTGCGCAATCTGCGACAGTTCGCCATCGTTGAACACGTAGTAGATGATGCCAAGGCCGTTGGTAGTTGCGGTCAGGATTTCCATGCAAGTCATCGTGAAAGCGCCGTCGCCGACAATGGCCTGCACGACGCGGTCAGGCTGCGCCAGCTTGGCGCCAATCGCCGCTGGCACCGCATAGCCCATGCAGTTGAAGTCGGTCGGCAGGATCACGCTCTTCGGCGCATACACCGGCATCAGTTCGGCGGTCAGGAAGGTATGATTGCCGTCGTCGATCACGATGATGCCGTCGTCCGGCGTCTGCCTGCGCAGCTCGTCGAAAAAGCGTGCCGGATTCACGCGATTCTCCGTGTCGTGGTCGTACCAGCTTTGGCGATAGTTCAGCTTGTCGCGGCGAATCTGCTCGCGCAGCTCCTGTCGCGGTGCGCGTTTCGGCATTGCCGCCTGCAACGCGATCAGCAGTTGCCCGAGCACGGCAGATGCATCACCCACCATGCCGATCTTGGCCGGGTAGTTCGCATTCAACACGTCCGGGTTGATGTCGATATGGATCAGGTTCTCGGGGACCTCGACGCCGTAGCTGCCGGTTGCAATCTCGCCAAAGCGCGTGCCAATCGCCAGCATGCAATCGCACTCCTTGAAGGCATTGCGCGCCGCAGGCACGGCCGATGCGCCGAAGCCGAATCCCGCATGCAGCGGATGGTTTGCAGGGAAGACCGACAACCCCTGCAGGGTGGTCGCCACCGGCGCGTCGAGCCATTCGGCAATGGCGGTCACCAGCGCGACCGCATCGCGTGCGCCCCAGCCGACGAAGATTCCGGGACGCTTGGCATAACGCAGCAGTACCAGCGCTTCGGCAATCTGCTGCGTCAGGTCGGGCACCGCCGCAACCGGCGCATGGTAGCGGGGCAGCTCGCCCGCTTCGCCGGGCATCAGCAGGATATTCACCGGCAATTCGATGAACACCGGCCCCGGCTCGCCCGTCGTCGCTATCGTGTAAGCCTCGAAGATGGTGGACACGACTTCATCATGGCTGGAGACATGGAAGCAGGCCTTTGTCAGCCCGGACATGAATTTCTGCATGTCGATCTGGTGCAGCTGATAACGGTGGCCGGAATCCGTGCGCGGCCCGCCGCTGATCACCAGCATCGGCACGCCGTCGAGATAGGCCTCGCCGATGCCGCTGGCGGCGTGCGTCAGTCCGGCCGCCGGCACGACGGTCAGCACGCCGATCGAATCCGACACGCGGCTCACCGCATCGGCCATGAAGGCGCCGCCGCCCTCATGTGTCACCAGTACCGGCGTGATCTGACGCGAGCTGTTGAGTTCGTCGTACAGCTCGGTGGTATGCACGCCCGGAATGCCGAACGTGAAGCGCGCGCCGATCTGCTCCAGCGCATAGGTCGCGAGCCAGGCTCCGGTCTTTTTCATTGTGTCGTCTCCTCTGCCAGTCGTTGCTTGTTGTTCGTTGTTCGTTGTTCGTTGTTCGCTCCTGCCTTGCCGCAATCTGTCATGCCGCAGCGATGGCCCGTGCGGCAGTACGTCCGGACAGGATACAGCCGCCCAGGAAGGTCCCTTCCAGCGCACGCAGCCCGTGCATCCCCCCACCGCCAAATCCCGCCGCCTCGCCTGCCGCGTAGAGGCCGCCGATCGGTTTTCCGGTGATGTCCAGCGCGCGGCTTTGCAAGTCGGTCTGGATACCGCCGAGGCTCTTGCGGCTGATGATGAATTCGCGGATGGCGATCAGCGGCAAGGCCTTGTCGTCAAGGATAGGCTGGAACTTGCACAGCCGCACCTTGTCGCCGCGGTACTGCCGCAATGCGGCAATACGGCGCAACTGCTCATCATTCATCAGGCTCGTGCCGCGCTTGATTGCCGCATCATACTCATTGACCGCCTGTTCGACGTCCGCAAGCATCACCGACTGGTCGCCCTGCAGGGCATTCATCTTTTCCACCAGCTCGGGCAGGCTTTTCGCCACCACAAAGTCCGGGCAGTTGCGCGTCAACTCATCCACCAGCCAGCGGTTCCCAAACATAATGTCGCGCAGAAATCCGACCACCTTCTTGTCGCGGATCGAAGGATTGAACTCCGCACCCGATACGGCAAGCTCTTTCAGCGCGATGCGCCGGTTCAGGACCTGCCAGGAATACGGGCGCTCCTGTGCGCAAATGTCGGTGACGAGGCGCCGCGTGTCGAAACCGGACACCAGCGGCTGCGGCCCGATCCGCTGCCCGCGCCAGTTCAGCCACAAGGCCGAGCGCGGTGGCACCAGCGACAAGCCGTGCTGCGGCTTGCGCGGCCGCGGATGGTGCACGCCTGCCGCGTAGTTCCACATCTTGTCAAGGTGCGTGATGTGCCCGCCCGCTTCGGCCACCGCATCATGCAGCATGCCGTCCGCATAGCGGTGGGAGCCATTGAGCATATGTTCGGGCGGAACGCGCCAGTCCGCATGCCAGTGGCGCCGCACCCGTTGCAGGTCGCCGTTGATGCCGCCGGTCGCCACAATCACATGTTCCGCATGCGCCTCGAATGGCGCGCCGCCCTTCTCCTGCCGGCCCTGGACGCCGCATACCCGTCCGTCGCGCAACAGCAGCCGCTCCACCCGATGCCCGAAATGAACGTGCAGGCGTTGTGCATTCGGATGCCGGCGAAGCGCCGCAAGCAAGCGCTCGCTCAGCTCCTTGCCGGTACCCCACACCATGTGAAAACGCGGCACGGAATTGCCCGGCCTGAATTCGCCGCGCTCCACCCAGTTCACGACGGGCATGAAGCGCACGCCGTGCCGCCGCACCCATTCATAGACATCCGGCGTGCAGCGGTGCACATAGGTTTCTGCCCACGCCTTGGGCAGGATGTCGGCCGCGCCGAACTCGGCAAAGTTGTGCCAGTCGCGCAACGCCAGTGCCGTCGAATCCCGGATGCCTTGCCGGCGCTGTTCCGGCGAGTCGACAAAGAACATGCCGCCGAAGCTCTCGCGCGCCAGCCCGCCGGCGGCTTCGGCATCATCGCGGTCCAGCACCGTGACCCACTTTCCCTTGTCCAACAGTTCGATGGCAGCAGTAATGCCCGCGATGCCGCCACCCACGACAAGCACCTCACTGCGGTAGGTTTGCATTGCTTCGTCTCGCTCCGTTCTTCAGTTATGATCGTTATCCGCACATCCTAACCACCCATGCGCCGCGCCGCATTGTCCGCACGAGCATGGAATTTGTCCTGGCAGACCAAGGGATGAACAAGCCGGTCCACATACAAGAAAAGACGGTTGCCATTGGCTGGGTCAGGGCGATCATCGCTGCGGCGCAGCAACTTGGCGCTGCCGAGCCGCAGCTACTTGCCCGCGCAGGCATGGACGTCCTTCCTGTTGACCCATTGGCGCGCCTGCCGCTGGATGCGGTCGTGCATCTGTGGCGCGCCGCCGTGGAGCTGACCGGCAATCCGGCATTCGGCCTGCGCATGGGCCAATCCATCCAGCCCACTTCGTTCAACGTCGTCGCGTACACGCTGGTATCGAGCAGCAGCCTGCGCGAAGCGGTCGCGCACATGCAGCAATTCCAGCATCTCGTGAGCGACGGCGGGCGCATTCAGCTGCTGGAAAAGAATGGCTTTGCCTGGCTGGTGTATCACCCTGTCGAGGCAAGACTGCCGTTCTCGCCACAGCAGGTGGAAGCCGTCCTCGCCTGCACCGTTGCGCTGGGCCGCTGGATCATGGGGAACGGATTTGCGCCGTCGCGTGTTTGCTTCGCGCATGCGGCCATCAGTGACCTGCCTATGTATCACGAGGTGCTCGACTGCGAACCGGAGTTTGGCGGCACCTTCAGCGGCATCGCGCTTCCGGCCGCACAGCTGGATGCGCCGCTGCCCGCCCGCAATCCGGAACTCTGCCGGCTGCACGAGTCGCTGGCGCGCCAGCAGCTGGCATTACTGCACCATACGGAAAGCTTCAGTCCGCGCGTCGCGGCGGTGCTGCAGCAATTGCTCGCGCAAGGGATGGCCAACAAGGAAAAGGTGGCGGGCTTGATGGGCATATCGCCGCGCACGCTGCAGCAACGGCTTGCAGAAGAAGGCAGCAGCTTCGTTGCCGTGCAGGATGAAGTCCGGCACCGGCTCGCACTGCAATACCTTGCCGACCCGATGCTGAGCCTGGGACAGATTGCCGTGCTGCTGAATTTCTCCGACGCGAGCGCGTTCTACCGCGCATTCCGTCGCTGGACGGGCACTGTTCCCGGAGACTACCGGCGTACCCATCGGCATACGGAGCGGGATACGGAGCGGGATACGTCGAAGCGTCAACTGTAACGACGCTTGATCAAGGTAAAACAGCATCCCCGCGGGGCAGCGACAATGGAGCTTCACACCGAGGCTGTCATGGCTCATTCGGCGCTGCCGAGGATCACAATGCATCAACCATCCCCCTTCAATTTTCCTGTCCGGCTATGGTGCCTTGTGCCGGTGCGATCGTGCCGGGCAGCGCGATGGCAAAGCGGCATTGGCGATGGCCACCCATGAAGGCTTGTTACAAATCCGCATGAACTTCTCCCGGCTCGGATTGCCATACAACCACTTATGATTACCTGGTCCGGAATCTCTCATTTCGGCGATATCACCATCACCGCATTTGCCGCGCTGGCCATCGCCGGATGGCTGGTGGTCGAAGGTGAAAAGCGCCTTGCATTGTGGTGGAGCCTGTTGTTTACAGGCGGCCTCGGCATCGTCGTCGTCACCAAGATGGCGTTCATCGGCTGGGGTATCGGGATCCGCACGCTCGACTTCACCGGCTTCAGCGGCCATGCGATGCGGGCGATGGCCGTGATGCCAGTCCTGTTCTACCTGATCCTCGAAAGGGCATCGCGGCCCGCGCGCATCGCGGGCACGCTCGTCGGCTTCCTGTTCGGCGCGCTGGTCGGCGTATCGCGTGTCGCAGTGCATGCGCATTCGGTGTCGGAAGCCGTAACCGGCGTGGCGCTGGGCGCGGTGGTCAGCATCTGTTTCCTGCGCATCGCCAGCAACACCTTGCGCAAGCAGGTATTCAATCCGTTGCGCATCGCACTGTGTACGCTCGCCCTGCTCCAGGCGCCCTATGTGCATCCGGCGCCGACGCAGCAGTGGCTGACCAGTTTCACGCTGCTTTTCACCAGCCGCGAAGAACCCTACCCGCGATCAGGCTGGAAGGACCACCGGCCGAAGCACGAAACACCGTCTCCCTGAATGCAGGGTTCCAAAAACAAAAAGCGCCGCAATGGCGCTTTTTCGCTGTGTCTCCTGCCTACACTTCAAGCTGCTAGCGCATCTTCCAGCAACCGATGCAGGGCCGCAAAATCGGGCTCACCGACATAGCGCTTGACGATGTTGCCGGTCTTGTCGATCACATAGGTGGTCGGCGTGAGCTTGACGTCGTCGAACGCCTTCGCAACCTCGCCTTGCGTATCGAGTGCCACCTTGAACGGCAGCGCGCGCGTCTGTGCGTAGTTCAGCACATAGTTCGGCGGATCGTAGCTCATTGCCACGGCAACGAAATCCAGGCCCTTGTCCTTGAACTTGTTGTACGTCTCGACCATCTGCGGCATCTCCTTAATGCAGGTGGTGCAACTGGTCGCCCAAAAATTGACCATCACGACCTTGCCGCGCAGGCTTTGCATGCTGACTTTTTCGCCCGTGATGCTGTTGAACACGACGTCCGGCGCCGGCTGCTTCGCCGACAGGGAAAAATAACCGACTGCCGTGAGTGCAAGCACGACAATCGCGACGATGAGGCGGGGCCAGAGACGTTTGCTGGATGTTTCGGATTGCATGGGATGACGAGGATTCTCTTATACAGACCCGAGCATTATAGAACCCATTACATTGATCGGCGGCGCGCGCTATGGCCGCAGATAGACAAAGCCTTCCCGAGCTTGCAGGCGGGAAACCTCCACGACGCCCGAAGTCACGAGCTTCGCCTCGGGTACGAGCTGCGATACCGGCACATCATGGGCGGTCAGCGTATTTTTACAGACCCGGAACTCCACGCCTTGCGCAGCCAGTGCTGCGACTGCCGCATCGAAGGGCTTGCCGTTGCGCTCCCTCGCACCCGCGAGCAGGAACCTGATGCCATCACCGTTGGCCACGACCACGATCTTTGTGTCGGGCTCGGCGCGCAGGTGATTGCGGATGTTCGCCATCGCACGCGACGCCTGGTCAAGTCCATCCGCCAGGTGGTACACCACCTTGACCGGCTCACCGGCCGTCACGTTGTCGGCGCTCTGAGCGTCAGCGCCAAGCGCGAGCATGGGAAAAGCGGCCAGCAGGTATTGGATGAAGCGTCGGCGCATTGCGTATTCCTGTCGATTTTCTACCAGTGATGGTGTGTATAGGTGTCCGCCACGGCCGGCGGCACTGGCGCCTCGAGCGCTGCGCAGATCGCGCGCAACAGATCTGCCGTCGCTACCGGCATCGGTGTCGCCTCGCCCGAGGCCGCCAGCAAGGCCTTGATCAGCGCCGGCTTTGCCAGCGGCGCGAGCTGGTGCACATGCTCGAGCGATGCGCGGATACGCGTGTAGTCGATTGCGCCGGCCTTCATCAGATCTTCCGCGCCCAGGCCAAGTTCCGCACAAGCTGCAGCGCCACGGGCAAACAGTTCCGCTGCCGGTATCCGAACGGCTTGCGAAGCAACGTGTGCCACCAGCGACAGCAGCAACGCGCACTCTTCACGCAATGGCATCAGGCTCTCGAAGCGCACCGGCGTGGCTCGCCCTGCATACGGCGCGAGCCGGCGCATCAGGACGGTTTGCAGCACGAATTCGGCAAGCGTGAGTCGATTGTCCGTCGCAATCAGCCTGTCCGCGACTGCAAGCAGCGCCGTTCGGTCGGTGTCGGCGAGCTGCTTCAACGCCGGCATTGCGAGGTCAAGCAAGGGCAGGCGCGCGCTTTTCGGCAGCAGCGCGACTGCCTTTGCCAGTGACGGTGCCAAGGCCGCCTGTTGTGGCGCGTCGTTCTTCAGGATCGCCAGCTGCGCCTCACGTTGCGCGCCATCATCGAGCAACAAGGCATAAACGACGGCACAGGCTGCATGCGGTTCGCGAACTGCATTGTCCAGCGCCGGCGGGAGTGATGTTTCCGCGCCGCTGTCGCTTGCCACAACCCAGTGCGCCGCCGACGTCTCTTCACCTGCGAAGCCGGAGGCGACATAAGGAATGTCGGGAAGCGTCTCGGCTGCCGGGGCCGCGATCTGCAGCTCCGGCGCGTCCATCACGCCGATGGCGCGCCCGAAGATGCGGCGCAGGCGCTCTTCGATCGGCGGATGCGTGGAGAACATGCCGCTGATCAGGCTGCGCTTCGGCGCACCGAGGAACAGATGCGATAGCTGTTCCGCATTCGGGTGCTCGATGCGCGAACCCAGCTCCATGGTGCGCGACAGGCCGCCGATCTTGCGCAAGGCGTTGCCGATGCCGTCCGGATTGCGCGTGAATTGCACCGCACTTGCATCGGCAAGGAATTCCCGCTGGCGTGACACGGCAGCCTTGATCAGGCGGCCGAAGAAAACACCGATTGCGCCGATGACGACCAGCGCCAAACCGGTCAGGAACAGGAAGGCGCGCGCCGATCCGCCCTTGTCGTTGCTGCTGCGCGAACGCGATGCACGCGATCCGAAATCGAGCAGGTGATGCCCGAAACTGGACAGCATCTGGATGCCGAACAACAGGCCGATCAGGCGGATGTTCAGCCGCATGTCGCCATTGAGGATGTGGCTGAACTCATGTGCGACCACGCCCTGCAGCTCGTCGCGCGTGAGGCGCTTGAGTGTCCCTTGCGTGACCGCGACGACCGCTTCATCCTGGTTGTAGCCGGCAGCAAAGGCATTGATCGATGCCTCGCGGTCGAGCAGGTAAACCTTGGGGCACGCAATGCCGGACGCCAGCGCCATTTCCTCCACCACGTTCAACAGGCGCCGCTCATGCAAGTCGGTAGACGACGGCGACACCAGGCGCCCGCCCGCCATCTTTGCGACGGCATCACCGCCGTCGCGCAGGTTGAACATTTCAATCAGCGTGCCGCCTGCTATCAGCAGCAAGGTGACAACCGTATTGGTGAGAAAGAAGCCCTTCGGATATTCGCGAATGCCAAGCACATAGCCTGTCTGCGTCCAGCTCCAGATCAACGCGAGTGCGGCGTTGACGGCAATGATGATCGCCATGACAGCGAGCGCAAACAGGATGACCAGCGTCCTGGTCTGGCGCCGTGCGTGGTCTTGTTGTTCAAAGAAGTTCATCGGGAATGATGAGCGGCGCAAAGCTCACTGGCAAATCCGCGCCAGACGGCGCATACCGTGTCGCACGCGGTGTTCCTGTTTCCCATGTGCCGAGGGAACATGGCGCCATGTGCACCGCCATGAACGTTACTCAGAACGTTACTTTGACGGGCTTGCGTTCTTCCGGCGCTTCGGTGGACTGCAGCAATTCAGCGGTGCGGAAAGCAAACACGCCGGCAATGATGGAGCCGGGGAATTGTTCGCGCGAGGTGTTGTACTGCATCACGCCGTCGTTATAAGCCTGGCGTGCAAATGCAATGCGGTTCTCGGTACTGGTGAGCTCCTCGGTGAGCTGCATCATGTTCTGGTTGGCCTTCAGTTCCGGATAGGCTTCCGACAAGGCGAAGAGTTTGCCGAGCGAAGAAGTCAGTACTCCTTCGGCCGTGGCGAGCTGGTGCATCGCCTGCGCATCGCTGGGATCACCCGCAGCCTTGGCATTGGCAGTGACGGCCTGGTTGCGCGCGGCGATCACCGCTTCGAGCGCCTCGCGTTCGTGCTTCATGTAGGCCTTTGCCGTTTCAACCAGGTTCGGGATCAGGTCGTAGCGGCGCTTGAGCTGCACATCGATCTGGGCAAAGGAGTTCTTGTACTGGTTCTGCAGGCTGACCAGGCGGTTGTAGGCACCCACGGCCCAGAAAACAACCAGAAGCGCGATCGCGACGAGGATAATGACGCCGACCATATTTTTCCCCCTGAAAGAAAAAAGCCGCAAATCAAAATTTGCGGCTTTCAAATATAGCATCCTGGAAACAGGATCCGACCGTTTACTTGCCGGCCTGTTGTTCTGGCGCCCGGGTCAGGCGCCGGTAGTCTTCTTCGGTGATGTACTCGAATACCTTCACTACCTTGTGCACGCCGCTGACGCCGCTTGCCACGGTGGCGGCGAGATGGCCCTCGCCCTCAGTCACGCGGCCCATCAGGTAGACCACACCGCGCTCGGTGACGACCTTGAATGCATTCGCGTACAAGTCCTTCGTGTCGACGAAAGAGGCAATGACTTTGCCCGTGATCAGCGAATCATTGGAGCGTGACGTGAAGCTGGACATGCCCATCACTTCCAGCTCATTCACGATCGACTCTACGCCCTCGACTGCGGCCACTTCGCGTTCGACCGCTGCCTTCATGGCTTCGTCGGGCACTTCTCCGGTAATCAGCACACGGCGGTTAAAGCTGGCGACGTTCACATGTGCTGCACCGTTGACGAGGTTGCGCACACGGTTCTCGCCCTTGAGCACAATCGCCTTGTCTTCGGTCTGCGCGCCAAACGTGCGGCGGTCCGATGCCGCCAACGTCCCGACCACGGCTGTGCCAACCGCCATCTCCACACAGCCCTGCAGGCTCGTCAGCACGACGCCACACAGCGCGACAGCGGCCAAAGGACGTGTCACACGCGTCCATTTACTCATTCACATCTCCTCCGAATAGCGCGACATCGATACCGTCGCATAAACAATGAATCGTCAACAAATGCACTTCCTGAATGCGCGCGGTGCGATCGTGCGGCACGCAGATATGAACATCGGCATCGGTCAGGCGACGGCCAATCTCGCCCCCGCCCTTGCCGGTCAAGGCGACCACGCGCATGTCGCGTTCCAGCGCAGCCTCGACTGCCGCAAGCACGTTCGGCGAGTTGCCGGACGTCGACAACGCGAGCAGCACGTCGCCGGCCTGGCCGAACGCCTGTACCTGCTTGGCAAACACGTCCTGGAAGCTGTAGTCATTTGCGACCGCAGTCATGATCGATGTGTCCGTCGTGAGCGCCAATGCCGGCAGCGGAAGCCGTTCGCGTTCAAAGCGGCCGACGAGTTCTGCCGCAAAGTGCTGGCAGTCCGCGGCAGAGCCGCCATTGCCGCATGCAAGTATTTTGTTGCCGTTTGATAAGGCCGTGAACATGAGCTCCACGGCTTGGGCGATTGAGGGTGCCAGGAGAGACGCTGCTTTGAGCTTGAGGTCGGCGCTTTCCTGGAAGTGCGCCTGAATGCGTTGGTTTGTCATAGTGTTCGCGATTATAGTGCAGCGCGGGAAGGGAAACTCCCAATAACAGCTTGGGTGAAGTTGAGGGGAGAGCGGCAGAGCGCCACCGGCAAGCCGGAAAAGCTTGCCTGAATGAAACTTCGACAAGATGCGACAAGGAAAGTTCCTTGCGGATTGTTGCTGTTATTTAACTGCTCTTCAGACGTTAGGAAGCTTATTCCGGGGTGTTGTATTTATGCATCAATCGCGTTTTTCAGCCACTCCAGCGACCCATTCTCGATTGCCACCACGTCAAAACGACAAGCGGGCTGATCGCGCAGGCGTTGCAAGTAGGTTTGTGCCGCGATGACGAGGCGAGCCTGCTTGCTGGCGGTAACGCTTGCTGCGGCACCGCCGTATCGTCCGCTTGCGCGCTTGCGGACTTCAACGAATACGAGCGTGTCACGGTCCCGCATGATGAGATCGATCTCTCCGCCCTTGCAGCGGAAGTTCCGCTCCACCAGCTTCAATCCCTGCTGCTGCAGGTACTGCAGTGCGCGGTCCTCGGCCGCATCTCCTGCGAGCTGTTTGGCCGTTCGCGACCGGATCAGCGCATTGAGCAGCGCCATTATTCACTGGCCGGCACAACGCTGCCTTCGCGGTACACCGCCGGTTGTGCGGTGCGCTCGAAATGAGCGTGATCCTTATCGAATTGCACGCTCAGCTTTCCGGTAACGCCGTCGAGTTCGAAGTTGGTATGGTTAGCCGCGATTTCACGTGCTACGCGATACGCGTCGATGCCAAGCGCATACAGCCGCTCCATGTCGGCACTGCGACTCTGGTCTGCGTCAACTACCAGGCGCGGATAGACCATCACGGCGGGATGATCGGCCTGCAGCTGCCACGGGATGTCGAGCAAGCGCGTGCCGTCCATCTCGACGGTCAGCTCCTCAGGGGGGCGCTCAGACAACGCAAATGGATTCAGTTGCGACGTCCCGTACATTTGCGCGTCGTTGCCCATGATCGCGCGCACCTGGCGTGCCTGGCGCGCATCCAGGGCAAGGAACAGCACCGGCGGGGTACCGGGCTCGATATCCTTCTTCAACTGCATGAGCGCGCGGCCGTTGAGGAAACCGTCCATCGACACCAGCTCGACCATCTCGACTTCACGCCCCTGCTGCTGCCAGTAGTATTCAAAAGCCTTGGCAGCGCGTCGTTGCCAGGGGCTCTTCGTGAATAGCGCAAACGCCTTGCCCGCGATGTTTTCGCGGCCCGCCCATTCGGCAATCTGGCGCGCCTCTTCTTCGATCGACAACCCCACGACGAGCATCTGCTGCGGCGGCCTTTGCGCCGCGTCTCCATTGGCGGCCACATCCGGCGCCGCTAGCGCAATCGTCGGCCGGTTGACGGCGCCGCCCTGCACGACGGCGGTTGCACCGGTGCGCGACAGCGGGCCCACCACAATGTCGTGCTGCGCACTGGCAGCCCGATAGCCGGCAAGCGTGTCCTGCGCCGAATCCCCGGTTTCGACGATGCTGATCGCAATACCCTCCTTTTCACGCTCATGCGCTGCCTGAAAGCCTGCACGCACCGCTTCGGCAGCCGAGCGCAGGATATCCGAACGCAGCGGCAACAACAGCGCCACCCGCACCAGGCGCTCGGTAGAGGAAAGATCGACCGCAGAGGGAACCGCGACAGGGGCCTGCGCAGGAAGCGGCGTGGCGGCTGGTTCGCCCGGTGTTGTATTTGCATGCACGGGCAGGCACAATCCACCGAGCACACTGCACAGCGCAAACGCTTTCCTCCAAAGCCTCACCATCACCGTCTCCTCATGACATCCAACACACCCGTTTTGTCTTCCCTCACGCCACTCATGCACGAGGTGTCGCAGCAAGTTTATCCTTCGGCCACATTATATGTGGTGGCCACACCCATCGGTAATGTCGGAGATATCACGTTGCGTGCCATGAACGTGCTGGCGATCGCCGATGCAGTCGCCTGCGAGGATACGCGCAACACGGCGCAGTTGCTTGCCCGTTACGGCCTGTCGAAGGAATTGATCGCGGCCCATGAGCATAATGAACGAGAGGCTGCGGAGAAACTGATTGCACGCCTGCGCGCCGGCGCGCGAATTGCGCTGGTCTCTGATGCCGGCACACCTGCCGTTTCCGATCCCGGCGCACGCATCGTGGACGCAGTGCGTGCGGCGGGGCTGCGCGTGATGCCGTTGCCGGGGCCCTCGGCGGCTGTCAGCGCGCTATCGGCCAGCGGCTTGGTAAACGACCGGTTCTACTTTGTTGGCTTCCTGCCGGCCAAAGCGAAGCAGCGGGAAACCATGCTGAAGGGCCTTGCAGGCATGGAAGCGACACTGGTGTTCTATGAAGCGCCGCATCGCATCGCGGAAACTGTCGATGCGCTGGTGGCAACCCTTCCGCGTGACCGGCAAGTCGTCTTCGCGCGCGAAGTGACCAAACTCTTTGAGGAAATTCACCGCTGCCCGCTTGCCGAAGCACAGGCATGGCTGGCAGCCGATCCTCACCGACAAAAGGGTGAGTTCGTGGTCCTGGTTGAAGGCGCATCGGCGTCTTCCGGCGATGACGATGCAGAGGCAGAACGTGTGCTGTCGATCCTGCTCGCGGAGTGTCCGGTGAAACAGGCTGCGTCACTGGCCGCGCAGATCACCGGACAAAAGAAGAATGCACTTTACGAGCGCGCGCTGCGCATGAAGGGGCAATGATCACCGCTGCACGATCAACGGTTTGAAGCTGCCGCGGTCCTTCAACCGCAATGCCGCCGCCGCGGCTTCAGCGCGCGTCGCGAAGGGGCCGCTATACAAACGGTGGAGCGCGCCTTGCATTACCACTTCCATCGGCGCCAGGATCCCACCCGCGGTTTGCTCAAGGCGTGACCGCACCGATTCTGCACTCGCTGCCTGCGAATAAGCCCCAAGCTGCAGGTAGAAGCCGGAAGCCCCAACCCCTGCAGTCCCTGCGGCGGCTGCTGCAGGGGAAGCGGCGGCACTCGTCATGACCGCTTCGCCAGCCTGACCACCCCCCTGCACTGCAGTTACCTCTGTCCGCGAGGATTGCACTGCTGCAGCCGCAGACAGCACTTCGCTTGTCGGGATCGCCTGTTCCGCGCGGGCGAGCTGCTCCTTGCGCACGCTTGCCAGGCGATTGATCTCGTCCGGCAACAGACGCTCCACCTCCAGCAGACTACTTCCCTTGCCGAGATAGCCTAGCTTCAGGGCCGCGGTATAGGACAGGTCGATGATGCGTCCGGAGTGGAACGGTCCGCGGTCATTCACCCGTACGATGACCTGTTTGCCGTTATTGACGTTGGTGACGCGCACATAGGAGGGGATTGGCAAGGTCGGATGTGCAGCGGTCATCTTGTACATGTCATAGGGCTCGCCGGACGACGTCTTCTGGCCATGGAATTTCTTCCCGTACCAGCTGCCGACGCCACGCTGCTTGAAGGGGCGGTCGTCAGTGAACGGCGTATATTGCTTTCCGAAGACCACATAGGGCTTGTTGCCGCGCGTCGCGTAGGGCTCGATCTTCGGCTCGGCATCCGGCGTATCGAGCAGTCCTTCCGGCGGAGCGTCGCCCGGACCGTCGTCCATGTAGTAGCCGCCGCGTCCGGAGCCGGCTGGCGGCAGTGCGGGAAGCGAAGATGCGCGGGCGGAAGAGTTCGTCGTCACGTTTGATGCGGGCGGCAAACTGCCGCAGCCAACCAACACGAGTGCAGGTGCGATCAGGGCAATTGCAGCCCATCGAAGACGAGTCAGGTAAATGCGCGGTGACATCGCGTTCTCCTTTGTTTTCTTGTTAGCCGCGAGAGACGTGCTGCCGAGCCACGATGCAGCTCCCCGGGTCGTATCAGCAACGACCTTTCATGGCGCCATTGCAGGCGGTCCTGTCCGGAACCTGTTCAACGGCCTTGTCGCCGACAACGACCGCTGATGATCAGGCCAGACAGGGATCCCGGCGCGACTCCCTTGTGTTTTTAAGCATGGCCAGGCACGCAGCGAGGCCGTCAACCGAAGAGTGTGCAGCGGTCACGCCTTGACTGCAAGAACAGTTTTCTTATGGAATTCTTTGTTAATAACCCGACCACGATGCAGCCAAGTAGTTCCGTCCCAGAGTATTGATCAGCTTTGCACCAGCTTGCGATGCCGCTGAATGCTCATCAGGATCCCCATGCCGAGGCCGAGTGTGACGAACGCAGTGCCTCCGTAGCTCATGAATGGCAATGGAACGCCGACCACCGGCAGGATGCCCGACACCATGCCCATGTTGACGAATGCGTAGGTAAAGAACATCAACGTCAGCGCTCCGGCCAGCAGGCGCGCAAAGAGCGTTGGTGCATTCGCGGCGATCAGCAGTCCTCGCCCCAGCAGCAACAGGTACAGCACCAGCAGCAGAATATTGCCGGCAAGGCCGAACTCTTCCGAATACACGGCAAACACAAAGTCCGTCGTCCGCTCGGGAATGAATTGCAGATGCCCCTGCGTACCGTTCATCCACCCCTTGCCAGCGACGCCGCCGGAGCCGATGGCGATCATCGACTGGATAATATGGAAGCCCTTTCCGAGTGGATCTGACGTCGGATCGATCAACGTCATCACGCGCTGCCGCTGGTAGTCGTGCATCATGGACCATCCGACCGGAAGGAAAGCAGCACCGGAAATCATCAGGCCGAATATCACCTTCCATGGCAGGCCGGCAAGAAAGATCACAAAGAACCCTGAGCCAGCCACCAGCAGCGACGTGCCGAGGTCGGGCTGCTCCATGATCAGTCCGACCGGAACCATCAGCAAGACTGCAGCCACCACGAATTCCTGCCAGCTGATGATGCTTTCGCGCTTCTGGAACCACCACGCCAGCATCAGCGGTGTGGCAATCTTCATGATTTCCGAAGGCTGGATCACGACACCCACATTGATCCAGCGCTGCGCACCCTTCTTGATAATGCCGAACAGCGCGACGGCAATCAACAGTGCGACGCCCACCGTGTAAATCGGCACAGCCAGGCGCATCAGTGTCTGCGGCGAAACCAGAGCGGCGGCCCACATGACGATAAAAGCCAGCACGATGTTCCGAATATGATCCTCGAGCCGACCAGGGAAATCGATACCAGCCGAATACATGGTGATCGTGCTGAGCGTGAGTATCAGGGCGAGGATCACTACGAGCGGTCCGTCAAACACCGTGAAGTACGGCTTGACGGTCGGCCAGAAGGCGCGTCGTTCAGTCAGTTCAAAAGAACCCATCAGTCACCCTCGACTTCAATAGCGGCAGCGGTTGCTTCCTTTGGCTCAGGCCGCTTGCCAAGCAGGTAATAGTCCATCGCGAGCCTCGCAATCGGTGCGGCGGCAGCCGCGCCGAAACCGCCGTTCTCGACGATGACCGCCAGCGCAATGCGTGGATTGTCAGCGGGCGCGAATGCGATATACAAGGAGTGGTCGCGGTGACGTTCAGGCATCTTCTTCGCATCATACTTTTCGTTACGGGCAAGACCGACCGCCTGCGCCGTACCGGTCTTGCCGGCAGAAACATACTCCGCACGGGCGAAGGCCCGTGAAGACGTGCCCTCGCGCACAACACCAGCCATCGAGTGCTTGATGAAATCGATGTTCTCCTGCTTGAGGGGAATGCGATAGCTTTCCTTGGATACGGTGAGCGTCCGCTCCCGGGTGGCGCCGTCTTCAACGGACTTCACCAGATGCGGTTTTATGACCACGCCATTATTGGCGAGGTTGGCCATGGCGTGCGCAAGCTGCAGCGGCGTATAGGCGTTGTAACCCTGACCGATACCGACCGAAATCGTCTCGCCTGCATACCATTTCTTGTGCTCAGGTCGCTTGTAGGCCGCGCGCTTCCATGCGGTCGATGGCAGCACGCCGGAACGCTCGTTCTCGAGGTCGATGCCGGTGAGCTGGCCGAATCCGAACGGCTTCATGAAATCATGGATCGCGTCGATGCCCAAATCATTCGCCAGGTTGTAGTAGTAGGTGTTACACGACTCCACGATCGACTTGTACATGTCGACTGTGCCGTGGCCGCCCACCTTGTCGTCACGGAAGCGATGATTGCCGAACCAGAAAAAGCCGGGATCGGCAATCGCCTGCCCCGGTGTGCGCTTGCCAAGCTCAAGTGCTGCCAGCGCCATGTACGGTTTGAAGGTCGAACCCGGCGGATAGGTGCCGATCAGAGGGCGGTTCAACAACGGTTTGTCGAGTGAAGTGTTGAGTTCGTCCCAGCTCTGCTGGTCGATGCCGTCCACAAAGAGGTTAGGATCGAAGGTTGGCTTGGACACATAGGCGAGCACATCACCGGTGGCCGGTTCGATGGCGACCAGCGCACCACGGCGGTTTCCGAATGCCTCCTCGACGATCTTCTGCAGCTCGATATCGAGCGACAGAATCAGGTTGTGACCAGGCGTGGCGGCAGTACGGGACAAGGTGCGCACGGCGCGGCCGCCGGCAGTCACTTCCACCTCTTCATAGCCTGTCTTGCCGTGCAAAATGCTCTCGTACTTTTTCTCCAGGCCTTCCTTGCCGATATAGTCGGTGCCGGCGTAGTTCGCGGCATCGTCCATTTCTTCGATCCTTTTGGCGTCTTTCTGGCTGATGCGACCGATATAGCCGACGACATGCGATGCGGTCTCGCCAAGCGGATACTGGCGGAACAGACGCGCCTGAATTTCGACGCCGGGGAAGCGGTAACGTTGCACAGAAAAACGCGCTACTTCCTCGTCCGACAGCCGGGTGCGGATGGGTACGCTCTCGAAGTTCTTCGCCTCCTCCAGCAAGCGGCGGAAACGACGACGATCCTTGGGCTGGATATCGACAATTTCAGCAAGGTCATCAATCACGGTTTCCAGTGGCGCACCGAGCTTGGATGGGGTGATCTCCAATGTATAGGCGGCGAAATTACGCGCCAGGACCACGCCGTTGCGGTCGAGGATCAGGCCGCGATTGGGCACCACCGGCACCACGGAAATACGGTTGTCGTTTGCCTGGCTCATGTAGTCCTCGTGTCTGACTACCTGCAGCCAAAGGAAACGCGAGAGCAGCAGTCCGAAACAAACCAGCACGAACACGCCCACCACCGACAGGCGCAGGCGGAACAAGTGCAGTTCGCGTTCAGTGTTCTTAAACTCGGTCATGTTCAGTATTGCAAGGACGGCAAGCAGCCGTCCCCGTCATTCAGCTCGCCGCATCCTTGACGGAGACGAACTAGGAGGACGAGGATGCGTTTCACGAAGTACGCCACGCATTCGGGAAACAGTAGTAATAATCAGGTTGGCAATCAGATCGGGCGCGTGTCATCTCGATCGATCGCGCGCCGCTGCGGCGCCAGCAGGATCATCGTCACCAGCGGCCAGAGCGCCGCAGCGACCACGCTTTCCATGAAATACAGCCAGCCCGGAAACTTGCCGCTTACCATCAGGCGCACCACCAGCTGTACGGATTGCATCATCAGCAGCAGCGGCAGAATATGCGCGGCCTGGGTCGGCAGCTTGAACCACAATACCCGACGGTGGATCATGATCGCGAAGTACGACAGCAGCGTATAGGACAGTGCGTTCTCGCCCAGCAGAGAGGCATCGTGCACATCCATCAGCAGGCCCATCAGGAAAGCAATGCCAATCCCGACCTTGCGCGGCTGGTGGATGCTCCAGAACACCAGCACCAAGGCGACGAAATCCGGAATGCCAACCCAATGCCCCCACGGCAGGAGGTTCAGCAGAAAGGCGCAAATCATGCTCGCCGTGATGAACAGCGGATTGGCGGGCAGCAGAATGTAATGCGGGCGGTTCATGGCGTATTCGTCTTCTGCACAGGTGCCAGGGGTAAGGGCGCCACGGGTGCGGGAGTCTTCGGCGCCGATGCACCCGCGACTTCCTTCCCGGGTTGCTTCCCGGTTTCTTTGGGTGCGCCTTGGGGCGCTTCCTTCGCCTGCACCTTGACGGCATTCGCGACCGGTGGTGCCGGTGGTGCCACTGGTGCCTTGGCAGGCTCCTTCGGCGCTTGTTGCTTCGCAGTGTCCTTGGGCTGCTCTTTAGGTTGCTCTTTAGGTTGCTCTTTGGAAGGCTCCTTTGGCGCCGCCTTCGGAGGCTCCACGCCATGCTTCTTGGCTGCGCGTTCCTTGGCATCTTCCGGCGGCGGCGCTGGCGGCACTTTGGATTCGGTTAGCAGGATCAGCAGCTGCCGGTTGCGGTCGATGCCAGCCAGAGGCTGGCAAACGATGCGCGCGAAGGCGTCGGATGACTTGCTTTCCACTTGCACCACCTTCGCCACGGACAGTCCGGCCGGATAGACGCCGTCGATCCCCGAAGTGACGAGAATGTCGCCATTCTTGACGTCTGCATTGACCGGCATGAAGCGCAAGTCCAGGGAGCCGGAATGCCCCTGGCCGTACGCGATGCTGCGCAAGCCGCTGCGCACGACCTGCACCGGAATCGCCTGGTCCTTGTCGGTCAGCAGGGTGACCTCGGAGGTGAATGGGAACACGCGAGTCACCTGACCCACGACGCCAATATCGTCGATCACCGGTTGCCCCGTCATGACGCCGTGCTGGCTGCCGCGGTCCACCACGACCTTCCGCGTGAATGCATCACGGGCGTCGTACAGGATTTCGCTCATCACGGATTTCACCGGCAATCGCTCATTGGCAGCAAGAAGCTTGCGCAACTGCGCGTTTTCCGAGGACAGCTGCTGCACCTGCTGCAACGTCTGTGCATTGGCAACCTGCTGGAGCCTAAGTTTGTCGTTCTCCTTTTTCATCGCCGACAGCGTTGAAAAGTAGTCGCCAACCATATAGGCGGCATCGCGCGGCATCAGCGCAACAACCTGCAGCGGGTACAGCGCAGTGCCGACGAATTGCCGGATCGTGGTCAGCGAACGCAGGCGCGAGTCGGCGACCAGCAGGATCAGTGCGATCAGGGAGAAAAACACCACTTTGGCGCGGGCGGAAGCGCCCTGCTTGAAGAGTGGTGGTGGACTGTATTCCATTAAAGCCTAACGATATTGCGGGAATATGACCGAAGGTCGCTGTCCATTCGCGCGCCTTGCGCAGAAATGGCAAGGCGCAGCTTCTGAAGCATTACTCGTACGAGAAGATGGAGCCGAGCTTGTCCATGCGCTCGAGTGCCATGCCGGAACCGCGCACGACGCAGGTCAGCGGATCTTCGGCAACGATCACCGGCAGGCCGGTCTCTTCCATCAGCAAACGGTCGAGGTCGCGCAGCAGCGCGCCACCACCGGTCAGCATCATGCCTTTCTCGGCGATGTCGGCGCCCAGTTCAGGCGGCGTTTGCTCCAGTGCGTTCTTGACAGCGGAAACGATGTTATTCAGCGGGTCGGTCAGTGCCTCCAGGATTTCGTTGGAAGAAATCGTGAACGAGCGCGGGATGCCTTCGGACAGGTTGCGGCCCTTGACTTCCATTTCCTTTACTTCGGAGCCCGGGAAGGCGGAACCGATTTCCTTCTTGATTGCTTCGGCGGTTTGCTCACCGATCAGCATGCCGTAGTTGCGGCGGATGTAGTTGACGATCGCTTCGTCGAACTTGTCGCCACCCACGCGCACCGAGCCTTTGTACACCATGCCGCCCAAAGAGATGATGCCCACTTCAGTGGTACCGCCACCGATATCGACCACCATCGAACCGGTCGCATCCGACACCGGCAGGCCGGCACCGATTGCGGCAGCCATCGGCTCCTCGATCAGGTACACCTGCGATGCGCCTGCACCGAGCGCGGATTCACGGATCGCGCGGCGCTCAACCTGGGTGGAACCGCAGGGGACGCAGATGATGATGCGGGGGGACGGTTTGAACAGTTTGGAGTCATGCACCATGCGGATGAACTGCTTGAGCATCTGCTCGGTGACGGTGAAGTCGGCAATCACGCCGTCTTTCATCGGGCGGATCGCTTCGATATTTCCCGGCACCTTGCCCAGCATCTGTTTAGCTTCCTTACCGACGGCCTGGATGGTCTTTTTGCCGTTCGGCCCGCCCTGCTGACGGATGGCCACTACCGAGGGCTCGTCGAGCACGATACCCATGTTGCGCACATAGATCAGCGTATTGGCAGTACCGAGGTCAATTGCCAGGTCGTTAGAAAAATAACTGCGTAAGAATCCAAACATGTAGTGTCCCGATGCGCATCCACGGCGCGTTTTAACAGTGTGAGTAAAACCTATATGCCCGCAACCACTCAAAACTCAACGGTCCGGCAAGGTATCAGCCCCGCATTCTACCTTATAATTTATCCGAAATTTGTCGACGGAAACGTCGAAAATCCGTGCCGAATACAAGCCAATTCAAGCGTTTTGGCAAGTTTTTGCCAGAACAAGAAAACACTTTGCTTTCCTAGAAAAACCCCGCCGCAAACGGCTTGCAAACTAACTAACCATGTCACTCGACCTCTCCGATGTTAAGCGCTTGGCTCGCCTCGCGCAGCTCGATCTGAACGATGATCAGGCAGTCAACACCCTCGACAAACTCAATGGCATCTTTGCACTGGTCGAACAGATGCGTGCCGTAGACACAACAGGCGTCGAACCACTGAACCACCCGATCGCCGCGTACCAGAACGATGTCGCTCTACGTCTGCGCGAAGACCAGGTCACCGAACCGAACCGCCGTGACGACTATCAGCAAGTCGCTCCTGCAACACAGGACGGCCTGTACCTGGTCCCCAAGGTCATCGAATAACACCTGACGGCGCACAGCGCCGGCATCGCCATCCAACCCTATGCATACCAAGACACTTAAAGAGCTTTCCGCTTTGCTTCAGGCAAAGCAGGTCTCCGCTACCGAACTGGCCCGCACCTATCTCGACCGCATCAAGCAGAGCGACCTCAACGCGTTCGTCCACGTCGATGACAACCTGACCTTGCAGCAGGCGGCAGAAGCCGATGCCCGTATTGCGAAAAACGACACAACGCCCCTGACCGGCATTCCCATCGCGCACAAGGACATTTTTGTCACACGCGACTGGCGCTCCACCGCGTCCTCGAAGATGCTCTCAACTTATGTCAGCCCCTTCGATGCTACTGTGGTGAAACAGTTCCGCACGGCAGGCATGGTCACGCTCGGAAAATTGAACTGTGACGAATTTGCCATGGGTTCTTCCAACGAAAACTCGTTTTTCGGCCCGGTCAAGAACCCCTGGGACAAGAACGCAATTCCCGGCGGATCCTCCGGCGGCTCGGCTGCGGCGATTGCTGCCCGACTGGCCCCCGCTGTGACAGCGACCGACACCGGTGGTTCGATTCGCCAGCCGGCATCCTTCTGCGGCGTCACCGGCATCAAGCCGACCTATGGCCGCGTGTCGCGCTTCGGCATGATCGCTTTTGCATCCTCGCTCGACCAGGGTGGCCCGATGGCGCAGACTGCGGAAGACTGCGCCCTGCTGCTCAACGCGATGGCCGGCTTCGATCCGCAAGACTCCACCAGCCTCGAGCGTCCTGACGAGGACTTCACCCGCGACCTCAACAACAACCTGCAAGGCCTCAAGATCGGCATTCCGCGTGAATACTTTAGTGCCGGACTGGCAAGCGATGTCGAACAGGCAGTGCGCGCAGCATTGCGCGAGTATGAAAAGCTGGGGGCGACGCTAGTTGACATCTCGCTGCCCAAGACCGAGCTGTCGATCCCTGTCTACTATGTGATCGCGCCGGCGGAAGCGTCGTCCAACCTGTCGCGCTTTGACGGCGTGCGCTATGGCCATCGTGCCAAGGAGTACAAGGACCTTGGCGACATGTACCGCAAGTCGCGCGCCGAGGGCTTCGGCGAAGAAGTGAAGCGCCGTATCCTGGTTGGCGCCTATGTGCTGTCGCATGGTTACTACGACGCCTACTACCTGCAGGCGCAGAAGATCCGCCGCCTGATCGCACAGGACTTCCAGAACGCGTTCCAGCAATGCGACGTCATCATGGGACCGGTCGCGCCGACAGTGGCCTGGGATCTCGGTGACAAGGCCGATGATCCGGTTGCCAACTACCTGGCCGACATCTTCACCCTGTCGACCAGCCTGGCTGGGCTGCCCGGCATGTCGATTCCCTGCGGCTTCGGCCAGGGCGACGAGAATGGCAAGCGCCCGGTCGGCCTGCAGATCATCGGCAACTACTTCAACGAAGCGAAACTGCTGAACGTCGCGCACCAGTTCCAGCGCGTGACCGACTGGCACCAGCGCAAACCGGAGGGCGTATGAAATCCTTCTTCCGCACCACTGCATTCCTGCTGATTGCTGCCAGCGGCATCGTTGCTGCGCAGGAGCTGGACACCAAGTTTTCGTGCAGCGTGGCGCGGGAGATGGATGGCGAACGCGTCATTTATGCAGACAACGGCGCATTCCGGCTCAAAGGTGAGCGCATTGAAGCCTTCCAATGGGAATCGGCCCTGTACCGCAGCACGCACGGTTTTGACTGCAGCATCGACCAAAGCGATGGCCTGACGGCCGAAGTGCGGGAAGAAGGAGCCAAGGCGATGTGGCGCGTGGCGCTGAAGGATGCGCGCGCTGCGCGCAGTAAGCGCGGATTCACGTTTGATCGCGGCATGAACTGCACGATCCGGATTGAGCGGGAAGGCGACATGATGAAAGTGACGCCCACGTGCCCCGCATTGTGCGGATCGCGCCCCAATTTTTCGGCACTGTCGGTGGACCTGAAGTCCGGCGAGTGCCGCTACGAAGAATAAGTGAGGACACTATGCAGTGGGAAGTCGTAATCGGTCTTGAGACGCACGCACAACTCTCGACACAATCGAAAATCTTCAGTGGCGCATCGACGCGCTTCGGCGCCGAGCCCAACACGCAGGCCTGCCCGGTGGACCTGGCGCTGCCGGGTGTGCTGCCCGTGATGAACAAGGGCGCCGTCGAGCGCGCGATCCAGTTTGGCTTGGCGATCGGCGCCACCATCGCGCCGCAGTCGATCTTCGCGCGCAAGAACTACTTCTACCCTGACCTGCCCAAGGGTTACCAGATCAGTCAGTACGAGATCCCGGTTGTGCAGGGCGGCACCGTGTCGTTCATTCTGGAGAGGGACGGCAAGCCGGAAATGCGCACCGTGCAGCTGACGCGCGCGCATCTGGAAGAAGACGCCGGCAAGTCGCTGCATGAGGACTATCACGGCATGTCCGGCATCGACCTCAACCGCGCCGGTACGCCGCTGCTGGAGATTGTCACCGAACCGGTCATGCGCAGCGCTGCCGAAGCGGTCGCCTATGCGAAGGCGCTGCATTCACTGGTCGTGTGGCTGGGCATCTGCGACGGCAACATGCAGGAAGGCTCGTTCCGCTGCGACGCGAACGTGTCGGTACGTCCGGTCGGCCAGAAGGAATTTGGCACGCGTTGCGAGATCAAGAACCTGAACTCGTTCCGCTTCCTCGAAGAGGCGATCAACTACGAAGTGCGGCGCCAGATCGAGCTGATCGAGGATGGCGGCACCGTGGTGCAGGAAACCCGCCTGTACGATCCGGACCGCAAGGAAACGCGTTCCATGCGCAGCAAGGAAGACGCGCAGGATTACCGCTACTTCCCCGACCCCGACCTGCCACCGCTGGTGATTGCGCAGGAATGGATCGAGCGCGTGAAGGCGACGATGCCGGAACTGCCGGGTGCGATGCGCGAGCGCTTCGTGAAGGACTACGGCCTGCCGGAATACGATGCTGCGGTGCTGACGCAGTCCAAAGCCATGGCGTCCTACTTCGAGGCGGTCGTCACCAAGGCCGGCAAGGAGCAAGCGAAGCCGGCGGCCAACTGGCTGATGGGCGATGTCTCGTCGACGCTGAACCGTGCCGGAGTGGATATTGCCGATGCGCCGGTGAAGGCGGAGCAGCTCGCGTTACTGCTGCAGCGCATCGCTGACGGCACGATCTCGAACAAGATCGCCAAGGAAGTGTTCGGCGCGATGTGGGAGACGCCTTCCGACAAGCCATCGCTGGCCGACGACATCATCGAAGCCAAAGGCCTGAAACAGATTTCGGATTCCGGGGCGCTGGAGAAGATCGTCGACGAAGTGCTGGCTGCGAATGCGAAGTCGGTCGAGGAATTCCGCTCCGGCAAGGAAAAGGCGTTCAACGCGATCATCGGCCAGGCGATGAAGGCGACGAAGGGCAAGGCGAATCCGGCGCAGCTGACGGAATTGCTCAAGCAGAAGCTGTCCGCATAAAGCTACACAGATGAAGCGGCCCGAAGTCGCTTCAAAATAAAAAAGGGCGCATTTCGATGCGCCCTTTTCTCATTCCAGTCTTACTGCTTACATCACGCCATAGCGGGTACGGTACGCTGCAACAGCATCCTTGTACTTGGCGAGGTCAGCACCTGCGCCGGCATTCGAAATGTACTCCAGCAAGTCGTTCAGGTTGCCGATCGACACCACCGGAATGCCATAGGCCTTCGTCACTTCCTGCACTGCCGAGCCTTCGGACAGGGCGCCGTCCTTGCCCGAGCGCTCCATGCGGTCCAGTGCAATCAGCACCGCGCACGGGGTCGCACCGGCAGCGCGGATCATCTCGACCGACTCGCGCACCGAGGTGCCAGCGGAGATCACGTCGTCGATGATGACGACCTTGCCTTGCAGCTTGGCGCCGACGATGGTGCCGCCTTCTCCATGGTCCTTGGCTTCCTTGCGGTTGAACGCGAACGGCACATTGCGTCCCTTATTGGCCAGCGCGACCGCGGTGGCGGAAGCCAGCGTGATGCCCTTGTAGGCCGGGCCGAACAGCATGTCGAATTCGACGCCGGAATCGAGCAGCGTCTGCGCATAGAAATCCGCCAGCTTGCCGAGGGTGGCGCCGTCGTTGAACAGACCGGCATTGAAGAAATACGGCGACGTGCGGCCGGCTTTGGTGACGAACTCACCGAAGCGCAACACACCGGTGGAAACGGAGAATGCAATGAATTCCTGACGTAGCTTACTCAAGATGCCCTCAATCTGTATAAATTGACAACGCGGCGACACGGCCGGCAAAGCAGGCATTGTAAAGGGTGTTGCAAGGACGTTGCGCGGGCGGCCACGGAAATTTCAGGAGCAATCGGTTATGCTAGCCGCCATTCTTTTTCCTAGTACCAACCATGCTCAAGATCGTTTCCGCCAACCTCAACGGTATCCGCTCCGCCGCCAAAAAAGGTTTTTTCGAATGGATGCAGCAGCAGGCGCCGCACTTCGTCTGCGTGCAGGAACTCAAGGCGCAAGCCACCGACATGACGCCGGAATTCCTGTCGCCGCACGGCTACCACGGCCATTTCCACTACGCCGAGAAGAAAGGCTACTCCGGCGTCGGCATTTACTCGAAGTTCGAGCCGGATGCGATCCAGGTCGGCTTCGGCTGCCATGAGTTCGATGCGGAAGGCCGCTATGTGCAGTGCGACTTCGGCAAGCTGTCCGTCATTTCCCTGTATTGCCCGTCCGGCTCTTCCAGCGAGGAACGCCAGCAGGCGAAATTCCGCTTCATGGAGGTGTTCCTGCCGCATCTCGCCAAGCTGCGCGAAAGCGGCCAGGAAATCGTGATCTGCGGCGACTGGAATATCGCGCACAAGGAGATCGACCTGAAGAACTGGAAGAGCAACCAGAAGAATTCGGGCTTCCTGCCGGAAGAGCGCGCATGGATGACGCGCGTGTTCGACGAGATCGGCTGGCGGGACGTATACCGCAAGCTGCATCCGGAAACCACCGGCGAAGCGTATACCTGGTGGAGCAACCGCGGGCAGGCATGGGCGAACAACGTCGGATGGCGCATCGACTACCACATCTCCACCGCCGGCATTGCCGACACGGCATGCACCGCCGCAATTTACAAGGAGCAACGCTTCTCCGACCATGCGCCGCTGACAGTTGAATACGAGTGGGCGATGTAGGCTGGTTTGCTGCGCAAGGATGGCGTGGCACAATGTCGGCCGGTATTGATTTTCTAACACTGACGGGGACGACATGAAAATTGAAACATTGGCTGTACACGCCGGCTACTCACCGGATCCGACTACCAAAGCGGTAGCCGTGCCGGTTTACCAGACGGTTGCCTATTCCTTCGACAGCGCGCAGCACGGCGCGGACCTGTTCGACCTGAAGGTGCCGGGCAACATCTACACTCGCATCATGAATCCGACGCAGGATGTGCTGGAAAAGCGCATTGCTGCACTCGAGGGCGGCATCGCGGCACTGGCCGTTGCATCCGGCATGGCGGCGATCACCTATGCGATCCAGACCATCACCGAAGCCGGCGACAACATCATTTCCGCAAGCCAGCTGTACGGCGGCACCTACAACCTGTTTGCGCATACGCTGCCGCAGATGGGCATCGAGGTGCGCTTTGTGGACGCACGCAAGCCGGAAAGCTTCGCATCGCTGATCGACGGCCGCACCAAGGCCATCTTCTGCGAATCAGTCGGCAACCCGCTCGGCAATGTGACCGACTTCGCCAAGCTGGCCGACATCGCGCATGCGCATGGCATTCCGCTGATCGTCGACAACACGGTCCCCAGCCCCTATCTGTGCCGTCCGTTCGAGCACGGTGCCGACATCGTCGTGCATTCGCTGACCAAGTACCTCGGCGGCCATGGCAACAGCGTCGGCGGTGCGATCGTCGACAGCGGCAAGTTCCCGTGGGCACAGCACAAGGACCGCTTCAAGCGCCTGAACGAGCCGGATGTGTCCTACCACGGCGTGGTGTACACCGAAGCACTCGGACCGGCCGCGTTTATCGGCCGCGCTCGCGTGGTTCCGCTGCGCAACATGGGTGCGGCGATTTCGCCGATGAACGCCTTCCTGATTCTGCAGGGTATCGAGACGCTGGCGCTGCGCATGGACCGCATCTGCGACAACACGGTGGCGATCGCCAAGCACCTGAAGAAGCATCCGAAGGTGGCATGGGTGAACTACGCCGGCCTCGAAGACCATGCTGACAATGCGCTGGTGAAGAAGTACATGGGCGGCAAGGCATCCGGCATCCTGTCCTTCGGCCTGAAGACCGTCGACAAGGCCGACCCTCGCGCAGCCGGTGCACGCGTGCTGGATGCATTGAAGCTGTTTACACGACTGGTGAACATCGGCGATGCCAAGTCGCTGGCGACCCATCCGGCATCGACCACACACCGTCAGCTGAACCCGGAAGAACTGGCCAAGGCAGGCGTGTCGGAAGACATGTTGCGCCTGTCGGTCGGCATCGAGCATATCGATGACCTGATTGCCGACCTCGACCAGGCGTTGGACGCAGCATAAAACCCGTCCTTGGCCGCCCGCGGCCGTTTAACCAAAAAAATGGGCCGCGCGATGCGGCCCATGTCGTTTAGGGCGCCAGCTGCGGCGGGCGCCGAATATCCTGCTATTTGATCGGAGCAATGCTCTTGACGTTGCTCTGGTACGGCGGCAATGCGGTCATCTGCACGCCCCTGGCTTTCGCATACAGCGGCATCACCGACGGCATGTGTCGCTGCATCTCCGCAATGCGGCTCTTGCCTGCCGGGTGCGTCGACAACCACTGCGGCATCGCATTTCGGCCCAACGAACCCATCTTCTGCCACAGTGCGATGCCGGCGCGCGGGTCGTAACCTGCGCGCGCCACAATATCGAGCCCGACCAGATCAGCCTCCGTCTCGTCACTGCGCGAGAACTTCATGATCGCGAGATTGGCGCCGAGCCCGGTCGCCGCATCGGTCAGGTTCGGGTCAACGCCCAGGAGCGCGGACAGGCCGAAACCCAACACTTTTGCACCCGCATTGGTGAGGCTGGACTTGGCCAGCCGTTCGCGGCCATGCTCGCGCAGCGCGTGCGCGATTTCGTGCCCCATCACGATGGCGACTTCGTCGTCAGTCAGCTTTAGGGTCGTCAGCAGACCACTGAAGAAGGCGATCTTGCCTCCTGGCATACAGAACGCATTGACTTCCTTTGAATCGAGCAGGTTGACTTCCCATTGCCAGTCGGTCGCAGCGGGATTCCAGCGTTCAGCATGCGGAATGATCTTCTTCGCAATCGCGCGCAGGCGTTGCACCTGCGGATCGCTTTCCGCCACAAGCATGCCCTTCTGCTGCGCCTGCTGCTTGAGGCCGGAGTATTGCTGGAGCGCGGCCGCTTCAAGCTCGCCTTCCGGTACGAGGTTACGCAGGGGCGACATTTCCTCGACCTGCACACCATCCGGGCTGACCGCATCCTTTGCAGCGACATAAGGCACGGGGGCCGCGAGCACAGCAAGAGTCACCACGGAGGAAATCAAACGTTTCATGAATTGTCCTTTATGCCAATTTCTGCTCGTTGTCCCATAGTTGCCGGGACCGAGCAAGCGCCAATTACATGGCGCCGGCATGCTCGATTTTCAACGGCTGGCACGGCAATCGTGGCAGTGCAATCAGCTTTCGGATATATCCGCTTCCAGCTTCACGCGCGGCCGCAGCCAGAAGTACAGCGCAACGGCGGGAACGATTGCCAGTGTGGTGATCCAGAAATACGGCGCATAGCCGACCGCTTCGACGATGCGACCGGAATAGAAGCCCAGCACCTTTCCCGGCAGCGTGATCAGCGAACTGAACAACGCATACTGCGTCGCGGTGTAGCGCTGGTTCACCAGTGCCGACAGGTACGCGACGGCGGTCGTGCCGAGGATACCCTGTGCCAGGTTTTCACCGGAAATCACGAGCGTCAGCATGGCGACGTTGCCGTTCGCACCGATCAGCCACAAATACAACAGGTTGCTTGCTGCGCCGGTAATGATGCCGGCCAACAAACCGCGCTCGACGCCCCAGCGCGCAACGGCAATGCCACCAAGGAATGCGCCGGCAATACCGACCCAGATGCCGTAGACCTTTGAGACCGCTGCAATCTCGGTCTTGGTAAAGCCCTGGTCCAGATAGAACGGCCCCATGATGCCGCCGACCAGCGCCTGGTCCGAAATCTTGAACAACAGAATGAACAGCAGGATCAACAGTCCGACGCGACCGCCAAAGCGCCGGAAGAAATCGGCGAACGGTTCGATCACGCCTTCGCGCAGCCCTTCCGCCCAGCTCTGTGCCCGCACGCGCACGACGTCCGGCTCGCGCGAGAACAGGTTGACGACGATCGGCACCAGCATGCACAAGGCCATGACCCGGTACACGTTGGGCCAGATGGTGTGATCGGCGAGTACCAGCGCCACTGCGCCGGTGACGATCAGCGCGATCCGGTAGCCGAGGGAATACGTCGCAACCAGCGCGCCCTGCGCTTCCTTCGGCGCGATCTCGATACGATAGGCATCGACTGCGATGTCCAGCGTGGCGCCGGCAAACGCCACCATCAGCGTCAACCCGACGAACAGGCCGAGCTGTGATGGCGTGACCGATGCCATCGCCCCCAACCCGATCATCACGAACACCTGTGCCAGCAACAGCCAGCTGCGCCGCTGGCCGAGCCGCCCCAGCAGCGGCAATCGCACGCGGTCGATGAACGGCGCCCACAGGAACTTGAAGGAATAGGCCATGCCCGCGCTGGCGATCATGGTGATGTCCTTGAGCGTGATGCCGTTTTCCTTCAGCCAGTAGGCCAGTGTGCCGGCGACCAGCAGGAACGGCAGGCCGGAGGCAAAACCGAAAAAAAACATCGTCCAGGCAGAGGGCTGGAGGAAGGCATCGCGGATGCGCGCACCGGTCTTGTTGTCTCCCTTTTTATTGCTCATCCGGTATTTCCTACGGTGACGGCGCAAGGTCGAAGGACCGACGGCCGGTGCATGTCAGTGCATCTTGGTGAATTGTGCAAACTGGCAATCCATATCGTGTGCACCTGCAGGCCGGAACCGGCTATCGGATTCCCGCTTTGCATGTCGCAACAACAACTTTATGCTGCAATCTTTTTGCGCAGCCGGAACACCGCGAGACTGCCACGCCAGTTCGGCAAAAATGATACGGGCTTTCCTTCGTGCAAGGCGATGCATTCGAGCACTTCGAGTCCCGCTTTATTGGCAAGTTCCTCAAAATCCTTGATCGTCGCGCACCGCAGGTTGGGTGTGTCGTACCACTCGTATGGCAGCGATTTCGATACCGGCATGCGCCCGCGCAGCAACGCAATGCGATGCGGCCAGTAGGCGAAATTGGGGAAAGACACGATGGCTTCGCGCCCCACGCGGGCAATGTCGCACAGCACGCCTTCAACATTCTTCATCATCTGCAGGGCGGACAGGCACAACACCATGTCGAAGGCATTGTCGGCAAACATCGCCAGTCCCGATTCCAGGTCTTGCTGGATCACGGCGACGCCACGGTTTACGCACAGCGGGATCTTGTCGTCGTCAATCTCGACGCCATAGCCGAGGCACTGCTTATCCGACTGCAAATACTCGAGCATCACGCCGTCGCCGCAGCCGAGGTCCAGCACTTCCGAACGGTTGCGCACCCAGTGCGCGATGAAGGCGAGGTCGGGACGCAGGGTGCTCAATTCACGGAAATTCATGCCCGGCCTCCTTGGCTGATGCCTTGCCAGACGCGGTTGTAATAGGCGCGTACGACATTCATGTAACGCGGATCCTCCAGCAGGAAAGCGTCGTGGCCGTGCGGCGCGTCAATCTCCGCATAGGTCACGCGGCGCTTGTTGTTGACCAGTGCCTGCACGATCTCGCGGCTGCGCTCCGGCGAGAAGCGCCAGTCCGTCGTGAAGGACGCCAGCAGGAAATCGGCCTTGGTATCGGCCAGCGCCTTCGTCAGGTCGTCGCCATGTTCACGCGCCGGATCAAAGTAGTCGAGCGCCTTGGTAATCAAGAGATACGTGTTGGCGTCAAAGTATTCCGAGAACTTGTCGCCCTGATAGCGCAAGTAGGATTCGATCTCGAAGTCGATGCCGTAGCCAAACTGGTAATCGCCGTTGCGCAGCCCCCGGCCGAATTTCTCGGCCATGCTGTCGTCGGACAGGTAGGTGATGTGGCCGACCATGCGTGCCACGCGCAGCCCGCGCTTGGGCACGACGCCATGCTCGTAATAATGACCGCCATGGAAGTCGGGATCGGTCAGGATCGCCTGCCGTGCGACGTCATTGAACGCAATGTTCTGCGCCGACAGCTTCGGCGTGGACGCAATCACAACGCAGTGACGCAAGCGCTCCGGGAACAACATGCTCCACGACAGTGCCTGCATGCCGCCAAGCGAGCCGCCCATCACCGCAGCAAACTGCTGGATGCCGAGCGCATCGGCAAGGCGCGCCTGCGCGCGCACCCAGTCTTCCACCGTCACCACGGGGAAGTCTGCGCCGTACGGCTTGCCGGTGGCCGGGTTGGTATGCATCGGGCCGGTCGAGCCGAAACAGGAGCCGGGATTGTTGACGCCGATGACGAAAAAACGATCAGTATCGACCGGTTTGCCCGGACCGACCATGTTGTCCCACCAACCCACATTTTTGCTGCCGTCCGCCCGCTCGTACATACCGGCAACGTGGTGCGACGCATTGAGTGCATGGCAAATCAGCACAGCATTCGACTTGTCGGCATTGAGCGTGCCGTATGTTTCATACATTAAGGTGTAGTCGGACAGCGAAGCGCCGCTACTGAGGGGCAGCGGCTCCGCGAAATGCATCGATTGCGGGACGACGATTCCAAGTGATGACATAGCGGTCCAAAAAACGCGCACCGTCCATACTCCGCCATCCGGCGGGATTTCCGATACGCCAAAAACAAAAAAGCCCGAAAGCGTTGGCTCGTCGGGCTAATACAGGGCTTATGGGCAAGCTCGCTTTAGCCGTATTTATTACGCGCCCGCAAGCTGATTTTCAAATCGGCGCATTGCATAAGAATAACCAAGACAGTTCCGTGCGTCAAACTTCCGGCCGTTGCCTTCTACTGTTTTTCATGAACATGCCCAAGTTGGTCAATCGTTCAACACACAATTGCGCATCTGGTAACCCAAAGCGCTCAATCGCCGTCGGCATGGCCGAGGTCAGAGAATCCTTAATTGCTCTACGGCATCGACGATTGCTGCGGGTTCCATCGTACGAAGTATCTTCCTTACCTGCGGAGTGATCGCTTGCAGATCCGTGTTCAGGATCTCTTGCTTGACTGCAAGAATCTGGGTCGGGTGCATCGAAAACTCGCGCAGCCCCATACCGAGGAGCAGGCGGGTCAGTTTGGTATCGCCTGCCATCTCGCCGCATACGGCAACCGGAACACCGGCCTTGGACGCGATCGAAATCGTGCTGGAGAGCAGGTACAGAATCGCGGGATGCAACGGGTTGTACAGGTGCGCAACCTCGTGGTCAGCACGGTCGATCGCCAGCGTGTACTGAATCAGGTCGTTGGTACCGATGGAAAGGAAATCCAGCCGTTTGACGAACAGCGGAAGAGTCAATGCCGCCGCCGGGATTTCGATCATCGCGCCGACGGGAATCAGCGGGTCGAATTTCTTGTTCGCGTTGCGCAGCTGCGTCTTGGCCTGCTCGATCATCGCCAGCGTCTGGTCGATTTCGAACGCATGCGCGAGCATCGGGATCAACAGCTTGACCGGCCCGTAGGCCGACGCACGCAGGATTGCGCGCAATTGCGCCAGGAACATTTGTGGCTCGGCCAGGCAGAAGCGGATCGCGCGCAGCCCCAGCGCCGGGTTGAGCGCCGTCTGCTCCGCCGCATCGAGCGGCTTGTCTGCGCCGATATCGAGCGTGCGGATCGTCACCGGCTTGCCCTTCATTGCGACCACTGCCTGGCGATAGGACTCGAACTGCTCGTCTTCCGACGGCAGCTTGTGCACGTAACCGGCCCGCCCCATGAACAGGAATTCGGACCGGAACAGGCCTACGCCCACTGCCCCGGCATCGAGTGCGCCGGTACAGTCGTCGGGCAACTCGATGTTCGCCAGCAGCGTCACTTCCGTGCCGTCGCGCGTAACAGCCGGCGTTTTCTTCAGCTTGCCGAGCTTCTTGCGTTCGCGCAGCAGGCGCGCCTGCCGTTCGCGGTACTGCTCAAGCACATTCGGCGTCGGGTCGACGATCACGACACCGGCATCGCCATCGATGATGACCCAGTCATCCTGCTCGATCAGCGCCGATGCGTTATACATGCCGACCACGGCAGGGATATCGAGGCTGCGGGCGACGATGGCGGTGTGCGAGTTCTGCCCGCCGAGGTCGGTGACAAAACCACCGAACGCGCGATCCTTGAACTGCAGCATGTCTGCCGGCGAGATGTCGTGCGCGACAACAATCATGCGGCCCGCGGACTCTTCCGACTCACCCGGCACATTCAGTGCACTGCCGGTCAAGGCCTTCAATACCCGCTCGCCGACTTGCTGGATGTCGCTCTTGCGCTCACGCAGGTAGGCATCCTCAATCTCGTCAAACTGCGCCGACAGCTCGTCGATCTGCGTCACGAGCGCCCATTCGGCGTTGTAGTAGCGGTTGCGGATGATATCGAGCGGCACCTCCGACAGCATCGGGTCGGAGAGGATCAGTGCATGCACGTCGATGAACGCGCCGAGCTCGGCCGGAGCGTCCTTCGGCAATTCATTCCAGATGGTCTGCAGTTCCTTGTGAACAGTGGCAATCGCCTTTTGCAGGCGCTGCACTTCCGCCTCCACCTGTTCTTGCGGAATCAGGTAATGCTTGACGTCGAGCGCGGCCGGCGCGAGCAGGTGCGCGCGGCCGATGGCGATGCCGCGTGAGACCGGGATACCGTGGAGCGTGAAGGAGGCCATTGCGGTGTCAGAACGTGTATGTCCTACTCGCCTTCGCCGAATTTATTCTGGATCAGCTCGGCGATCGCGTCAAAGCATGCCTGCTCGTCGGCGCCATTGGTCTCGAGAAGGACTTTGGATCCCTTGCCGGCGGCCAGCATCATCACGCCCATGATGGACTTGGCATTGACGCGGCGCGCGTTCCGGGTCATCCACACTTCGCTCTGGAATTTTGCGGCGAGCTGCGTCAACTTGGCCGATGCACGTGCATGCAACCCAAGCTTGTTGATGATTTCAATTTCCTGTTGAATCATGTCTGTGTTTCTAGTTCTGGTTTTCAGGTCGGGGAAAGCCGCACGCGGTTGTCCACCCGGACAGCGCCGCTCTGGCCGCCGGCCAAGGCCATTTCGACGACTACATCGAGCGTGTCATTGCGATAGGTAAGCGCGCGCAGCAACATCGGCAGGCTGATACCGGCGATTACATCGATGCGTCCCGGGTTGCTGAGGCACAGCGTACAGTTGGAAGGCGTGCCACCCATAACGTCAGTGATGACGAGCACGCCGGTGCCATCATCCAGCCGCTCAATGGCCTCTTGCGCAAGACGGTTGACTTCGGCGGTATCCTGGTCGGCGCGCACGTCGATTGCCTCCATTCTCTCCGGCCGGGCACGAAACACATGCGTGGCCGCTTCAATGAATGCAGCGCCCAGCGGTTCGTGCGTCAAGAGGAGAATACCAATCATGCTAGCCCCGGCCTAAACTGGTCGACGCCACCGCCGACTCTGGTGAATATGCGCGAGGATCCGGAGCAAAACCGGTTGCCGCCATCGCCATGCACGGCGTGCGGCATGACGAGTGCAAGAAAATCACTGACACTGCTGCTCAAGCGCATCAATGAACATGCCGGCCACATTGAAGCCTGTCTGTTGGGCGATCTCTTGGAAGCAGGTCGGACTGGTGACATTTATTTCCGTCAAATAATCCCCGATAACGTCCAATCCTACCAGCAATAGGCCCCGCGACAAAAGAAGTGCTGCAAGCCCCTCGCCGATTTCACGGTCACGATCGGACAACGGCTGTGCCACGCCGAGGCCGCCGACGGCGAGGTTGCCGCGCACTTCCCCACCCTGCGGAATTCGCGCCAGGCTGTACGGCACCACCTTTCCACCGATCAGCAGGATGCGCTTGTCACCCTCGGTGATCTCGGGGATGAAACGCTGCACCATGATCGTATGCCGACCGTTTTCGGTCAGCGTCTCGACGATGGAGCCCAGGTTCAGGCCCTCTTCCTTCACGCGGAAAATGCCGGCACCACCCATGCCGTCCAGCGGCTTGAGGATGATGTCCTTGTGCTCGCGGTGGAAGGCGCGCACGCGGGACTCGTCGCTAGTCACCAGTGTCGGGGCCGTAAACTGCGGAAACTGCGCGATGGCGAGTTTTTCGTTATGACTGCGAATGGCTTGCGGCCGGTTGAAGATGCGCGCGCCCTGGGTTTCCGCCACCTCCAGCAGATACGTCAGGTAGATGTACTCCATGTTGAACGGCGGATCCTTGCGCACCATCACCGCGTCAAACTCGCTCAGCTGCATCGCCATCGGTGCTTCGGCGCGATACCAGTCGTCGGCGTCACCGGTCAGCGTGATCCGCTCAGCGTTGGCAACCACCGTTCCTTCATGGAATGCCATGTGCTTCTGCTGGAACGCGTAGACTTCGTGGCCGCGCTTCGCCGCCTCGGCCATCATTGCGTAGGTCGTGTCCTTGTAGGTCTTGAACTGATCAAGAGGATCGGCAAGAAAGGCGAATTTCATGCGTCCGCCCCTCAGTAAATTTCAGGATTGGGATCCGTCTTTTCCAGCTCGATCGACGCTGCCAGCAAGGCCATGCGTGCGACCACGCCGTACATGTAGAAACGATTCGGCGGCGCGGTGCCGGGCTTCGCCTGCAGGTCAGGTAGCGCATGCTGCTGCGCGAAGGCGAGCGGCACGAAATGCATGCCAGGCGAATTCAGGTTCTCATCGATGCCGCGCTCGGCATGCACGCGATAGAAACCGCCGACCACATAGCGGTCGATCATGTACACCACCGGCTCGGCCACGTTGTCGTTGATCTGCTCGAACGTGTGCACGCCCTCCTGGATGATCACGTCGTTCACTTCTAGGCCTTCCTTCACCACCGCCATCTTGTTGCGCTGCTTGCGGTTAAGGTCCTTCACTTCGCTCGCATCCTTGACCGTCATGATGCCCATACCGTAGGTCCCGGCGTCCGCCTTGACGATGACAAAAGGTTTTTCCTTGATGCCGTATTCCTTGTACTTCTTGCGGATCTTCGTCAGCAGCATATCCACATTCGAGGCAAGACATTCCTCGCCAGTGCGTTCATGGAAGTCGATCTGGCCGCACTTGGCAAAATACGGATTGAGCATCCAGCCGTCGATGTCGATCATCTTCGCGAAGCGCTTGACCACCTCATCATAGGCGGCGAAATGGTTGGTCTTGCGCCGCACTGCCCAGCCGGCATGCAGCGGCGGCAGCAGGTTCTGCTCATGCAGGTTTTCGAGAATGGACGGGATGCCGGACGACAGGTCGTTGTTGAGCAGGACCGTGCACGGGTCGAAATTCTTCAGGCCGACACGGCGACCGTTCGCAATGCGCTCCAGCGGCTCGAGCAGCAACGAGCTGCCGTCGGGCAGGTCGATCTGGGTCGGCTCCTTGATGTCCTCGGACAGCGAGCCGAGCCGCACATTAAGCCCGGTCTGCCGGAAGATCTGCATCAGCCGCGCGACGTTCTGCAGGTAGAAAGTGTTGCGCGTGTGGCGCTCCGGGATCAGCAGCAGGTTCTTGGCATCGGGACAATATTTTTCGATTGCGGCCATCGCGGCCTGCACTGCCAGTGGCAGCATTTCCGGCGACAGGTTGTTGAAGCCGCCGGGGAAGAGATTGGTATCGACGGGCGCAAGCTTGAAACCGGCATTGCGCAGATCCACCGAACAATAGAACGGCGGGGTGTGTTCCTGCCATTCGAGGCGGAACCAGCGTTCGATCGCCGGCGTCGCGGCCAGCATTTTCTTTTCGAGGTCGAGGAGCGGGCCATTCAGGGCCGTGACGAGGTGGGGAACCATATAAACCTTTGCCGTATAAGCATTTTTGCAAGAGGGAGTGCTGCCGATTCTAACGGTATTCGCTGTCGAGCGCCTGCAGATGCTTGTTGAAGAATCGGGTTATCCGGGACCTGTTTCACATTTGACAAGAAGCAGGCCGTGCCATGAGGCATGTATATCCGGGCGGTTCGGCAATTTTAAAGTGCGGCACGAAAAAAAACGGCGCCTCCGCAGAGGCGCCGTCAAAAACCCTCGGGAGACAGCAATCAGGCGTGATAGGCGGACTCACCATGGCTGGTGATATCCAGGCCTTCGCGTTCCTGCTCCTCCGGCACGCGCAGACCGACCACCAGATCCACCAGCTTGTAGGCGACATAGGCCACCACGCCGGACCATACGATCGTCAGCAGCACGCTTTTCAGCTGCACCCACAACTGATGGCCGATGAGGTAATCGGCACCTTGCACGCCGCCCAGGCTGGGCGCCGCGAACACGGCGGTCAGGAGCGCACCGATGATGCCGCCCAGGCCATGGACGCCGAACACATCAAATGCGTCATCCGCACCCAGCATCCTCTTCAGGCCGCCTACACCCCACAGGCAGACGAGGCCAGCGATCAAGCCGATGATGATGGAGCCCATCGGGCCGATGAAGCCGGCCGCTGGCGTCACGGCGACCAAGCCCGCGACCGCACCGGAAGCGGCACCCAGCATCGAGCCCTTGCCCTTGAAGAGAGCTTCACCCGCAATCCACGACAGCGTGGCCGCGCCGGTTGCAAGAATGGTGTTGATGAAGGCCAGGCCGGCGACACCGTTGGCAGCACCGGCGGAACCGGCGTTGAAGCCGAACCAGCCTACCCACAGCAGTGAAGCACCCACCATGGTCAGCGTCAGGCTGTGCGGCGTAAGCGCTTCCCGGCCAAAGCCAATGCGCTTTCCGACCACGTAGGCGCCAACCAGGCCGGCGATACCGGCATTGATGTGCACCACGGTTCCGCCGGCGAAGTCGAGCGCGCCATCCTTGCCCAGCAGTCCGCCGCCCCACACCATATGCGCCATCGGGACGTAGCTGAAGGTGAACCAGACCACGGAGAACAGCAGCACCGCCGAGAACCGGATGCGTTCGGCAAAGGAGCCGACGATCAGTGCGCAGGTGATGGCAGCAAAGGTCGACTGGAAGGCCACGAACACAAACTCAGGGATCGTAGGCAGCGCCCCCGACATCGTATCGGCAGCAATCCCCTTCAGGAACAGCTTGTCAAAACCGCCGAAGAAGCTGCCTTCGCCGGAGAACGTCAGCGAATAGCCGTAGATCGCCCACAGGATCGTGATGAGCGCGAAGATGACGAACACCTGCATCAGCACGGACAGCATGTTCTTCGAACGCGCCAGGCCGCCATAGAAGAGCGCAAGCCCTGGAATGGTCATCAGGATGACCAGCATGGTGGAGGTCAGCATCCAGGCGGTGTCGCCGCTGTCGAGCTTGGGCTCTGCCGCCGGCTCGGGGGCAGCTTCAGGGGCCGATACCGCAGTCGGCGCGGCCGGAGGAGCCTCCGCAGCGGGAGCCGCAGATTCAGCCTGGGCAGTAACGGTAGCAACCGGCGCATCTTCGGCAAGCACCGGCTGCAGGAATCCGACCGAGCAGATGAATGCCGCAGCCGTCAGGAAGCGGGAAAATGGTTTTTTCATGGAAGTCTCCTCAGAGTGCGTCTTTGCCTGTTTCGCCGGTACGGATGCGGATGACCTGCTGCAGGTCGTACACGAAAATCTTGCCGTCGCCGATCTTGCCGGTGCGGGCCGCGCCCTCGATCGCCTCGATCACGCGCTCGACGATCGCGTCGTCCACGGCGGCCTCGATCTTTGTCTTGGGCAGGAAATCGACCACATACTCGGCACCGCGATACAGCTCGGTGTGGCCCTTCTGGCGGCCAAAGCCCTTGACCTCGGTGACGGTAATGCCCTGCACGTCGATCTCCGACAGCGCTTCGCGCACTTCGTCCAACTTGAATGGCTTGATGATTGCAGTAACCAGTTTCATTGCGAACCTCTTATGGATCAGAACGTTTTGGATAGAGAGAGCACCGCCGCTGTCTTGCTGACATCCTTGGACTTGCTGCCGCTGGTGTTGGTATAGGTGTAGCTCGCCTCGTCCGCATTGGAGCCCACGAGCGCCACGCCCAGCGTGGCAAAGCCGAAGTCACGCGACAGGCTGACCTTGTAGTCGGTGTAGCTGTAGTCGCCGTAGTTCTTGAACTTCTGGCGGCCGGCATGAAAACCCAGCACGGTCTTGTCGGCGACCTCGAAGTTCGCATTCAGGTCGAGGTAATAGGAGCCGTCCGCATTCTCGAAACCGAAATAGTCGTCGCTGATCGCATGGCTGTACTTCGCTGAAAACCACTTGTAGGTTGCGCCCACGTACAGTTCAAGCGCATCCGGCTTCACACCGGCAATGCGTGCTCCCGGGTAGTAGTACTTAAGCAGACCGACATCGGCCGTCAGCCTCGGCGCCGGCTCAAACTTGTAGCCACCGTAAAAATCCATTTCGAGGCTGGCGCCATCCGGATACTGGTTGCCGCTGACGTTGGAGTTCCAGTTGCCGACATAAAAACCGCTGCTGTGCGCATAGTCGAAACCGCCTTGTATGGTCGGCTTGCGGAAAGTCTGGGAAATACCGCGGAAGCGGTAGTCGCTCGCTAGCGTCAGGTTGCCGGTAAAGGTATGATCGGACGCAGCCGCTTGCTGTGCGAAAGCAGACGATGAAAAGGCAGCGAACACGGCAGCAGCAAGAATCATTTTTTTCATGGCGTTCCCTTTTATGGTGTTGGGTTGAAAAAATGCGGCGAATTGCATTTTTCCAACTGTTTAGCAGGACTCATGCCACCTTTTTTCGGTGCGTTTGCGTTATCATTTTTGCCATTTCGGCAAGACGCGCACATTCCTTGCGCCCGTTTCCGGTGATGTAGCGCAAGGCACGCACCACACTGAGGCGCATGCGTGCTGCTCGCACCATCAATGTGCGCCGTTCACTCAGGACTATCATGGATCGCAACAACTTCTTTAACGACCTGCAGGCAAAGATCAGCCAGGCACTTGAAAACTCCCCCGCCAAAGACATGGAGAAGAACGTCAAGGCTATGCTGACGCAAGGCTTCTCCCGCCTTGATCTCGTTACCCGCGAAGAATTCGACGTACAGGCACAGGTGCTGGCCAAGACCCGCGCCAAGCTGGAAGCACTCGAAGCCCGCGTCGCCGAACTCGAAGCGCAACTGCGCAAACCCTGATCGATGAGTCTTGCGGTCCTGAAGAGTCGGGCGCTGGCCGGCATGCATGCGCCCGAAGTGACCGTCGAAGTGCATCTCGCAAACGGTCTGCCTTCCTTCACCATCGTTGGTTTGCCGGAAACCGAGGTGAAGGAATCGAAGGACCGTGTACGCGCCGCGTTGCAGAACGCACGATTCGAATTTCCCGCCCGCCGCATCACCGTCAACCTCGCGCCCGCCGACCTGCCGAAGGAGTCCGGGCGTTTTGACTTGCCGATTGCGCTCGGCATCCTCGCTGCCTCCGGGCAGATGCCGGCGGACGATCTCGACCGCTACGAGTTCGCGGGCGAGCTGTCCCTGTCGGGCGAACTGCGCCCGATTCGCGGTGCGCTGGCGATGACTTACGCGATGCACCGTGCCGCGGACGCTTCCGGCAAGCAGCGCGCATTCATCCTGCCGCGTGCCAACGCAGATGAGGCGGCACTCGTCCGCGATGCCGCAATTTTTCCCGCCGATTCGCTGCTGCAGGTTTGTGCGCACTTCGCGGCGACCGACAGCGACGCACGTCTCGCGCGCCATCGTGCGCAAGCCGACGCAGCGCGCCCCGTGTATCCGGATTTTTCAGACGTCAAAGGCCAGGCGCAAGCAAAGCGCGCATTGGAGGTCGCAGCAGCAGGCGGGCACAGTGTGGTGATGGTCGGGCCGCCCGGCACCGGAAAATCGATGCTGGCAGCGCGCTTTCCCGGCATCCTGCCACCGATGACCGACGAGGAAGCACTGGAGTCGGCGGCAGTGCAGTCCTTGAACGGGGGCTTCTCCATCTCGCGCTGGAAGGCGCGCCCATATCGCGCACCGCATCACACCGCCTCCGGTGTGGCACTGGTGGGTGGCGGCGGCACACCCCGCCCGGGAGAGATTTCACTCGCCCATCGTGGTGTCCTGTTCCTCGACGAACTTCCGGAATTCGACCGAAAAGTGCTTGAAGTGTTGCGCGAACCGCTGGAGTCGGGACATATTACGATTTCGCGTGCTGCCCGGCAGGCCGACTTCCCTGCACGCTTTCAGCTCATTGCCGCGATGAACCCGTGTCCTTGCGGATATCTGGGCCACAGTGCCAACAAATGCCGCTGTACGCCGGACATCGTCGCGCGCTATCAGGACAAGATCTCCGGGCCGCTGCTCGACCGTATCGACATGCAGATCCAGGTCGGCGCACTTCCCCAGGAAGAATTGCTGAAACAGGCTAATGGCGAGCCGTCCAGCGCGATTGCCGCACGCGTGGAGCGGGCATTTGATCGGCAGCACAAGCGGCAAGGCAAGGGTAACCATGCACTGTCGACCACGGAAATCGACATACATTGCAAGCCGGATGAGCAAGCGGAACAATTGCTGCGTACGGCAATGACGCGCCTGAACTGGTCAGCACGTGCCTACCATCGTGTATTGAAGGTCGCACGCACCATCGCCGATCTCGCCGATGCGCCGAGCATCGCGCAGCCACATGTTGCCGAAGCAATCCAGTATCGAAGGGCGCTGCGGGAACACTAAAGCCTGTTATGCTGCCTCGATCACCCCGCGCGACAGTTCACTGGCAATCAGGCCAAGCCTGCGCACCGCGTCATCCAGCGCGTCGGTATAGTGCCAGCCGCAGCTGACGCGCATGAAATGGTCAAAGCGGCTCGAGTTGGAAAACATCGCGCCGGGCGCAATCAGGATGCCTTCCCGTATCGCCGCATCAAACACCTGTGTTGCCGGCAGCTTTTCCGGCAACTCGATCCATAGCGTCAAGCCTCCCGCCGGAATGCTGAGGCGCGTCCCCAACGGAAAGTACGTGGCAATCGCCTCCGCCATGCGTTCACGTTGGACGCGCAGGGCTGACCGCAACCGACGCAGATGGCGTTCATAGTCAGGAGAAGCCATGTATTCCGCCGCTGCGATCTGCGGCCATTCTTCGTTGTCACGGGTTTGCGCGTACTTGAGCATCTCCACGCGTACATGCCAGCGTCCGGCGGACATCCAGCCAAGGCGCATGCCGGGCGCGAGGATTTTGTGCAGCGATGCGCAATAAATGACGTTGCCGCTGCGGTCCCATGCCTTGAGTGCAGTAAGCGGTGCCGCGCCGTCAGCCAGTTCGCTGTAGGTGTCGTCCTCGATCAGCGCAATGCCATGCCGTTCGCACAATTGCACCAGCCGCTGTTTGTGCGCATCGGGCATGATGCTGCCCAGCGGGTTTTGCAGGTGCGGCACGACGACCACTGCCTTGATATTGGCATAGGCCTGCAGTGCCAGTTCGAGCGCATCGACCGATATGCCGGTTCCCGATGACGTGGGAATTTCCAGCGCACGCAGGCCGAGGCTTTCCAGGATCTGCAGCAGTCCGTAAAAGGTTGGCGACTCGACGGCAATCGTATCGCCTGGCGCGGCAACGGCACGCAAGGCTAGGTTCAAGGCTTCGATGCAGCCATGCGTGATCGTGACGTCATCGGGAGACACGACCAATCCGCTTGCCATTGCGCGGCGGCTGAGGACGGAACGAAAAGTGGCGTTGCCGCCGGGCGCGCCGGCGCTCACGAGCAGATCCGGCTTGCGCCGTAGCGCACGGATGGCAGCATTCCTGAGCTGTTCGGACGGATACAGGTCGGGTGCGGCACGCGCACCGGACAGGTTGAATTGCACCGGATGCCTGCGACCCTGCGCAATGAACTCGGAGACGCGGGCATGAATGCCGACATACCGGGCGGGATCCGGGCGCAATGCCAGGTTCGGCTCCTCCACCGGCAGGATGTCGAGCCGCTTGGGATGGCGCACGAAATAGCCGGAGCGCGGGCGCGCCTCGAGCCATCCTTCGCTTTCCAGCTGGCGGCATGCCTGCAACGCCGTCGACAGGCTGACATCATGCAAACGCATCATTGCGCGCACAGAGGGCATGCGCTCGCCCTGCGGCAGCATGCCGAGCCGGATCGCTGACAGATAGTGATCCGCCACTTGGCGATAAAGAGGTTGCGTGTCCATGACGCATGTTCCCTTATTCACTGTGCACCGAACAGATATAGATATCAAAAAATCAAACCATAACAGATGGTGCATTCCCATCCTGTTCCGGCCCCGGTTGAGGTGTCTTGTGTCTGTTTTGCCATCTGCCTGACTCCTACCATGAAGACATCTTCATTCATCAAGACGGGAGAGGGAGCATGGAAGAAAAGTACCCAAGCAGGTCAGTGCTGCATCCGGGACAACAACTTCATCTGCATGCCAGCCGCGGCATGATCGTTGTCGCACTGCAGGGCGATGCCTTGATACACTCCCCGGCGACATCCATTGGCGAACAGATTGCCCGGCATGCCATCGTGTTGCAGGAAGGACAGGCACACGTACTTGCAGACAGTGGCTGGATCACAATCCATGCACGAACCAGGGCAGAAATCGCCTGTGTCGACGCCACGCATGAAACCGCTTCCCGGCCGGTACGCTTGCTCCTGGCATTGTTTTCGGCGTTGCGCCCTCAACGGACCGGATCAGGCGTGCTGCCCGATTCCTGAATCGCCGCGACACGGATTCCGGGATGGCTTTATGATTGCCGGTTGCCGATGTCGTGACCGCACCCATGTTCCACCATCCTTCCGAATTCGTGACTTTCAAAGCCACGCCGCACCTGCCGGGCGTGGAGCTGTATTCGGCGCGACTGGTCGATCATGCCTTTGCGCCGCATGTGCACGACGGGTACTCGCTGGGCGCAATCGAAGCCGGGGTGGAGCGCTTTCGCTACCAGGGTACAGAACACCTGGCTTCTGCCGGAACGCTGGTATTGCTGAATCCGGACGAGCTGCACACCGGGCAGGCGGAAGTCGACACCGGCTGGACTTACCAGATGCTCTACATCGAACCGGACACCTTGCACGAGCTGACAGGCAGCGAAGCGTTCTTTGCCGAGGCGACCGTGCATGACCCGAAGCTCGCCAACGCATTCCGGCAGACCTTCCGTGCCATGTGGCATGCGCCGGACGATATCGGTTTCCTGTCGGGGTTCACGCACCTGGTCGATACCATCGTCGCGCGCTACGGCAGCAATGCGCAGCGCCCGGCGCCGATCCGCGATGCGCGCCGCATGGCCTCGATGCAGCGCGTGCTCGACTGCATCGAGGCCAACCTGGACCAACCGCTTAACATCGAGATCCTGGCCGCAGAAGCGGGCCTGTCCGTATTCCACTTCGTGCGCACGTTTTCTGCAACATTCCACGCCACGCCGCACCAGTTTCTGCAGGCCCGCCGCGCCGCACGTGCGAAGGCGTTACTCGCGCAACGCGCCGCGCCGTCCGATGCGGCCGCAGCAGCCGGCCTCACGGACCAAAGCCATCTGAACCGATGGTTCAAGCGCGCCTATGGCGTGACGCCGGCGCAATACCAACAGCAAATCGGTACAAGACCGGACAGCGGCAAGCGCGGATAATCGGTTCGCATTGCCATTGTGCGATTCCTCTTGCGAGTCCAGTTGTTATGTTGACCGGTTTTCTGTGCGCGCTCGGCGCCGGATTGATGTGGGGACTGGTGTTTGTTGCGCCCCTGATGCTTCCCGACTATCCGGGCCTGGTGCTGTCGTTCGGCCGTTATATCGGCTTCGGCCTGATCGCGCTCGTCCCGGCCTTTCTTGACCGTCGGCGCATCGCTGCGCTGACGCGGGCGGACTGGGTCGCTGCGCTGAAACTGTCCCTGGTCGGCAATATTCTGTATTACGCCGCGCTTGCAACAGGTATCCAGCTCGCCGATGCTCCGCTCCCGGCTATGCTGATCGGCACCTTGCCGGTGATTATTTCCGTTTTCTCGAACTGGTCACCCGGCCACCCGTCCGAAGCCGTAGCGTGGAAGCGCCTTGCCCCGTCACTGCTGATCATCCTGACCGGCTTGCTTCTCGTGAATGCGGGCGAACTGGCTCGTCTGGACGGCAAGCGCAGCATTTCGGATTACGCGCTGGGGTGCTTCATCACACTCGGCGCGCTGGCGGCCTGGACCTGGTATCCGATCATGAACGCGCGGCACCTCAAGCAGCATCCCCGCATCGGTTCGTCGACATGGTCGACAGTCCAGGGGCTCGCGACATTGCCGCTGGCGCTCGCCGGGCTCGCCGGTTATGGCATTTATGTTGCGGCAAGCGGAAACGGATACGACTTCCCGCTCGGGCCGCGCCCGCTGCCATTCGTCGGCCTGATGCTCACGCTTGGACTGTGCGCGTCGTGGCTCGGGACCATGCTCTGGAACAAGGCCAGCCAGCATCTTCCCACGTCACTGGCCGGACAGCTGATCGTGTTCGAGACCTTGTCGGCACTGCTGTATGCCTTCATCTGGCGCGGCGCAGCGCCCACGCTATCGGTGCTTGCAGGCATCGCCCTGCTTTGCTTCGGTGTCATGCTCGGCATGCGCGCCTTTCACCACGCACGCAACCGGGCAGCTACACCCCTTGCCGGTTCTCAATAACAACGCGCTACATCGGCGCACAGCATGCATCGCCTGTTACCATCTTGGCCATGCTCAGGTTCTCCCTTTCTCCCTTGTTGGCGTCCGCCTGCCTCGCGGGCGCCTTGCTGCTCAGCGCGTGCAGCCCGAAATACGATTGGCGCGAAGTGCGAGGCAGCGACGCGCCATATGTCGTTGTCCTTCCGGCCAAGCCTGTTTCTCACACACGCAACATTAATCTCGACGGCGTTCAGGTGAATATGACCATGACCGCGGCGGAGGTAAATGGCGTGACATTTGCGGTCGGCGTTGTTGAACTTCCCGATGCAATGCAGGCGCAGAAAGCGGTGCTATCCATGAAGACGGCGCTGGTCAGGAACATCGGGGGAACGATCAGGCAGGAAAAGTCATCGACATTAAACGGTGTGCCGGTGGCCGAAGTCGACGCCAGTGGCCCTGCCGCGCGTAGTACGGACCAGCCAAGGCGGATGCTCGCGCGTTTCATTGCACAAGGCAGCCATGCATACCAGCTCATCGTCGTCGGCAGCGAGAATGCGGTCGAACAGGATGCGGCTGACGTGTTCTTTACTTCTTTCAGGCTCAAGTAGAAATCCCGCAGCGTTCCCTTTGGCAAGCAAGAGGGGAAGCGCGACCACTTTGACGCCTTCCTTGGAATCGACATGGCCTGTAGCAAACCTGCAAAGTCATGCTATGGTTAAAGACATACTGGACTGCGGAGGATCCCATGTTGGTCACATTCAAATCAAAGGCGGCGGCCGAGGTAATGATGTACGAAGAGCACGCCAAGCGCATACTGGATTTGCTGGGCAAGGACGTCAAACGCGGAATCATTACGTCGGCGGAAACGCCGAATGCCGTGGCCAAGCTGGAAGCGGAGATTGCGGAAAGCCGTTTGCATCCGACATCGGAGGAAGTACGCCGTGATGTGCTCGCCCATCATGGTGACGAGGGCGACGACAACGAGCATGAGCCGGTCGAGTTTGTCAGTTTTGCAACGCGCGCTTATCCATTGCTCGAAATGCTGCGTGCAGCGCAACACAACAAGCAGGACGTGATGTGGGGTGTGTAGTCATGCCCTTGCACGATATTCAGTAACGGTTCGTTCAAGCCAGCCATCGGCGCACAGCGAGCCCGGACGGTAGCAACGCGGGTTTGTCGAAACGGCCCGGATCGCCGCCGACCCGAGCGAACATCAATAAAAGTGCCGGCGAGCGGCTACAATGTCGCCTTTCCCCGACGGCACCACGTGCTGATGCCCGCCCGCCATGAATTTCATCGGCATCTCCGATTTCAGTCTGTTTGTAGCATCAGTCCTGTTGCTGAATGCCACACCCGGCCCCGATACTGCCTATATCGTCGGCCGCAGCATTGCGCAGGGCCGTTCCGCCGGAATCGTATCAGCGCTCGGCATCTCGGCCGGCTGCTGCATGCATGCACTGGCCTCTGCGCTCGGACTGGGCGCCGTCCTGGCCGCATCCGCCAACGCCTTCATGCTGATCAAGCTGGCGGGTGGTGTGTATCTTGTCTACCTCGGTATGCGGATGATGCAGACCCAGCCGGGAAGAACAGGGATGGGCGATGTGCGAGACGTCCGCTCGCTTCGGACGATTTTTTGGCAGGCCACGCTGACCAATGTACTCAATCCGAAGGTCATCCTGTTTTTCCTTGCCTTCATTCCACAATTCGTCCGCGCTGACGCACCAAACAAGACCTTGGCCTTTCTACTGCTCGGCCTTGCATTTTCGATCATCAGCCTCGGATGGAACAGCGGCACAGCACTTCTCTCCGGAACACTGGCGCGCCACGCCGGGCGGAATCCGCAGATGCGGCTTTGGCTTGAACGCGTAGTAGGCGCCGCCTTCATCGGACTCGGCGCGAAGCTCGCCTTTACCAGGAACTGATTTCTCTTATATGGCTCTCCTCTAACTTGCCGGCTGATGAAACTGCATTTGAAAACCGATTCTCTCGCCTTCAGCCTGTTGGGCGCTGCCCGGGCAACGGCCCAGGTCAAGGACGGGACTGCCTTGCCCCAGGCACTGTCGGCCGTGTTCGCACAAATGAACGCTCCGGCACAGGCCCGTGGCGCGATGCAGGACATCGCCTACCGTGCCATGCGACAGCTTGGCCGGACGCAGGTACTGCTCGGCATGCTGGCCAACAAGCCGCCGTCCCCAGCCGAATTGCACGGCCTTCTGTGCTGTGCGCTATCGCTTCTGGTGGATGCTGACGACAACCCCTATGACGGCTTTACTGTCGTTGACCAGGCAGTCACCGCAGCGGATGCCAATCCTCGCACTGCCCCTGCCAAAGGCATGGTCAATGCAGTGCTGCGCCGATTCTTGCGCGAGCGTGATGCGCTGTTGCAGCAGGCACTCAAACAGCCGACGGCCTGCTGGAATTATCCGGTCTGGTGGATAGATGCCTTGAGGGCGGCTTATCCGCAGGATTGGCAGCAGATTCTGCAAGCCGGAAATGCCTTGCCGCCCCTGACCTTGCGCATCAATCAGCGCAAGACTTCAAGAGAAAGCTATCTGCGCATCCTCGCGGACGCAGGCATCGCTGCGACGGCAGTCGGTCCTGTTGCTGTGCGCCTGGAACGTGCAGTCCCGGTGTCCCAGATACCTGGTTTTGAAGCGGGCTTGGTGTCGGTGCAGGATGCAGCAGCACAGCTTGCCGCCCCCTTGCTGGATTTGCAGGATGGAATGCGCGTGCTGGATGCATGTGCTGCGCCCGGGGGGAAAACGGGACATATCCTTGAGACATCGCAGGTCAACCTGCTCGCCCTCGACAGCGACCCGAAGCGCCTGGCGCGTATTGACGAAAACCTGCAAAGGTTGCAACTTCAGGCAACACTGAAAGCCGGGGATGCTAGCCGGCGCGACTGGTGGGACGGACAAGCCTTCGACCGCATTCTTGCGGACGTGCCGTGCACCGCGTCCGGTATCGTCCGGCGGCATCCCGATATCCGCTGGCTGCGTCGCAAGGGAGATGCAGCGCAGCTTGCAACACTTTCTGCCCGAATTCTGGACAACCTGTGGCAGATGCTGTGCCCGGATGGTAAATTGCTATTTGTGACTTGTTCACTTTGGCCGCAAGAGTCGGAATCCCAAGCCGCCGCTTTTGCCGAGCGACACAATGCCGTCCGCTTGCCCGCGCCCGGTCAGTTGTTGCCTACCGCAAGCATCGAGCGAGACCATGATGGCTTGTTTTATGCGCTGTTTCAAAAGAAGGCGGCTTGATCGTTAACATCCTCGTCAGAAACTCGTCTCCAGCTGGAAGGGCGCATGAATACAATAATCACAGGGCGTACTGACCTTCGTTCACGGCATTACCACACGATTTCTTCCCCGGCCACATTGCGGCCGGTATTACAGGATCAATATCGCAGGTTCTAGAAAAGCCTTCCTGGTGAGCAAAAACAATACCTTTCGTCATTGATCTGCGCGAAACGAGTGATTCATCGACTTCCACATTTCCTTGCGAGCTGGCTGGCTGCAGTGCTTCTGCTGGCCGCTGCTGTCGCCCCCCTTCCGTCGCATGCCGCGGAAGGGGTGGATATCGCTCGTGCCGGACTGGAAAGCACCGAGGATGGCTACAAGCTGTCGATCGCATTTTCATTCTCGTTGACGCGCAGCCTCGAAGAGGCGGTCATGCGCGGCATTCCGCTTTACTTCACGACAGAGGTGCAGATCAGCCGTCCCCGCTGGTACTGGTTTGATGAAAAGACCGTCAACACGGCGCAAACCATTCGCATTTCCTACAATGTGCTGACGCACCAGTACCATGCGTCCATCAGCGGGCGCCTGCAGCAAAGTTTCAGCTCGCTGGACGATGCGCTATCGCTTGTACGGCGCCCCGCACGCTGGGTGATCGCGGAAAAAGACGCACTCAAGTCCGGCGAAGTGTATAACGTTGCAGTCCGCATGGGCCTGGACATCGCGCGGCTGCCAAAGCCGTTCCAGGTACATGCACTCAACAGCTCCGACTGGCGGTTCTCCTCCGACTGGACACAGTTCTCCTTCAGGGCCGAGTAGACGTGCAACGGTTCTTGCGTTACTTCCTCATTGTCGGCGGCGCGATCATCAGCATTCTGCTATTCCTGCTCGCGTCTGCCTCTTCCAATTCCGCCTTCTTCGATCAGCATTATCCCGAGCTGTTAATGCTCAACGCGCTGATCGCGGCATCGCTGCTGGCGTTGGTCGGTCTGCTGCTGACGCGACTGTACCGGCGTTACAAGCGGCGCGAGTTTGGGTCGCGGCTCATGGCGCGGCTGGTGCTGCTGTTTGCGCTGGTGGGCATTCTTCCCGGCACCGTCATCTACATCGTGTCGGTGCAGTTCGTGTCGCGCTCGATCGAATCCTGGTTCGACGTCCGGGTCGAATCCGCGCTTGAAGCCGGCCTGACGCTGGGCCGCACTGCGCTGGACGCCTCATTGGCCGACCTGAGCGCAAAAGCGCGCGGCATTGCACTGGAGCTGTCCGAAATGTCGGATTCCGCACAGGTGACCCACCTGACGCGCCTGCGCGAACGGAGCCAGGCCCAGGAAGCAACTATTGTGACGGCCAGCGGCCATGTCGTTGCAACGGTTGGTGGCCGCCTCGGCACGCTGGTGCCCGACCTGCCGACAACAGCAATGTTGCGGCAGGCGCGCCTGACCCGCGGCTTCTCGGCGATCGAGGGCGGATATGATGTGCAGGAAAGCATGCCGGAAGAGGCCGCCCAAGAGCCGCCCGCCGAGGTAAGGGAAGAACAGAGCCGGGCCGCCGAACTGAGGCTGCGTGCCGTTGTGGCGATACCGGCGTCGACCAACGGCATGATGCTGCAAAGTGATGAACGCTTCCTGCAATTGCTGCAGCCCGTGCCAGCCCATCTCGCGACAAATGCGGAAGCGCTGCGCGCAGCGTACAGCGAGTACCAGGAACGCTCCATGGCGCGGACCGGCTTGCGCAAGATTTATATCGTGACCCTGACCTTGACCCTGCTGCTGGCGATTTTCGGCGCCATTGCCGCTGCATTCCTCATCGCCGGTGATCTTGCCCAGCCCTTGCTGGTCCTGGCGGAAGGCACCAAAGCCGTGGCGGAAGGCAATCTGTCGCCCCGCCCCATCGTCGCATCCTCAGACGAACTTGGCACGCTGACCCAGTCTTTCAATACCATGACGCGCCAGCTCTCGGAAGCGCGCGCCTCGGTCGAACGCAATCGCGCCGCGCTGGAGAACGCCAAGGCCTATTTGGAATCGGTGCTTGCCAACATGTCCGCCGGCGTGATGGTACTCGACGGCCAGTTCCGGCTGGTTACCTGCAATGAATCCGTCGAGCGTATCCTGCAAAGCGACTTCGATCCGCACATCGGCAAACCGATCCTGGCCATCGATGGTCTCGCGCCGCTTGCCAATGCGGTCACGGCTGCGTTCTCGGAGCAGCGGGCGCAGTCGGCTGGCGACGTCACCAGCTCCGGCGACGACCTGCACTGGCAGAAGCAGATCGAGGTTCCACGCCGCACGGTCGGCGTCGATACCGACAACAACATCACCTTGCTTGCCCGGGGCTCCTACCTGCCTGTAGCGGGCGGCACGGGCTACATCGTGGTGTTCGACGATATCTCGGACGTGATCTCCGCGCAGCGCTCCATCGCCTGGGCCGAAGTCGCGCGCCGGCTAGCGCATGAGATCAAGAACCCGCTGACGCCGATCCAGCTCTCCGCCGAACGCCTGCAGATGAAGCTCGAACCAAAGCTGGAAGAAACGGACGCGGCGATGCTCACCAAGGGCACCACCACGATCGTCAACCAGGTCGCCGCGATGAAACGCATGGTGGACAACTTCCGCGATTATGCGAAGACGCCGCCGGCCGTCTTGCAGCCGCTGAACCTGAATGCGCTGATCGAAGAAATCCTACATTTGTATGTCGCCGGCGACGAACGCGATATCATCCACGCATCGCTGGCAGTTGACCTGCCGATGGTGATGGGCGATGCGACCCAGCTGCGGCAGGTGATCCACAATCTTCTGCAGAATGCGCAGGACGCTGTCGCAGACCGTCCGCCGGAAGCGGAGAAGGCGCGCATCGACGTCGTTACCGAAACAGTCCGCTATCGGGATTCCGATGGCAACGAGTGCACCGCCGCACGTTTGTCGGTGGGGGATAATGGTCCGGGCTTTTCCCCGAAAATCCTGGCACGTGCGTTCGAGCCGTATGTGACGTCCAAGGCGCGCGGCACCGGTCTGGGACTTGCGGTGGTAAAGAAGATTATCGAAGAACACGGTGGTCGGATCGACATCAAGAATCGCTCCGGCAGCAGTGGTGCAAAAGTGGCAATTTTGCTGTTAAAGTTAGCCCCGGATCAAAATTCGGGAGCTAACGTTGGTCAAATGTGCTCCGGAGACGGCGCATAATAAAACTACAATCGGTAATGGAACCGAACAAGGTACGCATATGGCAAATATTCTGGTAGTCGATGATGAAATGGGAATCCGGGAATTGCTCTCGGAAATTCTGGGTGACGAAGGCCATGTCGTCACTACGGCCGAGAACGCGCAGCAGGCGCGCGACATGCGGGCGAAGGAGAAGCCCGACCTCGTGTTGCTGGACATCTGGATGCCCGATACCGATGGCGTCACGCTGCTCAAGGAATGGCAGCGTGATGGCCTGCTCACCATGCCGGTCATCATGATGTCAGGCCACGCGACCATCGATACCGCTGTCGAAGCAACCCGCATCGGCGCACTCAATTTCCTTGAAAAGCCGATCGCACTCCAGAAGCTGTTGAAAGCCGTGCAGCAAGGGCTGACCCGCCCGCAAGAGGCAGCGCGCCCAGCGCCGCTTTATCAGGCCAGGCCCATGCCGGTTGCACCGACCGAACCGGCCGGCGCCTCGGTGACATACGCCCAGGCTGCGCCCGCAGGCGTTGCAAGCCCCGCAGTTGCGATGCCACCGACAGCGCCGGCTGAATCCCCGTTGTTCGGGTTGTCCTTCGACCTCCCCTTGCGCGAGGCTCGTGATGCATTCGAGCGCGCCTACTTCGAGCATCATCTGGTGCGGGAAGGCGGAAGCATGACGCGCGTCGCGGAAAGAACAGGGCTCGAACGCACGCACCTGTATCGCAAGTTGAAACAACTCGGTGTTGAACCGAGCAAGGTCGCAAAAAAAGGTTGACCCTCACCACGCTGGTCATCGGTGCAACAATCGCCGCACGCGAAGCGGCGATTGTTGCAGCACTTGATCCTACGCTGCATACAGCGCTGATTCTCGAAGGAATTCCTGACGGCGCATCTACTCTCGAAGCACTCGCACAAGATTCCAGCTTACTCATCGCGCGGATTGCTCCCGGTTGCCTCTGCTGTACCGGCAACCTCACCATGCGGGTAACATTGAATCGCTTGCTCCGTCGTTCGCCGCAACGTCTTTATATCGCTGTGACAAACGCGGCTCATGTCGAAACTCTGCGCACTTTCCTGCAGCAATCGCCTTACGACAATTTGCTTTCTCTCACTAAAGACTTGCGGGTCTGAATCCGTGGTCTGATATATCAGACATATCAGACGTTGGTTTGCGGCATTTGTATCTCTTTGTAGACTGGCTTGAAATGCGGATGGCTGGCCCCATTTTTGCATCATTGGTAAACGGTTACCAGCAATTATTCCGTAGCACAAGGAGCGCGAAATGAACTTAATCTACAACAGCGAGCAATACAGCGTCGTGGAGTTCGGGGCGGATGATGGTCGCGAAGCCCTGCGCTTTGGCGGATACGAAATCATGGATAAATCCGGCAAACGCGAGATCTTCATTGGCGGTACGCTCGCCCGGTCTTTCCGGGAAGAAGTGGAGAACTTGATCGCCACGGAGCCGAGCGTCGAAGAAATCGATGATTTCCTCGGCAAGTATGACGCGCTGATGCGTCAGCCCGTTACACTGCACTAGCGCTTTTTACACGGTCCGCCACGGGAACGGGGAGACACGTTTCTGTGGCAGGTCACGGTTCGACTCCTGTGTCGCAACCAGCCAGACCTCCTGTCTCAACGAGCGAGAGATATGGCATCATGGCGGGCATTTCGCCCGACGCAGGCTTGACCACCGGCGTCCAGATGTATTCACAAGAACGCCTCCATGCTCGCCAATTCAAGCCCTGTCAGCAGTGCACAGTCCGGCGTGCACGATCAGCTGGCGGCACTCGTAGCCAAGCATGCCGGCACGGAGTTCCGCAAGCCGGTTACCGCCTACAATCGCGAGGCGTTTGAGCGCAGCATGGCGGCATGGCGCGCGGCCGGTAATGCTCCATTGATTCTCGACGCAGGTTGTGGTGTTGGACTTTCGACGCTACACCTGGCTGCACAATTTCCGGATCATTTCGTCATCGGCGTCGACCAGTCCGCCCATCGCTTGGCCCGCAACGTGATCTGGGATGGGCCTCTGCCTCCCAACCTCATCCGGGTCCGCGCCGACCTGGTCGACTTCTGGCGCCTGATGCTTGCGTCTGGAGTACGACCAACGCGGCAATATTTTCTCTATCCCAATCCATGGCCCAAGATTGGCCATCTCGTCCGGCGCTGGCACGGGCATGCTGTGTTCCCGACTATCGTCGCATTGGGAGGGGAGCTGGAGTGTCGCAGCAACTGGAAGATTTACGTTGAAGAGTTCGCTGCCGCGCTCTCGCAACTCAGCCATAAGGAAGTCGGCTGCGAGCGGTATGAAACTACACAGCCGATGACGCCCTTCGAACAGAAATACATTGCCTCCGGCCATACTCTTTGGCGTTGCAAGGTAGTGCTCGATTAGCAGATCACTCCTCCTTCGGGCACCGTGGCTGCGACAACACCACGATCTTCCCTCTCCCAACTTCACGGTTTGCAATTATTTCGATTTGGAAGTACCTACTTCTTTGAAAACCCTTGTAATTTCGGGATAGAAAGAAGGTTTTGACGCATGACAAACGGGGACATCGTAGTCATAAATTCCCCTATTTATGGCATTGTTTGGGCAGATAAAAGTCGGTAAGCTCGATTCGTGTTCAGAACATGAAACAAGCCCTTCTGCCATTGCCAGCCGATGGTACGCCCGCAGGAGCAGTCGACGCATGACGGCAATGTCGTTTGTCGATTCCGGTTCTTCGCTCGCCATCCGAGCGTCGGCAAGCATTAACAAAAACAAGGTATTCTGAAAATGCTGTACGTTTCTTCCTCTGCACCAGCGAACCAGTCCGTGCTGGTTTTGCGCCTGACCAGTCGTAGCGGACAGCCCTGCTCATATACCGAGACCTTGAGGGAACAGGGACTCAACCTGATCGAATGCTTTACGCTCGAGGCCGCGCTTGATGCCGTGCAGAATGGTTGCCGCGTCGGGCTGCTGGTCGTGACGCAAGAGGCGGATCTTGCCAAGCTCGACAAATGCGAGCCCTTCGTCAGCAATAACAGAGTTTCGTGGGTCGGCCTGATCGCGCAGAACCTCATCTCCGCGCCGCGCATGCGGGAATTCATTGCGGAGCATCTGTTCAATTTCATCACCCTGCCGGCGGAACTCGATCACATCGTACTGACGCTGCGCCACGCCTGGGGCATGGCGTTCATGCGTGACGTGCAGCACAGTCCATCGCCAGCCTGCCTGCCCGACGATGCAGATTTCATGATGGTCGGGAAGACGCCACAGATGCAGCAGCTGTTCGGTCAGCTCCAGAAAGTCGCCCGCACGGATGCTTCAGTCTTGATTACTGGCCCTTCCGGAACCGGCAAGGAACTTGCTGCGCTGTCGATTCACCGGCAATCCGCGCGCAGGAATGCCCCTTTTGTGGCAGTAAACTGCGGGGCAATCGCGTCACAACTCTTTCAGTCAGAACTGTTCGGCTATGAAAAGGGCGCTTTTACCGGCGCCAACCAGCGCAAGACAGGGCGCATTGAAGCGGCACAAGGCGGGACATTGTTCCTCGATGAAATCGGCGACATGCCGTTCGACATGCAGGTGAATCTTCTGCGCTTTTTGCAGGAAAAGACTATCGAGCGTGTCGGCGGCACCGAGACGCTCGAAATCGATGTGCGCGTCATTGCGGCTACGCACATTGATCTGGCAGAAGCGGTAAGGCAGGGACGTTTCCGCGAGGACTTGTATTACCGCATCAACGTCGTCTGCATTCCGATGCCGCCGCTGGCCGACCGCGGGCAAGATATTGAAGATATCGCGAAGCATTACTTCGCCAAGTTCGCGGGCATGCACAATCGCAGCCTGCGCGGGTTTTCAAAAGCAGCCATGAATGCCATGCTGAGTCACCCTTGGCCGGGCAATGTACGGGAACTCGTCAACCGGGTACAACGTGCCACGGTAATGGCGGAAGGCCGCTTCATCCAGCCCGAAGACCTGGGGCTGGATCGACACCATTACCAGACGCAGTTGATGTCGCTGGAGGATGCGCGCGCCGATGCGGAACGCACAATGATACGTCGCGCGCTGTCGCAGTCACGCAATCAGATTTCCCGTGCGGCGGCCTTGCTCGGTGTGTCGCGCGTGACGCTGTACCGCCTGATCGAAAAGTACAACATCCGGCCCGAAGTCATGCCGTCGACAAATGCATCCTTCATGCAGACGCGCAGCACGGATCTGGAAGCACACAATTAAGCTCGGGTAACAGCCAGTCGCAAGATGCGAGGGGCAAGAGTCCTGCCGCAGGCGTCACGCCACCACCGTTTTGCTTTCCGACTCCTTGGCCAAAGTTCGAAGCACTTCCGCAAGGCGGCTCGCTGCCGGTGTCATGCACCACGGGCGGCCATGAATCAGGTACAGGATGACTTTGCAGGGACGTTTGTCTAAGAGTGGCAACCGCACCAGCGTTCCCTCGTCCAGCCACTTCTTTACGCGATGCTCCGGCAGCCAGGCATAGCCCAAACCTTCGGCGATGGCGGCCACCACTGTTTCGAAACTGTTCATTACCCAGCGCCGCACGTGCTTCGAGTGAGTGATGCCGGTTTTCTCTGCGGTGCCGGCTGCTCCCATATCGATCTGCACATGTTTGGCAAGGTCCATTGCCGTAATCTCGCGATCCAGCTTCAGCAGAGGATGCTGCGCATGGGCGACAGCGACATACTCGATTTCGGTAAGTGGCTCGCCGAGCAATCCCAGTGGCACCCGCTCGCTGATGGCCAGGTCAAGATTGGGATCACGCAGCACGTCCTCTGCCTGCAGGGTAACGACTTCCCGCAGGCGTACGTGGCCTGCGCCTTCTCCGGCCTCATGGAACCTGCCAAGCGCTTGCGTCAGCAGATGCATCGGGAAGTTGTGGTCCACCACCAGGCGAATCTCCTGCCCCCAGCCTTGCCCCAGGTTCTTGGCAAAGGTCTCGAGTTCGATCGCCTCCTTGAGCACATTGCGCGAGCGCTCGAGCAGCGCGCGCCCTTCCGTTGTCAGGGTGGCCTTGCGCCCCTCAATGCGCAGGAGCGATGTGCCGAGCTGGTCCTGCAGTTTGGCGATGGTGTAGCTGATCGAGGATTGGCTGACATGCAGGGCTTTCGCCGCTTCCGCAAAACCGCCGCAATCGATGACCGCATGGAAGATGCGCCATTGTTTCAGGCTCACATAGAGATTATGCACATCGTGGGGCCGTGAACGGTACGCTGTGCGCATCCCTTCATGATTCAGGGCATGTCGTGGAACCTGTTTTCTTGATTGCGACATTTTTCCTCCTGCGCCATCCAGAGAGCTGAGATGGAAATCGAAAAACCGGATCGAACAAGGCGCCGCCCCACTCGTTGCACTTCGCAGCATCGGACTTGTTCCGACTACACCACGTCAAGGCGTCATGCATTTCCACAGGCGTTTGCTGACCGCTGCTTCGAATTGATTGGTTCGCATGTAAATGCATACACGGGCTGATGATATTTCAGTCGCTTTCCCGCATGCTTTATCAAACGCAAACATTGATCGAATCGATGGATCAGCATGCCGGAGAAAGACGTAAAGACGCGCGGCTTCCATAGAAAGCGCGTGCACGCCGCCAGACTCGCCGGAATGGGGCTTAGACGGCGCGGTCTCGTTCTTGACACTGACGCCGCTTCGGCTGAACGCGACAACGGAATACAGTTCGAACGTACAGGTGCATCCATCTCGTCTTTGATAAAAAACCCGCCACACTTGCATGCGCAAGTAATGGCGGGAACCGGAGAGGGTACTTCAGCAGGATCGACACGCGCAGCAGCACGAGGCGGTCACTGCGGTTGAGCCATCCTGTCGCAATACGTATGCCAAGAGGATAACTCCTTGATTTTTCTTGGTTATTCCGGCCAACGCCACATGATCCGAGAAGTGGCTGTCCGCAGATGTGTCATGAATGTCGCAGCCGTTTCGACAGGCGTCGGCTGTGTAAAGCCATCCGAGTCTGGAATAGGTGCGGGAACAGGCGCGTCTTAAGTAAGAACTGGCGAATGAAACCGGTTTTTGGTCGTCTTTTTCAGCAGTACGCTGGATCAAATGAGGCAAAAGCACTCGGTCAAAGCGTGTAATGCAAACGTACGTTGCACAGCGCCACAGTTTTTGCCGATGGTGAAAGGCGAAGAAAGGGTAAAAAAAGGGCGTGCAAGCTGCACGCCCAACCCTTGAATCCTCAGCGTCCCCCACTATGGGACACTGTGCGCCACGAGCGTGGCGACTTGTGCTGCAACCCCGAATAAGCCGCCCGAGAACGGTATCCGGTTCTGCTTGCTCTTTGCTCCCTGGATAGCTTCCTTGCGCACCTCATGACGGGTTTTGCCGGAAACAGCCAGGATGTACTCACGAAGTTCGGAGTACGTACCAATCCTGCTCGCTGCAGCAGCCTGCCGGAATTCAGCATGGTTGCGTTCCACTACTGCGCTTTCAGCTGGTCCTCCCCAAGAGAAGCCGATTCCGCTGCACATCCGTGGCGCTACATCGATGAAGCGCAGTGTATCGATTGCGCACTTCACGAAAAACACCAATAATCGCAAAGCACTATTTCCCATAACGAAACAATAAAGGATGCAGTTCATGGACCGCTTGCAATCCATGCGGGTATTCGCAAAAGTCGTCGAGCAGGGCAGCTTTGCGCGAGCCGGACAGACGATGAACATCTCCAATGCCGTTGTCACGCGCCATGTGGCGGATCTCGAAGAGCACCTTGGCACACGACTGCTCAACCGCACCACCCGCAAGCTCTCGCTTACCGAGACCGGCCATGCCTACCTGGAGCGGGTGCTGCAGATTCTGCAGGAGATCGACGAAGCGGAAGCAATTGCATCGTCGCAATCGAAGAAGCCGAGCGGCACGTTACGCATTTATTCGCATCTCGGCTTCGGCCAGCACCAGCTCTCACAACTGTTGCCCGCGTATGCCAGCGAATTCCCGGATGTCACCCTTGACGTGACGCTGTCAAACCGCACGGTCGACCTGGTCGAGGACCGGTTCGACGTCGGCGTGTTTGTCGATTTTCAGAAGTTCGATGCCAGCATGGTGGCGCGCCAGCTCGGCGTATCGGAAGTCCTGTTGTGTGCGGCACCGTCCTATGTGAAAAAGAACGGCGCGCCGAAAACGCTGGAGGATATTTCGCGGCATGCCTGCCTGAATTTTTCATACGAACAGGTTCGCCATCACTGGCCGGCGAAAGGGCCGGATGGAGAAACGGTCAACATTCCCATTACCGGACGGGTCGTGTCGAACAATGGCGAACTTCTGCGCCACTGCGCGCTGGCAGGCATGGGTATCACGCTGCGGCCGTCGTTCTCGCTGGGGGATGACCTCGCTACCGGACGCCTGGTCCGGCTGCTGCCGGAACAACGACTGGGCCAATTGTCGGTCGTCCTCGTGTATCCAAGCCGACGCCTGCTGTCGGCAAAGGTCCGCACCTTCGTCGACTTCATGGCAAAGCAGTTTCCCCGTCCGGGAATCGACCCTTGGCTGCGCGCGCAACGTTCATAAGGATCAAGCACTTCGCGCCGGACGTGCTATGTTGAAATTACGTCGTCAACTTGGAGGCAAAGCATGTGCCAACTGCTTGGGATGAACTGCAATGTCCCGACGGACATTGTGTTCAGTTTTACCGGATTTGCGACGCGCGGCGGCCGCACCGACGTCCACAATGACGGCTGGGGTATCGCCTTCTTTGAAGGTGCCGGAGTCCGCCATTTCGTCGATTACGAGGCCGCAGTAGCCTCCCCAGTCGCGGAACTGATCAAGCGTTGTCCGATCAAGTCGAAGAATGTCATCGCGCATATTCGCAAGGCAACGCAAGGGCGTGTCGCACTCGAGAACTGCCATCCTTTCGTGCGGGAGTTGTGGGGACGCTACTGGGTATTTGCCCACAACGGCGACCTGAAAAACTTTGCGCCGGTGATCGACGGCCCCTTTCGTCCGGTCGGCAATACCGACAGCGAGCTCGCGTTCTGCTATTTGCTGCAGGAACTGCGACGCCGGTTCGGGGATACGCCCCCAGAATTGCCGGCCCTGAGCGCAGCGCTCCGGGAATTGACTGCCGAGATTGCGGGATATGGCGCCTTCAATATGATGCTATCCGATGGTAAAGCACTGTTTGCACACTGCTCGACCCACCTGCATTACATTGTGCGAAAGCATCCGTTCTCGACGGCGAAGCTGTCCGACGAAGACCTGAGCGTGGACTTCTCCCAGGTCACCACGCCAAATGACCGCGTTGCGATCATCGTCACAGCTCCGCTGACCACGAACGAGACCTGGACCCAGTTTGTTTCTGGCGAGTTGAAGGTTTTTGCTGAAGGCGTGCCGACCGACTATTGAACGCCATCATTGCCCCCCTGCTTCGGCTGCCTGGCTGCGCCGCACCATCAAAAATTGGCGCATGGAAATATTTTTACGCTACAGTGTGGAGATGAAGGGGAGGCCTACTGCTTCTTCCCACAGTGCGAACAGGCCGTAGGAGTTGCCGCTCCCGGTGTGAATTGCGTAATGAAAGGGGCATGGTGCGCGCCGTAAAATGGCGGCACCCCGTATGACGTGTGCGCGCTTGCACTTTGTGCTACGTTACGGAGCAAAACAAAAAGTACCACGCAGGCAAAGCGACTCGGATGACCGTCTCCAACACAACTGATTCAGCGTATACAGCACCATCGCGCGCGCACGAATTCTTTCTCGGACGCCAGCCGATCCTGGACCGCAACCAGACCATCGTCGCGTATGAACTGCTTTTCCGCAATGCACCGGTCGGCCCGGCGAATGTCACCGACGATCTGGCTGCAACGGCAACCGTCATCGCCCATGCATCCGAGCTGGGCATGGAAAAGGTCCTCGGCGATTCGCTCGGTTACCTGAACGTTGACGCTGCCGTTCTGGCGAGCGACATTTTCCAGCTTCTACCGCGCGAAAAAATCGTCCTGGAGATCCTCGAAACAACGAAAGTCACGCCACAGGTTCTTCAGCGGGTTACAGAACTGGTGAATGCCGGCTTCAAGTTCGCGCTCGACGACGTCATTACCGAAAACGCGGATTTCAGACAATTGTTGCCGCTTGCGGAAGTCATCAAGCTCGACTTGCGCGAGATGTCGCTGCCGGCATTACGCGCGCTTACACCGAAGATCAAGCAGGCCGGGAAGAAGCTCTTGGCCGAGAAGGTCGAGACGATGGAGCAGTTCAATCTCTGCATGGATCTCGGCTTCGACTATTTTCAAGGCTATTACTTTGCCAAGCCTGTGATCCTGAGCGGCAAGAAGCTCTCGCCGTCGCAGATGGTGATTGTCCAGCTCCTGAATCTGATCAACTCGGACGTGGACACCGTTGAGATCGAGAGTGCAATCAAGAAGGACGTGTCACTTTGCTTCAACCTGCTGCGTATCGTGAATACGCCGGCAATAGGTGCACGCCGCCGTGTCGAGTCCATCAGCCAGGCACTGATGATCCTCGGCCGCAACCAGTTGCAGCGATGGCTGCAGATCATCCTGTATGCGGAGCCGGGGCGCAAAGGCTTCGGCGCGATGCCTCTGCTGATGCTGGCTGCAACCCGCGGCAAGCTCCTCGAGCTGATTGCGCAGCAACGGGAACCGCACAATCACGCGATGGCCGAGACGGCTTTTACGGTCGGCATCATGTCATTGATGGATACGCTATTCAGTATGCCGCTGGAAGCCATCCTCGAACAGATCCCCGTAGCCGACCCGGTCAGCCAGGCATTGCTGCATCGCCAGGGAGTGTATGGCGATATGCTCCGGCTGGCGGAACATACGGAAAGGCTCGAGACGGGCGAACTGCTGCAAATGGACTTGCTCGAAAAAAACCAGCTTTCCGTGGCAGACCTGCGCGACCTGCAAATGGAAGCGTTTACCTGGGCAGACAGTGTCACCCATGAGGCGTGCTGACGCCACACCCCGCTTCACCATTGAAGACATAACGGCACACCCGCTGAAGCAGATGTGCCGCCTGCATCAGGACAGGTTCGGCGCGAGCCAGCGCTCGATCACTTCCTTGCTCACACCACGGCGTGCCGCCATGTCGGCGACCTGGTCTTCTCCAATCTTGCCGACCACGAAGTACTTCGATTCCGGGTGCGCAAAGTAAAAACCGGATACCGATGCACCGGGGAACATTGCGTACGACTCGGTCACATGCATGCCGATTTCGTCACACTGCAGCAGCTTGAACACGTCCGCTTTCACCGTGTGCTCCGGGCAGGCCGGATAGCCGGGTGCCGGGCGAATGCCGCTGTACTTTTCCTTGATGAGTTCGTCGTTGCTTAACGATTCGTCAGCAGCATAACCCCACAGGTCCTTGCGCACCCGTTCATGCAGGTGTTCTGCGAAGGCTTCCGCCAGGCGATCGGCGAGCGACTTCAGCATGATGCTGCTGTAATCGTCGTGCGCTTCTTCGAAACGCTTTTCATGCTTCTCGATGCCGATGCCCGCAGTGACGGCGAACAGGCCGATGTAGTCCGCAATGCCTGAAGACTTCGGCGCGATGAAATCGGCCAGGCACTGGTTGGGGCGTGCCACACCGTCGATCACCGGCTTCACGGTTTGCTGGCGCGTACCGTAATACGTGAACGCCACTTTCGTGCGCGTCTCGTCGGTGTAGATCTCGATGTCGTCGTCGTTAACCGTATTCGCCGGCAGCAGTGCAATCACACCATTGGCCGTGAGCCAGCGGCCTTCGACCAGCTTCTTCAGCATCGCCTGACCTTCCTCGTAGACCTTGCTGGCTTGCTCGCCAACGACAGGATCCTTCAGGATTGCCGGGAAAGCACCGGCGAGGTCCCAGGTCTGGAAGAACGGACCCCAGTCGATGTACTGCGCCAGCATTGCGAGATCATAGTTCTTGAACACGCGGCGGCCGATGAACTTCGGCTTGACCGGTGCGCCATCGCCCGAAAACGCCAGCCTCATCTTGTTTGCACGCGCCTCGGCAAGCGAGATCAGCGGGGTGGCCTTCTTGTTTGCATGCTGCACACGGATGCGCTCGTAGTCACTCTTGATGTCTTCGATGTACTGTTCGCGCTGCTCGGTTGTCAGCAGAGACTGTGCGACCGACACCGAACGCGACGCGTCCGGCACGTAGACCACCGGCCCTTCGTAATTCGGCGCGATCTTCACCGCAGTGTGTGCGCGACTCGTCGTCGCGCCACCGATCAGCAGCGGAATCTTCAGCATGCGGAAATGCTCGTCGCGCTGCATTTCCTTCGCGACGTAGGCCATTTCTTCCAGTGACGGCGTGATCAGGCCGCTTAGTCCGATGATGTCGGCATTCTCCGCCTTGGCCTTCGCGAGGATCTCGGAGCACGGCACCATCACGCCCATGTTCACGACTTCGAAGTTATTGCACTGCAGGACCACCGACACGATGTTCTTGCCGATATCGTGCACGTCGCCCTTCACCGTGGCGACGACAATCTTTCCCTTCGGCTTTGCAGCGATGCCGGTACGCTCTTCCTCGAGACGCTTTTCTTCTTCGATGAACGGGATCAGGTGTGCGACCGCCTGCTTCATCACGCGCGCCGACTTCACCACCTGCGGCAGGAACATCTTGCCCTGGCCAAACAGGTCGCCGACGATGTTCATGCCGTCCATCAGCGGTCCTTCAATCACATTGATCGGGCGACCGCCGGCTTCCAGCGTCTTGACGCGCATCTCTTCGGTGTCGTCGACGATCCATTGCGTGATGCCGTGCACCAGCGCATGCGCAAGACGCTTCTCGACCGGCTCGTTGCGCCATTCGAGGTTCTGCTCTTCCTTTTTGCCGCCAGCCTTCAACGTCGCGGCGAATTCGATCATGCGCTCGGTCGCATCCGGACGGCGGTTCAGCACCACGTCCTCGACGCGCTCGCGCAATTCTGGGGCGAGGTCGTCATACACACCCACCATGCCGGCGTTGACGATGCCCATCGTCAGGCCCGCCTTGATCGCGTGGTACAGGAACACGGTATGGATGGCCTCACGCGCCGGATCGTTGCCGCGGAAGGAGAAGGAAACGTTTGACACACCACCGCTGATCTTTGCGTGCGGCAGGTTTTCCTTGATCCAGCGCGTGGCGTTGATGAAATCGACCGCGTAGTTGTTGTGCTCTTCGATGCCGGTCGCAATGGCGAAAATGTTCGGGTCGAAAATGATGTCTTCAGGCGGGAAACCGACTTTCTCCGTCAAGAGCTTGTACGCACGGCTGCAGATCTCGATCTTGCGCTCAAAGGTGTCGGCCTGGCCGGTTTCGTCGAAAGCCATCACGATCACTGCTGCGCCATAGCGGCGGCACAGCGCTGCCTGGCGCAGGAATTCCTCCTCGCCTTCCTTCATCGAGATCGAGTTGACGACCGCCTTGCCCTGCACGCATTTCAGGCCGGCCTCGATCACCGACCATTTCGAGGAGTCGATCATGATCGGCACGCGCGCAATGTCCGGCTCAGACGCGATCAGGTTCAGGAAGCGCGTCATCGCAGCGACCGAATCGAGCATCGCCTCATCCATGTTGATGTCGATGATCTGCGCGCCGTTTTCGACCTGCTGCCGTGCGACTGACAGCGCCTCGTCGTACTGCTCGTTCAGGATCATGCGTGCGAACGCCTTGGAGCCGGTGACATTGGTGCGCTCGCCAACGTTCACGAACAGCGAGTTCTCGTCGACGATGAACGGCTCCAGTCCCGACAGCCTCATGGCAACTGGCACTTCGGGGATCTTGCGCGGTGCGATCTTGCTGACCACATCCGCAATTGCCTTGATATGCGCCGGCGTCGTCCCACAGCAACCGCCGGCAATGTTGACGAATCCGCTCTCGGCAAAATCCTTCAGCAGCGACGAAGTGACATCCGGCGTCTCGTCGAAGCCAGTATCAGACATCGGGTTGGGCAAGCCGGCGTTCGGATAAACGCAGACGAAGGTATCGGCAATCTTCGACAGTTCTTCCGCATACGGACGCATCAGCGTCGCGCCGAGCGCGCAGTTCAGGCCAATGGTCAGCGGCTTTGCATGACGCACCGAGTTCCAGAAAGCGGACACGGTCTGGCCGGACAAGATGCGGCCGGAGGCGTCGGTTACGGTACCGGATATCATGATCGGCAGGCGCTTGCCCGATTCCTCAAAGAAGGTATCGATCGCAAACAGCGCCGCTTTGCAGTTGAGCGTATCGAAAATCGTTTCGACCAGCAGCACGTCGGCGCCGCCCTCGACCAGGGCACGGGTTTGTTCGAGATAAGCGGCAACGAGTTGGTCGAACGTGACGTTGCGCGCAGCGGGGTCGTTGACGTCGGGGGAAATGGAGGCGGTCTTCGGCGTCGGCCCGAGCGCGCCGGCGACGAAGCGCGGCTTGTCGGCCGTGGAGTACTTGTCGCACGCGGCACGAGCGAGCTTGGCAGCCTGCACGTTCATTTCGTACACCAAGTGCGCCATGTGGTAATCGTCCTGCGCAACGCTGGTGGCGCCGAAGGTATTCGTCTCGATCAGGTCGGCGCCAGCGGCAAGGTATTTCTCGTGAATCTCGCTGATGATGTGCGGCTGCGTCAACGTCAGTAATTCGTTGTTGCCCTTGACGAAGAGCTCTTTGCCGGGGATGGAGAAATCGGCGAAGCGCGTGCCGCGATAGTCCTCTTCCGTCAGTTTGTATTGCTGGATCATGGTGCCCATCGCACCGTCCAGGATCAGGATGCGTTGGGACAGCAGATCGCGCAGCAGCGCTTCGGTGGAGGAGACGGCGTCACGTTTCATTTTGTACTCGCAATAAAAAAACCCGGCCTGCAAAGCGGGACCGGGTCTGATGTCCGCTTTAGCTGCATTTGTTAGTGGGACTTCACCCTGGCGCCCGCAAGCTGGGTTTTGACTTTGGCAATCAAATCGGCGCAACAAAAATTATACGTGAGATCAAAGGCTTGCGTAAATTACCCTTCCCTCAATCTCTCGACCGGGCAGGCCAGTGCGGCTGTTTTCTGACTTATCTCGCAACGCGCCGGACCGACGCTATTGCCGTTTTAGTGAAAGCTGCCGCCTTCAAGCGGAAAACCCTTGAGGAATTCCGCTGCAGGCAGGCGTTTGCCGCCAGGTTTCTGTAGTTCCCGTATCCGCAATGCGTCCCGGCCGCAAGCGACCACGACCCCGTCCTGCGGGTTTGCGGCGAGCACCTCGCCGGGAGCCGCCTGGGTTGACTGCGGCACAAGTTCTGCGCGCCATAGCTTGACGGGAACATCGTTGAACAAGCCTGTGGCACCCGGAAAGGGATTAAAAGCGCGGATCTTGCGCAAAAGGACTTCCGCCGGCTGACTGAAGTCGAGCGCCGCCTCTTCCTTGGCAATTTTCGCTGCGTATGTCACACCCGCTTCGGGCTGGGCTACCGCCGTCAACGTACCGCTTTCCAGGTTGCGCAGTGCATCGACAATCATCCTCCCACCCAAGGTTGCGAGCTTGTCATGGAGGCTGCCGGTGGTGTCATCGGCCGCGATCGGCAGGCGCTCCATCGACAGCATCGGCCCGGTATCCAGGCCCTCTTCCATCTGCATGATGGTGACGCCGGTTTCGGCGTCGCCGGCTTCGATGGCGCGATGGATCGGTGCCGCTCCCCGCCAGCGCGGCAGCAATGATGCATGGATGTTGATGCAGCCGTACTTCGGTATGTCGAGCACGCTGCGCGGCAGGATCAGGCCGTAGGCGGCCACGACCATCACATCATGGTCGGTGCTTTTCAGGAGGTCGTGCGCCTCTTGTGCGACGTCGGGATACTTGCCGTTGAGCCGCAGCGACACAGGTTGCGCTACGGGAATGCCGTGAAGCAGCGCATACTGCTTGACCGGCGAGGTCTGCAGCTGCATGCCACGACCGGCCGGACGGTCGGGTTGCGTCAATACCAAACGGATGTCGAAGCCTGCATCGTGCATTGCCTTCAATGCCACGGCGGCGAATTCGGGGGTGCCAGCGAATATGATTTTCATGAGGCTGGATTGTATTGCATGCATTCGTCCAGCGCCCCGGTGAAGAGCATTCTCGCGCCGCCCACGGGATCAATGCCCCGCGTTACACGGCAGTTATCACATGCCATTCTGACAACAATAAAAGCCGATTCTGCGTGAAAAACATCCATCCGGCCAGTGCGGCGGGCACTGCACGCGAGTTAGCGGGCGGTCGCCAGCTTGCGGTCACGGCTGATTTCGCGCTCTTCTTTCATCAGCTTGGTCTTGATGCGGTTGCGCTTCAGGGGGGACAGGTATTCGACAAACACCTTGCCCTTGAGATGATCAATTTCATGCTGGATGCAAACCGCCAGCAACCCATCCGCTTCCAATTCGAATGGTTGTCCTTGCAGATCGAGTGCACGGACTTTCACGCGCGCGGGCCGTTCTACGCCGTCATAGATGCCGGGCACGGACAGGCAGCCTTCATCGTAGACCAGCTTTTCCTCGCTGGACCAGATGATCTCCGGATTGATGAACACCTGCAGATTGTCATGCGTATCGGAAGTGTCGATCACGACAACCTGTTCATGCACATCCACCTGGGTCGCCGCCAGTCCGACGCCCGGAGCGGCATACATCGTCTCAGCCATGTCCGCGACAAGCTTCTTCAGGCGTTCGTCAAAAATGGCCACAGGCTTTGCAATCTTGTGCAAACGCGGGTCGGGATAGCGAAGGATATTCAATAGAGGCATACGGCTTTTGTGCAACAACACCGAGGTCTAAGAGTGTCGTTTATCTTGCTAGTTCAAGGATTTATGTGCAGAATTTGATTCAGTTTGACAAGTTTTGCCAGAAAGAAATTCTAAATCTGACAACATCTTGCGGCACTCGTCATCACGCTGTATTCAGCCGTTTTTACCGGACAGACTATGAAAAAGTTTAGCACAGCAGCCCTTCTCTTCGCTTTGGCTTCCGCTTCCACCGGCTTTGCGGCTGACTCCGATACAGTATTTAATTCCCCCCGCTGCGTTTTCAAGCCTGACGCACCAGATCAGCACAAAGTGGTGCGCGGCGACACGCTGTGGGACATCTCCGGCAAGTTCTTGACGCATGCCTGGTGCTGGCCGCAAGTCTGGGGCATGAACCGGGAGGAAATCCGCAATCCGCACTGGATCTATCCGGGACAAATCGTGTATTTCGACCGTGCTGCCGGCCGCCTGCGCCTGGGCAAGCCTGTTGCTGGCGGCGCCGTGGATACCGTGCGCCTGTCCCCGCAGATCCGCACCGAAGGTCTCGGCAGGGATGCCGTACCCGCGATTCCATCCAATGCAATCGAACCCTTCCTGTCGCAACCGCTCGTCGTCGGCGAAAGTGAACTGAGTACCGCACCACGCATTGTCGCGACGCAGGAAGGCCGCGTCCTTCTGGGCCGCAACGACAAGGCTTATGTGCGCGGCGATTTGGGCGACGGCACTTCCTTCCAGGTCTTCCGCCCGGGCACGCCGCTAAAAGATCCGGAAACCCAAACGATCCTCGGCTACGAAGCAGCCTATCTCGGCACCATCAAGCTCGATCGTGCTGCACAGAAGAGCGACGAGGCACATGTATTGAAGGTGGTGAGCGCAAAACAGGAGATGGGCGTAGGTGACCGCTTGCTGCCAGTGCCCCCGACACCAATCCTGAACTACATGCCGCACCCGCCGGAAAAACAGGTGAATGCACGCATCATGTCGGTCTATGGCGGCGTTTCCCAGGCCGGCCAGAACCAGATTGTTTCCGTCAATCGCGGGAAGAACGAAGGGCTGGATGTCGGCACGGTGCTCGAACTCTATCGCTTTGGCGAAACAATCATCGACCGCACCGAAAAGGACAAGCCGCGCGTCAAACTGCCCGACCACCAGTACGGTAGCCTGTTTATCTTCCGCGTGTTTGACAATATCTCGTACGGCCTCGTGATGCAGGTCACCGACAGCGTGAAGATCGGCGACATCGCGAAGTCGCCGGAATAAGAAGCGACCGCAGTATTGATGGCACACCCGGGTTGGGAGCATGAGCTCGCGCAGTGGATCCGGCTGGACCAGACACCTGGTGTCGGGCCGGATACTGCGCGCAAGCTGCTGAATGCATTCGGGCTGCCCGAAGATATCTTCGCAACCAGTTTTTCCGCACTGCAGACTGTCGTATCCGACAAGGTTGCACGCGCCCTGATCGCCTCGCCCTCAGATGAAACGAAGGCGTTGATCGACAAGACGATTGCCTGGGCAGAACAGCCGGGCAATCTCGTGCTCACACTTGCCGATGCCGACTATCCCCGCACATTGCTCGACATTGCCGACCCGCCAATAATCCTGTACGCGAAAGGGCGACTGGAGCTGCTTTCCAGTCCGTCGCTAGCCGTGGTGGGCAGCCGCAACGCGACGACACAAGGCATCGTGAATGCGGAGAAGTTCTCGGAAACGTTAAGCCACGCCGGATTGACCATCATCTCTGGCCTGGCGCTGGGCATTGACACCGCTGCGCATCAAGGCGGCCTGCGCGGCTCCGGTTCGACGGTGGCTGTGATCGGTACCGGAGCCGATATTGTTTATCCGGCCCGCAATCGTGGTCTCGCACACCAGATTGCCGCAGGCGGCTGCATTCTCAGCGAATACGCACTGGGCGTGCCGGCCATCGCTGCAAACTTCCCGCGACGTAACCGTATCATTTCCGGCCTCGCCCAAGGTGTGCTTGTGATTGAAGCAGCAGCGCAATCGGGCTCACTGATTACTGCTCGAATGGCCGCCGAACAGGGGCGCGACGTATTTGCGATCCCCGGCTCGATTCATTCGCCGCTTTCCAAGGGCTGCCATTTATTGATCAAGCAAGGCGCGAAACTGGTTGAATCCGCACAGGACATCCTGGAGGAGATTCGACATTTCAAGAGCGAGCTCAACCGCACGCCATCTTCCGCAGCAGCACCCGCTGAGCCGGCACCGGAAGATTCTCCCTTGCTGAATGCGATGGGCTTTGACCCGGTTGCCCCCGATGCGCTGGCCATGCGCTGCAACGTCGATATTGCCCAGATCAATACAGAGTTGCTTACACTGGAACTGGAAGGCAGGATTGAAATGCTTCCCGGTGGAATGGTGCGGCGGCTCGCAACATCCTGATACCATTTGGCGCTATTGCCGCCCGCCTTTTTAAGATATCCTGCCCCTTGTAGTTTGCACGTCGCGTTGTACTTGCGTTGTACTGTTGCTGACTTGGCACCGTTTCTTGCTTGACATACCCCCTGTCGCAAGAGACACTGAAACACGAGAGTGTCATTTTTTAATCTGGTTGTCCCGGCTGCTTGCGGGATAGCAACCTTAACGGTACAGTGGAATCATGTTTGACGTTCTCGTTTACCTCTACGAAACTTATTACCGCCCCGACGCCTGCCCGGATTCGGAAGCGCTGGTAAAGAAGTTGTCAGCGGTCGGCTTCGAGGAAGAGGAGATTTCCCAAGCGATTGGCTGGCTGACCGACCTGGCACAAGCCACCCACGAATATACTGATCGCTCTCCGCAGCAAACCGCGTTCTCGTTCGGCATGCGTTTCTATGCACCGCAGGAGCTCGAAGTGCTGGGTACGGGGGCAGTCGGCTTTCTGCAATTCCTCGAATCCGCCAAAGTCATCGATGCGTTGCAGCGCGAGATCATCATCGAGCGGGCACTGGCGGTCGGCAAAAGTGAAGTCACGCTGGACAAGCTGAAAGTGATTGTGCTGATGGTGTTGTGGAGCCAAGGCAAGGAACCGGATGCATTGATTTTCGATGAATTATTCTCTGACGACGAGGATGCGGAACCTCGTCTGTTGCACTGAAATTCCGCCCCCACCCCGATCTGTTGCTTCCTCACCACGTTGCCTGGGTTGACATCCAGCATCTCTCCTCGCTTGCGGTTTTCGCCGCAACCCGCTTATCATTGGCCGCTAAATCCCCGGATCGCTGTTAGCACGCGCAGGAATTGAGCCAAATCAACGCCGGTCCGGCCGCCGTTCCTTCGTATATGCGCGCCACTATTAAATAGGCGCCTCTTTCGAGATCATATTTATGGCTAAGACCCTCATCATCGCGGAGAAGCCCTCTGTCGCGAACGATATCGCGAAGGCGCTCGGCGGCTTCACGAAGCACGATGAGTACTTTGAATCCGACGAGTACGTGCTGTCCTCCGCCGTCGGCCACCTGGTCGAAATCACTGTGCCGGAAGAATACGACGTCAAGCGCGGCAAATGGACATTCACGCATTTGCCGATGATTCCACCGCATTTCGCGCTGAACCCGATCGCCAAGACCGAATCGCGCCTGAAGGTGCTGAACAAGCTGCTCAAACGCAAGGATGTCGACGCCGTCATCAACGCCTGCGACGCGGGCCGCGAGGGTGAACTGATTTTCCGGCTGATCGTGCAATATGCGAAGGCCAAACAACCAATCAAGCGGCTGTGGCTGCAGTCGATGACGCCGGCGGCCATCCGCGACGGCTTTGCGCGCCTGCGCGACGACAAGGAAATGCTGCCGCTCGCCGATGCTGCACGCTGCCGCAGCGAAGCGGACTGGCTGATCGGCATCAACGGCACGCGTGCGATGACAGCATTCAACTCCAAGGATGGTGGCTTCTATCTGACGACCGTTGGCCGGGTGCAGACGCCAACGCTGTCGATCGTGGTCGAGCGCGAGGAGAAGATCAAGAATTTCGTGCCGCGCGACTATTGGGAAGTGCGTGCCGAGTTCGTCTGCGCGGCCGGTGTATACGAAGGTCGCTGGCTCGACACCAAGTTCAAGAAGGATGAAACCGATCCGGAAAAGAAGGCCGAACGCCTGTGGAGCAAGGCCGCTGCCGAATCGATCGTCGCGGCTTGCCGCGGCAAGCAAGGAACGGTAACGGAAGAGTCCAAGCCGGCTACGCAAATGGCGCCAGCGCTGTTCGATCTGACGAGCTTGCAGCGCGAAGCGAACGCGCGCTTCGGTTTTTCTGCAAAGAACACACTGGGGCTCGCGCAGGCACTGTATGAAAAGCACAAGGTCCTGACCTATCCCCGTACCGACTCGCGCCATCTGCCGGAAGACTATCTGAATACCGTGCGGCAGACGCTGGACGTCGTTGCCGAGAACAACAATTATCACCAGTTCGCCAAGCAGATCCTGAACAAGAACTGGGTGAAGCCGAACAAGCGCATCTTCGACAACAGCAAGATCAGCGACCACTTCGCAATCATCCCGACCCTGCAGGCGCCGAAGAACCTGTCCGAGCCGGAACAGAAGCTGTACGACATGGTGGTGCGCCGCTTCATGGCCGTATTCTTCCCCGCCGCGGAATTCCAGGTCACGACGCGCTTCACCGAAGTCTCCGGCCATACCTTCAAGACCGAAGGCAAGGTCATGACCAATGCCGGCTGGCTGGCGATCTACGGCAAGGAAGCTGCCAACGACGAGGACAAGGAGAACGCCGGCACGCTGGTGCCCGTGGCCAAGGACGAAAAGGTCAAGACCGACAAGGTGACGGCGAACGGGCTGGTCACCAAACCGCCTGCGCGCTACACGGAAGCAACGCTGCTGTCCGCCATGGAAGGCGCCGGCAAGCTGGTGGAAGACGAAGACCTGCGCGAAGCGATGGCGGGCAAGGGCCTCGGCACGCCGGCCACGCGCGCCGCGATCATCGAAGGTCTGCTGAACGAAAAGTACTTGCTGCGTGAAGGCCGTGAATTAATCCCGACGGCGAAGGCATTCCAGCTGATGACTTTGTTGCGCGGTCTCGGCGTGGATGAACTGACGCTGCCCGAATTGACCGGCGAATGGGAATACAAGCTGTCGCAGATGGAGCGCGGCAAGATCAGCCGTGAAGAGTTCATGCGAGAGATCGCGCAGATGACGCAGATCATCGTCAAGCGCGCGAAGGAATACGACAAGGACACCATTCCCGGCAACTATGCGACGCTGAAGACGCCGTGCCCGAACTGTGGCGGCGTGGTGAAGGAAAACTATCGCCGCTTCGCCTGCACGCAGTGCGAGTTCTCGATGAGCAAGGTGCCGGGCAGCCGTCAGTTCGAAATCCCCGAAGTGGAAGAATTGCTGGCCAAGCGCGAGATCGGTCCGTTGCAAGGCTTCCGCTCGAAGATGGGCCGTCCGTTTGCCGCGATCCTGAAGATCGTGCGGGATGAGGACAACAACAACTACAAGCTGGAATTCGACTTCGGCCAGAACCAGGACGAAGGCGAAGAAGGCGAAGGCGTCGATTTCTCCGAGCAGACGCCGCTTGGCGCCTGCCCGAAGTGCGGCAGCAATGTCTACGAAATGGGCTTGGCCTACGTGTGCGAGAAAACCGTCGCCAAGCCGAAGGCATGCGACTTCCGCAGCGGCCGCATCATCCTGCAGCAGGAAATCGTGCCGGAGCAGATGACCAAGCTGCTCAATGACGGCAAGACCGACCTGCTGCCGGGCTTCATTTCGCAGCGTACGCGCCGCCCCTTCAAGGCTTTCCTGGTGCGGGACAAGAACGGCAAGGTGAGCTTCGAATTCGAGGAACGCAAGGCCAAGGCGCCGGCCAAAGGCAAGGCGGCGGCCGCTACACAGGAAGAAACCGAAGCGCCGGCGAAGAAGGCGGCTGCAAAGCCGGCCGTGAAGAAAGCGGCGGCGAAGAAGACAGCAGCGAAGAAAGCGGCTTAGAGAGGCGGCATGATTTCGGCGTCGCCGTCAAGGCGAAATCCCGGCATGCATGAACATGTCTTGAGGAGTGCGCAATGAACGAGATCATGACCACCAGCCCCACAAAGGACGAGCGCAATCTGGCCATGCTGGCCCACCTGCTGGGCATCTTCACCGGATTTATCGGTTCCCTCGTCCTGTGGCTGATGAAAAAGGATGAAGGCGGCTTCGTTGCCGAGGAGACGAAGGAAGCACTGAACTTCCAGATTACGATCGCGATCGCGCTGGCAGCAAGCGTGATGCTGAAGGTGGTCCTGATCGGCATCCTGCTGTTCCCGCTGGTCTTCCTTGCGAATTTCATCTTCTGCCTGCTCGCAGCGCTAACCGCTGCGAAGGGAAAATCGTACCGCTACCCGTTCGCACTGCGCCTGCTCAGTTAGTATTTTCTCTCCCGGCTGGCGGCACCTCGCCGGCCGCACCTCGCCGGCCACACCTCGCCGGCCACAACCAATCTCGAACTGCACTGCTTGCTGTACCTCCGCACGGCTGCGCTTCCCGGACTCAGGATTCCCAACCGATCATCACTTGTAGTCATCCAGGCAGCTTGCAACGTTCTTCAATCGCCGGCTAGCCAGAATGATCGCCCGGTCCGCGCGCCTTGCATGCGCAGGCGCGCGGATTCCATCTCAAGGCGAAATGTCTATCCAGAACTTCCGGAGAAGCGCTGCACTCGAAGACATACATGCCCGTTCCGCATCTTCCTTGCTTGCATTCATTAGTTCCGATGCATAGAGGCATGTGTCTCCTTTCAGGAATTACGGAGCGTCCTATGTTCTCGCATTCCATCATGTCAGCAGCCATGGCGGGCGCCTTGGCAGTCATTCTTTCCGCATGTGGCAGCCCCACGAAACAACAGGTGGGTATCGGCACCGGTGCGGTCGTCGGTGGCGTTGTAGGCAACGTGCTCACTGATGGCAGCACGCTCGGCACGGTTGGTGGCGCGGCGGTAGGTGGTGTCGTCGGCAACGAAGTGACCGAACGCAGGAAGTAAAAGCGCCTGTTCCCGAGCACCGAGGTCACAAGCTACTGGCACAGCGCACTTGGAGAAGCGTATTCCGCAGGTGTCGGCTTGCGGGATGTGCGCAGGCGTTTGCGTGTCAGGCTGCACTCTCTTGCGCATTGCCGGCCTGACTTTGCTGTAGCGTGCGGCAGCCTCGCAAGTGACGCGATAAGCCGTCTTTTTGGCATGACATGGACTATGCCACTTTGGCGAAGCGTCCTTGTTCCTCCCCATATCGTTGGGCCCAGCCACACCGAATAGCGCTTGCGGCGCCCTGACACACGGTAGCTCCGTTGTTCCACCAGAATCATTTCACCGCTGTTTTCGTCACAATTCAGAAACAAATCTCCCGGAACTTTCGGATGTTGAAAGATTCTCATCACTCGCATGCATGCAATGTTGGCATGAGCGGTATTTCATGCTTCACCGATTTATTCTTTAGGAGAATCTCTATGTTGAAATGGACTATCCCTCTCGCCTGCGTCGTTGCGTTGGCTGCGTGCGGCACCCAAGGTTCTGGCACCACTTCCGGCTCATCCTCCGGCATGGGCTCCGGCTCGGGATCCGCCACCGGCACCGTTTCCACCCCAAGCAGCTCCGGCTCGTCGGGCGGCTATGGCACTTCCAGCGGCTCGTCGACCACCAGCCCAAGCAGCTCCGGCAGCAGCACCATGCCAAGTGACAGCAGCAGCTCTGGTAGCAGCACCACCATGCCGAGCGACAGCGGCAGCTCCGGCAGCAGCACCACCATGCCGAGCGACAGCGGCAGCTCCTCTGGCACTTCGGACTCGACCGGTGGTTCATCCTCAAGCAGCTCCGGCACCTCCGGCTCGACCGGCAGCTCGTCGTCGGGTAGCACCGGCACCGACTCTTCCGGCTCCACCGGCACTTCGTCCGGCACTGGCTCCTCCAGCTCCGGCTCCAGCTCCCGTTAATCAGGTTTCAGTGAGTGTGCTCGCCGGCCCCTGCTGAAGGAGAACGGCGCAGCACACCACCGGCCTTTTCATTCTCTGACACCACCTTCGAGTGCGAGCAGAAAACGCTTGCGCTCCAGTCCTCCCGCATATCCCGACAACCCGCCCGATGTGCCCAGCACGCGATGACATGGCACGATGATGCAAACCGGGTTGCGCCCAATGGCCGTCCCTGACGCACGCACTGCCCCCGGCTTGGCCAGTCCTTTCGCAATCTCGCCGTAACTGGTCGTGCTGCCGTAAGAAAGCGCCTGCAGGGCACGCCATACAGCCTGCTGGAACGGTGTACCGCGCAAATCGAGATCAATATCGAACGTGCTGCGCTGCCCCGCAAAGTATTGATCCAGCTGTCGTGCTGCCTTCTGCAGAAGCGGATGGGCATCATCACGCTGCCATCCGTGCGGTCCCTTGAAATATTTATGCTCTTCAAAGTATAGGCCGCACAGGCCCTGCTCGGTTGCTGCCAGCACGAGGGGGCCGAGCGGGCTGTGATGTTCGGTGAAGTAGATCATGGTCATGTCATCCAAAGTGCAAGTGCCGCATATCCGCGCCAGGGAGACCAGCTGCTGGCACGGGCAGCGAGTTGTTTCTCTGTGAGTCGTCCGCCTTGTTCTGCCGCTGCTTTCTGCAGGCCGAGGTCGCCTGCCGGAAAGGCATCGGGAAAACGTAGTGCGCGCAGCGCAATGTAGTGTGCAGTCCAGTCGCCAATGCCTGGCACCGTCTTCAGCCGTGCGACGGCGGCGTCCAGCGTCACGCCCGGCGGCATCTGCAGGCCGCCCTGCGCAGCGAACTGCGCGACATGCCGGATCGTCCGTGCGCGCGTCTGCGGCAAGCCGATCGCCGCGATATCCGCCTCGTCCGCGCAGGCAATCGCTTCCGGCCGAGGAAAATGATGCGTCACCTGCGGGAAAGGCGTGTCCGCCGCCTCGCCAAAGCGATGCACCAGGCGACCGGACAAGGTCGTTGCACCCGCCACACTGACTTGCTGCCCGAGCACGGCGCGCACTGCAAGTTCGAATGCATCGAAGGCACCGGGCACGCGCAGGCCGGGATGCGCTGCGATGCGCGAAGAAAGCGTCTGGTCACCGGACAGATGCGCTTCGATGACTGTCGGATTTGCATCGAGGTCGAACTGGCTTCGCACGCGCCCCTGCAAGGGCATCAGGACACCTGATAACGATGGCGCGACCTCTATCGCCAGCTGATGCCGCTGCGGCAGGTGCATCACTCGCAGCCAGCCGCTGGCTTCTCCTATACGGATGCTGCGCAGGTAGGCCGGCTCGGCGCCAAGCGTCACCGCTTCCACTCCCGCGATTGCTCTTCCCGCCATGTACTGCGTAATGCGCTGCCAGTTGTAGGGAGGACGGTAGGCGAGGCGCAGCGTCAGTACGTCGCCGGCTGCGCCTTCCTTCGGCGCCGCACGTCGGATCTCGCCCGGGACCATGCCGTAACGCAGCGCGAACAGTGCATTGAAACGACGTACGCTGCCGAAGCCTGCGGCATATGCGACTTCTGCCATCGGCAACTGTGTTTCCTGCAGCAGCTTCTTCGCGAACAAAAGACGTTGCGTCTGCGCCAGCTCGACCGGTGTCACGCCGAAGTGCTGCAGCAATACGCGGCGCAACTGGCGTGACGAGAGGCCGACTTCTGCGGCCAGACGCTCAATATCGCCGTCGTTCAGAGCACCGGCCGCAATGCGCTGCCAAACCGCATGCGCCAGGTTCTGCTGCAGCGCATAGGGCGCGAGCTCCGGCCGACAGCGCAGGCAGGGACGGAAGCCGGCGGCTTCTGCTGCGGCAGCGCTGCTGAAAAACTGGCAGGAAGATTCCCGCGGCGTTTTGACCGTACAGACCGGGCGACAATAGATACCGGTCGTTTTCACGCCGGTAAAGAACACACCGTCAAAGCGGGTGTCTTTCGCTGCCAGCGCACGATAGCAGCTCGCGCGGTCCAGCACTGGAGCGGATGCGCGGTGGGATGCGGAGCGAGGCGGAACGACGGTATCCATGGCGTTGTTATACGCGCCATGACGAACAGCGTCTAGCCGTTTTCGGACGCCATTCGACTGACAAGTCGTGGATGCGCGAGGATGTCGATCCTGCGGCCACGCATGCGGAACAGCACCGTTTCGGCAACTCGATGCAGACGTGAATTTTCGGCACCAGACCTATCAGAAGTTTTGTAGACAGCAACATACCATCTCCTTTGAAGGGCGGCAGAAACCGGGAAAGAAGTGACGGCGAATCCATTTTGTTAAACGAAAAGCTGGCCCGGTCGATTTTCCGGGCCACATGCTTTTTTGCTTTGCGCTACACTCGACTCCTTCCTCACGCTCCATAGACACAAAACATGCTGACCGCGACCCGCCCACCGCAACTGAAAAACGTTCTGATCGCCAGCGGGCTGGTGCTGACCCTGGCCATGGGCGTGCGGCATGGTTTCGGATTTTGGCTGCAGCCGATTTCGCAGGCACATGGGTGGACGCGCGAGACCTATTCACTGGCACTCGCATTGCAGAACCTGCTGTGGGGTGCGTTCGGACCGTTCGCCGGCATGGCGGCGGACCGCTTCGGCACGGCGCGCGTTGTCATCGCCGGCGCGCTGATGTACATGGGCGGATTGCTATGGATGGCGCTGGTCGCGGAACCGACCGCCTTTGTCATCGGCTCGGGCGTGCTGATCGGTGGTGCGCTGGCATGTACTGCATTCGGCGCCGTCAGCGGCATCATCGGCCGCACCGCCCCTGAAGAAAAGCGCTCCTGGGCATTCGGCATTTCCGGGGCGGCGAGCTCCTTTGGCCAGTTCATGATGATGCCGGTCGAACAAACGCTGATCTCCGCCGCCGGCTGGCAGAACGCGTTCTACATCCTGGCCGGACTGGTCGGTCTGGTAATGCTGCCGATGGCATTCGGCCTGCGCGAACAGCCGTCGGAAAAGGCAAGCGGACCGCAACAGAGCGTGCGGGAAGCGATCCGCGAAGCATTCACCTACCGGCCGTTCCAGCTGCTGGTGGCCGGCTACTTTGTCTGCGGCTTCCAGGTGGTGTTCATCGGCGTGCACATGCCGTCATACCTGCAGGACAAGGGCATCATGGACCCGGGTGTGGCGGTCATGGCGCTGGCGCTGATCGGTCTGTTCAATATCTTCGGCTCCTTCTATGCGGGCAAGCTGGGCGGCACGCTGCCCAAGCGTTACCTGCTGTCATCGATCTATATCAGCCGCTCGGTCGTGATCTCGCTGTTCCTGCTGGCGCCGCTCACACCGTGGTCGGTGTATGTCTTCGCCTGCGCGATGGGCCTGCTGTGGCTCTCCACCGTGCCGCTGACCAACGGCGTGATCGCCGGCATTTTCGGTGTGAAGTACCTGTCGATGCTGTCGGGCTTTGTGTTCTTTTCCCATCAGGTCGGTAGCTTCCTCGGCGTATGGCTCGGCGGCTACCTGTTCACCCGCGACGGCAACTACAATACCGTGTGGGGTATCACCATTGCGCTCGGCGTGTTTGCGGCGCTGGTGAATTTGCCGATCAATGAAAAGGCAATCGTGCGGCAACGCGCGGCGCTTGCCTAAGGACTGAGAAACACATGCGTGAACGGCTTGTCCGCGTACTGCTCGGCGCCGCGCTGATTGCGGTGCTCGGGCTCGCATTTCTCGGCTACCTGCGGCCGGCCTTCGTCGTCGACCTCGCCAATCGCTTCATCCTCTGTTTTTGACCGGCCTGCCCTGCCGATTCCGGCATGCAAGCAACGCCCTATCACCTGCTGGCTGATCTGGTGCTGGTACTGCACCTCGTCTTCGTCGTTTTTTCGGGCCTCGGCGGCCTGCTCGTCCTGCGCTGGCCCAAAATCCTGTGGCTGCATGTGCCTGCCCTGCTGTGGGGCGTGATGGTGCAGTGGGCCGACCTCATCTGTCCGCTGACGCCACTGGAGAATGACCTGCGCCTGCGCGCGGGTGAGGTGATATTTGCCGGTGGCTTTATCGAGCGCTTCGTCTCCGGCATTCTTTATCCCGAGCACCTGCCGCTGGAGTTGCGCTATGTGCTCGGCTTCATGCTGCTCGGCGTCAATGTCGCGGTTTACGCGTACGTAATCCGGCGCCGCTCCGGTTCAGACAAGGCGTCGGGATAACGCGCGACTTCCCGGCTGGAATCGGATGGAACGCCGGTGCAGCTGCTGGTACCTAAGCCTGATGCGCAAGAGCAGATCAAGACAATCTACGTCGTGCGCAATGCCGACAAGCTGCCGCATGTGACAGCCTGTGCGGCACACCCGAACTTATGCGGCCAGATGCCGCGTCTGCCGCTGCGGTACCGCGCTCTCGGCCTTTGCCGTATTGGCTTTCGGCTTCAGGTGCAGCTTGTGCGCCTGGCCGGCGTAGTCGCTGTCAATCAGCGCAGTGACGCGTTCCGGGTCATGTCCGCGGCTGCGCAACCATTGCGCCACCAGCGCTGCGAGGCGGTCGAGTGCAATGCGGTGGGTCGCATCCGTCTCCGCATACAACCAGTCGGAGAAGTCCATGAAGTTCGCAAACGGTGCATCGCCGAGCATGACAGGTAGCGTGTGCGCAAAGCGGCCGGAGTTGGCGATCATGTCCCAGTAGCGCGCAAAGCGCACCAGCCGCTGCATCGTTGCGAAGTCGATGAGGTCGTTGGCGAGGATAGTGTACGGTGCATACGGATCGAACACGAGGCCGTACGTCTGCGTGTGCCGGATGACCGGCGTGCCGCGCAGGCGCTTGAGGATGCCGAACTGGATTTCGTGCGGATTGATTGCGACCAGCTTGTCGAAGCCGCGCGCAAAGCTGTCGAGGTCCTCGCCCGGCAAGCCGGCGATCAGGTCGACGTGCAGGTGTGCATGCGACTCCTCGCACAGCCAGCGGATATTCTCCGCGGCCTTTTCGTTATTCTGCTTGCGGCTGATCGTGGACTGCACCTCGGGGTTGAAACTCTGGATGCCGATCTCGAGCTGCAGCGTCCCTGGCGGGAATTGCTTGATGGCTGCCTTCAGTGCATCGGGCAAGTGATCCGGCACCACCTCGAAATGCGCGAACACCGGATCGTCCGGATGCGCGGCAAGCTTGTCGAGTAAGAACTGCATGATGCGCAGGCTGGACTTGATGTTGAGGTTGAAGGTGCGGTCAACGAACTTAAACAGGCGTGCGCCGCGTACATACAGCGACTCGATTTCGGCCATGAACAGGTCAAGGTCGAACGGCCATGCGGTCTTGTCCAGCGACGACAGGCAGAACTCGCACTTGAACGGACAGCCGCGCGATGCTTCCACGTAGAGCGTGCGGTGTGCGATGTCCTGCTCGGTGTAATACGCATACGGCAGCTTGATATCGGCCATCGGCTGCTGCACGCCGGCATGAATCTTCATCAGCGGCTTGGGGCCGTTGAGGATCTGGCGGCACAGCGACGGGAAAGTGATGTCGCCCCAGCCGGTCACGACATAATCGGCCATCTGCGCGATCGGTTGCTCCTGCGTCTCATGCGACACTTCCGGTCCGCCGAGCACGACAGCCACCTCGGGCGCGACGCGCTTGAGCACCGCGACCACGCGAGTGGTCTCCTCGACGTTCCAGATATACACGCCAAGCCCGATGATGCGTGGCTTGTACGACAGCAGGCGTTCGACGACATCGGTCGTCTTTGTCCCGATCACGAATTCATGCAGGCGTGTGGAAGCTTGCAGATCGCCCATATTGGCAAGCAGGTAACGCAGACCAAGTGATGCATGGGTGAAACGGGCGTTGAGGGTGGCAAGCAGGATGGTCATTGGAGCAACGAGGCGGGTCAGCAAGTCGCCATTTTACGCTGCACATGGCGTGCGGGCGACAAGGGATCAGGCAACAGGGCTGGTGATCAGTTGTTGCCGGTGAAGTCTTAGTCACCGAACGCCAGCGGAAAGGAAGAGTCATCCGGCAAGGCAGGGCGCACCATTTTCATGATGGCTGTTCGCGGGAGCTTGTAGCGGCGCGCCAGGGAGCTGATGCTTTCTCCGAGTGAATAATCGGTCACGATGGCCGTGCGCATCCTTCCCGGGACTTCGGCCGTCCGTCGGCCGGAGCGCGGTGCACTTTCGGCGGGACGTTGCAATTGCTGGCGTAGATGCTGGCGTTCGAGCGCAGCGAAGGCGTCCACGGTGTTGAGGATCAACCGCCCGTATTCCGTGCCAAGATCGACGTCGCCGATCTGGCGTACGAAGAGCCGCACACCGCGTTTCAGGACAAGCGAGATCGTCGCCCCGATTTCCCGCGCGTCGGTACCGAGGTCATCGAGGCGGTTGACGATCAACGTATCCTTGCCGGTGATTTCGCCGATCAAAACCCTGAACTGCGGGCGCTGCACCCATTCGTCACGCTGGCCGTCGTTTTCGTCCGAGAAGTATCGGACCGGTGCGTCGCCGGTATCGAATGCGAAAGGCAGGTCGTCCTTTCCGGGCGGGGTGTGCCTGCCGGCATGCGCGTAATGAGCGTAAACAAAGATTGTCATTCAAGCGGCCTGCGTGCGGATCTCTTGTTCATCCATGACTGGTCGTCTGTCAGGAAGGTGTAGCGCCATTCTCGGCGACCACTTCCGCGCTGCTCAGATAGCCCTCGACGGCATTCACCGGCTGGCGAACGACTCGCGTCGGATGCGCCGACACCATGCCGGGCGACATCCTCTTGAGCAAGTCGAGGGGGATCGAGGGGGCACATGCTTCGATGATGCGCCTTGCTTCTGCGCTGACGGCATCGTTCGACCCATCCGCGGTGTTCCGCACCTCGAAGCGTTTGCGGGCTTCGCCGAAGAGAAGATCGCGCATGCGCTCGGACCAGGCGTTGGCGAGAGACGCCTCGGCCAGATCTTCGTGGTTGATGACGGGACCGGGCACGCTGCCGGTGCCGGACCGGGTGAGCTTGAAAGGATCAAAGCCGGACAGGAGCGAATACTCCAGGAAACGGAAATGCAATTCGCCGTGCGCAACGCCATCGAGGGCAAGCGCATGAAAGGATGGGCCGCTGCCCTCGTTGTACGCAGTGGCGCCCTTCTCGGCCAGCGACTTCAGCTTGTTCCATGAAAAGGATTGCGGATTGCCCTCCCATTCTTCAGCGTAGGCCAGGAATTCCCCGGTCAGCCAGTTGATATCTGCGTCATCGTGTCGATTCATAGAACCATCCTGTTGGCGTTTCGGTTGAGATCCGGGAAGCGAGTCTGAGGTTGGCGGCGTCGCGCCTCTCCTTGCTTTCGGGCTGAAGCGTTACAATTTTTCGCCGATAGTCGATGCAACGCTCCTATTCCATACAGACGACATGACCAAGAATCCGCCGCCCAAGAAGCTCTCCAAGTCCGACTACGAGGTCATGGCGAACTTTCGCTACCAGATCCGGCGCTACCTTCGCTTCAGTGAAGAAGTCAGCCAGGAGCATGGCATCACGGTGCTGCAATACCTGTTGCTGTTGCAGCTGAAAGGTTATCCGGGCCGCGAGTGGGCGACGATCGCAGAACTCGCTGAGCGTCTGCAGGCGCATCACCACGGCACCGTCAATCTCGTGACCCGCTGCGAGAAAGCCGGGCTCGTCGAACGCCGCAAGGGTGAAGGCGACCAGCGTTTCGTGCAGGTCGTGCTGCTGCCCAAGGGAGAAAAGCTCCTGAGCAAAATCGCGCAGCGACACCTGGACCAGTTGCTGCACCTTGATGGCTCGCTCACGGTACCCGACGTATCCATGTTCTCCCGCGACGACTGACTACACCGCCTTTGCATTCCGCCGGATCACGCGCTGTCGTCATGGCAGCGCAGAAGCGAACCGGTGACCTGCCTCTCATGTCGCACCCCATACACCTCATCCGGTAGATCACGCCTCAATATATCACAACATGATATATAATCAAGCGCACGGGCATGCGCTTTGCTCGTCCGTCTGTGTTGCGAAGCCTTGGCACTCAACTTCAACTGCGTGGCAGGCAATCCCGATGCCTGCAAGGAAGGAGCCGGATGCGCAAGCACATCCAGCTTGTCTGGTTGCAAGCCTTCGGCTCGCGCCGTGTCTCTCGCCGTACACGGAGTGTCACTGCTTGCGCTCACGTTCAATCCTCACGGAGCATGGTATGAATGTCAGCAACCAAGTCGCCCCTTCTGCAGACCTGATCCTCGCGCAGCTGGCAGAGGCGGTGATCTACGCCGACCGCGATGGAATCATCCAGCGCTGGAACCGCGCCGCGGAATCCATGTTTGGCTTTGCTGCCAGCGAAGCCATCGGCAGCAGCCTGGACCTGATCATCCCGGAACACCTTCGCGCAGCGCACTGGCGTGGATTTGACGCTGCGATCAAGAGAGGGTTCACGCGGCTGGAAGGCCGTCCGACCGTCACGCGCGGCCTGCACAAGTCCGGCGACAAGCTGTACGTTGAAATGAGCTTCGCCCTGGTGGCGGACGAGAGCGGGGTTCATGGTTCGGTAGCCGTTGCCCGCGATGTCACTGAACGCATCAACCGGGAACGAGAAGCAAGGAAAAACAGCAACCCGAACGGTGAAAATCCATGAGCAAGGTCACGGGCAAGCACATGAGCAACAATCAGAAGACGGCCCTGGCGACACGCGCAGTCCATGGCAGCGCACACAAGGACGCGTTCGGCAGCCCTTATGTACCGCTCTACAACACGACGACGTTTTCCTTTCCGTCCAGTGCCGTCCTGCTCGACGTGGTGGAAGGCCGCACGCCGGGCTCCCTGTACACGCGCTACGGCCACAACCCGACGGTGTTGGCGCTGGAGGAAACGCTTGCCGGACTGGAAAGCGCCGAACATGCGCTGGCATTCTGCTCCGGCATGGCGGCCATCAGTGCGCTGTTCCTGGCACATGGCCGTCATGGCATCGCCTGTGTCGGCGACGTCTATGGCGGAACGATGGAGCTGCTGTCGTCGCAGCTAGGCCTGCTAGGCATCAAGTCGCATTTCCTGCTTGCGAACGAGACAGGCCGTCTTGACGCACTGCTTGCCGCAGGCGTCAAACTTGTTTATTGCGAAACACCGGGCAATCCGACGCTGGAAGTGGTGGACATCGGCGCCATCGCGGCGAAGGCGCATGACAGCGGCGCGTTGCTGGCCATCGACAACACCTTTGCGTCACCGGCCAACCAGCGCCCGCTGGAACTCGGCGCGGACATCGTGGTGCATAGCGCAACAAAATTCCTGGGCGGCCACAGCGACCTGACGGCCGGCGCCATGATGGGATCGCGCGCGTTGCTCGCGCCCGTCGCCGACTGGCGCAAGAATCTCGGTTCCATCCTCGCTCCCGAAACCGCCGCGCTCCTGTCGCGCAGCCTGCGCACCTTGGTTGTGCGAGTCAGGCAACAGAATGCTTCGGCACAAGCCATTGCCGAAGCCATGGCACGGCATCCATGCGTGTCGCGCGTACTGTATCCGGGCCTTCCGGATTTCCCCGGGCACGCACTGGCACAGCGGCAGATGGACGGATTTGGCGGTGTACTGACGATCGAGGTCAAAGGCGGCGGCAACGCAGCGGCACAAGTCGCCGACCGGCTGCAACTGTTCACCCTTGCACCGAGCCTGGGCGGGGCAGAAAGTCTTGTCACCCAACCCTGCACGACCAGCCACCATGACCTGAGTGCGGAAGAACGGCAGCGGCGCGGCATCTCTGATGCCATGCTGCGATTGTCGGTCGGGCTGGAAGACTGCAACGACCTTCTCGCGGACCTCGACCAGGCTTTGCTGGCCGTGGACGAAGGCCGATAACAGGCCTTGTCCTGACCGACGTGAGGCGTCCGGTATAAGCAGACAGAAACGCTGTCTCGCCTCTACTTCCCTTGGCGCATGGAAGACCGCACATCCCGGAGCGGGCCATCTTTCAATGCCGGCAGTGGATGCATTCCAGACAATATGCCGGCAGCCAACGACCGACCGCTACCATGCCAAGATTTTCGGCAACACGTCATTTTTCTAGTAAGCTGGTACCATGCCACGCGCATCCTGTCCCTATGGGAAGATGACGCACGGAACCCCACATCGGTCGGACTGTCCGACTGGCATAACTGTTTTCCAGAAAGTTACCAAGTGAGCGACACTTCTCTTTTCCCAGATCTCGAGTTTTCTGAAGAACTGGTTCGTCGATTCGATAAATCCGGGCCGCGCTACACCTCGTATCCGACGGCAGACCGTTTCCATAACGGCTTTACGGCAGACACGTATGCGTCGTATCTGCGGCAACGCGCCGGGCGCAAGGACAATCCGCCGTTGTCGGTGTACGTCCATCTGCCGTTCTGCGAATCGCTGTGCTACTTCTGCGCTTGCAACAAAGTCATCACGCAGGACCATTCGCGCGTCACCGAATACCTGCGGCACCTAAACACGGAGATGGAACTGGTTGCCGCCCAGCTTGGCCCGGACCGCCGCACCACCCAGCTGCACCTTGGCGGCGGTACACCGACGTTTTTCAATTCGGAGGAACTGGGCGAGCTAATGGCGATGATCCGCCGTCATTTCGAGTTCACCTCGGATGCGGAGCTCGGCGTGGAGATCGATCCGCGCACGGTACGGCCCGGCACGCTGGAAAGACTGGCCGAACTGGGCTTCAACCGGAACAGCTTCGGCGTGCAGGACTTCGACCCGGCGGTGCAGCAGGCCGTCAATCGCATCCAGCCATTGAACATGGTGGAAAACGCCGTGACCGAGAGCCGCAAGAATGGCTTCGTCTCCACCAATGCCGACCTGATCTACGGCCTGCCGAAGCAGACGTTGGCAAGCTTCAGCCGCACGCTGGACAACCTGATCGCGCTGTCGCCGGACCGCATCGCGCTGTACAACTATGCGCACCTGCCGAACCGCTTCAAGGCGCAGCGGCTCATCGTCGCCAGCGACCTGCCTTCTGCCGAAGAGCGCTTGCAGATTTTCCTGATGTCGACACAGCGACTGCTCGACGCGGGATACGTGTACATCGGCCTCGATCATTTCGCCAAGCCGGATGATGAACTGAGCCGCGCGCGGCTCGATGGCAGCCTGCACCGCAACTTCCAGGGCTATACGACACGTGCGGAAGCGGACCTGATCGGCTTCGGCGTATCGGCAATCGGCAAGGTGGGCGATTCCTACAGCCAGTCGTCGCACTCGATCAATGCCTACTACGAGCACCTTTCGGCGGGCAGGCTGCCTGTCGAGAAAGGGTTCGAACTCAGCAAGGACGATGTGCTCCGGCGCGACGTGATCATGACGATCATGTGCAGCATGCCGCTGCCGTTCGAGAGGTTCGAGCGCGAATATGGGATCGACTTTGCCAGCTACTTTGCCTCGGAACTGGCTGCGCTTGCCCCCTACGCCGATGCCGGTCTGGTGGAGGTGCAGCGAAACGCGCTCAGCATCCTGCCCAAAGGCCGGCTCTTCGTGCGCGCAATCGGCATGGTCTTCGACCGCTATCTCTCGCAGCCGACAGGCTCGACGTACTCGAAGCTCATCTGATCCTCGGCACGCGCCTGTCCCACAGGGGCTGGCGCAATACCGCTGGAAGGAATCCCCTGCACATTCCTTCCAGCTTTCCGCTTCCCGATCTGCTCGATCAGAAAGCGGATTCAGGAGGTGGGTTCAGGAGGCGAATTACTATGCCGCCCGCATGCCGCCTATACGGAACACACCGACCACCCGCGCCAGGTTGCGCGCCTGATCCTGCAATGCTTCCGATGCCGCAGCAGCCTGCTCCACCAAAGAGGCGTTCTGCTGCGTCACTTCATCCATCTGTGAAATGGCCTGGTTGATCTGCTCGATGCCGGCGGTCTGCTCCTGGCTGGCGGCAGAGATCTCGCCCATGATGTCGGTCACGCGACGCACGCTGGCGACGATTTCCTGCATCGTCGCACCCGCCTGATCCACCAGTTTTGCACCGGCACCCACCTTGTTTACCGAGTCATCGATCAGGCTCTTGATCTCCTTCGCGGCGGCGGCCGAGCGCTGCGCGAGGTTGCGTACTTCCGACGCCACCACGGCAAAGCCGCGCCCCTGCTCGCCGGCGCGCGCCGCTTCCACGGCGGCGTTCAGCGCGAGGATGTTCGTCTGGAAGGCGATGCCGTCGATGACGGAGATGATCTCGACGATCTTCTTCGACGATTCATTGATGGCGCCCATCGTATCGACCACCTCGGACACGACTGATCCGCCTTTTCCGGCGACATCCGACGCGGACGTGGCGAGCTGGTTGGCCTGCCGTGCATTGTCTGCGTTCTGGCGCACCGTCGAGGCAAGCTCCTCCATGGACGACGCGGTTTCTTCCAGCGAGCCGGCCTGCTCTTCGGTGCGTGACGACAGGTCCTGGTTGCCGGCGGCGATCTGACCGGATGCAGTGGCGATGGTGTCGGTGCCGTTTCTTACCTGCGCCACGATCTCCGCGAGACTGTCGCGCATGAGACGCATTGCATGCAGCATGCTGGTTTGGTCGCCCTGCTTGACTGCCACGTCCACCGTCAGGTCCCCCTCGGCGATGCGCGCTGCAATGCCGGCGGCGTAGTCGGGCTCGCCACCGAGGCGCTTCAGCAGGAAACGCGTCATGCCGAAACCGATCGCTGCTGCGATCAGCAGCGCCACCACACCAAGCGCGATCATCAGCGTACGTGCCTGCGCAAAATTGTCGTTGGCCGCCTTGCCGGACGCTTCCATCAGTTCCACCTGAAACTGCACCATGCCGCGCAATGCTTCCTTGTACTTCTTCAGTATCGGACGCAGTTCGTTTGAAAGAAAGGCGCGTGCTTCCGGGTGTTTTTCTTCATTGATCAATGCGATCAGCTTGTCCTGACCGGCAAGGTATTGCGTGCGTGCTTCGGCCACCTGGCGCAACAGCTCTTTTCCTCTGGGCAGAACGATCAGCGCGTCCAGCTTCTCCACGTCCTTCGCGATGGCTTTCCTGGCATCCAGGATGTCATCGACCTGTTTCCGCCGGTCTTCCAGGTTATCGGTCAGCATCATGTTGCGCAGTGCTAGCGCGATGCGGTCGGTCTGCATCATGATTTCCGTGGCCAGCTCGATTTTTGGCCAACGGTCGTGCACGATGGATTCGGTGTCGTCGTTGAGCGCCGAAAGTTTGCTGATACCAATGGCGACGATCACCCACAGCAGGAAGCAAACGCTCCCGAAGCTGATCGCCAGACGTGTTCCTACCTTCATGTTCTTGATGTTCATGTCACCCTCCATTTATGAAAATTCCTGTGAATCCGTGATACTCAATGGGCGACATTTCCTGCTGTTGCCATGAGACAGACGGCTTCACTGCGCCAGGAGCGATCCGACACAAATTGAATACCGCCATCGTCAATAATGGATCGACTTGTCGAGGCGGGCAAGCAATGCCTGCTGAAAATTCTTTCACCGCCGCACGATTCCAACATAGCTGATTAATCCGGCAAGACAAATGGACAATTCATACGCCGGCGGGACGGGGAACCAATTCACTTTTGCCAATGCCTACTGCATCCCAACGCAGTGCAGCATGATTGCAGGCGACTGCCCATGCGTTGCCCCGCACCTTCAACACTGCAAACAAATGGACAGGAAACTTGACGCAAAGGACCGTCCGCGCGTGGCCCTAGTGCTGCAGGGAGGCGGCGCGCTCGGCGCTTACCAGGCGGGTGTTTACCAGGCCTTGCACGAACACGGACTGACGCCGGACTGGGTGGTCGGCACCTCGATCGGCGCCGTCAATGCGGCAATCATTGCCGGCAACGTCCGCGACATGCGACTGGCGCGGCTGCGCGCATTCTGGGACGAGGTCGGGCATCGCGACCTGATCGACATGCGCAAGGTGCCGGACCCGACGCGGCGGTTCAACATCATGCTGAGCACTGCGGATTCGATGATGAAGGGCGTGCCCGGATTTTATTCGCCACGCTGGCTCAGCCCGTTCTTCATCGGCTGGCCCGTGCCGCCGGAAACGGCATCCTTTTACGACACCCGCGCGCTGGAGGAAACGCTTGTGCAGCTCGTCGATCTCGACTGCCTCAACGGCCACAGCGGTATCCGCATGACCGTCAGCGCCATCAGGGTCACCTGCGGCAAGCTGGAAAACTTCGATACGGCGCACCAGAGGGTGGACATCAAACATGTGATGGCGAGCGGTGCGCTACCGCCCGGCTTTCCGCCAGTGCGCATTGATGGCGAGCTATACTGGGACGGCGGCCTGTATTCAAATACGCCGCTGGAGGTCGTACTCGCCGAGGAGCCGCGCGTGAACACGATCTGCTTCATGGTGGACCTGTGGAGCGCGGAAGGGCCGGAGCCGGATACGCTGGAACAGGTGCATACACGTCAGAAGGACGTGCTTTTTGCCTCACGCTCACGACGGCATATCGAGGCCTACCTGCGCGGACACCGGCTGCGGCGCCTGGTACGCACGCTGCGTGAAAAAGTGCCCGATCACCTGCTCAGCGAAGAGGAGCGCCGCGAACTCGACAAGGTCGGCACGGATACGACCATGCACATCGTGCGTCTCGCGTATGCGGGACGGGACTGGCAGATGGCGTCGAAGGACATCAACTTCTCCCGCGGCTCCATCGACTGGCGCTGGGAGCAGGGCTATCGCGACGCCATGCGGGCGATCGACCATGCCGCCTGGCTGCGTGAAGCACCGGAAGGTGCCGGCGTGCTCGTGCACGAAGTGGTGCCGAGTGAAGCGGACCGGGTGATCTAAAGCTTGCGCTTTCTGGCCAGCGTCAGGCCATCGCCGACGGGCAGCAGCGACAGGTCGATGCGCGCATCATTCAGCAGCTTGCGATTGAACGCCTGTATCGCCGCAGTGTCCTCATCCTCGGCGGGCAACGTGACCCGCCCATTCCACAGGACGTTGTCGACGACCACCAGGCCGCCATCACGCAGCAGCGTCAGGCAGCGCTCGTAATAGACGTCGTAGCCGGTCTTGTCGGCATCGATGAAGGCGAGGTCGAATTCTCCGCCCCGCCCCCGTGCAATCAGCATGTCGAGCGTGTCAAGCGCGGGCGCGATGCGCAGGTCGATTTTCTGCTCGACGCCGGCCTTGCGCCAGTATTGGCGCGCGATATCCGTGTACTCGCGGCTGATATCGCAGCCGATGATGGTACCGTCCTCCGGCAAGGCGAGCGCCACGGCAAGCGTGCTGTAGCCGGTGAAGACACCGATTTCAAGCGCGTGCCGTGCCCCGACGAGGCGCGCAAGCATCGCCATGAACTGCCCCTGCTCCGGCGCAATCTGCATGCGTGCGAGCGGGTGGTCGCGCGTGGCGGCACGCAGCTCCTGCAGGACCGGATGCTCGCGCAACGAAACGTCGAGCAGGTATTGGTAGAGCGTGTCATCGAGGGTCAAGCTGCGGTTCGACATCAGGATCCTCCGTTCGGCAAGGGTAGAAGGCGAGGCTGGTGCCCATCTTCCCATATTCATGGCGTGCCTGCGGCAGCCGTCGGGCATGGGTTGCGCACAGCTGTTACCGGAATGCATCGCAGGCATTGAAATCATCCCACGCACCGCCGCAATGATGGCCTGCAGGGAACTTGTCGCATAAACTTGGCTCCAGCATCCTGCCGGGTCAACGCAGCGAATCGGAGGCAGTGCTGCCGCGCTCGCCCGGCCTTAGAGCCTGTTTGAAAACTTACTGCGCAGCCCGATTTTGGCTCTGCGATGCTCGCCGTACCTCACGTACGACTGCGCTTCTCCAACCAAACTCGGACCGCTCGCTACAGTTTTCAAACAGGCTCTTATCTCCTTTGGCAAACATGAAAACCACACACATCGGCCTGATCTCGGATACCCACGGCCTGCTGCGCCCGGAAGCACGCATTGCGTTGCGTAGTGTGGACTGCATCATTCATGCCGGGGACATATGCGATCCGCATGTGCTGCATGAGCTTGAAATGATCGCGCCTGTCCATGCCGTACGCGGCAACAATGACCGCGGCCACTGGGCGGAGAACTTGCAAGAAAGGGAGCGTCTGGAGATTCAGGGTGTCGGCATCTACGTCGTGCATGACCTGCATGACCTCGACATCGAACCGCGCGCGGCGGGCATCAAGGTCGTGGTGACCGGCCACTCGCACAAGCCGCTCGCCAGGATGGAAAACGGCGTCCTTTACGTCAACCCCGGCAGCGCCGGCCCGCGCCGTTTCAAGCTGCCGATTTCCATCGGCTTTCTCGAGATCCGGGACGGCATGGTGAAGGCGCGCCTGCAGACGCTGGAAGTGGATTAACTCCTCGTTGGTCTAAGAGCCGATCCGGCTTTCTGCTTCAGCCAACACACGCCGTGATTTCACGGCAGCGAAAAAGCAGAACAGCGACGCAACAGAGACGACGAGCAGTACCGACAACAGGCGTGAAGGCGTCGGGTCGGCTTCGACGAGCGCTGCCGCCACCAGCGGCCCGGCCGCCTTGGCCAGCAGCGATGGACCGGCCAGCGCACCGGAGATGGCGCCGTAGTTATCCCGGCCAAACAGCGTCTGCGGCACGGTGCCGCGCACGATGGTCAGGACACCATTGCTTGCGCCATACAGCATGCAGAATGCCGCCACCGCGAATTCGCGCTCGCCATAGGCAAGCAATGCCAGCAACGCTGCCGGCAAGACTGCGAACGTCAGCTTGCCGACTGTCTGCGGATGCATGCGTCGCGCAAAGGCCATCTCGCCGATCCGCCCCGCCACCTGCATCGGGCCGATCAGTGTCGACACCAGCACCGCCGTCCCCAGCGAATGACCGAAGCGCTGCAGCAGCGGAATCAGGTGCACCGACAGCGCGGAAAAGATGAACATGTTTGCCGCAAAAGCAAACGCGAGCTTCCAGAATGCCGGCTCGCGCATTGCCTCATGCAATGTATGGCTGCGCGCGAGCCGGGCGTCACTGCTTGCTGCCGGCGCGCGTTGGCGTGCGCGCCCCAGCATCGCATGCAGCGGTGCGCACAGCGCGATATGAACAACGCCATACACGAGGAAAGTATCGCGCCAGCCCAGCGCGCCATTGAGCTGCAGCGTCAGCGGCCAGAACACGGTGCTGGCCAGCCCGCCGAACAGCGTCAGCACGGAAATACCCTTGCGCGGGCTATGCAGGAACTCGCGGTTGATGGTCGCAAAGGCCGCTTCGTACAGCACCATCGCCATCGCAATGCCGACTGCGCTCCACGCGAGGAAGTACATGGCGACGGAATGCGCCAGCGCAATCCCTGCCATGCCGGCGCCAGCAAGCACCGAACCACCCGCCATCACCGCGCGCCCGCCGTAGCGGTCGATCAGCATGCCTGCCGGCGTTGAAGCGAGGCCTGCCACCAGCAGGCTCCAGGAGAATGCGCCGAACACGATCTCCGTGCGCCAGCCGAGCTCGCGCTGGATGTCCGGTGCGACGATGGCAAAAGCATAGTAGAGCGAGCCCCAGGAGATGATCTGGGTAAGAGCGAGCAGTCGGACGATCTTCCACGGCTCGACGCGGTTCATTATTGGCGCCCGCGCGAGGTGGATTCGATCATGATCGCGATGCCGTATCAGTAGTCCTGCGGCCCGGACTGCGTGCCGCCGTGTGCTTCGCCGCCGACCATGCTGAGCGCAACCGCCTCAGCCACCTTGATGCCGTCCACACCAGCCGACAAAATGCCGCCTGCGTAACCCGCGCCTTCGCCTGCAGGGAACAGGCCACGCACATTCATGCTCTGGAAGTTGTCCTGGCGCTTGATGCGCACTGGCGACGAGGTGCGTGTTTCCACGCCGGTCAGCAGCGCGTCTTCCATCGCATAGCCCTTGATCTGGCGGTCGAATGCAGGCAGCGCTTCGCGGATCGCCTCGATGGCGTATGCGGGCAGCGACGTGGCGAGGTCCGTCAGGTGTACGCCGGGTTTGTAGGAAGGTTGCACGCCACCCAGTTCCTTCGACGGCCGGCCCTTCAGGAAGTCACCGACCAGCTGGCCCGGCGCATCATAGTTCTCCCCGCCGAGCACATACGCATGCGACTCCAGCGCGCGCTGCAGATCGATGCCGGCCAGCGGATGGCCCTCGCCGCGGTCCGTCGGAAAGTCGGCCGGCGTGATGCCGACCACGATGCCGCTGTTGGCATTGCGCTCGTTGCGCGAATACTGGCTCATGCCGTTGGTGACGACGCGCCCCGGCTCCGACGTGGCCGCGACCACCGTGCCACCCGGGCACATGCAGAAGCTGTACACGGCGCGGCCGTTCTTTGCGTGATGCACCAGCTTGTAGTCGGCGGCGCCCAGCAGCGGATGGCCGGCAAACTTGCCGAAGCGCGCACGGTCGATCAGCGACTGCGGATGCTCGATGCGAAAGCCGATCGAGAACGGCTTTGCCTCGACATACACGCCACGGTCGTACAGCATCTGGAAGGTATCGCGCGCGCTATGTCCCACCGCGAGCACCACATGGCGCGTTGCAATCGTCTCGCCGTTCTGCAGCATCACGCCGCGGATTTGACCCTCGTCGATGTCGAGGTCGGTGACCTTCGCCTCGAAGCGGAATTCACCACCGAGCTTTTCGATGGTTTCGCGCATTGCCTCCACCATCTTCACCAGGCGGAAGGTGCCGATATGCGGCTTGCTCACGTACAGAATCTCTTCCGGCGCGTAATGCTTCACAAATTCGGTCAGCACCTTGCGGCCGTAATGCTTCGGATCCTTGATCCCGCTATGGAGCTTGCCGTCGGAGAAAGTGCCGGCACCACCCTCGCCAAACTGCACATTCGATTCCGGATTCAGCTCGCGCTTGCGCCACAGGCCCCAGGTGTCCTTGGTGCGCTCGCGCACCACCTTGCCGCGCTCGAGGATGATCGGGCGAAAGCCCATCTGCGCCAGGATCAGTGCCGCGAAGATGCCGCAGGGACCGAAGCCGATGATCACCGGACGCTCCGTCGTGTTCGTCGGTGCCTGCGCGACGAACTTGTAGCTCGTATCGGGAGCGATGTTCACATGCGGCACGCCCTTCAGTTGTGCCAGCACGGCAGCCTCGTCCTTTACTTCCACGTCCAGCGTGTAGACCAGATTGATCGCGCTGCGGCGGCGTGCGTCGTAGCCGCGGCGGAAGATGGTGTAGGCGATCAAATCTTCTGCGGCGATTTTCAGGCGCGCGAGGATGGCGGCGGGCAGATCGGCTTCTGGATGGTCGAGCGGAAGTTGGACGTTGGTGAGGCGAAGCATTGCGGAAGTTCCGGGTGGGTTCGTGCGGGGCCAACCCGAAGATGGGAAAGCGCTGGGCTGGCTGCGCGGTATTTTACTCTACCCGGACACCGGCAATGGCACTGCTTCCGCAGCTTTCCGTTTGCCGCGGCCAGTCTGGCGTTTTTGGCATATATGCCAAAAACGCCGTATGGAATTGCCATACCCTTCCGTCAGAAGTCGGCGCTGGAGAGCAGGTAAAGTCGCGGCGACGACTGGTACGAACCGAAGCCATAACTGATTGCGATCGTCCCGCCCGGCCCCGGCACGACGTCCCTGATGTCCCACCCGCTAATCGAAGAATTCTTTGCCGATAGCGTCACGAAGGTACTGGTGTCGTGCACTGTTATCTGCGAGGTACTGTCGCCGATGGAAGGCGTACAAACCGTTCTGGCGCCATCTAGCAATGGGCGGCAAAGCGACATGTTTTGCTTAAACTGACCGAGCAAGGAAAGATCAGCGGCCGAATAAAGCCGGGAAGCAATATAGATCTTCCCATCCTTGTACTGGAAGTTCTGAATACCGAACGGCCCGTCGGTCGAAACAACCATGCTCTGGGTGAGCCCGTCTGGCGCTACTGTCATTTGGCGCAATCCGAATTCGGTCGATTCATCGTTGATTCCATAAAGAACCGTACCGTCTGCCCCAAAGACAATGTGATTGCTTCCGGTATGGCTTTGGGTTGACTTTGGCGCAATCACGGTGCCGTTCACAAGAATAACGCCGGCATGGCTCGGGCTCACGCCCTTCCTCTTTAAGGAAACGGCAAAAACATTCGAATCTGCAGGCGACACTGCGATGCTGTTTGCGAAGTAGGTGCCATAAAAGGAGTCGGCGCCCAGATTGATACGGGCCAGTACTGACATGTTCGGCAATGACAGCTTGACGACTTCGCCCGCGCCGTCGAGCCCGACATACAGATACTCCCCATCCGGCGAAATGCTCAAGGTTTTTGGTTCCGAGCCGATAGCCTGCGAATACGCGATGGCGCCGCTGTGCGGATCTATCGTGGCGATGGTGTTGCCGTTTCCGACCACGGATGACGGTACCGATGCGTAGTAGCGATTGCGCAGCGCGTCATAAACGAGTTCATTGTGCGCCAGATCGACTTGCCTGGATGTGATCGCCGGTGCCGGCGCGGGCGGAACTGGTACAGCGTATTGAGTGCCGTTCACGAACGCCGTTTTGATCGCATACGTCCTGGCAGGCTCCAGAACATTTCCGAAAAGATCATCGATTCTTATGACGGCTTTGACCCATCCGATATGCCTGGCACCATACTCCTCCTGGGTTGAGATGTAGCCGTAGACCTGACTGGGCGTCTTCGAGGTGGTAACCGAAATACGCGTCGTGCTGGTGAACTTTGCAGTGTCGGCTTCGGCCTCCCAAGGCAGCGAAAGCTTGACCAGCCCGTTGTAGATCTGGCTGTACTCGAACCGGAATCGTTCGAACTTGCCGTCGCCATCCAGATCTTCGTCCCAGGTGCCCTCGCGCAGGACAACGCGCTTCTCGCCTTCGGCATACGTCGGAAACGCGTACTCCCTGACCTGCCCGATCAACCGCGCCGCACCCGGTGGATAGCCGGAAATGTTTGAATAGTCCGAGTACAAGCCGTTCGCTGTTTTCCGGTAGGTGTAGAAATGCGTATTACCGTTTTCCTTCGTCGTGATCCCAAAGATATCCGCCGTTCCGTCCGACGGCAGCTGCGCGAGCGACCGTTCCAGGGTTCCGGTTTCGTTTCCATAGGCATCCTGAACGCTGTATGTCCAAGCGGACCCATTCACCATGGGTAGGTAGCCTGCTGCCTGCAAGTCAATCTGCGGACCGACCGGCGACGACTCGGTTGCAACATCAGCGGCTACCGCTGGAGGTGGAGTGTCAGCCGCTCCACCGGCACCGGCTCCTGGCGTGCCGCCTCCCGTCGTAGTGTTTACTGCTTGATCACCGACAGGCATACTGCCTTCGGTCGCGACTCCACCGACTGTCACCGTTCCGGTATCTCCGGTGCCGCCACCTCCCCCGCCGCACCCTGCCAGAAGAAACATTCCGCAGGCTATGCTCCGTCGAATCGCGTTGCTCGCCCTGTTCCACACCCACATTTGCTCCCCCTGCTTTTAATCAAAACATGCTTGTTGATTTTTTATTAATAAAGACAACTTGCATTCCCACGTCATTGCCACTGAACTAAAGATGTTTCGGGATTTCCCCGACGGTCGGGAATGTCTGCTCGCGCCGTGATATCGGCCACGGCTTTCAAATGCACAAGATCGACTGCAGCCCCTTTTAACCGGCATGTGCGTGGCACGCGCCGTGGTCAGGAACGGGGAATAACAATCGCGCAAGGATCGGAAGAAGAAGGAGATGCGTGCACACCTCAATGCGTGCGCACCTCAAGCGCATCCTGACACTTGGCCAGCTTCGCCTGCGCGGCTGGAGCCGGCCGCATCGTGCCCTCCTGGTCCTAATGGAGGGCAAATCTTCGGTACTGGCCCATTGCCAGAAAGGAACTCTATTCAGCCCGGGCGCCGTACAGGAAAACTGAAAAGTCAGTTTAGCCAGTAACTAATGGTGAGCATTTTGCCTTTACTCAAACCGCTGCCGGACTGGCTCTTCCGGGCCTCGTCTGTGGACCTATAGGGTGGACGGCTTCTTTACCCGGACGCCTGCGTTGCTTGCGCTCGTCGGCGAGCTTGCGCCGCCCTATAGCGCGGCCTGCACATGGAGAAAGTCGGAAAGCCGCTGGTCCCGCCCGCATTCATGTAAACCATGCGAGCGGCGTCATGGCGGACTTGGCCGCATGAGACAAGTGGATGGGGTCGAACTGCAGATGCCGCCGGTGTTCACTGTGTTGGCTCCGCTGCCCACAGAAGCGGGCGAGAGGGGTCGCACGGATTTACGCGCGATACTTGTCGCTCATCCGCCTCATACCATCCTGGTTCTGCCCCCCTGGTACTGCCGCTCCACGACGATGCGCACGTGGTCCGGCAAGGTGCGCCCCAGCGCGCGAGGATGGCGGCGGGCACGTCGGATTCGGGTGGTCGAGAGGGAGTTGTACGTCTGTGAGGCGGAGTATGGGGGCCGGGTGAGTTCTTGCGGGGCCGGTTGGCTTTGGTGGGATTGGTTGGCGGTATTTTACTCTAGGGAGTATTTCTGTTTGCGTGCTTTTCTTGGGTGCTGCAACGCGTATGCCGCTTCGTGGAGGCTTGCCGGGGGCGGCCCGGCGGCCGCTCACTTTTCTTGTCTCGCCAAGAAAAGTAAGCAAAAGAATGGGGCCGCCGAGGTGCGACCGCGCAGCCGCTGCCCCTACGGGGTGCCCCGAAAGAGCCAAGCTCGAGTCGGCAGCGTCAGGAGCGGAAATACAGAGGAATACCCATCCCCACCCTAGCCCTCCCCTTGAAGGGGAGGGAATTGCGCAGCGCGTGGCATGCGAAGCCACAAATATTCGCTGTAGTAATGCTTCGTCGTTAATTTGTAGCGATCAAGTTATGCAGGAGCTGTTGTCGTTTCCGCTGTGAGCTGCCGAAAAAATGGGCGGCAAGGCGGAAAAAGAAGCGAAACATGTCTGAGCCGCAGGCGAGTTGGTTTTGCTTCCCGCCTTGCCGTTCATTTTTTCGGGCACCCGAAGGGCAGCTCACCGGGGTCGCCTTTTTTGCCTACTTTTTTGGCGACGCAAAAAAGTAGGTGGCCCGCCGGGGCCAGTCCCGGCAAGCCTCCACGGAGAACCTGCGGCATAGCACTTCCGAAGAAAGAAAGAGAAAAGAAGCAAGACCACCAGCATCGCCACTAGCGATACCGGTCCCTCAACTTCCTGACATCCTCATGATTGCGCAATACCCCCTGGTACTGCCTCTCCACCACACTACGCACATCCGCCGGCAAATTCCTCCCCAGCGCCCGCTGGTAACTCGACACAGCAAAATCCTCGCCGCGCTCGCATTCCAACAGCACTTCCCGGTCATCCTTGCCGGTGATGAGCGACTTCACATCGATCCAGCGGCGGTGCACGGCCGCGCCGAGCCCGCCGCTGGTCTGGGGATCGCCGCCGTAGGCGCGCACGAGCTCCTGCAGTTCGACGACAGCCTCGCCGCAACGTTGCGCCCGCTGCGAGAAGAATGTCTTGAGCTCGGTCGCGCTGGCGTCGTCGGCACAGGTCCGGAACCCTTCCTCGCCATCCTTGCTGGTTTCGATCAGGTCGTTGAGTGTGGAGATCACGTCATCGTTATCCATCATCGCTCCATCGAATGGCAAAGATATTCCGGCCTGTGTACGGCAGCTTGCTTGCCAAATTACTTGCCGGAGCCGTCCTTATCGGAAGAACTGGTTCCGGATGAACCCGGCGTACCGGAGCCCGTGGTTTGGCCGGCTGCTTCGGGAGCGGTAGAACCACTCGTGCTGCTGCCACTGGTGCCGCCGCTGCTGCCGGAAGAATCCGGCGTGCTCGAGGTGCCGGCCGGTCCCATCGACGAACCCGATGCCCCGGAAGAACCGGAAGAGCCGGACGAACCGGTCGCCGTGCCTTTACCGCCCTTCATGTCCTGCGCCATCTTCATGTGGTCGGCCACGACCGGCTGCATCTTGGTCACCAGTGCCTTGAGTTCCGGATCGGTTGCGCGCTTCTCGGCGCGGTTCAACATCTTGTGCGTGTCGCGATGGTCCTTGACACCGCCCTGCGCCATGTACTGCTTGTCGAATTTGTCGCCTTCCAGCGCGCCCAGCTTCTTCATCATCGCCTGGTGCTTGCGATCGGGCTCGGTCGGCAAGGTGACTCCCTTGGACTGCGCCAGCTGCTCCAGCTCCTGCTGCGCCTGCGTATGGTCGTCGACCATTTTCTGCGCATAGGACTTCACCTGGTCGCTCTTCGACTGGCTCTGTGCCAGCTTGCCAGCCTCGATCTCGGCCATGTTCGAGCGTGCCAGTTCACGCATGATGTTCTGATCCGCTTTACTTAATGCCTTGCCGCTGGCGCTGCTGTCAGATCCGCTTGCTGCGGCACCGGACGTGGCTCCTGATGTGCCAGAAGCGCCGGATGCATCCGAGGAGCCCGATGTCCCGGAACTGCTCGGCGAACTCGATGCGCCCGAGCTTCCCGAGGCGCCTGACGTCCCCGATGTTCCCGACGATCCGGCTGCGCCCGACGTACTTGTATCCGACGACCCAGAGGAACCCGACGTGCCCGATGTTCCTGATGTTCCCGACGATCCGGACGCGCCGGACGAATCCGACGTGCCCGAGGTCGACACGCCGGCGCCGCCAGTGGAAGTGCCACTGGTACCGGAGGTAGCGGTCGAGGTCTCGTTCTGGCCGGTCGGACTTGCCTGGCCGGACTTGTTTTCCTGCGTCATGCCGGCTGCGTCCTTGGCCGACTCGGTCTGGGTCTGTGCATAAACGCTCGGGGCACCAAACAAGATGGCCAGCGAAGCGATCCCGAGCAAACGGTGAAGTGTCTTTCGTTGTTGCATATCAATTCTCCTTCCGGAATGTGATGGCAATAGCCAACGGAATACATCGTTAGGATGTAGGCGGCTGATAGGCAATGTGTATGCCAGAAGAGGATTTCCATTGCATTGAATGGAAAGGTGCAGGAATTCGCGCGCGAAATTAGAAGAGACTACAGAGAAGAGGAAAAATTTACAGGCCGCTTTCACGCATCGGAAAGCCTGTTCAAAGAAGAAAAATTCTTCACGCAAACGAAGAACCGCAAAAAAAATGCCAAAGCAAATCGCTTTGGCACATGCTTGCCAGCTTCCGCTGGCGAGCTTCCATGCAACATGGTCGGATCACTAGTAACGCTGCCGCGCTTTTGAGCGCACCCCTTTCTGAGCAGCGTCGCCTGCAGACCCTTTTCTATCTCCCTGCCTATCCTTCCCTTCTCAGGTGCTACTCCCGCGTGTCCTTTTCTCGCACTTGCACTCGATCGTATCGAGCACATTGCCTTCCGGATCGACGGTTTCCAGCAGTACGTCGAAGCCCCACAAACGCGCGACATGCTTCAATACTTCTTCCGTCTGGTTGTTCAGCGGGCGGCGCAGGTACTGGTTATGGCGCAAGGTCAGCGAGCGATGGCCATGCGTGTCGACCGACCACACCTGGATGTTGGGCTCACGGTTGTGCAGGTTGTACTGCGCTGCGAGCTGCTCGCGCAGGTAGCGGTAGCCGGCTTCGTCATGGATCGCGGAAATGCTCAGCCGCTCCTTCTTGTCGTCGTCCAGTACCGAGAAGAAGTGGAAGTCCCGGATCAGCTTCGGCGACAGGTATTGCGCGATGAAGCTTTCATCCTTGAAGTTGCGCATCGCAAAGTCGAGCGTCTTCTTCCAGTCGCTGCCGGCAATGTCCGGGAACCAGCGCTTGTCTTCTTCCGTCGGCTCTTCGCAGATACGGCGGATGTCGCGGAACATCGCAAAGCCCAGCGCATACGGATTGATGCCGTTGAAGTACTTGGAAGTCACCGGCGGCTGGTACACGACATTGGTATGGCTCTGCAAGAACTCCATCATGAATCCGTTGCCGACCACGCCTTCGTCGTACAGCTGGTTGAGGATGGTGTAGTGCCAAAACGTGGCCCAGCCCTCGTTCATCACCTGCGTCTGCCGCTGCGGATAGAAGTACTGCGAAATCTTGCGCACGATGCGCACGATCTCGCGCTGCCACGGCTGCAGCAGCGGCGCATGCTTTTCGATGAAGTAGAGCAGGTTTTCCTGCGGTTCCGGCGGGAAGCGGTTGGCCTTGACTTCCGCCACCGCCTCCTCGCGGCGCGGCAGCGTGCGCCACAGGTCGTTGACCTGCGACTGCAGGTAGCGCTCGCGCTCTTCCTGGCGCTCGCGTTCCTTCGTCAGCGACAGCTTAGCCGGACGCTTGTAGCGGTCGACGCCGTAGTTCTGCAGCGCATGGCAGGAGTCGAGCAGCAGCTCCACTTCCTCGATGCCGTAGCGCTGCTCGCACTGTGCGATGTACTTCTTCGCGAACACCATGTAGTCGATGATCGCGTCCGCCTCGGTCCAGGTGCGGAACAGGTAATTGCCCTTGAAGAAGGAGTTGTGGCCGTACGACGCGTGCGCAATCACCAGCGCCTGCATCGTCAGGCTGTTCTCTTCCATCAGGTAGGCGATGCAGGGATTGGAGTTGATCACGATCTCGTACGCCAGCCCCATGTGCCCGCGCCGGTAGCTCTTTTCCGTCGCGAGGAACTGCTTGCCGAACGACCAGTGGTTGTACGACACCGGCATGCCGACGGACGCATATGCATCCATCATCTGCTCGGCGGTGATCACCTCCAGCTGGTTCGGATAGGTGTCGAGTCCGAAGTTGTTCGCCACGCGCCGGATCTCGTCGTGGACCTGCTCGATCAGCTCGAAGGTCCACTCCGATTGCTCCGGCAGGCGGAACGGCTTGGCCGCGGCCTTCTTGCGCGGAGCGCGCTTGGTTGCCGGCTTCGCAGCAGGCGTCTTCGTCGGTTCTTTGAGCTCGGTCGTCATTTCGGTTGCTTCTTGAAGAGTTCACGGAACACCGGATAGATGTCGGCCGGCGACTCGATTTTCTGCATCGCGAAGTGCGGATGGGCATCGGGAATCTGCGTGTACTCGTGCCACAGGTTCTGCGGCTCGCCGTCGGTGATTTCGACGTAAGCGTAATACTGCACCAGCGGCATGATCTTGTTAATCAGCAGCTGGCGGCAGGTGATGGAATCGTTGTCCCAGTTGTCGCCGTCAGATGCCTGTGCGACATAGACATTCCAGTCGCTGCTGGCGTAGCGCTCACGGATGATCTTCTCCAGCAGAACCAGCGCAGAGGACACCACGGTGCCGCCCGACTCGCGCGAGTTGAAGAAATCGTTCTCCGTCACTTCGGTGGCCTGCGTATGGTGGCGGATGAACACCACATCAATCTTCTCGTACGCACGCTCGAGGAACAGGTAGAGCAGGATGAAGAAGCGCTTCGCCGCGTCCTTCTTTGCCTGGTCCATCGAACCCGACACATCCATCACACAGAACATCACCGCCTGCGACGACGGCTTCGGCACCTTGATGCGGTTGGCGTAGCGCAGGTCGATCGGGTCGATGTACGGGATCGCATTCAGCCTGGTGCGCAGGTGGTGGATTTCCTTCTTCAGCGCGAGGATGCGGTGGTCGTCCTCGAATGCCGTTTTCTGCAGCGCTTCCAGCTCCGCTTCCGCCTCGCGCAGGCGCTTGCGCGATTTCGCGCCGACGGCGATGCGCCGCCCGATCGCGCCGCGCATCGAGCGCAGCACATGGATGTTGGTCGGCGTACCGGAGATCGTATAGCCGGCGCGTTGCTGCTTGAATTCCGTGATCGACGTCAGTTGCGTCTTGACGAGGTTGGGCAGCTCGAGGTCCTCGAAGAAGTAGTTCATGAACTCTTCGCGCGTGAGCTCGAAGGTGAAATCATCCTCGGTGATTTCCTCGCTGTTGCCGGCCTTGCCCTTGCCGGCGCCGTTGCCGCCTTTCGGCCGCTGGATCTGGTCGCCCTTCTGGTACTCCCGGTTACCGGGACGCACGGTTTCCCACACGCCGCCATGGGTATGGCCGAATGTCGGTTCGTTGATATCCTTGACGGGGATTGATACTTTCTCGCCTTTCTCGACCTCGGTGATCGAGCGGCCCTTGATGGCGCGTTGTACTGCGTCCTTGATCTGCCCTTTGTAACGCCTGAGGAAGCGCTCGCGATTGCCCGCAGACTTGTTCTTGCCCTGCAGACGCCGGTCGATGAGGTAAGCCAAAGTGCCTCCTGCTTGTAAAACTACGTTGGCGTAACTGCCAGCTTGTTCACTTCAAATCTAACTTGTGCGGAGCTCATTTAGTGCCATGCACAAACAAAATGCCACCTACCGATTCCTTCCCCCTGTGAGGGGGAAGGTTAGGATGGGGGTACGGCACGTCGAGCAAACGCATGCGTTTGCCTAACCACTCAACCCCCACCCTAGCCCTCCCCCTGCCAGGGGGAAGGAACAGGTCGGCTGGTTACGACGACTTCCGCACGCGCAGATACCACTCGCACAGCAGACGCACCTGCTTTGCGGTATACCCCTTGGCCACCATGCGCGACACAAACTCCTGGTGTTTGTTCGCGTCGTCGGCGCTGGCCTTCGCATTGAAGGAAATCACCGGCAGCAGCTCTTCGGTATTGGAGAACATCTTCTTCTCGATCACGGTGCGCAGCTTCTCGTAGCTGGTCCACGCCGGGTTCTTGCCGTGGTTCTGCGCACGCGCGCGCAGCACGAAGTTGACGATCTCGTTGCGGAAGTCCTTCGGGTTGGAAATGCCCGCGGGCTTCTCGATCTTCTCCAGCTCGGCATTCAGCGATTCGCGGTCGAAGCTCTCGCCGGTATCCTGGTCGCGGTATTCCTGGTCCTGGATCCAGTAGTCGGCGAAGGTCACGTAACGGTCGAAGATGTTCTGGCCATACTCGGAATAGCTCTCGAGGTATGCCGTCTGGATCTCCTTGCCGATAAACTCGACGTAGCGCTGCGCGAGATACTCCTTGATGTACGACATGTACTTCTGTTCCAGCTCGGGCGCGAACTGCTCGCGCTCGATCGCCTGTTCCAGCACGTACAGCAGGTGCACCGGATTGGCCGCGACTTCGGTATTGTCGAAGTTGAAGACCTTGGACAGGATCTTGTATGCGAAGCGCGTCGACAGGCCGTTCATGCCTTCATCCACGCCGGCGTAGTCCACATACTCCTGGCGTGACTTCGCTTTCGGGTCGGTGTCCTTCAGGTTCTCGCCGTCATACACCTGCATCTTGGAGAAGATGCTGGAGTTTTCCGGATCCTTCAGGCGTGACAGCACTGCAAACTGCGCCATCATCTTCAGCGTACCCGGCGCGCACGGCGCCTTGCCGAGTGACGAACTCTGGATCAGCTTGTCGTAGATCTTGATCTCTTCCGACACGCGCAGGCAGTACGGTACCTTGACGATATAGATACGGTCGAGGAAGGCCTCGTTGTTCTTGTTGTTCTTGAACGACTTCCATTCCGACTCGTTCGAGTGCGCCAGCACCACGCCATCGAACGGGATCGCGCCGAAGCCTTCGGTGCCCTTGTAGTTGCCTTCCTGCGTCGCGGTCAGCAGTGGATGCAGCACCTTGATCGGCGCCTTGAACATCTCGACGAATTCCATCAGGCCCTGGTTGGACAGGCACAGCCCGCCGGAGTAGCTGTACGCGTCCGGGTCGTCCTGTGAATAGTCTTCCAGCTTGCGGATGTCGACCTTGCCAACCAGCGAGGAAATGTCCTGGTTGTTCTCGTCGCCCGGTTCGGTCTTCGAGATGGCAACCTGTTTCAGCACCGACGGATAGCGCTTGACCACGCGGAACTGGTTGATGTCGCCGTTGAACTCGTGCAGCCGCTTCACTGCCCACGGGCTCGGGATGGTCTTCAGGTAGCGGCGCGGGATGCCGTAGTCTTCTTCGAGGATGGCGCCGTCTTCATCGGCATCGAACAGGCCGAGCGGAGATTCATTGACCGGCGAACCCTTGATTGCATAGAAGGGCACATGCTCCATCAGCGCCTTGAGCTTCTCGGCGATGGATGACTTGCCACCACCGACCGGGCCGAGCAGATACAGCACCTGCTTGCGCTCCTCCAGGCCTTGGGCCGCATGCCGGAAATAGGAGACTACCTGCTCGATGACTTCCTCCATTCCGTAGAACTCGCGGAATGCCGGATAGATCTTGATCACCTTGTTGGCAAAGATGCGCGACAGGCGCGGATCATGGCGCGTATCGAGCATCTCGGGTTCGCCGATCGCTTCGAGCATGCGCTCGGCGGCGGTGGCGTAAGCGAGGCGGTCGCGCTTGCACAACTCCAGATACTCCTGCAGGGAGTATTCCTCTTCCCGGGTCCTCTCATACCGTGCTGCGTAGTTGTCAAAGATTTTCATGTACTGGTCCTTTGAATGAATCTTCCGGGGAATTGGATGGCGGATACCGAGATAAGTTTCCAGCCCGCAATTTCATATTACGCAGAGATATCGCTGGTCGCTAGGAAATTTTCAGCTTTTTTGCGCCCATGAAAACCGTTGAAAAAATGTCTTTCCACTTCATGTATTCAAAGCTATATTTCTTTGCGTCTTTTCGGCAAAGATTGCCGTTTTCGTTTGGAACTTTTTCAAATCAGCCTTGTCCCGTAAGGCCGAAAAGCGACATGATGCATTCGCCGCCATGTGCATAAATGCGACACGCAATCGTCCTGGCGTGGCATTCACGCAATAAAGTTCGCAATAAAAAACGGTAGTGCAGTTTCATCCGCACCACCGTTTTCATGAGATTGCTGCACTGCCGCTTGTGCGGCACAACCAACGCGCTATATTAAGAAATTCTGCTGCCTATTTTCCGAGCAGCCCCTTCAGCCGCTCCTGCAATTTCTCCTGCACTTTCGCTTTCACTTCTTCCTTCTTCTCGTCGACTTTCTGCTTCGCCATCGCACTTGCCATGCCGGCGAAATCGACGTGCCATGCGATAGCGGTGTAGGGCCCGGTCAGGCGCACGGGAACGGTGAGTCCCTTCAAGGACTCCAGTTCCGGCCCGCCTTGTCCCTTCAGGGTCGAGACCACCGTCGTTTTCGCCAGATAGTCGAGCCGGTCTTCGCCGAGGTTGACTTCGCCGGAGCCGCCGATGCGGATCAATGGCGATTTGATATTGAGGTCGTCGTTGCGCGCAACACCGTTGGTGATGCGGAAGCTGCCGGTCATTTCGCTGAAATCGGTCTTTTCGTTGGCCGTTGAAGTACCAGTCTCCTGCGTTTCCTTGCCGCGCAATTCACCGATCCTGGCCTTGGCGTTGCGGACCACCTGCGCGACGTTGACGCCGCGGATGGCACCGTCGTGCAGCTCCAGGCGCGCAGTGCCGTTCAGCCCCTTCTTGATCTGCGTGACCGTCGCGCCCGTCGATGTCACATCCAGTTGCACATTGCCGCGGCCTTCGATCTGCGCCTTGCCAACCGCATCCTGCAGCAAGGGGCCGATGTTGATCCCGGAGAGTTTCTGCTTCACGACATAACGTGCCGGATTGCCAGCCGCCACCGACAGCGAACCTGCGACGCTGCCGCCGTACAGGTTCGCGGCGAGCGGGCTGATGTCGAGCTTGCCGCCTGCAGCCTGCATGTCGACGCGCACATTCTGCGTCTTGATGTTGGCCACCTTCAGCGCACCGACGCGCAGGCTGCCGGTGGCGCGCAGATTTTGCAGGGCGGACAGATCGATCGGCTCTTCCTTTGCAGGTTTGCTCTCTGTCTTGGCAGGCGCGCCGCCTGCCGCAGGCGTCTTGGCCTTGTAGCGGTCCAGGTCGATCTGGTCGATGCCGATGTCGAAGGTGTACGCCATCGGCGAGAAGCCGGCCACGCCGAGTTTGGCGTTGAAGGCGCTCTGGTCGAGCGTTCCCTTCAGCGCGGCATTGACGCTCTCCTTGTCGAGATTGACATTGGCGTTGCCGCCCGCCTTGAACGTCAGCGTGCCACCGCCGGGATTGGGCAAAGTGAAGTCGGCTGCGAGCTTCGATAATTCGATCAGCTGCGTCTTCAGGTTGGCCGACAGGGGCGTCGTCAGCGAGCCGTTGAGCGCTGTTTCGCCCTGCTTGCCGGACAGCGTCAGCGACAGTTGCGGCGATGTGAACAAGAGCTTGTCGATGTCGCCGTTCAGCGCACCGGACACCTTCGCCTTGGCATCGAGCTTGTCATCCTTGACTGCTGCATCGAGCACCATCGCGGGCAACTGGAAGGCCTGCGGTGTGCCCTCAAAGGCGGGAATCGCGATATCGGCTGCGACCGCGCGTGCGCCATTGTTGAGCCGCGCTTCGGCGCTCAGTTTTCCGCCGGTGACCTTGTCATCGGTCATGAGCAGCTTGGGCAGCGCAAACCGAAGCTCGATGTTGTCTTTGTCGCGGCGGCCAGTGGCAACGAGGTCGATGCCATCCAGCGCATACTGCCGGGTATCCGGCTTGAGGTCGGCATCACCGTCGAGCGTCAGCGCAAGGCCGGTGAAGCCGACGGCGGCACCATTGAGCTTCGCATCCAGATCCTTGAGCACGTAGTGCTTCTTTTCCAGGTCCAGCGTGAAACCGGTGTTGACATCGACCTTCGCATCGATCGCCGGGCTGTTGCCTTTGACATTGGCCGCCAGGCTCAGCTTGCTGGGCACGCCGTTGGCGATCTTGCCGGTGTCGAGATCGAGGTTGGCGATGTCAAACCTGCGCGCCTGCTGCATGTCGTCATACACGATGTGCGCGTTGCCGAGATGGACGCTGTCGATGTCCAGGGCAATCGGCTGGCCGCCATCCGAAGCGCCTCCCTGCGGCTCCTCCTTGGCCAGCAGGTCGTCATAATTGGTGCGTCCGTCCTTGTAGCGCTTGATGTTGGCGCGCAGGCCCTCGACCTGCACCCGGTCGACCACCAGCTGCTTCGACAGCAGCGGGATCAGCGCCAGCGAGACTTTTGCGCTTTCCACCGCGGCGAATTCCTCCGTCCCCTTGTGTTCGGAAATGCTGACCTTGCCCAGCTGGGCACCGATCTTCGGGAAGAAACTCAGCTTGATGTCGCCGGGAATGGCTAGCGTGCGCTGCTTCTTTTCCTGCACCAGCTTGATCACCATCGGCTTGTAGTCGTTGGGGTCGAAGGTCGCGGCAATGATCGCGGCAGCGGCAACCAGCAGGACAAGCAGCGCCGCAATCGCGATGAGGGTGTATTTGATGATCTTGTTCATATCGCTCCTGCAATGAATCGGCGGGCACCGCCGAGGGGGGCGCTTTCATTGTAGCGATGCCAACACAGGGAGGCAAAGCGCGCCGGGCTTGCGCTTGCGTCAACTCTGGCGTGAAAAGTCGTGTATAAGAATGTCTGCAAGAATTTGTCTCCTCATTAATTGCTACACCCCAAATCACGTCACGATGAATCAGTCCAGCAACACCATCTCCGCCGAACGTCCCGCCTTCGCAGTCCGCAATTCCCGCGTCCACGGCATGGGCGTGTTCGCGACACGCAAGATTCCGGCCGGCGCGCAGATCATTGAATACGAAGGCGAACGCATCACCTGGAAGGAAGCCGTGCGCCGGGAAAACCGGAAAGCACCCGATGATTACCACACCTTTTTCTTCAGCTTGGAAAGCGGCAAGATCATCGACGGCGGCAGCAACGGCAACGACGCCCGCTGGATCAACCATTCCTGCGCCCCTAACTGTGAAGCGCGCGAAGAAGATGGCCACGTCTACATCTATGCGCTGCGCGATATTGCACGTGGCGAAGAACTGAACTACGACTACGGCCTCTTGCTGGAAGAGCGCCACACGCCCGCCTTGAAGAAGGCCTACGCCTGCCTGTGCGGGGCACAGAACTGCCGGCATACGCTGCTGGCCCCGAAGAAGAAAAAGAAAGCCTGACCGGCCGACTCCATATCGGCTTTTGCAGGACGGCAATCAACGCCCGGCGATATGTGATCGAAGTTGCTCGCTGGCGCGCGCGGCGGGCATGTCACCTTGCGAGGGCGCCTGGTGCGCCCCATACGCCCCGTACGCCGCCTCCGCCAATGCTGCCAATGCCTGCGCCGATTCGCCTTGTTGAGTGTTCTCGGCATTTTCCAGCGAACGGGCACAGCCCGCCGGTGCCGCGCACACGACCCGGTTTCCGCCGGCCGCTCTTGCGTCCTCCCGCGCCTGCTTCACGCGCTTGACGGTTTCTGCCAGTGCCTCGCGCTTGCACAGGGTGGCCAGTCCAATGCTGATGCTGCAGTCCGGTTTGTCCGGGTGCGAACGGGCACGCCGGATCAGGGCAAGCAGGCGGTGTGCCGTCGCGACGGCGTGATCCTGATCTGCGTCGGCCAGCAGTATTGCAAACTCCGTACCGCCGATGCGGGCAAAGCTGTCCCGCTGCCGAAGCGCCCTGTCTGCCGCCAGCGCGATATCCATCAGCACCTGGTCGCCGACGGCGTGGCCGAACCTGGCGTTGATCGATTTCATGTCATCCACATCGAGCATCAGGAGCGCCAGTTTCCTGCGCGAGGTTCCGGCTCGTGCCGATTCGCGCTCGAGCAGTTCGTCAAACGCCTTTCTGGTCAGTGCCCCGGTCAGGAAGTCGCGCCGCGACGGATGCCCCGTGCTTGCGAGCGTCCGGTCGTGCGCCATCATCACGGCGCCAAAGGTCAGCAGCGGCAGCACAAACGCGCCGGCTGACATGAAGACAATGCCGGAGGCGGAAGGTTGCAGCAGCGATGTCACCTCGCCGGCCTGCCATATGTGGACCGCCGCCCGCACCACGTTGGCGGCCGCGTACAGCACGGCTGCGATCGCCGTAAACAGGTACGGGTAAGGTGCGTGCCAGCGCTCCCGGGCGCGGAAGATCGTGAGCGCCATCGCGGACAGTATCGCGACCTGGAACGCCGAGACTGTCAGCGTGCGCAGCACAAAGGAGTCGTACGCGTAGTGAAACAGCGCCACCGTGACCGAGTACACCGTAAGTCCTGCCGACAACGCAGCCACCGGCACAGGACATGAAAAGAAGCGCCGGAATCCTGCCAGCGCCAGTGCCCCGGACAAGGCATACGTCACGTTTGCCGCCTCATACGCCAGCCATGGCGGCAGTTGCCTGCCCAATGCATACAGGATGAAGGAAACGAAGGCAACGGCATTGGCCGCCATCCATTCCTTGAGCCCGGGCGTTTCATGGCGCAGTAGCGAGGCCAGGGCCGACAGCATCAATATGCAAAAAACTGCCGAGACGAGAAAAATCCAGGAGATGACCGTCATAGCGCACCGGCACTGGCGTCCTCGACGCTGTCATCATTTACCGCCAGCATGCCCAAAAACGCATCCGGCGGCATCGGACGGCCGAACAGGTAGCCCTGGAAGTTGCGGCACTTGTTGGCGGTGAGGAAGGCAAGCTGTTCATGGGTTTCGACACCTTCCGCGATCACCTGCAACTGCAGCGTGTGGCTCATGTTGATGATGGTCTGCACGATGGCGGCGTCCCCGGCGTCGGTCGCAATGTCGCGCACGAACGACCTGTCGATCTTCACCTGGTCCAGCGGCAGGCGCTTCAGATACGAAAGCGAGGAGTAGCCGGTGCCGAAGTCGTCCAGCGCAAACGTCACGCCCAGCGCGCGCAGTTCGTGCATCTTGCCAATGGTGGTCTCGATGTCGCCGATGATCATCGATTCGGTCAGCTCCAGCTTCAGCCGTGTGGCATGCGCACCGCTCTTCTCTAGCGCCGTGCGCACCATCTCCACGAAGCCCGGCTGGCGGAACTGCTTCGCACTGACGTTGACCGAAATCGCCAGGTGCCTCGTTTCCGGCAATGCGCTCCACGCCGCCAGCTGCACGCACGCGGTTTCCAGCACCCATTGCCCGATCTGCAGGATCAGCCCGGTTTCTTCGGCCAGTTCGATGAACTTCGCTGGCGGCACCGGCGGTTGCCCCGGCGGGTGCCAGCGCAGCAGCGCTTCCGCAGCGACGATGTCATGCCGGTCGTCGACCTGCGCCTGGTAGTACAGCTGGAACCCGCCACTCGCGAGCGCCTCGCGCAGGCCGGCTTCGAGAAGCGCCTTTTCATTCAGCGCAGACTGCATCTCCACGCTGTAGAAGCGGGCGGTGTTGCGCCCGGCATCCTTGGCCTGGTAAAGGGCAATGTCGGCCTGCTTGAGCAGTACGTCGAACGGCTCGTCATGTCCCTGGAACTGGCTGATGCCGATGCTTGGTGTGTTCCGGTGCCCGTATTCCCCGCCGGCCAATTCGTATGGTTCGTTCAGGGTGGCGAGGATCTTTGCGGCGACGGTCCTGATTTGCGTAGCAGCTGCCGTGCCCTCACCGCTGAGGTCTTGCAGCATCACCACGAACTCGTCGCCGCCCAGGCGCGCGACGGTATCGCACTCACGCACAGAGGCGCTCAGTCGCTGCGCCACCTGGATCAGCAACTGGTCGCCCACGTCATGGCCGAGCGTGTCGTTGAGCGTCTTGAAATGGTCGAGGTCGATCAGCATCAAGGCGCCATGGCGCCCGTTGCGCGCGCTGGCAGCCAGCGCCTGGGTCACGCGGTCCATCAGCAGCCGCCGGTTGGGCAGGCCGGTCAGCGGGTCGAAGAAGGCGAGGTTGCGGATCTGCGCTTCGGCCTCCTTGCGTATCGTGATGTCGGAGAACGCGCTGACGTAATGGGTGATGCGCTGCCGGCTGTCCTTGACGGCGGTGATGACGAGCCACTCCGGATACAGTTCGCCGCTCTTCCTGCGGTTCCAGATTTCGCCTTCCCAGTATCCCTGCTGCTCGATCACCTGCCACATGCGATTGTAGAAGTCGGGCCCCTGGCGGCCGGACTTGAGCACTGCGGGTGTCTTGCCGATCACCTCCTCCGCACGATAGCCGGTCAGTTCCTCGAATGCACGATTGACGCGCAGGATCCTGCCGTGGGCATCGGTGATCATCATGCCTTCCTGCACATTGAAGGCGGCTGCCGCGATCCGCAGGTTTTCGTCGGCCAGCTTGCGTTCGGTGATATCGGTGACGGCGCCATGCCACAGGGTGCTGCCGTCCTCCAGCCTTTCCGGCCGCGCATTGCTCAGCAGCCAGCGTACGCCACGCACCGGCAGCACGACGCGGTACTCATGGTGCCAGGGCTCCAGCGTCCTGGCCGATTTCAGGATCGAGGCCGTGATCCCGTCCGCATCGTCCGGGTGGTTGCGCGCAGAGATCAGCGATGCATCGTCGCGTACCTGCTCCGGGCTGATCTCGTAGATATCGCCAAGCGACTGGCTGGCAAACGGCATGCTGGAACGTCCGTCCGGATACAGCCGGTACTGATAGATCACGCCGGGAACCTGTGCCGACAGCTTGGCCAGCATGTCGTGGCTCTGCTGCAATGCGTTCTCGTTGCGCTTGCGCTCCGAGATGTCCTGCTTGACGCCGACAAAATGCGTGATGGCGCCGGTGGGCGATTTTACCGGCGCAATCACCAGCTCCTCGTCATACAGGCTGCCGTCCTTGCGACGGTTGACGAGCTCGCCACGCCAGGTCCTGCCGTCGAGGATGGTCTGCCACATGTGCCGATAGAATTCGCGCGGCTGCAGACCGGAGGACACCAGCTCCGCCGGTCGGCGCCCGAACGCCTCTTCCCGGCTGTATCCGGTCAGATCCTCGAAGGCGTGATTGACCCACTCGATCTCCGCATTGGCGTTGGTGACGACGACCGCATTGCCGACCGCTTCGAGCGCAGCCATCCGCAGACGGTTGCGCTCCTCGCTGGACTGCATGGCGATGTGCGTGCGTGCGCGCAACCGCATCAGCAGGATCAGTGCAAACACCGCCAGCGAGGCGGTTGCAAAGGCACCGCCAAGCAGCAGTATCCTGCGTTGCTTGTAATAGGGGGCGAGAACGCCTTCGACAGCGTCGGCAACGACCACCACCAGGTCGAAACCGTCCACCCGGCGCCAGGAGAAAATGCGCTCGATCCCGTCCGTCTGCGCCTTGTCCCGGTAATTTCCCGCATTGCCGGAGTCGGCCGCAAGGAATGGCCGGCCGGTCAGGCGCATGCCAGGCTGCTGATGCGGCTTGAATGGCGGCGCCAGGATCTCCCCCGTGCTCCGCACCAGCGCGACAAAGTCGCTTTGATGCGACTCGGCCCCGACGTAGAAACGCGAAAAATACTCCGGTGCCACCGACAACATAACCACCCCGCGGAGTCGGCCGTCGCTGCCAAGGATCGGCCGCGTGAACTGGATCGACAGGCGATCCGACAACCGTTCGATGACCGGCTCGCTGATGATCAGCCGGTCCTGTTTCCCGTCGCGATGCGACTGGAAATACGCGCGATCCGCGACCGACACCGAGCCCGGGTGTCTGGTCAGGTTGCTATAGACGATCTTTCCGTTTGCATCGATGACGGCGAGCTGGAAGCTCGCCTCCCGCAGGAAGTAGTTGTGCTGGCGCAGGACGGCATCATGAAAGCGGTCCGGATGCTGGTCCCACTCGTCACGCAGCGACAGCAGCGACAGGTCGATGCCGAGAACGGAGGCCCGGACCTGTTCGGCAAATGCGCGCGACAGGTTCCCACCGTCGCGAACGGCGTTATCGGTCAGGTTCTCTCGCGCCGACTGCAGGTAAATCAGGATAGAAACCCACATGCCGAGCAGCAGGATCACCACCAGGCTGAGCAACTGGTAAGTGGGATTGAAGAAAAGGCTGACAGCACCGGGCGCTTGTTGTCGACGTGTGTTGTTGGAGACGTCTGTCATTCAGTCCGTGATCGAAGCATTTTTTATGGGTCGCGAGGAAGGCCGTTCGGGAATACCTCACACTCCAGCGCAAGGCGGCCGGATATTTGCTTTGTAGCAATTTTTAGATGCTATGGGCGGCGCGACGCAAAATACTTGACTTAGGTTAAGAAGTTCCAAGGCGCGTGCGCCTCAACTGTCGCAACTCGCGCAGTACTGAACGTAGGGCAGTTGCAGAATCAATGAGTTGAGGCGGAAACCGCCATTCAAATCTGGATCCGCTATTCCTCTATCTCTGCACTATTTCGAGTTCTGTTCGCTTTTCGCTGAATATTCGCGACGGCCGTCAGAGCATTGCCCGGTTTCGATCCACAGCCGTTGGTCGCGTTTCTCCAAAGCGGACAATCAACGTTGGAGATAAGTTGATGAGTAGGCCGGCGAAGTCGGCCGATAGGACGTCCGGGTACCCGCTACTGGAGGGCCTGGCGCTGGTCTTTCAGGAAGGGTCTGTCGATATGCTGCGCCAGCTCTTCAAGTGTGGCCTCTGGCAATCCTCGGGCGGCGAAGTGCGACTGCCAGCCCCCGACCACACGGGCGACCTGCCGGGCCTCTGCCAGCGCGTCCTGGGGCGTGAGCCAATACTGGGTAGCTGCGGAAAGCGCATTCTCAATGGTCGACTCTGCCCCCCGTTCCCCGACCACTAACGACTGGTAGCCCAGGGACTGGCCCATGGGCAGGACATCGAAGGCAGGCGCCAGCACGTACTGCTGATCCTCCCGCATCAGGATCACATGGTTCTTCTCGTGGTCGTCGGTGTTGTCGATGAGGATGTTGAATACCGCCCGCCGGAACATTTCCCGCATCTGAGCCCGGTGCAGCTCGATTGGGCCGCGTCGTCGCAGCAGTAAGGCCAGGTTCGGGTAGGAGAGCTCGGCACCTGCCGCCCGCAGCGCGACATTGGCCGAGATCGCGTGCAGTCGCCGGCCGGCACTCCGGTCGAATCGGCGAATGGCCAGCGCAACCCCGGTCTTGAAGGGGATGGGCCGGGTTTCGGCAACGTTAATGCCGGCTTGTGCCGCGAGCGTCAGCGCAGCGTGTTCCATCAGGGGCTCGGCGGGTCGGTCTTCCTCGGCGAATTTGAGCACCCACTCCTGGCCGTCCAGCTGAAACAGCGCCTTGGGCCGGGCGCCACCCATGGTGACGCCGGGGGCGATCAGACGCTTTTGACGCGCATCGACCGGCTCTCGGGCGAGCACACGGCGCACCACTTCGTGCACCGCGTCAACGTCGACGAGCTTGGGCAGCGGGCCGATCTCCCGGGGCTCATAGATCGTGTCGGACAGGGACACCCCGAGAGCACCGAAGCGATCGTCGCCCGCGTAATACAGGTACTCCAGCAGGGAGAGCCGGGGCGGACGGTCGAGCAGGCGGATGACTCGCTCGCCCCACCGGTCGGGGCGCGCATCATCGACGGCGCCTGCGGCCGTATCCTTTTCAGAAGGGATGTGCTCCAGGTCGGTAAGCGGCAGGTCTTCGCTCAGCGGGAAGCCGGACTTGATCCAGGACTCAGCGTACTTCAGCGAGACCCCGCGCCGGCTCATCACGAGGTTCAGCTCGCCCACCAGCGTAGGGGCGTCGGGCCTACCGAGAAACCAGAGATAAAGCGTGTCAGGAGGGGCAACGTGCACGATCAGCGCTCCTTCTTCTTGGCAAGCCGCGCCATCCCGGAAGCCCTTGTCCGGGCAGCGCGCAGTTGGCTGGCCTGCCGCACATCGGACTCCAGCGCCCGCAAATCCTTGACCGGATCGGCAAGTTCAGCGAGCCCGTCCGACAGTCCGAGAAGCCAGAGCGCCGAGGCGTACACTCCCATGCTCACGGAAGGGTCGCCCTTCTCCAGACGGATGAGCGTCGGGACCGAGACGCCTAAACGGGAGGCCCAGCTGCGCTGGGATTCCTTGCGCCGCAGACGAGCCAAAGCGAGGTGCTCGCCCAGCGCCTGCAGTGCGTCAAGCGCTTGGGGCGGGACCGATGAGAGAGCGAGGGAGGACTTAGACATAACATAAAATTTACCATGAACCGCGCTTTTGGTAAAACTTATGTAATGCCGTTTCTTCTTGCACCTAAGGCAGCAACTCAACCGCCTCAAGCTTCGCCTTCGAACACTGCGCCAAAGTGTCGGTTTTTCCCGTCAGCTAAACGCGCCGTAGCAGTCGTAGCCCAACTTTCAGTAGAGAGGCTCGACCCGACCGAGGCTGTGTGATAACGCATTAGTCAGTTCTTAGAGACGCCCGTGTTCCTAAAGCGGTGATTCTAGGATTTGATTTAAAGCCGGCCTACCCCGTCATCGCCGCAATCAGTCTTTGAATCCCCATTATTTGCATCATCCGCTTCATGTTATACGCCAGAACATGAAGACTCATTTCCGTGCGAACCCTCGGAAGCGTTTTGGTCAGGAAGTGGGTAGCCCCCATCCAGGCTTTCAAGGTGCCGAAGGGATGTTCGACGGTGCATCGGCGGACCATTGCCAGTTCCGGCCGCGCGTCCAACCTCCGCTGCATTCGCTCGAGCACGTCTTCGTGCTCCCAGCGGGCAATTCTTCGATAGTCACCAGTTGTGCACTGCGGTTTCATCGAACACGTCGGACACGATGAGGACCAGTACTTGTCGAATACCATGCCGTTCTCTACGGCCTGAAACCGCCACCTTGCATGCTCCCCCGCAGGACACAGGTATTCGTCGCTTTGCTGGAGGTAAGTAAAGTCGCGCTTGTCGAACAGACCCTTTGCCCGGTTGTTGGATGTAATCGGCTTGGGAACGAGCGGCGTTATTCCTTGCTCTTCACAGGCCAGGATTTCCACGCTACTGAAATAGCCACGATCAGTAATCACGGTGATCTCCTTCCGGCCCAGGGTTTGCTGCACCTGCCTGGACATCGGGGGAAGCTGGGTGCGGTCATGACCAACATTTGTCACCTCATGTGCGACGATCATGTGGTGGGTGGTATCGACTGCGGTCTGAACGTTATAGCCCACCATGCCTGTACCGCGTCCACTGGTAGCCATGGAGCGTGCGTCCGGATCGGTCTGGGAGATCTGCTGATCGGGTTCATTCTGCAATTGTCGATCTAACGCGTTGAACTCGGCGATCTGGCGTTTGAAGGAGGCGATCTTGTCCTTGATATGTTTGATGCGCAACCGAGTGGAGAATTCCAGCTGCCGGTCGGCACGATCCAGTTCTTCCATGTAACGCGCAATGCTTTCCTCGACCTGCTCGATCCGTGCCTTGAGCTTACGTTGAGTGAAGTTCTTGTCACGGTTGTTGACCGCCTTGAACTTGCTGCCGTCGATCGCTACTTCGCCGCCCTCGAACATGTTCAGGCGATGACAAAGCTGAACGAACTGCCTGCAGACACTGCGAATTGCTTCGCCATTGTCCTTGCGGAAGTCGGCAATCGTCTTGAAGTCGGGCGCGAGCCGGCCGGTGAGCCACATCAGCTCGACATTGCGCTGTGCCTCGCGCTCCAGGCGTCGGCTGGATTGGATACGATTGAGGTAACCGTAGATGTAGATCTTGAGCAGGATCGACGGATGGTAGGAGGGTCTTCCCGTGTCGGCAGGCAGGGCACCATCAAAACCGAGCCTTTCGAGCTTGAGCGTGTCGACAAACGCGTCGATGACGCGCACCGGATTGTCTTCGGCAACGTACTCGTCCAGCGACGCAGGAAATAGAATCGTCTGGCTGCGGTCGGCTCCCTCTATAAAACGCTTCATCCGGATCTCCCAATGTGTTTGGTCGTATCCGTTTGACGCTTTAGTGAGAACTTCGTTTACTAAAAAACCATGTTTTCACACAGCCTAGGCCGGTTGCTGTCATCGCAGTTCAGAGATAAGTGAACAAAGCTCAGAGATAAACGGTGTTCGACATCAACGTCGAAACAACGCTGACGTGCGCAAGATGTGAACGCAAATGGATGTGACCGCACGGCGCATCGTTCCGGCGCTACGCGTAACACGTCCAACGGGCAATAAACGGGAGAGAACGAGAGAAAGCGAGAGAAAGGGCTGACGGCTGGTCAGCCCTTGTTATTGAATAGGAGATGAATGCGAGGCAAGCGCCGACGACGGATCGTTGTCCACGGCGATTCGGCCATCACAATTTAGCCAAGAAACTTCAGACCTGCAATGCCTGTCAGGATCAATCCGACACACACCACCTGCGCCGCCGACATCGGCTCCCCCAGCAGGAAGTATCCCAGCACGGCCGTTCCCGCGATGCCGATCCCAGTCCACACTGCATAGGCGACGCCCATGGGCAGTGACTTCACCGCGATGCCGAGAAGGACGACGCTTGCCACCATTGCCGTCAGCGTTCCCACAGACGGCCACAACCGCGTAAATCCTTGCGTGTATTTCAGGCCGATCGCCCAACCGATTTCCGCCAGCCCTGCCAGCACAAGAACAATCCAGGACATGTTTCCCTCTTTGCGTGGCCGTCCACCTTGGTCATGAAGAGGCGGGGCCGTCCCCGCTTTCGATTAGGAAAAAGAAATGCCGGACGCGCCGGCAGCAGAAACTTTACGCGATTCCGGGCGCCTCTGCTGAAAGCGGCGCAATCTCATAACGGTTGCGCCCGCTGTGCTTGGCGATGTACAGCGCGGCATCGGCCCGGTTCACGGTGTCGGAGATGCTTTCGCCCGGTCGGTGCTGGGCGATGCCGAAGCTGGCGGACAAGTGCAGCGGCACGTCGCCCATCCGGATGTCCATGGTGCTGATGGCGCCGCGTATGCGCTCGATCACGACCGCGCCTTCGACATCGCGGACCTCGGGCATGACGATCATGAATTCCTCGCCGCCCCAGCGCCCGCAGATATCGTAATCGCGCATGCTGCCCTTGATCGCATTGGCGATCGCGATCAGCGCCTTGTCGCCGGTTTCATGGCCGTAGGCATCATTGACGGTCTTGAAGCGGTCAACGTCCGCCAGCGCGATGGTCAGCGGACGACCGAGGCGTTCGGCACGCGCGGTTTCCGCCTTGAGCGCATCCATCAGCATGCGCCGGTTGCCGATGTTGGTCAGCGCATCGGTGGTGGAAGCCGACTTCAGCGCTTCGTTCAGGTCGCGCATCATCGACTGGTAGCGGTCGGAGATGCGGGCGATCCGCTCCAGCTGCCGCAGCTGCTTCTGATAGCGCTCGGTCAGCGACAGCGTCGCTTCGCGGCTCGCGTGCTGGTAGCGGTCCGAGATGTGGGTGATGCGATCGATCTGGTGCAGCAGGCTGCGAAACTCGGTGTACAGGTCGTCCAGCGCCTGGCGCAGCGGATGCCCGTTGTACGCGGGATCGGCCAGCAAGGCCTCGATGCCTTTTTCCAGTTGCCGGTCGTCGTGCACCATCACGCCACCTGGGCCGTAATCCGGAACGGGAAGCTGCAGTCTTCCCTGAACTCGTCCGCGAGTTCGGCCACGCGCTCGTTCTGCTCGTCGTAATACCAGTTGACCTCTACCACGCGTCCGCCGCGATGCGCTTCCTCGAGCATGTCGAAGATGTCCATCATCGCCTTGACGCTGCTGGTATTCAGGTACAGCAGATGCAGGTTCAGGGTCAGCGGCCGGTCGGTGTCGCGCAGCCAGGACTCGATCCATTCCATGACCGGCGAGAACAGGTCGTAGGAGTTTTCCGGGTAGGAGTCGCCCCGCATTTCCACGGTCCCGGCCTGCCAGTCGGTGACGATCGCCGGTGTGGACTGGGTGCCCTCGATGTGCAAATCATTCATGTTCATTCCTTCCAATATCCTTACATCACCACGCGCAGGCTGAAAAAGGCGCGTCCGTCACCCAGCGCCTTGACCGAGCAGGTGAGCGGCTCGGAGGCCTTGCGCGCGAGGTCGATCAGGCCAAGCCCGGCGCCGGTGGTGGCACCGTCTTCGCGCGGTTTGCGCAGCTGTTCCTTGTAGCGCGCCTTCAGCTGCGCCTTGTCCAGGGAGGCGAGTCCGTCCACCGCCGAGACCAGGCCGGCGCCGTCCGTTGCATCGACGACATTGCCGGCGGAGATCACGTAGCGCCCTTCATCGCCACGGGCGATGATCACCGTGGCCGATGCTTCGCTGTCGCTCCATCCCTTGCGGGCGGCATAGTGACGGATGTTCTGCGTCATCTCGATATAGGCGCCGAACACGTCCATCGCCGACGACGGCGTGGCCTGCTCCTGCTGCATGTAGTTGCGCAGCGCATTGCCGATCTCTTCGATCAGGCTCCTGGTCAGCGGGCCGTTAAAGCACAGCATGATGCGCTGCGCGTTGTAGGTTTGCTGCAGTGTAAAAAGGTCTATCTGGCCCATGGGTTCTCCGGTGAATCAGGCGAAACGGAAACTCACAATCGTAATGTCGTCGCGTTGCGGATGGCTGCCCTGATACGTGGCCAGCGTGTCTGCAAACGCGTTGTACTGCTCGGACAGCGGGCGGTTCGCATGCTGGCGCAGCATATCGACAAAGCGCGTGTTGCCGAAGCCGTAACCTTTGTCGCCGCCGGCCTGGTCGAGGAAGCCGTCGGTGGTCAGGTAAAAGGTATGGGACGGCAGCAGCGCCTTGTGCTCGTTGCGGTACCGGCCCTGCTGGCGATCACCGAGCGAGCGGCGTCCGCCCTTGATGATGCCGACTTCATTGCCGTCGCACCAGTACAGCGCAATCTTGGCGCCGGCGAACGTCACCTGCCGCGCGGCGAAATCGATATAGGCGAAGCCGGCATCCATCAGGGTGGCGATGCCGTGCTGGTGTGCCTGCGCCTGCAGCATTGCCCGCATGGCCTGGTCGGTACGCTCGAGGATCGCGGCCGGATCGGTTGCGCCGGCCTGGTCGATCGCATGATCGATTGCGGCATGCGCAAGCATCGTCATGAAGGCGCCGGGCACCCCGTGTCCCGCGCAATCGACCACGCCGAGCAGGCAGCCGCCGTCGACTTCACGGTAGACATAGAAATCGCCGCCGATCACATCGCGCGGGCGCCACAGCACGAAATGTCGGTCGCCCAGCGTCGCCGTCAGGTGCCGGTCCGGCAGGAGCGCGCGCTGGATCAGGCTGGCATAGGAAATCGAGTCGCTGATCTTCTTGTGCGCGCTCGCCATCTCCTGGTTGGCGCGCACCAGTTCGCCTGTGCGCTCGCGCACCGTGGCTTCCAGTTCCTCGGTGTGCTGGCGGACCTTGCGTGCCATCGCGCCGAATGCGTCGGTCAGTTCGCCGATCTCGTCGTCGCGTGCGGGCGGCAGCGCCACGGCGTAGTTGCCTGCTGCCATCGCCTGCGCCGACAGCTTGAGCTTGTGCAGCGGCGCCAGCACCAGGCGGTTCACGGCAAAGGCGAAGGCGCCGACCACCAGCACCAGCAGGGCCAGCATCGCCACGCCGATCGTCTTCAGCAACCCGGTATCGACCACCTTTGCCGCGTCCAGGTCGATTGCGGTCAGCACATGCCATTTGAGTTCGGGAATGTAAGCCGCTGCCAGCAGCTGGCGCTTGCCATCCATCGTCACGTCGACCACATGGGCTTCGCCGGGCTGGCTGGCTGCCGCCGCCAACGCGGCACGCACTGCAGCCGCGTGCTGTTCGTCCTGCAGCAGCCCGAACAGCGACTGCCCGGCACCGACGGCGCTGTTGGCCGAGTTGAACGCGATGCGGCTGCTGTCCGGGTGCACCTGGATGGCGCCGCGCGCATCGACGATCATCGGCGTCACGCCCGGCTTGCCGGTGCCAAGGAAGTCGCGCAGATAGGCGGACAGATCGAGCCCGGACCCGGCGACACCAATCCGGCGTCCGCCCTCCTCCACGACCACGTTGAACCAGACCTTGGTGAGGCCCAGCTTCACGTCCGGATTGACGTTGATGCTGACCGGCTCTCCTCCCTTCATCAGGTTGAAGAACCAGGCATCGTTGGGGTCGTCCGCCTTCAAGCGGTAGCGCGGCTCGATGGCAGTCGAGGCGGCATCACTGAAGTAATAATGATTGGAGACTCCGGACACCAGGAAATAGGCCTTGCCGGCGAAATCGGTCCGAAAGCCTTCCAGCTCGCGCAGCGCCAGCGCCTTCTTGCCGGGATCGGCCTCGTCAGCCAGCCACTGCCGGACCACGTGCGAGCCGGCGAGCCGCATCGACAGCGCCATTTCGCGGGAAACCGGCGCGATAATCCGCTCGCGGTTGAGCAGGGTGAAATTGCGGGCGAATTCGCCGCCAAGATAGGATTTGATGGACGAGATGGCCTGCGCGCCGACCAGGCCCGCCAGCAACAGGATGAGGAGGCTGAACCCGAACAGTGCAAGGACCGATTTGCCGCGTAGCCCTAAGGCGCGCCCCATGTTTTCTCCGACAGCATCGCGTTAGCAAGAATGGAACTCATGGAGGACTCGCGCAGCCGTTCACGACATGCGATGGCGCACCACAATATTGACCATCGGAAATTTTGACAGCCTTCAGGAGCCGTTGCAATCGGATTTGCCGTCAGGGCAGTCTTCACAACCGCCGTGGGCCCACCGACGGCGGAAGAAAGTTAGCGAATCGACATCGGTCAGCCGACAAGTCCGAACTGCCAGCCGAAGAAGACGGTCAATGCCACCACGATGGTCAGCAACTGCTGCCTGGTCGCCGCACAGACCAGTACCGCGACAATCGCCGCCACCAGCTGCGGATTGCGCCAGGTCAGCTCCAGCCCGGCGCCATGCGGTGCAAGCACCATCGGCACGATGATTGCTGTCAGCACCGTGACCGGCACGAATCCCAGGGCCTGTTGCAGCAGCGGCGGGAACACGACGCGGCCGCCGAGCACGAAGATGGTGGCCTTGATGGCCACCGTCACCACCGCCATGCCGATGATCATCAGTGTGTAGTCCATCATGCGCGCTCCTCCTGCACTGCGACGCCGGCACGCCAGCGCGACAATGCAAGGCCGACCGCGACGCCGATCAATACCGCCGACATCAGGCCGAGCTTGTACGGCAGGTCCTTCAGCAGATAAGCAAACGTGCCGGCCGCCAGCGCCGCGCCCAAATGCGGCAGGCGCGACAGCTGCGGCACGATGATCGCGATGAAGGTTGCCACCATCGCAAAGTCCAGGCCCAGCGTCTGCAGGCGCGGGAACACCGCGCCGAACAGCAGCCCGACCAGCGTCCACGCCTGCCAGTTGGCATACATCGCGAGGCCCGACCCGAGGAAATACCAGTGGCCGAGGGGCGCCTGCGGATAGCGGCTGTAGTAGCCATTCATGACGGCAAACGTTTCATCGGTCAGCAGGAAGCCAAGCGCCCAGCGCCAGCGCGCGGGCAGCCGCGCGACGTGCGGCAGCAGCGTGGCGGCATACAGCATGTGACGCAGATTGACGATGAATGTTGTCAGCCAGATCACCAGCAGTCCGGCATGGCCGGCGACCTGGCCGACCGCAATGAACTGGCTGGAGCCGGCGAACACGCTCATCGACATCAGTTGCCCCTGCCAAGGGGCGAGCTGGCTGGCGGCAACCAGGGTGCCAAAGATCATGCCGAACGGTGCGGCGCCGACCAGCATCGGCACGGTATCGCGCGCACCGGCGGCAAGACTGGAAACGGGGGTGGAATGCGGAGGGTGGGACATGACGGCAAATTCCTTTCGGCCGCCAATGGTAATGCCTTCGCGCCGAGGCTGCTTGTACGATCTTGCGCTTGCCCAGACGACAGCCCGTCGGTGCCGACATCTGCTTGGCATGCAATCTTGCCGCGACGCCAACCCGCCACCGTATCAGGTTGGTGGGACGGCCATCACCGTACCGGGCTGGCGCTTTCCTTGAAGATCGGCGCCGACGACATCACGACCAGCCCGATTGCCAGCGGAATGGTGGCACTGAAGCCGAGATACTTGAAGCCCAGCGCGCCGAGCAGGCCGCCGATGAAGAAGGAAATCACCAGCAGCGAATGCACGCGCAGCTTCTGCCGGTTCGCCATCACGTAGAAATCCTTGTCGTCATCGGCCTGCCGGTTCCAGTAGAACAGCTTGCCCAGTTCGATCCCGATATCGGTGACCAGTCCGGTGACATGCGTGGTCCGGATCTCGGCATTGGAAATCTTGGTGACCAGCGCGTTCTGCAGGCCCATCACGTAGCAGAGCAGGATCGCCGTCAGCGACATGTCGACAAACTCCCGCGTCTGCAAGTTGGCGCCCATGAGGCCGAACACCAGCAGCAGCGCCGCTTCGAGCAGCAAGGGGGGCATGAACACATTCCGGTCGTTGTTGCGGCGCGCATAGTTGACCATGATCGCCGTCGATGCCGCGCCGCCGACAAACGATACAACCGACATGAAGGCGGTGATCACCAGCGGCAGTTGCCCCAGTACGAGATTGTCGGCCGCGGAAGACACCATGCCCGTCATGTGCGACGTGTACTGGCCGATCGCCAGGAAGCCGCCGGCATTGAGCGCCCCGGCGACGAAGGCGAGCGATGCACCGAGATGCAGGTTGGCGCGGGCGGTGCGTTCCGGCGCGGTCAAGGAAGCCAGGTAATTGATGGGCATGGAGGTATGGCTGACGGCATCACGGGAATGGAAGCGATGTGTACTGCGCCGGACAGCCTGCGGGAAGATGCAGACATCAAGGCAGCAGATGCGCAGCGCAATCCGCATTTATACCGCATGCAGCGGAAAAACACAGTGCCAGGCAGGCAACTATTGCCGATCTGTCGGCATCGCGCGTCAGAATCTGCCCGGTGGCTGCCCGGTGGCTGCTCTAAGGTTGCGCTAAAGTCGCTCAGTAGTTGCTCGTTTGCTGTTCAGCGTTGCAGGAGCAGCTTGAGCGCATCCAGGTCGCGCCGCACCATGGCGGCATCCGACGCAAAATGCTGGTCGGTCATGCCCGGTTGGCGAAACAGCGTGAAGATCACTTCGCAGCCCTCCTGGTTCGGCAGCACGCGCAGCGGCACATAGATCTGCACGCCCGGTGACGGGCTCACATAATGGTCGAGCACGCCAAAGTCGTTGCGCTCGACAAAACTCAGGCCAACCGGACCGTGCGGGGTTTCCGCGATCCAGTCGGCGCCGGCACTGTCGTCGTCGGAAGCTGGCCGCACCGACAGGCACAATCCGTTTGCCCACTGCGGCAGGTTGCGCGGATCACGGATGAATTCGTAGGCCGTCGACGGACTGCAGGCGATGGAGACGGCAAGGGTTTGCGACGGCAGCATGGCGGTTCCTTTTGGCGAGCTGTTCTGGCAGGCTTATCGAGCCGGGACGGTTGACACCAGTATACGAGCCATCCGGGCTCGATCAAGGCTTGACGGGCTGCGCCGGCGGCTGGCCGGCCATGGTGAACGCAGACAGGCAGGCCGCCTTGAGCTCATGCTCGAATACCGGTGCGAACAAGGTCCTGCTCCTGGATTTCGTCATCCGCGCCGACAGCGGCATCAGGTAGTCGCCACGCGGGCTCTCGAGCCGCTGCCACTGCAGCATGCCGTCGGTCTTTCTTATTTCCACCCGCACGCGCACCGGCGGTGACGATCGCCCGCTGATCACGACCACGTTCGCAATGCCGTTCGCCACATCGCCGGTCACTGAAGGCGCCATTCCCTCGTCAACGCGTGCTGCGCCTGCGGTCGCATACAGGTGCGCACCGCACAGCTTGTCCTGCTGCTGGTGCAGTTCGAGCACGAAGTTCGAGCACTGGCCGGAATCGCGCTTGACGCCCTCCGGGCACAGCCACGCGACCCAGGCACCGCTGAAGTCATTGTCGTTCGCTGCCGAAGCAAATGGCGGTATCAGCATGAACCCCATGAACAGGGCGGGCAGGATAAAGCGCATGATGCGGTCGTCTCCAATCGAAGTTGTCGTGATCCAGCGGCGAGTACTGCCGGTTTCCCGGATCTGTCTGATTTTCCTGATGGCGCAGGACGCTGCATCCAAAGACATTTACCAGACGAGCGCATCAGGCTGTTGATTGTCCGCAAAGATGGGGCAATCCTGATACCGCACGATGCTGCGACCTACAAGGCCAGGTTCTCCCGCAGGAATTCGAACAGCAGCTTCACACGCTGCAAATGCCGGATGTCGGGATGCGCCAGCAGCCACAGGTCCGTCTCCAGTTCCGGCACCGGGCCCTCGACGATCCTGACCTGCGGGTTGTCCTGCAACAGCAGCATCGGCGCAACACCGACGCCCAGTCCCCACAGCACCGCACCGGCAATGGACAGCACGCTGTCGCACCGGTAGCGCGGCGCCACTTTCGGATAATGCTGACGCCGCCATTTCACGGAGGGATGGTCGGGCAGCGCATCATCCAGCGCAACCCAGTCCGCCTCCTGCAGCCGCAATGGCTGTGGGCTGCGCTCCAGATAGGCGTGGGCGGCGAAGACGGCGGACGCCAGGGTGCCAAGGCGGCTGCCGACCAGATGCTCGGGCGGTTTTTTCGTCGCGCGGATCGCGACGTCGGCATCGCGCCGGCTCAGGTCCGCCAGCGCATTGGTCACTACCAGCTCCAGCTCGATCTTCGGATAGGCCGCAGTGAACCTCCCCAGTACCGGCAGAAGCAGGCCGTGCAGAATGGTGTCGGTGGTGGTGATGCGCAGCGTGCCCGATGGCTCGTCGCTGCTCTTGCAGGCGACCTCGCGCGCCTCCTGCAACTGCGCCTCGATGCGCTCTGCATGAGCGGCAAGTGTGCGCGCCAGCTCGGTTGGCAAATACCCCTGCCGGCTACGCTCGAACAGCAGCTGGCCAAGGTCTTTCTCGATGCGCTTGATGGCGCGGAACACCGTCGAAGCATCAAGCTTCAACCGCTCTGCAGCGCCACCGAGCGTACCGCCACGTACCAGTGCCAGCAGCAGTTCGAGATCAGACAGGCTGAGGGCAGATTGCATCTTTGCATAGGAAGCTTTCATGAACGCCTATTTTCATTGGTTCTGTGCACACCTACATTAGCACCACACCAACCCACCTTGAAAGGAACTTCACCATGATTGACCAACGCTTTGCTCCCTATGCTGCCGCGCTGCTGCGCATCAGCCTCGGCGTGATGTGGATCTCGCATGCACTGCTCAAGCTGCTCGTTTTCTCGATGCCCGGCTTCAAAAGCTTTCTCACAAGCCAGGGTTTGCCCCCTTTCATCGCGTGGCCGATTGTCCTTGCGGAACTCGCGGGCGGCGCATTGGTCCTGCTCGGGATACATGGGCGTGTGGTCTCCCTCGCATTGCTGCCGGTGATGCTCGGCGCCATGAATGTCCACCTCGGCAACGGCTGGGTGTTCAGCAACCCCAATGGCGGCTGGGAATATCCGTTGTTCCTGATCGCGATGTCCGGCGTGCACGGCCTGCTCGGCGATGGCGCTTTTGCGCTGAAATCCACCGAAGTGCGCCGCATGCGGATGAAGACTGCCTGAACCTTGAAAGGATGCATCATGAAACTCACCCTCATCAGCCACAAACTCTGCCCCTTCGTGCAACGCGCCGTGATCGCGCTGAAAGAAAAAGGCGTCGACTTCGAGCGTATCGATATTGACCTGAGCGCCAAGCCGGACTGGTTCCTTGCGGTGTCGCCGCTGGGCAAGACTCCGGTGCTGCAGGTCGACGGCGAGGCGATCTTCGAATCCTCCGTGATCTGCGAATACCTCGATGACACCTTCGCGCCGCCACTGCATCCTGCCGATGCGCTGCAGCGCGCACGACATCGCGCGTGGATCGAGTTTGCTTCGGCTACGCTGAACAAGCTCTGGAGCTTTTACACCACGAAAGATGCGGCTGCCTTCGACGCCGCGTCACGGACTTTGGCAGAACACTTTCAGCAGCTGGAAAAGGCGTTGAAGGAAGGGCCGTACTTTGCCGGTGAGCGTTTCAGTCTTGTCGATGCCGCATTCGGCCCGGTGTTTCGTTACTTCGACGTATTCGGCGATGCCACCGGCACGGATTTTTTCGAGACGACGCCCAAGGTTCGGGCCTGGAGCCGCGCCCTTGCACAACGTCCTTCGGTACAAACTGCAGTGGCCCCCGACTATGCGGAGCGCCTGAAGGAATATGTGATCGGACATCACAGCTTGCTCGGCGAGCGCCTTCTGGCCGAGGCTTGAACGGCGTTGATGCAGCAGCAACAGCGCCCGCAAGCCGCGCGTTGTTTGCTGCATCCCGCGCTGCCATCTGCGCATCGACCTACACTGGAGAGTGTCTTGAGCCGGAGAGCCGTCATGCCAGAAATCAACCCTACGCAACAGGTCAAAGCGCTGCGTCCCGAAAAGGAAATCATGACGCGCCAGCGCCTGCCTTATTTCATCGGCGTCTCCGCCGCGACCGCCGGTGCTACGGGATTGTCGATGCACATGGTCGTCATCCCGCCCGGCGCGCGTGCCGAACCGCACATGCACGAGGGCTATGAAACCGCCATCTACGTGCTGGAAGGACGTGTCGAGACGCGGTATGGCGACGGCCTTCAGCAGTCCGTCACCAGCGAGGCCGGCGACTTCCTGTTCATCCCGCCGGGCATACCGCACGAAGCCATCAACCTGAGCGGGACCGAACCGGCGCGCGCCATCGTGGCGCGCAATGATGCGAATGAACAGGAGCGCGTCGTTCCCTACCGGCCGGATTCCGGCGCGTAACGGTTACTTGGACGCCGGGCGCTTTCCGCCTGCCAGCTGCGCATGGCGGAAGCAATCAACGCGATGGTCGTTCACCATGCCGATCGCCTGCATGTACGCATAGATGATGGTGGACCCGACGAACTTGAACCCGCGCTTGCCGAGATCCTTCGAAACACGGTCCGACAAGGGCGTGGTTGCTGGGATCGACGTTGCCCATGCATTCTGCAGCGGCTTGCCGTCCACATACGCCCAAAGGAAAGGCGCAAGCCCGCTGGTTTCTTCCCGCAGGCGCAGGTAAGCCTGCGCATTGCTGATCGTCGCCGCGATCTTCAGGCGGTTGCGGATGATGCCGGGGTTTGCCAGCAGTTCTGCCACCTTGTCCTCGCCGTAACGCGCGATCTTCTCCGCATCCCACTGATCAAACGCGGCGCGGTAGTTTTCCCGCTTGTTCAGCACCGTCTCCCAGCTCAAGCCGGCCTGCGCACCTTCGAGGTTGAGCATCTCGAACAGGCGCGTTTCATCATGACAGGGCACGCCCCATTCTTCATCGTGATAGGCGAGGTAGAGCGGGTTGGCCGGATTGGCCCAGCTGCAGCGGGTGATGGTCATTGGGCGATGGTGCAGATGTTGGTGTAGGTAATGGGGTAAGCGCGGGAGCGTTGATTCTAAAGGAATCGGCAAAACGCAAGCGCAATGTCTGGTTCGTATCGTTCCCGGATCCACCCCGAGTCGGGCGGTCGTCGTTGGCTACGACTTGCTCGCCTTCTTCTTCGGCTTTGGCAAGGGAATTTCTCGTTCCGTCATGCGTACGAGACTGGAAATCCATTCCCGATCATCCAGGCCTTCGTCGATGAGGAAGTACGGCTTCGCGCCCGGGTAGGGCAGCGCTTCGACCACTTGCCCGATCTTTGCCCGCACGGCCTCGGTCGGCTTGAGAAAGAACTGGTTATCGCAAACCAGGGCAACGACTTTCCCGTTGCAGTAGATCGCGTAATCACCAAACATTTTCCGGAACGAGACAGAACCAGTGCTCGCGATCTGATCGCAGACATATTCGACAAAATCCTGCTCCGAAGCCATCTTTCCTCCCAATGCGTCCTGATTTCCGCTTTCTCGTCGCCTGATCACCGAGGTCTCACTAGACTCCGTTGATGGAGCCGGATTTTGGCACAGCCTCACCGCTCACACTAAACCATGCGGCTATGTCGTGGCAGCACCGTCGCCTTGTTGCGCCCGGCAGGCTGCCTGATGCGCTTCAAACTCGGCGCAATACTTCCTCAGCCTTGCGGCATCCTCAACCGAGTTCAGAAACGGTTTTCCCCTCCCAACCACCATGACATCCTTGCCACCGACAGGACTGCCCAGGGTGATGTAAGGCTGGAACATGGCGCAGTCGACGTGCGGAAGGCACACGGAGAGCTGCGCATAGGCCTCCGTTGGAAACTGGTTCGACAGCACCAGCTTCCGCAATCCGCGCAGCTTGCACAGCGCTTTAAGGCCGCCGTCCGCCACCTTCAGGTTCACGAGCCGCAACTGCTCCAGGCCCTTCAGCATGCCGAGCGGCTCAAGGCTATCCAGCTTCAACGGGTTCCACATCCCGCCCTGCAAATCCAGCACCTTCAGCGCAGACAGTGCGGATAACGGTTCCAGCGCTTGCAGCTTGGGAAAATCGTAAATCGCCAATGTCTTCAGCCCTTGAAGATGTTCTATCCCGGATAACGAAATCGCCTTTGTATTCCAGTTCAGGCACAGTTCTTCCAGCCTGCTCATCGCGCCGAGCAGAGAAAGATCAGCGACGCGCATCTGGTACACCATCAGCATGCGCGGATTGACCGCCGGCGCGATGGCATCCCACTCGCGTTGGTTCACACCGAGCACCCAAAGGCGCTCGATCACCGGCCACTCCTTCAGGAGATGCAGGCTTTTCGTCGTGCCGTTAATCGCAAGATCAGTCGCCGAGCGCGGGACGTCTGCAAGATTTTGCGCATAGGGGATCGGGCTTTTGTTGAGATAAGTCGGGATCATGTGTTTTTCCGTGCTCGCCGCGCCAAGTTAAACGATCGGACCATAAGCAGGCCGGTTGGGCGGAAAAGTGAAGCGCCTTCCGCCGCATGCGACTAGCATACTTCGCTCATGCCAGACTACGGCCTCAGCCGCGTCCCGGGCGCGACCTGCTTCTCTACCGTCACTCCTCGAACACTGCAACTCGTGCTGTCGGAGCGTATCAACTCCTCCAAGTATGGGAATATGCAGCGGGTTGGCATCAGGACTCCGTGCGTTCAGTAGAAGATATTGGATTCTTGCGAGGAGCTTGGCCTTATGTATGGACAGTCAACGTCATCACCGGAAAATGAAGCCTACCCCCAAGCCACCTTTCCAGCCTATATAGACATGCCCGGAATTCGTCTGCAATACACCTCCGACATACTTGACGGGCAGACGAATGCGGTCGGTCAATTCGAACCGCCCCTTCGGATTGGTGCCGAACACGGCAGCATCATTACCGATTACAGCCGTTATATTTCCCGTCGTTGCATTGACATGAAACTCTCGAACTGATGCCTGGTAGCCCGTCACCCGGACCAGAGTATCCGTTATGTGGAATTTTTGGAGCTCACCCGCTCCACTGACAATGAGCGTCCGGCCGGCAGCGCCAAACATCGGACCGCCCATCTCCTTCGCTCGAATTTCTGCCAATCTTGCCGGCGCACATGGATCTTTGACATCAAACAGGAACAGTTCTCCGCTTTGATCGTGGATCAAAAGCGAAGGTGCATCCGGAAAGGAGACGAAAGAATAGGCAAAGATAGGCCGGTCACTCTCCGTTTTTCCAAAAGGATTGCTGCATTTCATTCCGGCCCCATCCGAGCCGACGCCATACACCAGCAATCCCCGGGAAAACGCCGGTTTCAAGCGTCTCTCCTGCAGGTACAGAAGACTGCCATCGGGCGACAAATGCATCGTCATGAAATCGCCTTCAATCCGCTCTGTGATGACAGGTTTTTCCGGATGATCGATGTCGACAATACTCAGGCCAAACTCCTTGTCAGGCGGCGACTTGTTGTGGGATGTCTCCATTACGTAAGCACGCTTGCCGTCCGGGCTCAGGGCGAAATCAGTCACGTATATCGCGGCAAGAGTCGCAACCACCTTTGGCTGGTCAGGGTTGGCAATAGAAATCAGATAAAGACCATGCGTACCGCCTGCCTCCAGCGTATCCCAGGGATGAACCGACGCCACGAGAATATCCGGCCGTCCCGGAGCCATCGCGAGCTTGGAAACATAGCCATCAATGACGGCACTTTTCTGAATCGTGTGCTCGCGCACGGCTGGATCGGCCTCGGAACTGTATTGCGGCGCTCCAAATTCCAGGCCCAAGGACTTCAGATAGATCTCGTTGTCTTTTTTCTTCCCCAAGACGGCATAGTCCAATGCGTTGAAACCGAGGTCGTCCACAGCGTCCAATTTTGACTCTGCCTGAATCAGCAACTTGAGCATCTTGACGTCACTATGCTGAGCCGCATGCATCAGCGGCGTACGCTTTGTATGAATCAGGCCGGGATAGATGCATGCATCGCCGTCCGGTCTAAGCTCACTGGCGGATTTGTAAGCATGGTTGACGTTGGCACCGGACTGCATGAGCGCCTCGGCTGCCTTGTGATTATTTGCGCCTATGGCATAAAAGAGCGCAGTCTTTCCGAAGTCGTTTGCCGCATTCACGGGCACTTTTCTGCTCAGGAGATATTCCAGGTTCGGTTGACTGCCAATGGCAAGGGATAACAAGGGCTCCAGCTCTCTTCCCAATTGTTCGAACGCCTCCTGGGGCAACATGTCGGCAAATGAGGAAACAATCGGTAGCGGCCGGTTATGGATAAGGGCAACGCGCAGCGCCTGGTAAACCTCATCTTCGAAATACGGGTCGTAGTAGTCATTCTTGTTTTCTCCCAGTACGCGCCGGATCTCTTCAGGTGTGGTACGACCATTGCGCGCAAGCTGCACAAAAACGGATTCCGGCTGTAACTCGCTTTGTGGAAAGCTGCCAGCCGCACGCTGCACAACAAGCATCAGCGCGCCACCGGCGGCGATCTGCGCATCCGGCCTGGATAACCCGAATTTTTCCTCGTAATACCTGACAAGTGCCGGCAGCACGCGGTCAAACTCTGCAATGAAGCCCTCAAACAGATCCTGATTGAAGCGACTTCTTTCAGACCATTGTTTGAAATACTGAATGACCTGGTTATCCTCATCGCTTCCCTCTGCTCGCGCGAACGACTTCCAGTCCATGCCCGTGTGGATCGATGTCAAACGCCGCGACAGCGTATTGGGCGAGAACCCAGCCTCGGCAAGGCTGAAATGGTAATAACGCCAGAGAGCATGAACAATCGAGCCAGTACAAACCTGCGGCCCATCCTCACCTCGAATTTGCTCTGCCAGAGATAACAGCTTTTGCATGAACTTTTGCACGCTCAGGCTTTCTGGGCACCGATAGTCAACATCGATGGGAGAACCTGTTCCCGAACCCAAATCGATCCCGCCGGAAAATACGCGCTCTGGAAACTTCTTCATTTCCCCGCAAGTCAGGTTGTCGTCGGCAAAGGGATCAAGCTCGTTAAGGCGGCTCTTGTAGGTTTTTCGCAGACAGGCTGTATCGGTGCATCGGTTCCTAACGTTTCGCAGCCATCGCAATTGCTCCGCTGTCAGCCGCTTCGCTTCCTTGGCATTTGCGTCCAGCTTCGCTGCGCTGAAGGCCTCTCCAAGTTGCGTATCCAGTTTGGAAATTTCCTCGCTTTTACAAATCAGTTTTTCCTGAATGGTGCGCGCTTGATCACAATAGAAGCTTGCAGCGTTTGCTTGGGTACAGGCCAGCAAGAAGAGCAAGGCGATCGTTTTTATATCTTTCATGGTGCTTATCAGGGCGCAATGATGAAATGAATATCTACGGCATCGACAGGCAGCAGTCCAGTAGGGGCAGAAAAGCAAAGCGCCTTCCGCCGTATGCCGCTCTTCGGCACTGTGTTCATGCCAGCCTACTTCCGCAACTATCTCCCCCGGCAGGAACTGCTCCCGCCATCAATCCCCTCGATTGCCGCCGCTCCTTGCTGACGAAGGATATCAAGCCTTTCAAGCAGGGGATCGCGCAGTGGGTGGTTAAGAGTACGCATCTTTTCACCGTTTCACGCAGGCAGGAGATTACCCATACGATGGGTCGGTGGAACTGACCACCGGATAGCGCGGTGAATGGCACATGCGGCGGGAGGCGCTTCGCTTTTCTGCCCTGCGGCTCTACGATGGTACATCCGTCCCTGCGACCTGAAACATCCCATGGACATGGGAGCGGCGGGAGTCAAAGCGTTTTTGACGCATGCTGCCGAAACTCGAACGAGAGCCGTTCCGCCCATCCGGGTCTGGCCTTGCAGGGTCAGGAAGCGCCGTCGTGCCAATCCAACGGTCGGCACCTGCATGAGTCACTTCCGCCGCCCACCTGGGATTGTCACATAGACACGATCCGTGAATTTCCTTAGACTGGATTCGCCTTTCTGGCACGTGTTGACGGATGCCGCATTGTGCAGCGCAATGCACCTGGGCGGCGTGACGCAAGGGCTCTGGTTGCAGGAACGGAAAACGCAGCAACGACTTAGAGCCTGTTTGAAAACTTACTGCGCAGCCCGATTTTGGCTCTGCGATGCTCGTCGTACCTCACGTACGACTGCGCTTCTCAAGCCAAACTCGGACCGCTCGCTACAGTTTTCAAACAGGCTCTTATAACAACAGGAAGGGACAACGATCATGATCTACAAAGGCAGCTGCCACTGCGGAAGAGTGGCATTCGAAGTTGAGGGCGAGCTTACCGGCACGGTGGACTGCAACTGCTCCATCTGCTCGCGCAAGGGGGCGCTGTTGTGGTTTGTGCCGCGCGAACAGCTGAAGCTGCTGACGCCGGAAGACGCGGCCAGCACCTATACCTTCAGCAAGCATGTGATCAAGCACCGCTTCTGCCCGGTCTGCGGCATTCATCCTTACGGTGAAGGCGTCGATCCGCAGGGCAATCACATGGCGGCGATCAACGTGCGCTGCCTTGAAGGCGTGGATATCGCGTCACTGCCGGTGCTGCACTTCAACGGTCGAGAGCTATAACGGCAAGCCCGTCCGTCGATCACGCCATGCACTGGTTCTACCTGACCGTCGCGATCCTGTCCGAAGTGATTGCCACCTCGGCATTGAAAGCGGCCGAGGGCTTTACCAATCCATTGCCCACGACGCTGGTCATCGTTGGCTATGCGCTCGCGTTCTACTTCCTGTCGCTGGCCTTACGCGCGATTCCGCTCGGCGTGGCCTATGCGATCTGGTCCGGCGTAGGCGTGGCGCTCATCTCCGTCGTCGGGTGGTTCCTGTATCGGCAGGCGCTCGACCTCGGCGCCATCATCGGCATCACATTGATTGTGGCCGGCGTGCTGGTGCTGAACCTGTTTTCCAAAGTATCTGCACATTAGGCCGCACATCACCATGCCACCCACTTCCACGCCACTGCAGAGAGCACGAAAGGCGCTCCTGCTTTTTGCCCTGATCCTCGCGCTCACACTGCTGGCGATCGACCGATATGCCGCGTACATGTATCGCCCGGCAGACGACGCAAAGCAGGTTGTGATCTACACGACCACGTGGTGCCCTTACTGCAAGCAGCTGCGCGAGGACCTGGCCGCAAGCAAGGTGCCCTACGTAGAGTACGACGTCGAAAAGACGCTGCCCGGATGGCTCGGCATGTGGGCCTTGCGCGGGCGCGGCGTGCCGGTGTCGACGGTCGGATCGAAGGTGGTGTACGGCTACCGCGTCGACCAGATCGCCGCCGGGCTCGATGACATTGGTTACACCTATCTTCCGGCCAGCATCGTCATGCCTGTCGGCGAGAAAGAGGCACCGGCTGTTCGATAGTCTGCGTCCGCAATGACACACAACGCGGATGGCGCAGGCCAAACGCTGCGTTGCTTGTGCTATCTCGTATTGCCGGCACACGGGTCGTGAAAGACTGCGGCAGAAAGCGTGCGGCAATCCCGTTTCATCCGTTTTGCACTGCAGGCATCGGCCTGTATTCAAGGAGAAATACATGCATTTACTGGCAGAAGAGAGTATTCACATCAAACGCCCCGCTTCGGACGTGTTCAACTACGTCACCGACATGGAGCGCTTCGGCGAGTGGTTTCCCGGCGTGCTGTCGATTGAATCCGCCAATCAACACCAGCATGGGCAGGTCGGCAAGGAGTATCTGGAAACGGTCTCCATCCCGCTGCGCGGCGAACGAAAAATCAAGCTGGTCGTGCGCGAAGCGGAAGCCGGGCGGCGCTTTGTGACCGAAGGAAAGCTCTCGCCATTGATGCCGAGAATGGAAGTGACGTTTTCTCCGGTGGCCGTGGCTTCCTGTCAGCTGACATGGCGCATGTACAGCCGCAACAATGGGGGCTTCGTACGCCTGGCGCTGCTGCCGCTGGCACGACGAGTAATGCGCAAGCGCGCGGCAGCGGGGGTCAAGCGGCTCAAGCGACACCTGGAACAGTCACCCGATGATGTGACCACGCACGGCTGAAGTGTTGCATCGGCACGAACACCTCTTCCCGCAGTGTTCGTGCCGCGCAACCAGCCATCACTGCGGTAGCTGCCTGCCCGCACGGCATTCCCCCGTCTTTTCAATGACTTGGCCGCATCCGGGATGTTTTAACGCGGCTGGCACTCTCCATGCTCATGTTCTCGTACGCAGGACATGCTGTCCTCGCACTGAACCCAAGGAGAACTGCCATGAGCACACTGACCATCAAGGATCTTCCCCGCAACGAGGAACTGGACCGCGCCGCACGCAAGGCGATACGCGGCGGCATGATGAAGCTGCCTTTCCAGCGCTATTCCGCTGACAGCCTGCTGACCACGCCGGACGGCGACCCGGTGTCGGTCTATGTGGACGGCGTGCTGGTCAACTCCGTCACGACCGGCTATGCGCCGCGATAGCACAGAGCGTTGCTGCGAAACGAGCGAGCTTGCGGAAAATCGCGGTCGTTACGCGTGGTGGCGACGCTTTCCCGCAGTGAGGTGCTGCTGCCGCGTCAGCCGAATTTTCGCGCTGCATCCAGTGCCAGCCCGGCGCCGATGCTGCCGAACAGATCACCTTCCACGCGGCGCGCGGACGGCAGCAGTGCGGCGATCTTCTGCCGCAACAGTTGCACGCCGCTGGAGCCGCCGGTAAAGAACACGGTGTCGATCGCGTCGGCGTTGACACCAGCGTCGCGCAGCACCTTGCCGACGGTGGCTTCGATGCCGGCGACGAGATGTGCGATGGCGGTGTCGAAGGTCGCACGCTGCAAGTCCAGCACGACGTCGCTTGCGATACGGTCCAGCCGCAGCTGCGTGGCCGGCGCATCGGACAGCGCGATCTTGCCTTCCTCGGATTTCAGTGCCAGCCAGTGGCCGTCGCGCTGCTCGATCAGTTGCAGCAGACGCGCGAGCTTGTCGCGCTCGCGCGCATCGCGGTAGACGTCCTGCAGCTCGCGCCACACCTTCTGCGTGTAGGCAAAGTTGATCGTGTGCCAGGTGGCGAGGTTGAAGTAGTAACTCGACGGCACTTCGGTGCCGTTATTGAGTTGCGTGCCGAGGCCGAGCAGTGGCATCAGGCAGGACAGGCTCAGGTACTTGTCGAAGTCCGTGCCGCCGATGTGCACGCCGCCGGTGGCAAGAATGTCATTGCGCCGGTCGATCTGTTTCGCACGCTGCGGCGACAGGCGCACCAGCGAAAAGTCCGACGTCCCGCCGCCGATGTCGGCGATCAGCACCAGCTCTTCGCGGTCGATGCCAGATTCGTAATCGAAGGCGGCGGCAATCGGCTCGAATTGAAACGCGATATCTGTGAAGCCTGCTGCATGCGCAACTTCGCGCAAGGTGTCTTCCGCCAGCTTGTCCGCAGTGGCATCGTCATCGATGAAATGCACCGGCCGGCCGAGCACTGCCTGCGTGAACGACTGGCCCGCAGCCTGCTCCGCGCGGCGCTTCAATTCGCGCATGAATTGCGCGAGCAGTTCGCGAAACGGCAAGGCGCGTCCGTCCACTTCAGTCTGGCCGTCGATCAGGCTGGTGCCGAGCAGGCTCTTGAGCGAACGCATCAGGCGGCCTTCATGCCCTTCCAGGTAATCGGCCAGTGCCGCGCGGCCGAAGCGCACCGCGTTGTCATCCGCATTGAAGAAGACGACGGAAGGCAGCGTCGCCTTGCCTTCCTCCAGCGGCAGCAGCAACGGTTGGCCGGGGCGGAAAAAACCAACGGTGGAATTGGAGGTGCCGAAATCGACGCCGCAAGCGTGGGACATGGTCTTACTCGTGTAGCGCTGGCTAGAGGGTGTTATGAACTGGAGCAGGGGTCGCGCAACCCCGAGAAGCGGCCGCATACTAGGCGCAGCGACGCGTCGTAGCGGGGCTACGGCAAGGAGCTGCAACAACGTAGGCGGCCACTTCCCGGGGTTGCCCGAAGGGTTCCGTCGAGAACGGCGCATCGCGGTGTCGCAGGCCGCTTGCAGTACCCGTACTGCGGCGCGTCCTGCTTCGTGCGCTGCATCCGTTCTCGACGGAACGCGACCCCTGCTCCAGTTCATAACACCCTCTAGAAATACGGTCACCGGATGTTGCATCGATGACAGCGAATGCGTGCGCCGAAATCAAGGGACGCACATGATAAGTGAAAAGGCAGGGAAAGGGGATGCGGAGGGAAACGAAAAACCGGAGAACGCGGGGGAAGGTGCGCTCTCCGGTACCGGCACAGATTACGGGCCGGTCAGCTTGGACGTGTCGGGATTGGGCGCTGCGGCGGTCGCGGTCACCGGCGTGGTGGTGCTGTTGGCCATCACCGGCTGCGCCTCATCGACCCAGACCACGTTGTTATCGACTGCATACAGCTTGCACGGCTCGCTGCTGTTCTTCTGACAATCGGCCAGCGCCTGCTGCACCGGATCGTCACCATCTTCCACCCAGCTCCATGCGCCGCTGGACGAAATCGCAAACGCGCGCGGCGTGGACTTGTTCAGGAAGGCGCGATACTGCTCGCGGCCACGGTCACGCAGGAAAGGAATCGCGTCGACGTTGTCGAGCGCCGCGTACTGCGTCTCCGGAATCTTGATCCCGTCGTCGAGTGCGAGCACCGTCTCGGTCGGCATGCCGAGACCCTGCAGGAACTTCTCGGTCTCCGGCCACCAGATCTGCACGCCGTCGCGGCTGCCGCTCATGCCGTGCGCATCTTTCTTGAACGGGCCGTAGGCAACCAGCTTCGCCATGCCGCCGGCCTTCACATAGGCATGATGCAGGCGCGATGCGAGTTCGGGGCCGAAGTGATGGTCGTTCTGGCCATAGAACCACAGGCTTGGCAGCGCAGTCTTGGCGCCATAGGTGGCGAACGCCTGCTCCAGCGAATCCTGCCAGCGGCAGTTGCCGCCATGCATCTTCAAACCACCGGCAAAATTGATCAGGCCTTTGACGCCGGGGAATTGCTGCGTGCCGAAGGCCATTGCGGTCAGGCCGCCATAGGACTGGCCGGCGACGACGATGCGCTCCGAGTCTGCCCACGGTTGCGTGCGCAGATACTGCAGCGTGCCGATCAGGTCTTCCGCCTGCGAGTAGCCGTGCGCGGTCATGTCGCAACCCGGATCGATGTACTCGCCGGTCGACTTGGAGAAGCCGGTACGCATCGGGATCACGACCGCATAGCCACGCTTGACGAATTCCTTGCTGATGACAAGGAAGCGATCACGGTTCTGCGAGCGCGGATTGCCGAGTGCCTTGCCGTGATTCATCACGATCAGCGGGAACGGGCCGATGCCCGGCGGCTTGAAGATCGTGGTTTCCAGTTCAACCGTCTTGCCGCCAGATACGGCGGGGACCATGACGACTTCTTCGTTGAGGGCAGCGTCGAGCGGTGCTGCGTTGACGTGGGACGGGCTGGTCATCCAGCCTGCTGTTGCGAGAACGACTGCGCCGAGCGCGCCGATCCAGTTTTTCTTCGAGGTACGCTTTTGGTCAAATAAGCCTGACATATTTCCGATATCCGTCGAATTGCAAACACATCGGCCCGCGTGGCGAGCCGTCGAATCGCGCTGTGACGTCGTTCTTGACGTAGCGCAACGTTGCCCATTCTAAATATCGGGTTTCCTCGGTTCAATGCCCGTTTATGCAACTCGGAAAGGTTTTTTTACGGAAATTTATTGATGCGACAAGGATTTACCCGCATTCCTTGCTGATGCGGCAACAGGATGTGGGGAAAGGGTGGAAAAACTTTTCCATCAGACACTTTGAGCAAGCTCAGTACGTGCGATGCGGGGTGTGCGCACCATGCCTGACAGGGCGATGCAGAAGGCGTACGTTTGTTTTTATGCAGCGCGCAACCTTCACGATGCCCGACGGTCAATAGCAAACACCGTTTTATATGGAGGAAGCATGAAAGTTGACGTGTACAAGCGTCCCGACCACGAGGGCCTTTATTCATACCTGGCGGTGCCCGAAGGCCGGCCGATTCCGAATGAGGCAACCAATGTCGATTGGGAGACGGCGGAGAGCAATGTCGACCTCGATCCGGACAACGAACCTTTGCTCGGGCTCTCCGCGGACGATGCACTGGAGCAGATCAATGCGAAGGGGTATGCGATCTCCAGCGTACAGAACAAGATCAGGATCGGACCCAACATATAACGCCTGCGGCTGCCCATTCACGCAGCAGCCATTCCTCCCCAAGCGATCGCACGCCATCCGCTAAAGAACGCGAACGACAGCGAGCGCTCCTTCCCCCTCCCGGGGGAAGGCCACAGAATTCACCAAGGTCAATGCCACTTCGCCGGGCGCTGCAGCTTGTCACGGTGCGGAGTCATCCGCCTGCAGCCTTCATGCAGAAGTGTCATGTGCAGCCGTCGTGTGCGGCGCCTGCAGTCCATCCTTCGACCGGATCCATGTCACGTGGCAGGCCGTAGTGCGGGCGTGGCGCCGCCCATGCCGCAGCCACTGCGCACAGCACCGCATCCAGCCAGTCTGCGCTGCCGTCATCGATGAGATGGCGGCGCAGCCTTGCCGGCAGCGTGAGCGTCACGCCGAGCGGATGCGTGCCGTTCTCCAGCGCCCGCACAATCTGCTCGCGCGCGGCACGCCGCTCCGGTGTCTGCTTCGCGCGCTCGTCGCTCTTGTAGGACGACCGCGTGACGGCGCGCGCCACAAGTCCCGGATAGCCTTCCAGCGCAATGCGTTGCGGATCTCCCGCATGCAGGCCGACTACCGTGACGCCCGCACGCAGCAGGCGTTGCGTGCCTTCATGGAACATGTACGCCACCGGCGGATTTACCCATTTCATCGACGGACTGGAGCCGGCAGGCCGGTCTGTCGCGCGATGCGCAAACTTGTTGCCCACCGGGCGCGCATCGCAAAAGGCCTTGAAGATGGCGCGCAGTTCGGTGCGCGGCAAGGCGGCGCAATGGGTGACGAGCCCGGCCCAGGTCTGCGGCCAGCCGAGATGCTCGACCAGTTCGCGTGAGAGTCCGAAAGGAAAATCGAAAGCGCCGATCCATGTGTCGGGCGCGGAGAGCCATGCCTCGTAGGATGCCCAGTCCGCATGCGTATCGATGCGTTCGAGCTTGAGCGTCGTGCCGACGAGCTCACCGTGCGCGACCGTGATCGGCTTGGCGCGGCGCGGGACAGAAGTGAAATCGACACCGACGATATGCATGGCGAGGGCGGAATGGATGACAGCAAACAGGTGCAATGTTAGAGCGGTTTCGCCCTGACCTGCTCGCCGATGCCGGGCGCCTTACCTCCGTCACTACGTTGCGGGGGGCCGCCGAGGCCTCCTTGTCGTAGCCCGCTACGCCGCGTCGCCGCGCCCCTCGGCGGGCCCCTTGTTACGAAGGCAATCCGCCTCGGCCTCGTCTGAGCCAGTCAGGACGAAACCGCTCTAGCCCGGACGCAATAACGCTGTCGGTCATCAATACTGCTGCGGATTATTTTTAGTTTCAGGAATTATCGATCAGCAAAAGTGATCGAAGAATCAATGCCGCCGTGCTGATGTGCACCTTCGACGCCTGCCGTCGAAGAACTGGCGTGACGCGGCACTTCGCACAATAAGAAAGCAACGCAATGAAGGGACCACTGCCTTTCTCCGGAACATGGCAGCGCCGCGCAGCAGCGCTCGTACCTGCCATCTTGCTGGCCATCCTGTCGGGATGCGCGACATTGCCCGATGTGACCTACCTGCATGAGCGGGAACTGGTACCGCGCAGTGCCCCCACCATCGTCGGCCACCGAGGCGAGTTGCCGGAAGAAAAAGCCGAGGCCTTGCTGGCACGGCTGCAAAGCCGGGCCGGGGAGACCGACATCCTCGCCCGGCATGTCGCCGCAGAAGAAGCGATCAGCGGCCGGCCTCTCGTCGCCGGCAACAAGATCACCCTGCTCGACGATGGCCCGGCCACGATGCGCGCGATGATGACGGCGATCCGCAATGCACGTGACCACATCAACCTCGAGACCTATATCTACGAAGCGGACGACGTCGGGCGGGCTCTCGCGGAGCTGCTGATGCAGAAAAGCCGCGACGGGATTGTCGTCAATCTGATCTATGACAGTGTCGGCTCGCGCGAGACGCCGCGCGAGTTCTTTGATCGCCTGCGCAGCGGCGGCGTCGCCGTGCATGAATACCACCCGGTCAATCCGCTCGAAGCGGGCCCCGACTGGGACATCAACCAGCGCGACCATCGCAAGATCCTTGTCGTCGACGGCCGCATCGCCTTCACCGGCGGCGTCAACATCAGCGAGGTGTACGGCAAGAGCTCGCTGATCCGCAGCCGGCGCCACCAACCTCCGCCGAAGGACGTCAAGCAGGCGGCGTGGCGCGACACGCACATGCAGATCGAAGGGCCGGCCGTGGCGGAATTTCAGGCGCTGTTTCTCGACACCTGGAAGCGCAAGAGCGGCAGCGCCGCGCGCCATGCAAACTACTTCCCGCCGCTGAAGGCCGAGGGCAATGCGCTGGTGCGCGCGATCGGCAGCACGCCGGACAAGGCCGACTATGCGGTTTACAAGACCTACATTTCGGCGCTGGCCCATGCCGACAAATATGCGCACCTGACCACCGCCTACTTCGTGCCCGACCAGCAGATCGTGCAGGCGCTGACCGATGCCGCACGGCGCGGCGTCGATGTGCGCATCATCTTTCCCAGCTTCACCGATTTTGGCCCACTGCTGTATGCGAGTCGCTCGTACTACGACGAGTTGCTGGCAGCCGGCGTCCGTGTGTACGAGCGCAAGGCGGCGATGCTGCATGCGAAGACGGCCGTCATCGATGGCGTCTGGTCCACCATCGGCTCGACCAACCTCGACATGCGCAGCTTCCTGCACAACGACGAGATCAATGCGGTGATCCTGAGCATCGATTTTGCGGAACGGATGGAAGCGCTGTTCCAGCGCGACTTGCGGGAATCGTCGGAAGTCAGGCCGGAAGAATGGCGCAAGCGCGGCATCCGTCAGCGAATGCGCGAGTGGGCGGTCCGCCTGTTTGCCTACTGGCTCTGACGGCTCTGACGGCTCTGACGGCTCTGACTCGGCTCTGATACAACTCCGATTCAATTCTCAGCCCACCCGGCTGAGGGCAGCAGCCCCGCGCGACATGCCGCAGCGAACCGATACAGATTTTTAATCAATGCAACTCTTCCGCCGATTGCACGGCAAGACCGTGCGAGCCTCTCTTTGATACACGCCCATCTTCAAGCCTGTGTCACTTAATTTTTATCAATGCCTTGAACCAAATTGACATTCTTGCATCCGACCCTGCGTGTGCGATGGCTTGGAAGCGATGTGAGCAAATGAAAAATTCGATCGAAGTGCCTGCCTTCGTGTGGAGGTGGGCAGCGTCATTGTTATCGGGAATCGTATTGACCGCCTGCAGCGGCGGTGGCGGTGGCGGCGGAAGCGGAGGCAGCACCAGCAGCGCACCGGCTGCCAGCCCGCCGGCACAGGTGGCCGGCGCCTCGGTGGAGCAGGCACTGGAGGTACCGGCGGCACTGTCCGACGGGCCGCTAAGCGCCGACAACAAGCTCACGGTGCCACCCGGGTTCGGTATCCGCTTGTGGGCAAACGTACCGGGTGCGCGCTTCATGGCACTGGCGCCGAACGGCGACGTGCTGGTGTCGCAGCCGAGCACGGGACGCATCCTGCTGCTGAGGGAACGCGCGGGCGATGCGCCGCAGGAGTTCGAATTCGCATCCGGGTTGCGCAAACCGCACGACATGGTGTTTCACCGCATCGGCGACACGACCTACCTCTATGTTGCGGAGTCCCATCAGGTCACGCGCTCGGTCTACAACAGCGGCGACACGGCCAGCGCGGAACGGCAAGTGGTGGTTGCCGACCTGCCGGACGACTCGACGCCGGAGCTGCAGGGCCGCTACGGTCACCAGTTGAAGAATATCGCGCTCTCGGCAGACAACAAGTTGTATGTCTCGATTGCCTCCGCCTGCAATGCCTGTGCGGAGGACACCGTCAGCGATCCGGTGCGCGGTGCGATCTATCAATACAACGCCGAAGGCGGCGAGCGGCGCCTGTTTGCGCGCGGCATACGCAATGCCGAAGGGCTGGATTTCATCCCCGGCACCAATACGCTATGGATCGCGGTAAACCATCGCGACGAGATCCGCGTGCCGGTGGATGAAGATGTCGATGGCGACGGCAGCAGGGATCGCGGCAAGCTGCTGCCGTCCTATGTCGACGACTATCCTGCCGAACCCTTCACCGTGGTGCGCGACGGCGGCAACTACGGCTGGCCGTTCTGCAATCCGGTGCCGAACGCGGCGATGTCGAACCTCGCATTGCAGCTCGATTACGACACGAATGCCGATGGCAGCAGCCTGGACTGCGCCACCGTGGATCGCCCGGCCAAGGGCATCCGGCCCCATGCGGCGCCGCTCGGCTTTTCCTTCCTGCATGACAGCGCCGTGCCGGCCGCATACCGCAAGGGTGCGGTGGTCGCGCTGCATGGCTGCTGGAACTGCACCAGCCTGCGCGCCGGTTTCAAGGTCGTGTACTTCCCGTTTGACGATGCAGGCAATGTGGGGGCGGAAGTCGACCTCGTGACCGGCTTCGTCACCAACCCCGACGCGCGCGCCGTGTGGGGCCGCCCGGTGGATGTGATCGCGGACGCGAAAGGCGGCCTGCTGATCTCGGACGATTTCGCCGGCGTGATTTACCAGCTCTATCCGAAGTAACAAGAGTTACTTCGCAGCGGCGATCACCTCCTGCGCCACGCGGAAACCTTCCACGGCTGCCGGCGCGCCGCAATAGATAGCGGCGTGCAGCAGCACTTCGCGGATTTCTTCCGGCGTTGCGCCGTTGTTCAGCGCGCCGCGAATGTGGCCTTTCAGTTCGTGCGAACGGCCGAGTGCCGTCAGCATGGCCACGGTGATGAGGCTGCGGGTCTTCAGCTCCAGCCCCTCGCGGCACCAGACCGTGCCCCACGCATTGCGGCTGATGAACTCCTGCAGCGGCATCGTGAAGTCGTCGGCGTTCGCAAACGCATTCTCGACAAAATCCTCGCCCATCACCTTCTTGCGCATCTGCAGGCCGTCTTCGAATTGCTGGTCGCGCTGCTTGTCCTTCTGCTTGTCATTCTGCTGGTCCATCATCGTTTCCTTTCCGGTAAAACCTCGATTTTATAAAACCCGGCGCGAGCGGCCCCCGGAAATGCTGATCAGGAGAGGCATATTCATTTTTTCCCCGGCACAGCGCAGAATGCGGCTTTCACTTTTTCCGGAGTGGCACCGTGCTGCTTGCCTATTACCTGAAAGGTCTCGGCCTTGGCGCCGGCCTGATCATTCCGATCGGCGCGCAGAATGCGCACGTGCTGCGCATGGGCCTGTACCGGCGCCATGTCGGCCTGACGGTGCTGGTGTGCATCGTGTGCGAGATGCTGTTCATCACCCTCGGCGTGGCGGGCGTGGGTTCGGTGGTGGAAGGCAATCCACTGCTGCTGTCGGCAGCACGCTGGGGCGGCGCGGCCTTCCTTGCGTGGTATGGCTTGCGTTCCTTGCGCGAAGCATTCGGACGCCATGCGCTGAATGCTCCGCCGGCGGCCGCCGCAATGACGGCCATGCGCGCACTGGTTGCCGCACTCGCGGTGACGGTACTCAATCCGCACGTGTACCTGGATACCGTCGTTTTGCTTGGCGCCATCGGCGGCCGCCAGGGGAGCGAAGGGAAATGGCTGTTTGCACTCGGCGCAATGAGCGCGGCCGTGCTGTGGTTCACCTCGCTCGGTTTTGGCGCACGGCTGCTGGCACCGTGGTTCGCGAAGCCCGCAGCGTGGCGCGTGCTCGACGCATTGATCGGCGCGGTGATGCTGGTGCTGGCGGCGACGCTGGCAATGCAGGACTGAGTGCTGCCTGCTTCAGCGTTTTTGCGGGCGGAACTTGTAGGTCTCGCCGTGCTTCAGGTACGTGACTTTTGACTGCAGTCCGGCAGCATTCACTTCCTTTTCGAATTCCGACAGCGGCGACTTGAACACGTCGTAGTCGTTGAAATGAATCGGTATCGCGTGCTCCGGCGCGATAATCTGCAGCATCTGCACGCCATCCTTGCCGTCCATCGTGACCTTCATCACGCCGAGGATACGCGTGCCGCCCAGGTGCAGCAGCGCGAGATCGATCTCCGGGTATCGGCGGGGAATGTCGTTGATGTCTTCATAGACCAGCGTGTCGCCGCTGATGTACATGCGGTAGTCGGGCTTGCCCTGGCTCGCGGAAAATTCGAGCATCGATCCCATCGTCTCGGGCAGCGGCGTGGATGCCACCGGCGGTCCGTGGCGCGCGGGCATCGCGCTGATGCGCAGCGTGGCATCGCCTTTCTTCACGAGCAAGGCATCCCATGTGTTCAAGGCATGACGCTGCCTGAATCCCATTTCCTCAAGCGCCTTGGCCGCTTCCGGCGTCGTCACAATGGGAATGTTGCGGTCGAGCTTTTCCTGCACCAGCTGATCGAAGTGGTCGCCATGCATGTGCGAGAGCACGATCAGGTCAATCGGCGGGAGCTGCTCCAGCTCGATGGCGGGATTCGTCAGCCGCTGCGCCTTCAGCCCATAGCCAAGGTGCACGTGCTCGCCTTTGTGCAGGAAGTTGGGATCGGTCAGGATGGTGAAACCGGCATAGCGGATCAGGACGGTGGCATTGCCGATGAACTGTACGGAGCCGCCATCACGTGCCGCCTCTTTCTTTTCATTCCCGGTTGTTTTCGCGGGCAGCACCAGCTCTTTCACTGCGGCAGGCGGGGCGGCGGCGGAAGGTGCCTGCGGTGCCTGTGTCTGTGCCATGACCAGCAAGGGCAACAAGGAAAGCAAGGGCAACACAAGGCAGGCGAATAACATGGCAGCGCGCCTGTGCTGCGGCACAATGTTGCAAGACATGGCGACTCCGGACAGCGTCCAAATATCTCACGGTAGAAGCCGCCGTGACACCGCACAAGCCGGTCAACGGAAGGCGTTGAGATCGCTCAAGATGCGGCCTTGGCAAACACGCCGCCGTGGCTTGCCGTCAGGATCGCTTCCACCGCCGGATGCTTGATCTTGCGCTCGTTGGAAATGGCGTAGAACTGCTCGCGCACTTCCGTCAGCTCGCCGACCGGCACGGCACCGAACAGTTTCTTCACGTCCTCGGCCAGCGCATGCGGCGCAGGGAACAGGCCGAGGCCGTTGTGGCCGAAGGTGTTAAGCAAGGCGTTATCGTCGAACTCGCCGACCACATCGGGGCGCACCCCGTGCGCCTCGAACCAGTGGTCGAGGCGGCCGCGGATCGCGTGATTGCGCGTGGGCAGCAGCAGCGGCGCGCCATGCAGGCTCTCCGGAAAGTTCGGTGCGTAACGCTCTGCCAGCTTCGGCACTCCGTAGAGCTCGATTTCGCTTTCGCCCAGGAGGTGGCTGAAGACGCGCAGCGTAGTGCCGGACGGCACGGGGCGGTCGGTGAGGATCACGTCGAGCTTGTGCACCGACAGTTCGCCCAGCAGCGATTCGAAGTCGTCCTCGTGACAGACCACCTTGACCTTTTGCGGCAGGTTCAGCGCCGCTTCCAGCAGGCGGGAGGCGGTCAGTTTCGGCAGCGAATCGGACAGCCCGACAGTCAGGCGCATGGTTTGTCCGACATCGCTTTCCATCAGCACCTCCTGCATCTGCTCGCCGAGCAGGAAGATCTGGTCGGCATAGCCGAGCGCAATGCGGCCGGCTTCGGTCAGCGCCAGGCGCCGGCCTTGTGGCGCGAGCAGCGCCTTGCCGATGGATTGCTCCAGCAAGGCCAGCTGGGCGCTGATGGTCTGCACGGCAACTTCGAGCCGTTCTGCCGCACGCGTGATGCTGCCTTCCTTGGCAACGACCCAGAAGTAATACAGATGGCGAAAATTGAGTCCGGTAGTTTTCATTTTTCCGATTTCCCGAAGTAACGCTTCCATTATCTTCGCTTTTTAAAGCATGACAAGTGTTTTAACATGCACATCACATTTGGACAGGAGTTACCCATGTAACCGCAACATTGCGCTGCCTCGCCGGAGCGCCCGCAAGGTTTGACTGTTTGAATCTGCTTTTCTTGAAAGGACTTTGAAATGAACGATCGCAACCATTCGCTGCGCAACCATGCGTTCGGTGCCCGTGCCGCCTCGACGGTGATGGATGCCTCTGCGCACAAGGTCTTGCGCAACACCTACATGCTGCTGGCCATGACACTCGCATTTAGCGCCGTAACGGCGGGTGTGTCCGCTGCAATGGGGCTGCCGCACCCCGGCATCCTGCTCACGCTGGTCGGTTACTTCGGCCTGCTGTTCCTGGTGACCAAGTACCGTGACCGTGGCCTGGGTGTGGCATTCGTGTTCGCACTGACGGGCTTCATGGGCTACACGCTCGGTCCCATCATCAGCCATTACCTCAACATGCCTAACGGCACGCAAACGGTGATGACGGCGCTGGGCGGCACGGCAGCAATCTTCGTCGGCCTGTCCGCATATGCGACGGTGACCAAGCGTGACCTGTCGTTCATGGGCGGCTTTCTGACGGTGGGCATCCTGGTGGCCTTCCTGGCCGGCCTGGCAGCAATCTTCCTGCAGATCCCGGCGTTGTCGCTGACGGTCTCCGCAGTGTTCGTGCTGTTGATGTCCGGCATGATCCTGTATGAGACCAACCAGATCGTGCGCGGAGGCGAAACGAACTATGTGATGGCAACCTTGTCGCTCTTCGTGTCGATCTTCAACTTGTTCACCAGCCTGCTCCACCTGCTGGGCTTTGCGAACAACGACTAAGCCGCAGCGGGCGGCAACGGATGTTGCCCCCGCCGACAAAGGGACGTCGACGTGGACGTCCCTTTTTTTTGGCACGACAAACAACAATTAAACGGACAACAACAATATGATCGAACTGCTTTCCGATCCGCAAATCTGGATCGCCTTCTTTACGCTGACGGCACTGGAACTGGTGCTGGGCATCGACAACATCATCTTTATTTCCATCCTGGTGGACAAGCTGCCGCCGGCGAAGCGGGAAATGACGCGCCGCATCGGCCTGTTCCTCGCGATGTTCATGCGCATCGCGCTGCTACTGACGCTGTCGTGGATCGTCGGCCTGACGCAGCCGCTGCTCACCGTGCTCGGCCAGGAATTCTCCGGACGCGACCTGGTGTTGCTGAGCGGCGGCCTGTTCCTGTTGTGGAAGAGCGTCGGCGAAATCCACGAAACCTTTGACGGTGCCGGAGGACACGCCTCCGCCGCCACGGCAGTGAAACACACCTTTGCCGGCATCATCCTGCAGATCATGGTGATCGACCTGGTGTTCTCGCTGGATTCCATCATTACCGCGGTCGGCATGGTGGACAACATTACCGTGATGGTTGCTGCCGTGATTGTGTCGGTCGGCCTGATGATGTTCTTTGCGCGCCCGATCGGCACCTTCGTGTCCGCGCATCCGACCATCAAGATGCTGGCACTGTCCTTCCTGGTCGTGGTGGCGGTGGTGCTGATCGCGGAAGGCTTCGGTCATCATGTGCCGAAGGGCTACATCTACAGCGCGATGGCGTTTTCGGTAGTGGTGGAGATGTTGAATATCCGCCTGCGCAAGCGCTCGATGCGCGATGAGGTCGAAGCGACACAGTACGTGCCGGAGACGACTGGGAAGAAACCCCACTGACGGGCCGCATTCCGGCATTGTTCCCGCAACCGGAAGGCGCGAACGGCGGGACAAGATGGAAGGCAGGGAGCAACAGCTTCCTGCCTTTTTTGTGCCGGCTGCCATGCCGTAATGTGACGTTAGGTGCCGACTTGTTTGTCGCCCCCCGCAAACTGGACGTTGCTCCTGCCCTTGTTCTTCGCATCGTACATGGCAAGGTCGGCGGCCTTGACCAGCGCCTTGTTGTCGGTGCCGTCTTCCGGATAGAGCGCCGCGCCGATGCTGGCCGAGATGTTGAAGGTGTGGCCAGCGATTTCGTAGGGTTCGGTCAGGCGCGTCAGGATCTTCCTCGCCACGGTCAGGACCGCCGGCCTGCCGTCGACGTCGGACAGCAAGGCCACGAATTCGTCGCCGCCGAGACGCGAGGCGGTGTCCGATTCGCGCATGCAGCTGTGCAGGCGCTTGGCGACTTCCTTCAGCAGCAGGTCGCCGTACGCATGGCCATAGTTGTCGTTGACCGGCTTGAACTTGTCGAGGTCGATGAACAGCAATGCGAGATGGTGGTTGTCGCGCTTGGCCTTGGCAATCGCCTGCTGCAGCCGCTCGTCGAGCAGCTTGCGGTTCGGCAACCCGGTCAGCACGTCATACAGCGCCAGCTGCATTGCCTGGTTTGCCGCCTGCAGCGCGCGTGCGCGATCGTCGAGAAAGATCCAGATCAACAGCGCAAGCAGCAGGCTGATGCTGATACCGGCACGCAGGATCAGGTCCGGGCGGTCGGAGCGCAGAGTCTGCTCAAAAGCCGGGAGAGCAGTCGTCACCACCGTCCAGGTACGCTGGCCGGCAGTGATTCGCCCGACGTTGCGCAACCTGCCATTGCCCTCGGTTGCACTGGCAGTCAGGTCGGAGTCGTACATCTTCGCCTCCTCCCTGATCTGGTCCAGATCGTAGATCTCGATATCGAGGTCATCTTCATCTTCGCCGGCAACACCGCGCATGAAGTCGGTCATGCGAAAGGGCGCATAGGCCCAGCCGATCAGTTGCCGGCGACGCTCTTCCAGCAGCTCGCTCGGCGGATTCTCGCGATACAGCGGCAGGTACATCAGGAAGCCCGCACGTGCCCCACCGTTTCCCTCCTGAACCAGTGTCACCCGGCCGGACAGTGCCGCCAGGCCGGTATCGCGTGCCTTAACCATTGCCGCGCGGCGCACCGGCTCCGAGAACATGTCAAAGCCAAACGCGCGCAGGTTGTCGCCCTTGAACGGCTCGAGGTACAAGATCGCCGTATAGAAATCACGCTCGCCTGCCGGCGTGATGTGGTAGTTGGGAAACCCCTCCTCCCGCACGGCCGCCTCGTGCTGCTCCTTTTCCGCAGCAGGCACCGCCGCGGCAAAGCCGATGCCCTGGATGCCGGGATAGTTTTCCGCCAGGTTCAATGCACTGACAAAGGTATTGAACTCTTCCCGGTTGACCGTCCTTGATGCATTGAACAGGCCACCCAGTGCACGCAGCACCTGTTCATACACAAGGATGCGCTGCTGGATGCGCTCGTTCGATTCGCGCACGCGGAAATCAAACGTAGTGTGCAAGGCACTATCTGCCGCCTGGCTGGCGGCGTTCCACGTTTGATAGGTAACGTACAGGCCCAGTAAAAGCGTGATGATCGTGAGCAGCTCGCGGGCTTGGAAGATGTTCCGTATACGTTGTCTGCTGCTCTCAAGTTTCCTCATGCGCTGCCCTGGTGGACATGGATGCCGAATAAATAAATTAGATGTGATTCGGGAAGGATGTTCCGTCGTGCGGCAGAGCGATATCAATTTCTGCGCTGCCGCCGCAGGCATTGCCTGGCGCAACAGCAAGATCAGACCGCGGAGCGGGGAATAGGTTTCCGGACTTACAACTTCACGTGAGTATGCCGCCTTGCCAGGATCCGTCTGAAAGCGTCCATGCTGCACCACAGCGTGGACGGCTTGACCAGCCGCATCAGACAAGGATCCGGGCGGGCCTGCGGTCAAGCGTGTCGGTGTTGAAAGGCTTGGCGGACAAGGCAATCTCGATTCGCAATGTTCCTGCCGGAGACAAGAAGAGCGCTCGACGGGCTGACATACAGTGCAGTCTTGCCTTCGAGGAGCGTGGGGCATGCCGAATTGACGTTTCCCCTCTCATGCAGCACTCGGTATCAGACGTCCGATCCTGTCGCTCCTCGCTGACGGCAATCTGTTGAAGCCGGTGGCAGCCCGCTGCTGCGGGCCGCTCCCTGTGCATTGCCGACTTTAGTACGCAAGTTTCGACGCAGACCTGCGCATGGCAAAGAACTCCAGCTCCGCCAACACCGCAACCACGAATGCCTGGGCGGCGATGAACAGCTGGCCATACAGCGTCGGCTGCACCCAGCCGGAGAACAGCAGCACGATGCTGTCGATCACCCACATGGCATTGACGACGATGACGGCCCAGACGCCACGCCGGGGCACTTCGGGCCGCGTACCGATGAAGGCGACGAACGCCGCGAACGGCAGCAGGAGGATCCCCGCTTCACGCAGCAGGGCCAGCGGCAGGCCGAGCAACGGTGCAAGCAGCGGTGCGCCCAGCGCCATCAACAAGCCGGTGGCGGCGCTGGCGAGGGCATCCACGAGCAGGACACGGCGCAGGAAGGAAGGGGATTGGAAGTCGAACATGATGTACTCCTTGAGAAAAGAAATTAAAAAACAAGACAGCGGGGATGCGTCGATACGTAAGGCTTGATGCTGCTCAAACCGTCAGCGCTTCTGCCGGCGCCATTGCGCGCGCCCGTGCGCGCCGCGCCAGCGCGTACACCAGCGGGTGGTCACAGAAGATCCGGTTCTCCGCGACAAGGCCATCGCGCACCTTCACGCGGTCAACACCGGTGAATTCGAGCGGCGCGCCGTTCCAGGTGCCATGTGCGATCCAGCGGATAAATACGTACTCGCCGTTCTGCGCATGCTCGGCGACCTCCAGCCGGAAGTCCGGCACCATCGCCAGCAGTTGCGCGATCCGCGCGGTGTACTGCGCGATGCCGCGTACCGGCTCGGCATCGCCCGGCCAGTAACCGGCCACGTCCGGTGCAAGCGCGCGCGGCACCATGGCTGCGTCCGGCCTGGCCCAGAAGGCCGCAAAGCGATCCGCCGACCAGCCCGCGACGCTGCGGGGCTTTGGTGCATCCGCAAACCCCTGCGGTTCAAGGAAGCCGCTGACGCTGTGCAGGCGGCCGTCTTTCACCACACCGAAGTCCACGCGCTTCAGTTGCATTACATCCGTCTTGCCGGGCGCTACCGCCGCCGGGCCCATTTCCCATGAAAAGCGCACACGGTCCTGGTAACTGTCGACCGCACCCATCCGACTGAACCGGTGGCCCGGATAGCGTTGCTGCACGCCTTCCACCATGGCATCGATGGCTGCCAGCCCATAGGCATGGGTCAGCGGGTCGACGTAATCCGCATCCGCGGTCCAGGTGCGCGCGATCAGCTCGCGGCGACGTGCTGCATCGGTTTCATTCCAGATGGCGATGTACTGGTCGACCAGCCGCTCGATGCTTTGCTCCATGCTTTGCCCGGTGAGGTCGTCGGTGCGGGTTTTCTGCGTGTCCATGATGCTCTCCTGAAGTTGAAAGTTCGTCGAAGGTGATTCATCTTTGTCCACGCGGCGAGGCAGGTCGATTACGTCCGAGGTAATGTGAATGCGGCGCAGGCTTCGGCTATGATCGACGCATGAATACTGCCCGCCCCGTTGGAGATGTCCTGCGCGAATGGCGCCAGCGCCGCCGCCTGAGCCAGCTCGACCTTGCGCTGGATGCCGATATTTCGACACGGCACCTGAGCTTCATGGAAACCGGTCGATCGCTGCCCAGCCGCGACATGGTGCTGCGCCTTGCCGAGCGGCTGGACATGCCGCTGCGCGAGCGCAATGCGCTCTTGGTCGCTGCCGGCTACGCGCCGATGTTTTCGGAAAGAAGCCTCGACGATCCGGTGCTGCAACCGGCCCGCAAGGCGATGGAACTGGTGCTGACCGGCCATGAGCCCTACCCGGCGCTGGCCGTTGACCGGCACTGGCATCTGCTTGCATCAAACCGTGCCGTGCCGCCGCTGCTGGCGGGCGTCGATCCCGCCTTGCTGCAGCCGCCGGTCAATGTGCTGCGGCTGAGCCTGCACCCGGGCGGACTTGCGCCGCGCATTGCCAACTATGCGCAATGGCGCGCCCACCTGTTCGAACGCCTGCGCCGGCAGATCGAGGTCAGCGGCGACCACTTCCTGGTGGATCTGTTGAATGAACTCGGCGCCTACCCTGCACCAGCATCCGCATCAGCATCGCCGCGTTCCGGCAACGCCCATGAGTACGGCGGTGTGGTGGTGCCATTCCAGCTTGCTACCGACAACGGCACGCTTTCCTTCATCAGCACGACGACGGTGTTTGGCACGCCGGTCGATGTCACCTTGTCGGAACTGGCGCTGGAGTCCTTCTTCCCCGCGGATGCGGCAACCGCCGACGCATTGCGGAGTCTGGCGGCGGGCTGGGGCGGCGGGCAGGATCAAAAAGGGAATTAGCAGGCAGTTGAAGACCGACTGCACGAGCAGCAGGCTGCCCTGCTTCGATGCGCTGCGGCGGCATCACGCGGCCAGCAGCGCGGCGACTTCGTTGCCGGGCAAGGGCTGGCTGCAGTAGAAGCCTTGCAGCTGGTCGCAGCGCAGCAGCTTGAGCAGCTTGGCCTGCTCTTCGTCGGCGACGCCTTCGGCGATCACGCCGAGCTGCAGCGAGTGCGCGAGTGAAATGACGGAGCTGACGATGGCAAGCCCGGACGGGCTCTGGTTCATGTCGACCACAAACGAGCGGTCGATCTTCAGCAGGTCGATTGGCAGCCGCGTCAGGTAGCTGAGCGAGGAATAGCCGGTACCGAAATCGTCGATCGCGATCTTCATGCCCATGTCCTTGGCCGCGCGCAGCTTCGCGATGTTCTGGTCGATGTCATCCATCAGGATGCTTTCGGTGATTTCCAGGTCGAGGATGTGTTCGCCGTCGAGCAGCTTGCGGCCGATTCTCTTGAGCGAATCGACAAAGTCGCGGTTGCGCAGCTGGACCACCGAAATGTTGACGGCAATCGGCGGCGGCGACAGGCCGCGCGCGCCCCACTCCTTGTGGTCGCTGATCGCCTTCTCCATGATCCAGCGCCCGACCGGCAGGATCATGCCGGTCTCTTCCAGGATCGGGATGAACGACGCCGGCATGATCAGTCCTTCCTCCGGCTCCTGCCAGCGCAGCAAGGATTCCAGCCCGACCACGCGGCCGCTGGCGGTGTGGATCTTCGGCTGGTAATGCAGGGTGAACTCGCCGCGCTCCAGCGCGCGGTACAACCGGTTCTCGAGCGTCAGCCGCTTGGCCACGCTGGCATTCATCTCCTTGCGGTAGAACAGGTAGTTGTCGCCGTTCTTCTGCGACTTGCGCAGTGCCGCTTCCGCATTCTTGTACAAGGTGTCATGGTCCATGCCGTCGCTCGGGAACAGCGAGATCCCCGCCTTTACCGCGAGATACACCTCGTAGCCGCCGCACTTGAAGGCAGGGCGAAAGCAGTCCTCCAGGATTTTCTCCAGCATGTGTGCCGCGTCCGCCGCGCTGCGGATTTCGGCGAGCATGATGGCGAACACGTCGCCGCTGATATGCGCAAGGCTGTCTTGGGACGAGACCTGGCGCCCGAGGCGCTCGGCCGTCTGCTTGAGCAGGGCGTCGCCGACATGGCGCCCGAAGGTGTCATTGATGTTGCGGAAGCGCTCGATGTCGAGCACCAGCACCGCCAGCATGCGCCCTTCATGGCGCGCGGCTTCGGTCTGCCGCTGCAGGCGGTCGAAGAACAGGTCGCGGTTGGGCAGGTTGGTCAGCGCGTTGTAATACGCAAGGTAGTTGATCTGCTCTTCCTTGACGATGTGGTTGAGCGCGTAGGAGATGTCCTCGGCCAGCTCGCTGAGCAGTTTCAGCTCTTCATGGTCGAAGAATTCCGCCTCTCCTGCATACAGCAGCAGCACGCCGACCGCTGTGCGCTCGACGCATAGCGGCAATGCGACGAAGGAACGGTAGCCGCGCCCGGTGTAGGCATCCTTTGATACGACGCGGTCGCTGTTGGCGATGTCGTTGCAGACCACCGGCTTGTTATGCAAGAGCACGCGGTCGAGGATGGCGCGCTGCTCCAGCACATTGGTTTGCGAGCCGGATGGCGGCGCCAGGGTTTCGGTATCGGCAAACTGCCATGCGGCCGGCGTGATGTCGCCCGATTGGTCGTCGCGGAAGCCGACCCATGCCAGCTTGAACTTGCCCTGTTCGACCGCGATGCGGCAGGTTTCCTGCATTAGTTCATGGCGGTCTCTGGTGCGAATGATCGCGGCGTTGATTGCACTCATGATCACCTGGATGCGGGAGAGGCGCGCAATCTTGCGCTCCTGGTTCTTGCGCTCGGTGATCACCTCGGTGAACATGATGATGCCGCCGATCTCGCCGCGTTCGGTGTACCAGGGATGGATTTCCCAGCGCACCCAGTCCAGCGTGCCGTCGGCGCGCTGGAACGGCGCTTCGTCATTCTTGTCGGAGGCGCCTGCCAGGCAACGGTCATAAATGCTGCGCCATGTTGCAGGCGTCTCCGGGAAGACGTCGTAATGCCGCAGTCCGATGATGTCGCGCTCGCCAAGGCGGTAGTCGGCATGCCATCTGGCGCTGACCAGCACGTAGCGCAGGTCGCGGTCGAGCATGGCGACTGCGGCAGGCGTGTGCTTGATGAACATGCGCATGCGCTCTTCGCTGACCTGCAGCGCATAGGCCTTCTGCTTGAGCGTGTCGTTCAGGTGGCGCAACTGGTCGATGGTTTCGACATAGCCGCGATACATCATCTCGAATGGCGCCAGCGCCTGCCCGAGAAATTGCGCGCCCCTGGCGAGCAGGCGCACCGCTTCACCGGGTGATATATCGCGCTCGCTCTGGACCGACGACAAGGCAGCCTGGTGGATCTCCACCAGGTTCAACATGCTCAGGCGGCTGGTTGCGCCGCGCCGTCCGAGCTCGTACGCATCCAGCAGCCCGGCCTCATCCTCCTGCCCGCGCAGATAGCTTGCCAGCGCATAGCGATATTCATCCATGAACTCGGCATAGGCACTGTCCGGACCGAAGTCGGTTCCCATGCTGCCGGACAGGTGAGCGCCGGCATCTCTGTCTTCGGTCAGCTTGCCGTCGCTACCGGGCGCATTGCGCCGTTTGTCCATTGCACCCCCAGTATCAAGGCATCGTCCGTATCGCGGGCGTATTGCGAAAACAGGTGGTTGACCAGTCGCTGTGGTTCGTTCGAATAGCGCAGATCGCGAAGGAAGGCGCTGGCAATGCCGTCCGTGGCCAGCAGCAGCAAATCGCCCTTCTGCACCGGGAGCGTCGCCGGCAACAGTGGTGGCAGGCGATCGCCGACAATGCCCCCACGCAGCAGCGGCGACGCCGGTTTGGACTCTTGTGCACCCGCCCGCACCAGCATGCACTCGACGTTGCCGACACCCAGCCATGTCAGCGTGCTGTCCGCTTCGCTGAAGGAAGCCAGCGTCATCACGACGCCACGCATCTTGCGAAGCTTGTCGTGGCAGAGTTGCATCAGCGTCACCACTGGTTCGCTCGCATGCGCGGCGAGAATCTCGACCGTGTGCCTGGCCGCTTCGGCAGCGCGCTCTCCATGTCCGAGCCCATCGATTGCCGCCACCAGTGCGCCGCCGGCAAATCCTTCGACCAGATATTGGTCTCCGCACTCCTGCTCGCCGGGATAAGGCCGACCCGCAACCCAGTACTGCAACAGCCGCGTGGAGCCCGAGCGTGTCATTGTTTGGCTCTCTCCCATTTCTTCATCGTGATGGTCGTGCCCTTGCCGACCTCGGAATCAATGTCGAACTCGTCCATCAGGCGCCGTGCGCCGGGCAGGCCGATGCCGAGCCCGCGCGACGTCGAGTAGCCATCCTGCATGGCGAGATCGAGATCGACGATGCCCGGTCCATGGTCCTTGACGATGATGACAAGGCCGCGCCGCTGGCCCTGATGGATCACCTTCAGGTGCAGGCAACCGGTTTTGGCGTAGAGCACGGTGTTGCGCGCGATCTCGGAGATCGCGGTGGCGATGATGGTCAGCTCCGTGTTGGTGAAGCGCAGCGACGAGGCCAGCTCCTTGCCTTGCTGGCGCGCCTTGAGCACGTCCAGGTCGGACTTGATCGGCATTGCAGTTTCACGCTCGATCACTGGCGGCATTACCTTTGTTTCCACGGTTTCTCAGGACTGACAGTCCATCCTCCAGGTCCATCGCGATGGTGGTGCCCTCGAGCCGCAACCCGAGCTGCACCATGGACATCGCAACTTCCGGCTGGATGCCGACGACAATAGTTTCCGCGCCAAGCAGTCGCGTCATCTGCGCGATGCTGCGCAAGGTGCGGGCGGAAAAGGAATCCATGATGTCGAGCACGGCGACATCGATGATCACGGCGCGCGAGCGATGTTGCCTCACTTTGTCCACGAGCTGGTCCCGTAGTGCAAGCAATTCGACGTCGCTGAGCGCGCCTTGTATCGAGGCAATAAGAAAATCCTCCTGTTTAAGAATCGGCACCAGCATGACCGCCTCCTTCATGCCATGTCGTCGTTGCGACTGTTGTGGCGACTGCCATCGATGCTGCTGAAGTTGTCGTCCGGTCGGTCGGTCTTGCGGCGCTCCGGGCGCACGCGCGTCACCTTGTAGCCGCTGAGCTGTTCGGCACGCTCGATTGCACTCTGCATATCACCGACCGTTTCGATCTGTCCCAGTTCCACGCCGATGGTCACCATGGTCAAGGCAATCTCGGGCGATACGCCGGAGATGATCACCTTCGAGCCCATCAGCCGCGCCGCTTCGACCGTCTGCACGAGATGGCTGGCCACGCGGGAATCCACATACGGCACGCCGGTGATGTCGAGCACCGCGACCTTGGCGCGCGTGTCGCGTATCGAGCGCAGCAACTGTTCGGTCAGCTGGCTGGCCCGGTAGGAATCGATCATGCCGACCATCGGCAGCACCACGATCCCCTGCCGGAAGGGCAGCACGGGCGTGGACAGCTCGCGAATCGCGTCTTGTTGCGCACCAATCGTTTGCTCGCGGGAATCGATATACGTGTCGATGGCAAGACCGATATCAAGGAAGGTCAGCTTCATCAAGGACAGGAAAGCATCCAGTGCATGTTGCGGGTCGTCCTTGAACGTCGCGAACAAGCGCGCACCAACGGCACGCAGGTAAAAGTTGTACATGCCGAGATAGGAATCGACCGGCAGCCCGATGCGCTCGTGCGTCTTCCCGATCTTCAGCCGGTTCTCGATGTAGTCCTGGTCGTAATTTCCCTTTGTTAGTCGCAGGAAATACGCGCGCTGCAGATTTTTTACATGGGCCAGCAGTTCCTGCTGGTCGCGAAAGAACTGCCGGGTTTCCTCGAACGACATCAGGTGCCGGTAAAACTCTTCGATCACGTCGTCCGCGTATTTCTCCGCGAGGTCATTGATGCCCTTGAGGCGCGCCACATCGTCGTCGTTGAATTGCAGGAAATCCTTGCGCCGCCGGATCTCCTGCGCATCCATGTTCAGGCTGTTGACGATGGCAGGCCATTCCTTCTTGTGCGCTCTCCGGGCGTCCATCCCATCTCCTTGTTCGAATAATGGAAGGCGGACTCATCTAATGTTTAGATGCATGGCCTTCAGGATGAACTTTTTGACAGCGGGGAATACGCCATAGTTTCGGCCGGTTGCCTTTCCTTACGAAGTCGCAAAGTGCTGTAACCGCCGGTTGATGCATCACATAAACTGCGATTCAAAAGGCCGCGTGCAATGCAAGCCGGCGCGAGTGCGCCGTAGTTACGCGGATAAACATCGACTGAAATGAAGCGAAGGAAGATGGTCGTTCAGAAAAGCTGTTCGAACTCTTCCGGCGGCACGGGGCGGGAAAACAGGTAGCCCTGCGCAAAGTCGCAATGGCAGGCCGCCAGCAATGCGCGCTGCTGTTCGGTTTCCACCCCTTCGGCAATGACTTTCATGCCGAGCCGGTGCGCCATCACGATGATCGCTTCGCACAGCGCCAGGTCGTCGGAGCCCGGGGCAAGGTTGCGCACGAAGGCCTGGTCGATCTTGATGTAATCGATGTCAAATTTCTTCAGGTACGCCAGCGAGGAATAACCGGTGCCAAAGTCATCCAGCGCCACCTGCACGCCATGGTCGCGGAAAGCGTACAGCTGCTCGCGCACTTCCTGCGACACATCCATCAGCAACCCTTCGGTGATTTCGACGGCGATGCTCTGTCCCGGCAGGCCTTGCTGCCGCAGGTAGTCCAGCCATGCCGTGTCGCTCAAGCCGGCGTTGCGGAACTGTGCCGGCGACACGTTGATGCTGATCTGGAAGGCAGGGTGGAAACGCTTGCGCCAAACCGCGACCTGCTGCACCGCCTGCCGGTACAGCCAGGAACCGAGGTCCACGATCATTCCGGTCTCTTCCGCGACGGGGATGAACTCGGCGGGGCTGACCAGGCCGCGCGCCGGGTGCTGCCAGCGCACCAGCGCCTCGGCCTTGTAGATGGTACCGCTGGCGAGTTCCACGATCGGCTGGTAGTACACGCGGAACTGCTTCTGGGCCAGGGCCACGCGCATGTCGCTGATCAGGCGCTTGCGCGCCTGGGCCGCTTCCTGCATGGAGGCGGTGAAATAGCTGTAGCGGTTACGCCCCTGCGCCTTGGCCGCATACATCGCCTGGTCCGCGTTCTTCAGCAGGGCGTCGGTTTCCGTGCCGTCCTGCGGATAGAAGGTCACGCCGATGCTGGCCGAGATATACACCTGCTCCTCGCCGAGGCGGAATGGCGCGGCCAGCGCCAGCAGGATGTCCTGCATCACGCGCTCCGCGCCATGCGTCTTGTGCAGCTCGCCGAGGATGATGCCGAATTCGTCGCCGCCCAGGCGCGCCACCGTGTCGGTATCGCGCACGCAGGTCATCAGGCGCTGCGCGGCGTCGCGCAGCAGTTGGTCGCCCATGCTGTGGCCGAGCGTGTCGTTGACTTCCTTGAAATAGTCGAGGTCCAGGTACAGCAGCGCCGCAGGCTGGCCGCTGCGATGCGCCATCTTCACAGCCTGGTCGAGGCGGTCAAGGAACATGCTGCGGTTGGGCAAACCGGTCAGCGGGTCGAAATTGGCCTGCCGCCAGATCAGCGCCTCCGACGCCTTCTGCTCCGTGATGTCGGCGAACAGGCCGACGCGGCTCTGCACGGACCCGTCATCATTGAAGACGGTGCTGACCGACAGCCGGCGCAGGAAATCCTCGCCATTCTTGCGGCGTGCCCACAGCTCGCCGTGCCAGCGGCCGGTTGCCTCAAGTTCGTCCCACACCGCGGCGTAACCGTCGGGGCTCCCGCGCGGCGAGTTCAGCATCGTGATCGGTTGCCCGACCGCTTCCTCGAGCGAATAGCCGGTGATCTCGGTGAAGGCAGGATTGACGGTCACGATCACGCCATCGGGATTGACGACCGCCATGCCGTCGCTGCTGTTGCGGTAGACCAGCAAGGCCTGCCGCAACGATTCTTCCGCGCGCTTGCGTTCGGTGATGTCGAACACGATGGAGAACAGCAGCGGCTTGCCCCGGAACTCGATGGCGGAGGAATGCACCTCGACGACGCGCTCCTCGCCGCAGGCAAGGCGGTGCCGGAAAATGAAGTAGTTGCGCTGCTCCTGCAGCGCGCTTTGCATCTCCTCCTGGATTTCTTCCGGTTGCTGGGTGTTGATGCGGCTGATGTTCATGCCGCGCAGCTCGTGCTCCGGATAGCCGTAGAATGCGCTGGCGGCGCGGTTGGCATCCTTGATCACGCCGGTCTCCGGATCGAGCAGCAGCATGATGGCGCTGTGCTTGCGGAACAAGCGTTGGAACAGGTCTTCGCTATTTTCCGGATTGTTCGTGTGTACGTCTTGCATGTTTTCCAGCGCCTGTTGTTCTTTTTTTTAAAAGCCTGCGCCTCTGTTCAGGCCTGCATATCGGTCGAGAACAAGCGGTAGGCGGCGCGGCCTCCCTGCTTGGCGTGATACATCGCCGCATCCGCCCGGCGCAGCAGCGTCTCGACATCATTGCCGTCGCGCGGAAACAGGCTGATGCCGATGCTCGGCGTGATGGTCAGCTCATGCCCGTCGATCGTATACGGCTTGCTGAGCGCATCCAGCACCTTTTGTGCGGTCTCGTCCGCCGCCTGCGGCGAATGCATCTCCGGCAGCACCACGACGAATTCGTCGCCGCCGACGCGGGCGACCGTATCGATTGCGCGCAAAAGCCCGCGCAACCGCAGCGCGATCGCCTGCAGAAGCAGGTCGCCGATGCGGTGGCCGAGGCGGTCGTTGACCGGCTTGAAGCGGTCAAGGTCGATGAACTGGATCGCCACCTGGTGGTTGTTGCGCCGCGCCAGTTCCACCGCCTGTTCCAGGCGGTCCTGCAGCAGGCGACGGTTCGGCAGGCCGGTCAGCGCATCGTGGTTGGCGAGGTAGCGGATCTGCTGCTCGGCCATCTTGCGTTCCTGGATCTCGGCCTGCAGGCGCGCATTGGCCAGCGCCAGCTCGGCGGTGCGCTCCTGCACCCGCTGTTCGAGCTCGTCGCGTGCGCGCAGCAACGCCTCCTGCACATTCTTGCGCTCGGTGATGTCCTCGGTCATGTAGATCGAGCCCTTGCTGCGGTCGTTCGGATCGATCGCCTTGGCCAGCACACGGCACCAGAAGGTGCTGCCGTCACGGCGCTTCATCAGGTATTCGATATCAAGCCGCTCGCCGCTGCCAAGGACGGCGCGGGCGACCTCCGCGAAGGCGGCAGCCGACGCTTCGGAGGGATACAGGATCTCGGTGGGCTGGTTCTTCAACTCATCGCTGCTCCAGCCAAACATCTCGGAAAAGCGCGGATTGCAGTGCAGGAAAGCGTGCTTGCGCGTAAAGGTGATGCCCAGCGAGGCGTTTTCAAGAATCGCCTGATACTCCAACAGCGTCTGCCGAAGCTGGACTTCATCGTCCGGTTGCGGATGGGCTTCGATGCTCGCAGAAATGATCTTCTCCTGATGCTCAGCTGAACTGCCTTGCCGGCATGGGAGCCGAGGTCACCCCGTATCGGCCGGCAAGGGTCCTATCGTACCTTTTCTAGAGAGAAATAGCGTTGCCAATCTTTTCACTGACGGCATTCATTTCATATTGAATTCATACTGAATTTCATATTGGGATGGAGCGGCGCGCATGCCAACCGTTCCACCGGATTTACTTGACTCACGTCATTGCCGAAACCATTTCGCCCCTCCTACACTGGCTTGCTCCTACATACCGGCGGTCTCCCGTCCGCATCGCGACTGGCATCCCAACCATGATTGACATTCCCGAGGCTGGGCGCTCGGCCCTGTGCGTATCGGCATTACCTGCCAGGATGCGCCTCGTCAAATGGCTGCCGCTGCTGGTCCTCGCACTGGCCCTGGCATTGACGCTGCACTCGTGGCGGCGCGAGGTTCGGTCGGCGGAACGGGAACTGCAGCATGATTTCGACCTGCAGGCCCAGCAAATCGTTGCCACGATCGGCCAGCGCCTGGCCGCTAGCCGGCAAGTGCTGCATGGCGCGCGCGGCCTGTTCACCGCATCGGCCAGCGTCGAACGCAGCGAGTTCCGCAACTATGTGGAAGCGCTGCACCTGCAGCAGAGCCATCCTGCCATCCAGGATCTCTACTTTGTCCCGAACACCTCGCCGGCCGGCAGCGCCAGCGAAAACGCCGCCGGCGAAGGCCACGTCCTCGTCGCGTTCCGGGATTTGCCTGCCAGCGACGACATGCCCGGCTTCGGGCCTGATAGCCGTTACGATGACGCACACCGCGAGGCGATGGCATACGCGCGCGACAACGGCGCGGTCGCCATCACGCGCAAGGTGGCAATCCCGTCCGGCATCCAAGGCACGGCCGAACCCGGCTTCGTGATGTACCTGCCGGTCTACAGGCACGGCATCAAGCCGGTATCCCAGACGCAGTTCCGCTCGAACCTGGTCGGATGGATCGCCGCCCCCATCCGTATTGCGGCGCTGATGGTGCCGCTGGCGCGTGGCGGCAAACTGGAGCTGGACGTCGAGGTCTATGACGGCAAGGAGATCACGCCGGCCGCCCTGCTGTTCGACGCCGACAACAAGCCGGTGCACGAGGCAAGGATCCCCTCGCGTTTTCAGGCGGCGTCGGCGCTGCAGGTGGCCAACCATGACTGGAGCATCATGGTCCGCTCGCTGCCGCCTTTCGAGGCAAGGCTGGACGACGGCAGCACCATCGCCGCATGGTTCGGGATCAGCACCAGCCTGCTGCTGGCCATCGTCACCTGGCTGCTGGCGGGCAGCCGCTCCCGCGCGGTGGAAACGGCACGCACCCTGCACCGGGAACTGATCGAGCGGGAGGCGCGGTACCGGAACATGTTCGAGCGCAGCGCATCGATCGCCTTCGTCGTCGACCCGTGCAGTGGCCGCATCCTGGACGCCAACGGCGCGGCAGAAGCCTTCTGGCAGTACCCGCCGCACCAACTGCGGCGCTTGAGCATCTTCGATATCGATATCGCACCGCGCGCCAATACGCAGGCACTGCTGCGCGATCTTGCCGCGCGCAACGCAGCGCATTTCGAGCGAAAGCAACGACTGGCGACCGGCGAACTGCGCGACGTCGAGGTGTACGCCGGCAAGCTCGCTGTCCGCGGCAAGGTGCTGATCTTCGCCATCCTGCACGACATCACGAGCCGCAAGCAGGCCGAACAGGCCGTGCGCGCCAGCGAGGAGCGCTTCCGACTGATTGCCGAAAACACCGGCGACGTGATCTGGATGATGGATGCCGAGACATTTGAGCTCACCTACATCAGCCCGTCGGTCCAGCGCCAGCGCGGCTACACGCCGGAAGAGCTGATCGCCAGGCCGCCGGAAAAGGGGAAGGCGCAGCTGCGGGAGCGGCTGCGCGAACGCGTCCGCGCTTACCTGGCCGGGGACGAATCGGTGCGGCGCGAAACGAATGAGATCGAGCATTCGCACAAGGACGGCCGGACGATTCCGCTGGAAGTCGTGTCGACGCTGCTGTGCGACGAGCACAACGTGCCGCGCGCGATCATCGGCGTGTCGCGCGACATCTCCGCGCGGCGCAAGGCGCAGAAAGAGCAGAAGCGCTTTGTCGCGATGGTCTCGCATGAATTCCGCACGCCGCTTGCCACCATCGACGGCGCCGTGCAGCGCCTGCAGGCAACCGCCGTTGACGCCGACGAGGCCACGCACAAGCGCTACGCCAAGATCCAGAATGCCGTCGACCGCCTGACCACGCTGCTCGACGACTACCTGACGCAGGACCACATCGTCAGCGCCGGACATGGCCTGCGCCTTGGCATGGCGTCGCCGGTCGCGCTGCTGCGGGATGCACAGACATCCGCCCGGGCACTATCGGCCGAGCATCGGATCGACGTCGATGCCGGCGACGCGCCCGAACTCTTCCTCTGCGACGCCGACCGGATGCGCCTGACCTTGCGCGTGCTGGCCGACAACGCGGTGAAGTACACCCCGCCCGGGTCGCGCATTCTCTTGCGTGCGCGCAGCGTGGCGCACGGTGGCATCGAGTTTGTGGTGGAGGACGACGGCAACGGCATTCCGGGCCATGAACTGCCGCGCGTGTTCGACAAGTTCTTCCGGGGGCAGGGCGCATCGCAGCAAAGCGGATCCGGACTCGGCCTGCACATGGCGCGTGCCGTGGCGGAAATGCATGGCGGCACGCTCTGCGCCAGCAACCGCGCTGCGGGCGGCGCACAATTTACGCTCTGGCTGCCGGGCCAAGGGCGTTCTGCCGGTTGTCCGCAACATGCCAGGGGCACGGCCGCATTGCTGTCTTCGCAACCACCGCCCGCCGGTTTCTAAATACTTGTCTCAGGTCAAAAAATTTGACCTCAACTGCCCTGTTCGCGGGGAAAACCGGGTTGCCGTAAGAATCAGAGAGTTTCATGCGCTTTTAACTTCCTACAATCAAAAACGTCAGCAAGCCGTTTGCTGACGTGACCGATTGCAGTTCCTCATTTGCGTGCTGACATCATGGCTCATCTGATTATTGTTGAAGACAATCTGCCCTACGCCGAAGAGATCGCCGATTTCCTCGAGGACGCCGGCCATCACGCCGATATTGCCGGCGATGGCGCGACGATGTGGTCGCTGCTGATGCACCAGCGCACGGATGTGATCCTGCTTGACCTCGGGCTGCCCGACGACTCCGGATTCAACATCATTCCGCGCCTGCGCGAGCTCCACCCGGAGACCGGGATCATCGTGCTGACCGCGCGCGTGATGCTCGACAGCCGCATCCTCGGCCTGCAGCTCGGCGCCGACAATTACCTGACCAAGCCGATCAAATTCAAGGAACTGGCCGCGCACATCGAAGCGCTGTGCCGCCGCGTGGGCGGGCGTACGCAGCACGAGGCCGGGCACAGATGGTCGCTGCACAGGGAGGAACGCCGCCTGCGCGTGGGCGATGCCAGTTCCGTCGACCTCACCGAAAAAGAATTCAAGATGCTTCACATGCTGGCGATGTCGACCCGGCCGATTCCACGCGACTCGCTGATCGTTGCACTCGCCGGCGACAACCACGCCGACACGAAAAAGATGGACATGCTGGTCTACCGCCTGCGCAAGAAGGTCAGGTCGGCAGTGGGCGCCGAACTGCCGCTGCGCAGCGCCTACGGTGAGGGTTACAGCCTGTCTGTACCCATCTGCCTGCACTGACGCAGCGGGGGACTGCTCCCCCTGCGAAAAAAACCGGAAGACACATTGTGGAGGGAAGCTTTGAACAGTTTCAACCTGCGCGACGCAGCCGTTGTCTATCCGGTCGCCCTGGCTGCCGCGGGGGCGGCCGCGGTGCTCGTTTCCGGCGGCGTCACCTGGCTTGGGGCGGGACTTGCCGCCCTGCTCGCTGCCGGCGGTGCAGCGGCAGCCTACAGGATATCGCGCCGGCACACCGTGCCGCAGCAGGCGGCGGAGCGCTATCTCGCCGCGCAGCAGCAGTTTGGCGAGAAGGTCGCGCCGGTGTGGGCCGGCCACATCGAGACCTCGCGCGTGCAGATGGAAAACGCGATCTCGGCGCTCACCGGAGAGTTCTCGGGCATCGTCGTTCAGCTGGACGAGGCGATGCGTTCGGCGGGCACGGCAACCGCCTCCATCGAGGACAACGGCAATGGACTGGTCGCCGTATTTGCGCACAGCGAAAGGCGGCTTGCCGGCGTCGTCGCGTCGCAGCGGGCCGCGATGGACAGCATGACGGCCATGCTCGACAAGGTGCAGGGGCTGGGTCATTTCATCGGCGAACTGCACGACATGGCCGCCGACGTGGCCAAAATCGCCGCGCAGTCGAACCTGCTCGCGCTGAATGCCGCCATTGAAGCGGCGCGCGCCGGCGAACTGGGGCGCGGCTTTGCCGTCGTGGCGAACGAGTTCCGCATGCTGTCCAACCAGTCGGGCGACACCGGCAAGCGCATTGCGCAGAAAGCCGCGGTGATCAGCGACGCCATCCGCCACACCTGCGAGGCCGCGTCGGAGTCGGTGCGGCAGGAAGGAAGCGCGATGTCGGCGTCGGAGGCAACGATCGAGGAAGTGCTCGGCGGCCTGCGCCAGGTCACCGATGCACTGCTCGCGTCGAGCAGCCTGCTGAAGAAGGAGAGCGCCGCCATCAAGGACGAAGTTGGCGAGGCGCTGGTGCAGCTGCAGTTCCAGGATCGCGTCAACCAGATCCTCATGCAGGTCAAGGCGAGCATCGAACAGCTGCCGTCGGTGCTGGCGCATAACCGCGAGCAGTTCATGCGGCATCGCGAGCTGCAACCGCTCGATCCGGCGGGGCTGCTCGGCGACATGAAGAAAAAATACGTGATGTCGGACCAGCGTGCGGTGCACGAAGGCCGCGAGATCAGCCAGGCGCAAACCAGCAACATCACCTTCTTTTGAGGAGGGCCCATGAGCAAGACGATCATGATTGTCGACGACTCCGCATCCATGCGGCAGGTGGTATCCATCGCACTCAAGGGCGAAGGCTATGCGGTGATCGAAGGCCGCGATGGCGAGGACGCGCTGTCCAAGCTGGCTGGGCAGAAGGTGCACCTGATCATCAGCGACGTGAACATGCCGGTCATGGATGGCATCAGCTTCGTCAAGCGGGTGAAGCAGATGCCCGACTACCGGTTCACGCCCATCCTCATGCTGACCACCGAATCGGAAGAGGAAAAGAAGCGCGAAGGCCAGGCCGCGGGTGCGCGGGCATGGATGGTCAAGCCATTCCGGTCGGAACAGTTGTTGAACGCGGTGCAGAAACTCTGCCTGCCGTAAGAGTCTGTTTGAAAACTTACTGCGCAGCCCGATTTTGGCTCTGCGATGCTCGTCGTACCTCACGTACGACTGCGCTTCTCAAACCAAACTCGGACCGCTCGCTACAGTTTTCAAACAGGCTCTAAGCGCCGCTTGCCACCCGACGCACGACTCCGGTTCGCGCACTGCGGTTGACAAATAGGCTTTCAGAAAACGACTTGGGAGAACGCGATGACTGCTTCACGGCAAAACGCCAGCACCACGGTGCGCGTCCAGGGAGAACTGAACATCTACCGCGCGGCGGAGCTGAAGGAGGCGCTGCTCGCGCAGATTGCGCCCGGCGCGGCGCTGGAGATCGACCTGTCCGGCGTCACCGAGCTCGACACCGCCGGCCTGCAGGTGCTGATGCTCGCGAAGAACACGGCGCGCGCGCTCGGAACCGACATGAAGCTTGTTGCACACAGCCCAGCCGTCGTCGATGTGCTGGAGCTGCTGAACCTGTCCGCCTGGTTTGGCGACCAGGTCGTCATTTCCCCATCCCCCACTTCCTTTGCGAGATAAGCAATGAATCTCGACCAGGCACTGCAAACCTTCATCGTCGAAAGCCGCGAGCTGCTGGAAGACATGGAAAACGCGCTGCTCACCATCGAGCAGGCGGAAGATCCGACTGAAATGGTCAATGCGATCTTCCGCGCGGCACATACCATCAAGGGCTCGTCCGGCCTGTTCGGCCTCGACCATATCGTCCGCTTTACCCATGTGGTCGAAAACGCACTGACACAGGTGCGTGCCGGCAAGCTGGCCATCACCGACCGCCTGGTGTCGCTCCTGCTGTCCTGCTGCGACCATATCGCGTCGATGGTGGATGCCGTGGCCGAGGGACAGTTCGACGCGGACAACGAAACGCTGCAGCGCGGCGAGCCGCTGGTGCAGGCATTGCTTGCCTACCTTGGCCAGCCACAGCAAGCGCAACCAGCGCAACAGCCGGGGCAGCCATCCGTGCCCGCCCCCCTTCCGGACGAGCCGGCAAAGGTGGAACGCATTGCCGGCGATGCACACGGCGCCGACCTCTGGCATCTGTCGCTGCGTTTCGGCCCGGACGTGCTGCGCAACGGCATGGATCCGCTGTCCTTCCTGCGCTACCTCGGCACCATCGGCCGCATCGTCGACATCGTGACGCTCGCCGACGCCCTGCCGGATGCAGAGCACATGGATCCGGAGGCCTGCTACCTCGGCTATGAAATCGCCTTTTGCAGCGACGCCGACAAGGCGACCATCGAAAACGTGTTCGAGTTCGTGCGTGACGACTGCCGGCTGCGCATCCTGCCGCCGAAGAGCCGGATCGCCGAGTACGTTGCGCTGCTGCAGGACATGCCGGCGCAGTCCGCCCGCGTCGGCGAGCTGCTGGTACGTTGCGGCACGCTGACGGCGCGCGAACTGGCAGACGCGCTCAAGGCACAGGCCGCCACCGAGCCGGCGCAACCGCTGGGCGAGATCCTGATCGGACAGCAGGCGGTGCAGCCCGAAGTGGTTGAAGCGGCGCTGACCAGGCAAAAGCAGGTTCGCGACACGCATGCGCAGGAAAGCCGCTCGGTGCGTGTGGATGCGGAAAAACTCGACCAGCTGATCAACCTGGTCGGCGAACTGATCATTGCCGGTGCCAGCGCCAGCCTGATCGCCCGCCGGACACAGGCGGCCGAACTGCAGGAAGCCATGTCCAAGGTCACCGGTCTGGTGGAGGACGTGCGCGACAGCGCGCTGCAGCTGCGCATGGTCAAGATCGCCGCCACCTTCAACCGCTTCCAGCGCGTGGTGCATGATGTGTCGCGCGAGCTTGGCAAGGACATCGCCCTCGTAGTGTCAGGCGAGGACACCGAGCTCGACAAGACGGTCGTGGAAAAGATCGGCGACCCGCTCACACATCTGGTGCGCAATGCCATGGACCATGGCATCGAGCCGGCCGAGGTGCGCGTTGCGCGGGGCAAGCCGGCGCAGGGCACCGTCAAGCTGGATGCTTACCACGACTCCGGCAGCATCGTCATCGCGGTCAGCGACGACGGCGGCGGCCTGCCGCGCGACAAGATACTGGCCAAGGCGATCGAACGCGGCCTGGTGGAACCGGGCCACAACCTCTCGGACGAGGAAATCTACAAACTGATCTTCGAGCCGGGATTTTCTACGGCGGAGCAGGTCAGCAACCTGTCCGGCCGCGGCGTCGGCATGGACGTGGTCAAGCGCAACATCACCGCGCTGCGCGGCAGCGTCGGCGTGCACAGCGAGGAAGGCGTGGGCACCACGGTCACCGTGCGTCTGCCGCTGACGCTGGCGATCATCGACGGCTTCCTCGTCGAAGTCGGCCGGTCGGTATTTGCGATACCGCTGGACATGATCGAGGAATGCGTCGCGTACGCCGCCGAAGCCGGGCACGACTACGTCGACCTGCGCGGCGAAGTGCTGCCGCTGATCCGGCTGCGCTCCATGTTCGAGGTCGAAGGCGCAGCGGTGCGGCGCGAGAACATTGTCGTGGTCAGGCATGCAGGCCAGAAAGCCGGCCTGGTGGTCGATACCCTGCTCGGCGAGTTCCAGACCGTGATCAAGCCGCTCGGAAAGATGTTCAGCCGTGTGCGCTGCATCAGCGGCTCCACCATCCTGGGCAGCGGCGACGTCGCGCTCATCCTCGACATCCCGGCGCTGGTACAGGAAGCGGCGGGCGCAGCAATGAATTCAGCAAGAGCATTAGAGAACAGCGCATTTTCCGATTAATGGTCTCGCGTCGAGACCGCAAAACAAGGAGTGAATATCGTGTTTTCGAATATGAGAATCGGAGTACGTCTCGGTGTGGGTGCGGCAATCCTGACAGGCCTGCTGGTTGCTGTGGGCAGCGTCGCCATCACGCAGATCAGGAACATCAACGCCATCGTCGAAAAGGTGCTGACCGAAGACTGGGTCAAGGTCAAGCTGGCGAATCAGATTGTAGACACCGTCAACGCCGACCTGCGCGGCGTGCTGGCTCTCGCCCAAACGACTGAAAAGGCCAAGATCGAAACGCTGCAGGCAGCCATGGTCGAGCAGTCACGCAAGCTTAACCAGTACTACGCCGAACTGGAAAAACTGATCGCCAGCGACAAGGGAAAGGCGCTCTATGCAGGGATACAGGAGGCACGCACGCCTTATGTCGCAGCGAGAAAGAGTGCCGGTGAACTGGCGCTTGCCGGCAAGCGCGACGAAACCCTGACTAAGCTCGTCTACGAGGTGATACCGGCGCAGGAGGAGTATGTGCGTGCCATCGACAAGCTGATCGCACACCAGTCCGAGTCGATCGAACGCGGTCGCGCGGACGTTCAGGCGATCTATGACCACGCATTCAATATCGTGCTGATGCTGACCGGCGGCGCCATGCTGTTCGCGCTGGTTGGTTCCGTGCTGCTCACACTCGGCATCACGCGCCCGCTTTCCAGCGCGGTGGAAGCCGCCCACCGCCTTGCCGGCGGCGACCTGTCGATGGACATCAAGACAACCGGCAAGGATGAAACCGGCCAGCTGTTGCATGCGATGCGGGAAATGGTTGCCAAGCTGTCGCAGGTGGTCACCGACGTCAATGGCGGCGCGCAGGCGCTCGCCAGTGCCTCCTCCGAGGTGAGCGCCACGTCGCAGTCGCTGTCCCAGGCAGCCAGCGAGCAGGCGGCCAGCGTCGAGGAGACCAGCGCCTCGATTGAGCAGATGACGGCGTCGATTGCGCAGAACACGGAGAACGCCAAGGTCACTGACGGCATGGCGAGCAAGGCAGCGCAGGAGGCCGCCGACGGCGGGGAATCGGTGAAGGCCACTGTGGCCGCGATGCAGCAGATCGCGAAGAAAATCGGCATCATCGACGACATCGCCTACCAGACCAACCTGCTGGCGCTCAATGCAGCGATCGAAGCGGCACGCGCCGGCGAGCATGGCAAGGGATTCGCCGTTGTCGCCGCCGAAGTGCGCAAGCTGGCCGAACGCAGCCAGGTGGCCGCGCAGGAAATAGGCGAAGTGGCTTCAAGCAGCGTGGAACTGGCGGAAAAGGCCGGCAAGCTGCTCGACGAGATGGTGCCGACCATCAGCAAAACGTCCGACCTGGTGCAGGAGATTGCCGCCGCATCCGCAGAACAGTCGTCCGGCGTCAGCCAGATCAATGCCGCAATGGCGCAGCTGAGCCAGACCACGCAGCAGAACGCGTCGAGCTCGGAAGAACTGGCGGCGACCGCCGAGGAAATGAGCAGCCAGGCGGAACAGCTGCAGCAGACCATGTCGTTCTTCCGCCTCGATAGCAAATCCGGTACCGGTGGCGGCGCGAGCGCCCCGCAACGGAAGCGGCCTGCCGACGCGCGCCGCCAGCCCGGCGCGCCGGGCATGTTGGCCGGGAACCTCGCTGTCGCTGCCGCTGGCGGCCAGCCCGATGAATCGCACTTCACCAAATTCTGACGGCGGTTGCCATGAATGCCATCGTCAAGAGCGAGAGCAAGGATACCGCCCCCGGGCAGGGCGGCGTCGGCCAGGCGCAATACCTCACCTTCACGCTGGGCGGCGAGGCGTTCGCCATCGGCATCCTGCACGTGAAGGAAATCATCGAGTACGCCGGCCTCACGGAAGTACCGATGATGCCCGCATGCATCAGCGGCGTGATCAACCTGCGCGGCGCGGTTGTGCCCGTCATGGACCTGTCCGCGCGCTTCGGCAAGCCGCCGACCGTCGTCACAAAGCGCACCTGCATCGTGATCGTGGAAGTGCAGGCAAACGATGAGCGACAGGACATGGGCGTCGTGGTGGATGCGGTCAATGCGGTGCTGGAAATCCCCGCATCCGACATCGAGCCGGCACCTGCCTTCGGCGCCAAGGTCCGCACCGACTTCATCGAGGGCATGGGCAAGGTGAACGGCAAGTTCGTCATCCTGCTCAATATCAATCACGTGCTGTCGCCGGACGAAGTCGGCGCCCTCGCCGGCATTGGTGTGGTTGCGGCTGCGACGATCAATGCGACCGCTGACACGGTGACAGCATAGGCTCGGTGCGGCGTCGCTAGCGTACCCGCCGCTAGCGGCACCCCATCCGTTTCGACGAGGGAGTGCCGCAACGGGCCGGCGAGCGGGGCACACTTCCGTCGCGTGTCCGTCGCCTGCCTGCTTGCCCTCAACCTTCCGAGACGGAGAACGACCGTGGGTACGATCGACATTACCGAGAAGGAATTCAGCCAGTTTCAGCGCTTCATCTACGAAGCAACAGGCATCAGCCTGGCGCCGTCGAAGAAGTCGCTTGTCACCGGCCGGCTCGCAAAGCGCCTGCAGCACTACCGGCTGGGCAGCTATGCGGAGTATTTTGCGTTGCTGGCCAGCGGCTCGGCACGCGAGGAAGTGCAGACGGCAATCGACCTGCTGACCACCAACGAAACCTACTTCTTCCGCGAGCCGCAGCATTTCGAGCTGTTGCGCGCGCATGCGCTGGAGACGCATCGCCACACCGAAACGTACCGCGTCTGGAGTGCCGCCTGCTCCACCGGCGAAGAAGCGTTCAGCATTGCGATGGTGCTGGCCGACTGCCTCGGTCATGCGCCGTGGGAGGTAATCGGCACCGATGTCAGCACACGCGTGCTGCATGCCGCCACGGCCGGCCACTACCCGATGGACCGTGCGCGCCATATGCCGCCGGACTGCCTGCACCGTTTTTGCCTGAAAGGCATCGGCGAACAGGCCGGCACGCTGCTGATCGACCGCCAGTTGCGCAACCGCGTGCGCTTCCAGCAAGCCAACCTGAATGAAGCGCTGCCGGAGCTTGGACGCTTTGACGTGATCTTCCTGCGCAACGTCATGATCTACTTCAATGAAGAGACCAAGCGCCAGGTGGTCGCGCGCGTGCTCGCCCTGCTCAAGCCCGGCGGCCATTTCTACATCGGCCATTCCGAGAGCTTGCACAATTTAAGCGATAGCGTGTCGCTGCTCGGCCCTTCCGTCTATCGCAAGCCATGAGCAAGCATGAGTGGACCATGATGCGGCACCGTATCGGCATCTACCTGCAGCCCGGCGAATATTTTGTCGGGCACGCCGGGCACTCGATCCGCACGCTGCTCGGCTCCTGCGTGTCCATCACGCTGTGGCATCCGGCAAGGCGGATCGGTGCGATGTCACATTTCCTGCTGCCCAGCCGCGGCACGCCGCCTGCCGCCACGCCGGACGGTCGGTACGGCGATGAGGCGATGCGCCTGATGCTGGACGAACTTGCGCGCCTGGACGTCGATGGGAGGGAGTGCCATGCGAAGGTGTTTGGCGGCGCCCGCATGTTCCCGGTGCAGCCGTTTGCAGGCGCGATGCATGTCGGCCGGCGCAACGGGGTGGCGGCGCGGCGGCTGCTGCAGGAGCATGGCATTGCGATCGTGTTGGAAAGCCTGTTCGGTGACGGACACCGGCAGATTGTGTTCGACGTGGACAGCGGCGATGTGTGGGCGCGCCACGCCAGGCTGCCATCGCCCAAATTGCCCGAATTGCCCGAATTTCAGGAGCGCGCATGAAGCGTATCAAAGTGATGGTGGTGGACGACTCGGCCGTGGTGCGGCAGGTGGTAACGGACCTGCTGCAGGCCGACCCGGGCATCGAGGTGCTGGGTGCCGCGTCCGACCCGCTGCTGGCGATGACGCGCATGCAGGCGCAGTGGCCGGACGTGATCGTGCTGGACATCGAGATGCCGCGCATGGACGGCATTACCTTCCTGAAGAAGATCATGAGCGAGCGGCCGACGCCGGTCGTGATCTGCTCCACGCTGGCCGAGCAGGGCGCGCGCACGTCGATGGCGGCACTCGCAGCGGGCGCCGTCTCGATCATTACCAAGCCCAGGCTCGGGTTGAAGCAGTTCCTGCAGGACTCCTGCGATGATCTTGTTGCAGCGGTGAAGGCGGCTGCCCACGCCAATGTCAGGCAGCTGGTCGTGACGGAGAAGCACACGGCGGATGCAGTCCTGCCGCCGGCAGAAGTGCATGGCGCCATGCTCCAGACCACCGAGCGCGTCGTTGCGATCGGCACGTCGACCGGCGGCACGCAGGCGCTGGAACAGGTACTAACTGCGCTGCCGCGCGTGTGCCCCGGCATGGTGATCGTGCAGCACATGCCGGAGAAGTTCACCGCCGAGTTCGCTGCACGGCTCGACAGCATCTGCCGCATCAGTGTGAAGGAAGCGAAGAACAACGACCGCGTCATTCCCGGGCAGGCGCTGATCGCGCCGGGTGGCAAGCACATGCTGCTCAGGCGCAATGGCGCGCAATACTATGCGGACGTGATCGACGGCCCGCTGGTGAACCGGCACCGGCCCTCCGTCGATGTGCTGTTTCGTTCGGTCGCCAAATGTGCGGGCGCCAACGCACTGGGCATCATCATGACCGGCATGGGCGACGACGGCGCGGCCGGCCTGCTGGAAATGCGCAAGGCCGGCGCCCGCACTGTCGCGCAGGACGAGGAAACCTGTGTCGTGTACGGCATGCCGAAGGAAGCAGTGCAGCGCGGCGCGGTAGAGAAGAGCGTGCCCCTGGGCGGCATTGCGCGCGAAATCCTGCAGCAGCTGACGGTGGCATCGGTATAGAGCGATTACAGAAAAAAAGGCCGGCATCGCAATGCCGGCCTGTCAGTTTGCGGCTCGCTAATGGCGAATGCAAACCGCAACAGATTGAGAGTGATGCACGCCGAAAAAATGTCCAGCACTCTCTTGGGGAAACTACTCGTACTTGCCGCGCGCGAGGAAGTTGAACAGCTTGTCCAGCTCGCTACGTTCCTCTTGCACCTGAAAGCTGTTGAGATACTTTTGATAAGCGTGCGGATCGGTCTTGCTGAGCGCGGCGAACTCAGCCGCGGTCATCGGCATCTGCGCGGCCGGCGCCTGCTGCGCAGTGAAGTTTTCCAGCGTGATTGCAGCGGGATCCTGTTTCACGGATGCGATGCCCACCGCGTGCAGGATGTCCGGGCTGCGCCACGCGATGGCGCAGATGGCGACGATCAGGATGAGCAGCAGGGTTTTCATGGTTGTCGTTCTCTTTGCTCTCTTTATGCAGGGCAGGTTCTGCCGATACGAGGCTGCATGACGTTATCACGCCGCCAGCGACCGCAACATCCCATGAATATGTGACAGCGGCGTGTGACCGCATCGTGTGAAAGCTGCGCGTCACCAGACCCGGTACACCTGCCCGGTCTGCAAGCCGTCCACGCTCTTCACATAGGCGGTGGCAACGCGCTGTGCCGGCACCGGCTCGAAGCCTTGAAAGTAGGGGCCATAGGCGTCCATGGACTCCTGCAGCACGGAAGGACTGACGACGTTGATACGCAGGCCGCGGGGCAGTTCGATGGCGGCGGCGCGCACGAACCCTTCGATGGCGGCATTGACGGTGGTGGCATTGACGCCAAAACGGATCGGATCGTGTGCGACGATGCCGCTGGTCAGCGTGATCGAGCCGCCGTCGTTCAGGTGCTGCTGCGCGGCCAGCGCGACATTCACCTGCCCCATCAGCTTGTGCCGCAGGCCGACGCCGAACTGCTCCGGCGTGAAGTCCGCCAACGGGCCGAAATGCACTTCGCCAGCGGCGACCACGACCGCATCCGCCCTGCCAATCCGCTCGAACATGCTGTGCACGCTCTGGATGTCGGTCATATCCAGCTGATGCTGGCCGCTGGTCTTTCCTGCACGGATGACCTCATGGCGCGCAGCCAGCTGTTGCGAAACGGCGCGCCCGATGGCGCCGCTGGCGCCGATCACGATGACTTTCATTGGATTCTCCTGTGTTGTGGATGAAAACGAGGCCGGCGCCCGCTGCCTTTCGCAGTCGCTGCACGCCAGTGCGGCAATTATCGATTTCTTCACACTGAGAATAAATGCGCTAGCATGAACAACATTTCAAACCATAGGTTAGCAATGTATGGACAGGCTGCGCAGCATGGAAGTCTTCGTAGCAGTGGTGGAAGCCGGCAATTTCACTGCCGCGTCGGAGGCATTCAACATTTCGCCCGTCATGGTCGGCAAACACATCCGCGAACTGGAAGAGCGGCTCGGCGCGCGGCTGCTTGCGCGTACGACACGGCGTCAAAGCCTGACGGAGATCGGGCGCGACTACTACGAACGCTGCCGGCAGATCCTCGCCGATATCCGGGCCGCTGAATCCGGAGCGGAGGCAATGCGCGCCGTCCCGCGCGGCACGCTGAAGGTCAGTGCGCCGGTCACCTTCGGCACACAGCGCCTGGCGCCGGCGATGGCCGACTATCTGGCCCTGCATCCGGAGGTGAGTCTGGACCTGAACCTGAACGACCGCGTGATCGATCTCGTCGAAGAAGGCTACGACGCGGCAATCCGTCTTGGCGCGCTGGACGACTCCGGCCTCGTCGCACGGCCGTTGTCCTCCTATCGCATGCTGATCTGCGCATCGCCGGAATACCTGGCGCGCGCCGGTGTGCCTGCCACGCCTCGCGATCTGGCAAAGCACCAGTGCCTGGACTTCATGCATTGGAACAAGCGCGTGCGCTGGAAGCTCGATGCATCGCACGGAGAAGCAGCCGAGCTGCCCGCCAGCCGTTTTCGTTCCAATAACGGACAGGCATTGCGCATGGCTGCGCTGCGCGGCTATGGCATCGTGATGCAGGCGGAGCTGCTGCTGGCCGAAGACGTGGCGGCGGGCAGGCTGGTACCAGTCTTGCAGGACTATGTGCCGCAGCCGCGGCCGATGCATCTGGTGTATCCGCGCGACCGGCAGCCGACGCCGAAGCTGACCACCTTCATTGATTTCATGCTGGAGCGTTTCGGCCCGGCAGCCTGCACCGACTGAATCACTACTCGCGGCGCGGCGTCCGTATGCGCACTCGCATGGCCGCTATACCGCCTGAGGCATTCGATGCCGGCTAATGCCGCAGCTCCCGTTCAAGGAACTGCGGCACCTTGGCCGCACTCAATGCCGCCACGCGCGACAGAAGGCGCGTGTCGATATCGGCAATGCCGTAGTTGCGGCGCAGGTGCTCGCCGATATGGATCAGGACCTGCGCACTGACCTCTGCATCGGCCTCGGCGCGGTGCGCATTGCCGTTGAAGCGGATGCCGAGCGCCGACGACAGCGAACCGAGCTTGTAGCTGGGCAGGCCGGGAAACAGGCGGCGCGACAGCTTGAGCGAGCACACGAGCGCCTCATGCTGCGGCATCAGGCCGAGTTCGCGCGCCTCGGCGATCAGGAATTTTTCATCGAAGCTGGCATTGTGCGCCGACAGTATGTCCTTGCCGATGAAGCGCAACAGTTCCGGCACCACGTCGGAGACGCACGGTGCGCTGTCGACCATCCGCTGCGTGATGCCGGTCAGGCTGGTGATGAAGGCCGGCACTTCCACGCCGCAGTTCACCAGCGACACGAAGCGATCGACGATGCGCCCGCCCTCGATGCGCAGCGCGGCGACTTCGGTAATGCGCGCACCGGCAGCCGGGCTCAGGCCGGTGGTTTCGAAGTCGAGCATGACGATCGGTTGCTGGTACATGGTGGAGATACTTTGCCGCGGGCCGGCGGTCGTGTGGATGGAAGTGCGGCCGATTCTACGGCAATGCACAGCCGCTGGCGATGTCTGACAAGCAAGCAGGGCTGAGCTGCCTGCGGCCATGGTGATACAAGGATTACAATCTTCCGATGCGCAATTCCTTCCGGTTTATTTTTCAGCCATCACCACTATCGCAGCCACGCTTCTCCAAAGCACGCTTTTGCTCGTTGGCCGCTCTTCTCATGGCCGGCTGCATCGCCGGGTCAGTCGCAGCCCAGGCATCGCAAAACGATGGCGACATTGCGCGTCGCGTCGCGCCCTGCATGGCGTGCCACGGCAAGGAAGGACGTGCGGCGAGCGACGGTTACTATCCGCGCATCGCTGGCAAGCCGGCCGGCTATCTGTATAACCAGCTGATCAACTTCCGTGACGGACGCCGCCGCCAATATCCATTGATGACCTATACGGTGCAGCACCTGTCGGATCCCTACCTGCTGGAGATTGCACGTTTCTTTGCAGCACAACAGTTGCCGTATCCGCCACCCCCTGCGATCGATGTTCCGGCCGCAACGCTGGAACGAGGCAGGACGCTTGCCACCAAAGGCGATGCGACGAGAAAGCTCCCCGCCTGCAATGCTTGTCATGGCGACGCGCTGACCGGTGTGGCGCCGTCGATCCCCGGTCTGCTTGGTTTGCCGCGCGACTACATCAACGCGCAATTCGGCGCTTGGCGCGAAGGTGCGCGGCGTGCTGCTGCACCGGACTGCATGGCACAGCTTGCACAAAGGATGAGCGTTGAAGACATCAGTGCCGTGTCCGCGTGGCTTGCAACCCAGCCGGTGTCGACGGGTACGCCGGCGGAACGCGCGAGCGGCAGATTGCCACTTGACTGCGGCAGCTTTCCGGTGGAAGGACAGGCACGATGAGGCGCATTGCCCTTCTCCTACTGGTCGCGCTCGTTGCAGTCGCGGCAGTGCTGCTGGCAGTACTGCTGTATATCGGCACGCGGGAAGATGAAACGGAGGCGGCCGCCAACCCCACGCCCGCAACGCCGGAGCAGGTGGCCCGCGGTGCCTATCTCGCGCGCGCGGGCAACTGCGTGGGCTGCCACACCGAGCGCGGTGGCTCTCCCTATGCGGGTGGCCGGGCGATCCGGACGCCATTCGGCGCGATCCATGCCCCCAACATCACGCCCGACAATGAAACCGGTATCGGCAGCTGGACAGCCGACGATTTCTGGCGCGCGCTCCACAATGGCAAATCGAAGGATGGCACGCTGTTGTATCCGGCTTTCCCGTACCCCAATTACACCAAGGTCACGCGCGCGGACGCGGACGCAATGTATGCCTACTTCCGCACGCTGACGCCGGTGCGGCGGCCCAACCGCGAACCGGAATTGCGCTTTCCGTTCAACCAGCGCCTGTTGCTTGCCGGCTGGCGCGCGTTGTACTTCCGCCCCGGCACCTATCAGGCGGCACCTGCACGCGACGCGGAATGGAACCGCGGCGCCTACCTCGTGCAGGGTCTGGGCCACTGCAATGCCTGCCACACACCCCGCAACGTCCTTGGTGCAACACAGGAGAAGGCGGAATTCAGCGGAGCGATGATGCCGATGCTGGGCTGGCATGCCGCCGCGCTGACCGGAGAGGCGCAGACCGGGCTCGGCCAGTGGACGGTGCAGGACCTCTCCGCGCTGCTCGGCACCGGCATATCGCCGCGCGGCGCGGCGTCCGGGCCGATGGCAGAAGTGGTACGCAAGAGCCTGCAACATCTTTCCGGGGAAGACCTCCGCGCGATGGCGGTTTACCTGAAGTCGCTGCCTGGTAGTGCGGCAAGATCCGGCCAGGCTGCACTGCAGCCGGAAGACGATAAAACCCTCAAGCTCGGCGCCGCGCTGTACGAGGAACACTGCACCGACTGCCACAAGGCCGCCGGCGAAGGCGTGCCGCCTCACTACCCCGCACTTGCCGGCAACCGCGCCGTCGTGCTCGAAACGCCGGCAAATGCCATCCGGGCACTGCTGCACGGCGGCTATCCGCCCAGCACGCGAGGCAATCCTCGGCCGTACGGCATGCCGCCTTTCGGTCCGACACTTAATGACCAGGAAGCTGCCGCGGTGCTCTCCTACATTCGTAATGCGTGGGGCAACCGTGCGCCCATGGTCAGTGCCGATCAGGTAAATCGGCACCGTACGGTGCACGTGGACTAGCATCACCTTTATTGTTATTAATGCAATTCCGTGGTGAAATAACGTTATTTAAAAGACAACGTCATTTCCCCTCATGATCGACATCCTGTCCGGCGCGGCAAGCGAACTGCGCGCCTGCCTGGCGCAATTCACGCAGGACACGCGCCTGCTGCGCCTTGTCACCTCGCTCGGCAGCGACCGCCTGCTGGTCGAACATATCGACGGCCGCGAAAGCCTGAGCGAAACCTATCGCTTCCATGTCACCGTGCTGTGCACCGACGCCCGGCTGAACCTGCAGCCGCTCCTCGGCCAGCCGGCGCTGCTGCAGATGCTGACGCAACACAGCCGCACCGATCTTCGCCCCATCCATGGCCACATCAGTGTTGTCGAACAGCTCGGCTCCGACGGCGGTTTTTCCCGCTGTCGCCTGACGATCGAACCCTGGCTCGCCTTCCTGCGCCACCGGCGCGATTGCTACGTGTGGCAGGGCAAGAGCGTCCTCGACATCGCTGCCGAAATCTTCAGCGACTACCAGGGCAACGGCAAGCTCGCTCCAGCGTGGCGCCTCGCGCTGGCCGACGAAAGTATCTACAAGCCGCGCGACGTGTGTACGCAATTCGAGGAAAGCGACCTCGCCTTCATCGAGCGCCTCTTTGCCGAGGAAGGCTTGTTCTACTGGTTTGAACACCAAGTAGACACCACCAGTGACGGCTTCGGCTGCCACACCCTCGTGATCGCCGACCACAACGGCGCCTTCACACCGAACCAACAGTCCAGCATCCGCTACCACCGCGCCAGCGCCGTCGAAAAAAGCGACAGCATTACCGCCTGGCACGCGCAACGACGGCTCGCCACCAATGCCGTCACGCTCGGCAGCTGGAATCCATCCCAGGTTTCGTTCATCAATACGGCGGTCCAATCCGCGCACAATAACGGCGACGTGCCGCTGCTGCAGTCCATCGACCATCCCGGTGCACACCGCTTCGCCACACAGGAAGATGCCGAACGCAATGCGCGCCGCCGACTGGAAGCGCTCGAGGCGCGCAACAAGACCTACACGGGCGCCAGCACCGTCCGCACGCTCATGCCCGGCACCACCTTCGTCCTCACCGGCCACGCCGTGCATGATGCCGACAGGAGCCGGGATGGCGATGCAGCAGCCACCTTCGCCGTCACCAGCGTGCACCACCGCGGACGCAACAACCTCAGCGCGCAGGCCCGCACACTGCTGCACAAGGTGTTTGCCAACACCATCCGTGCAGCGCAAGACGACGCTGACGAGCCGTTGTACAACAACCATTTCGGTGCCCTGCGTGCCGACATCCCATGGCGCCCGCTTACCGAAGACAGCCACGGCGCGCTGCTGCATCCGAAGCCGACCGTCACCGGCATCCACACCGCCATCGTAGTCGGCACGCCGGGACAGGACATCTCCACGGAACGGGACCACCGCATCAAGGTGCAGATGCACTGGCAGCGCGGTGCGCAAAGCCAGAGCCGGCTCGCACACCCGCAGGGCGGCGACAACGCACCCGGCAACGACGGCGCCTACATCTGGGTGCGCGTTGCAGAAGCCGCAGCCGGCCCCAACTTCGGCAGCAGCTTCCTTCCGCGCATCGGCCAGGAAGTCATCCTCGATTACCTCGAAGGCGACATCGATCGCCCCATCGTCACCGGCAGCCTGTACAACGGCAAGGGCATGCAAGACGCGCAAGGCAACGAAGCCGCACAAGGAGCCGGCCCGGCCACAGGAAACGCGCCTGCATGGTTCGCGGGCACCAGCGGCGACCACGCGCACAACGCCATCCTCTCCGGCTTCAAGACCCAGGAAATCGGCCATAGCCGTGACGGCCAGGGCGGCTACAACGCCCTCATCTTCGACGACAGCACCGGCCAGGTCGGTACGCGCCTGCAGACCACGCAACACAAGACCCAGCTGAACCTCGGCCACATCAAACGCCAGCGCGACAACGAACGCAAACAAAGCCACGGCCACGGTGCAGAACTGACCACTGAAGCATTCGGCGCCATCCGCGCAGGAAAGGGCCTGCTCATCAGCGCCGACGCGCGCCCCAACGCCAGCAGCACACATATGGACGTCAAGGAAGCGCAGGGTCAGTTGAAGCAAGCGCGCGAACTACAAACAAATCTCGCCAGCACGGCACAAAAACACAACGCCTTCATCGGCAAGACCCTCGACAAGGAGCAGCACGAACGCCCCGAGAAAACCCTCGACCAATTGCTCGAATCACTTGACCAACACACCGAAGGCACAGGCACACCGGAAGGTGGCGGTGCCGGATCAGCCCCTGCCTTCGGCCGCCCCGACCTCGTCATCAGCGCCCCCGCCGGCACTGCCCTGCTGACACCGGAGGACACCCACATCGCAGCGAATACGATCACCGCCACCGCCGGCATCGACATCAGCGCCACGGTCGGCAACAACCTCGTTGCCGTCGTCAAGGACGGCATCAGCCTGTTCACCTACGGCGATGCAAAAGCCAAGCGCAAGGAGCATGGGGACAAGGGAATCAAGCTGCATGCGGCACAGGGGAAGGTCGATATTCAGGCGCAGAGCGCGGAGCTCAAGGCGGCGGCTGACAAGGATGTGAACATCAGCAGCACGCAGGCCAAGGTCGACGTCGCCGCGAAGGAACATGTCTTGCTCACGGCCGGTGGTGCGTACGTGAAAATCAGCGGCGGAAGTATCGAGATCCATGCGCCGGGCAAGGTGGAGTTCAAGGCGGCGATGAAGGATTTGAGTGGTCCGGCCAGTATCTCGCATGCGCTGGCGAAACTGCCGAAAGGGCAGCTTGCAGAGTGCCCCAGCCTGCAGCAGTCAGCCGGCGCAGGCGGCGCGAGTGCAATCTGAGGAACGTGATGCAGCAACGAACATCTGAAAAACATCCGCGTTCCCTGGCCTGTATAGAGCCATTGCGCGCGGAACTTGACCCTATTACGCCGATATTTGTGCTTGTCGATCCCATGCTCGGCGAACCTTTGCCGATTGACGGCATGGATGCCGCCGGAATGGATCTGCAATTTCAACTCGAAGCGCTATGGCAACGATCGGTCACTCGCATCGAGCTGCACAAGAACGTTCCGCTCCCTCCAAGTAAACACCCATATCTGGTTGAACTGCAGGGCATCTCTGATCCCTGGCTGGAAGAAACCCTGGTTATGGCCCACGCTGAACGTGCGGCCATGCTGGTCGATGGCCTGAATGGTGAAGGAGGAGCGGCGCATCGTATTGGCGGCTGGCTGCAAAGCAGTATGCAATTGCCTCAGTTGGCTGCGACCTTATCCGCGCTATGTTTGGTAAACACCGAAGCCAGAACGTCCGCAACCTACCTGCGATTGGTTGATCGACGTGTGCTGGCGCTGCTGCGACACGTCGTCGGAGATGATCGTGTCGCTGGCCAGTTCGGCAGACTGCAACGTTGGGTCTATCTCGATATGCAAGGTCAGCTCGCTACAGTACAAAGTGCACACGAGCAAGCCACAACGCTCCAGCTCAATCGGGATGAATGGAGACACATGGAGCAAGGTGAAGCCTTGCATCGTGTCATCGCACAATGGCTCGGCGAAGCCGCGAAAGCAGGGGAGTCCGGTCACTACCATGATTCTGCACAGCAGTTATATGCGCCGGCTCGAAAGGCTGTCGAGGCTGCAAAGAAGGCGGCTGTTCAATGGCCACATCGGTTTACCCACCCGCTCGACGAAGTCACCTGGGCCACCTTAACACTTCTGAATCCACTGCTGGACTCGAACGAAACAGTGCATGCGTTGCTGGCGCAAAGCGGCACGGTAGACGACCCGCCTGAACCTGTACGTTATCTACATAGCGAAATCTCCAGCGCCGCTGCACTCGGCCAGAGGGGCCAAATCGCCTAATGCGACCTGTAACGGTGTCTTGCCTCAATCGACACGTTGATTTTCCGAGAAATGAATGACAAACGCTAAGAAGAACTGCGACACCTGCAACAAGAGTTCGCTGTCATTGCTGCTGCTGCGCCCAAGCCCGATTGCCAAGAGCGGTGCATTAATGCCGCCGGGCGCTGCCTCAGTGACAAGCGACGATGCAGTAACCGTGGGATTGCTGCCAAAGCGTGTTCCCACAGAATCGCGATTTGCGCTGCGCCTGCTGCGTGCCGGTTACGTACATGTCTACATCCCGAATCCGCCACCGGGCATGAGGCACTGGCTCGTATATCGCGTAACTGACCAAGCTGATCTGGTCCCGGAGAGCACCGAATGGTTCAAGCAACAAGTCAATGTTACTTGTTCGACCAGCAACCACAATCCGGTTGGCATGAAGCTGCTCGACATCCCGCAGGCACACAAAATCAGCGAGATCTGGATTGCCTATAGTGCGAACCTTTGGAGCGACACCTTACGCGGAAAGAACAGGGCCAATCCCAAGGTCATGCAGAAAATCCGGCTCGCAGGCGGTTCGCCGAACACGTTTCAACCCACTGCTGCCAATCTAAAAAGCAAAGTGCTCGAATGTGCACTTTCCAAGCTCAGCATCAATGCCGCCACCGACCACGACTTTGCATTCAATAGCATGGCTCAGCAGGTGGACAAGCTAGCTGAGAACATGGTCCGCGCTGCCGCCTGCCATCCCAAGACCAAGGGCAAGGAACTGGCGGTCGTGCTGGGCGATCCGGTAGGCATTGCCACGGAATTGAACGAATTGCGTCTGCGTCGGCAAGAGCTGGCCAAGCAGGAAATCGAAAAGCCCGAGCATGCACATCCGCTCAACAGTTCCAATGCGCTGATGGGGTTAAAGCAGACCCTTCTCGATGAAAACCTCGCCGCCAGCTTCGAGCAAGTCAGCCCGCTACGTACGAAAACAGCGTTCGATCAATCAAAGGACTTACCAGCTGGAACCGAATGGCAACCTCTCTCCGCCGAGCAACGACAGGCGCTCATTAAATCAGCATCGAGCGACAACTGGCTCATCGCCGCATTGAAAAGCCCCTATAAAACCACCTTCGAGCAAGAGAACATCGGCCGTGTCATCTACCCGGACCATGAAGCACGTGCGGCGGCCTGGGCGCGGACGCAGACCGAAAAGACATGGAGTCAGTTCACTGGAAAGTACGACGAAGCCAAACGGAAAGAGTGGGTCGGGAGCTTTGAAGCACGCATGAAGAGCCAGCACTATGATCCCTTAACCAAGTATGAAGCTGATTGGATGGGAGCATTGGCTGATGAGCGCACGCTTGCCTACTTCAAAGATCACTTCGACTCTGCAGATCCGAATACCCGAACGAAGCATCACAGCCCAGGCACTGTATATGCAGCGGAAGTCCATCGGGCCTACACGCCCGCCCCGCAGACGCAGGGTGAAGTACTCGATCAATACTTGGCGATGTTCAAGGAATCCATTGCTGACGAAAAGGCTGTGGTATTGCGCGCGCTGGTAGCAAACCAGCAGTGGGCGATCGATCAGATCGCGTCCGAGATCGACAGCAACAAGCGCGACAAACTCTATGATTTCATGAAAGGCTTGGTGTCCGGTGCTGAAGGAACAGCACAAGGCACCATGAAGGCCAAGTACAGTTGGCTCGGTGATGTGGTCGGCGGCTATTCGGTAGGTTTGTGGGGTAGTGCAGTTGCAGCGCTAAGCTCGGCGATGGCGCGTTCGCCGCAATCTGTGCAAGGATGGAACTGGCTACTCAACCGCCTTCAAGGGCTGGCGATGGTCCGCCAGGCGATCGATCTGGCACTGCAAGCCACGCTGCAGGGCGGCAGCTTCAAGGTGCCGGTACTGGTTAAAGTACGGCTACCCATTGACGAAGCGATGCAATTGCTGAGAGACCGCGCCGGGCAAGACCTGGGAGTGACGCGCTCGCGTCTCAAGCGGCTCAAAAAAAATCAGGGCACAATAGAACTGAGTCTGCTCACAGACAACCGCACGATCGAACAGGCAAGGGGGCAACTCCCTGCCTTGATCCAGGACCGGAACACGCCGGTACAAATGGGGGCGGCAGCGCGTAATCACGCTACACACTCTGTGCATGCGCTGAGTGGAACCATCGTGTTAAATGCGGAGGAATTCACCCGGCTCTATCACCAACAGGCCAAGCTGACATCATCGGCAGCCAAAGCGCTTAAAGACAGCATGGATGACGTTCGATCCGTGGTCAAAGGCCTGGATGGACGCCTGGCTATTGGGAGCGTGATCATTCAGTGCCTCGGCTTGCTAAGCAACTACAGCAATCTCAGCAGCAAAGATCTCAAGGAAGTACGCGATGCCTGGTACGGCGTGAGTGACAGCGCTGCAGGTATGATTGGCGGCCTGATGGAAATGTGGGTGGTGGTCTATACGTCGAGACTGAACGCGACTGTGGGGACCGAGGCGGCAAAGCAAAGCACCAAACTAATGGCCTTGCGGGGAGCAGCGTTTATTACGGGAGTCGTCGGCGGGGTAGTTAATGCTGCGCACGCGTTTGTAAAAGCCGATGACATGGATTCACAAGGAAACAGGGAAGCAGCAAAACTTCTTCGTCTCTCAGGCTGGGCTTTTTCTGGCACCGCTCTTACTGCTATAGCAGGTCTTTCGGGAACCACTGCAGAGTGGATCGTTGCCCGGCAAATCGGCAGCTTGGTCGTTCAACGAACCGCTGCCGGAGTAGCTGCACGCATGGCAGCGCCCATGCTAGGCCTTACACTTACGGGGTGGGGCATCGTACTACTTGGCGCCGGCATTGTTTTCCAGGTGGGCGCCGTGATTCTCATGCCCACCCCCATGCAAAAATGGGCCAGTCGGAGCTACTTCGGTACGGGCAGCGACAAATTCCCGAGGGGAGATTGGAAAGCGGAATATGAAGCTCTTCGAAAAGCCGTCAAAGAGTCCACGGAAGGTGCCGAATGACAATTAACGATAAGCTCAATCGCCCAATTGCGCGATTCGGCAAGAATCAGCGCGCCCATACCTTTGCGAAAACGTTCGGGTGGGTCAGATCAGTCTATCCCAATGCAATCGAGTATACGGTTGGCCCCCAAGGATTGCGCGGGCTTGTTTTAGTCATCTCAATGATCGGAGCACTCATCGCTTTTGGCTTTGGGACTTGGCGAATGATCGTCGATGTTCCAAGATTCTCGGGCGATTTCCTCGACGCCATAATGCTACCCCTGCCGTTTATTTTTGTTGGGTTAGGGTTCTATTTTGTTTTGAAAGGAATCCGCCTGGATCTCTTTCGTCCTATTGACGAGCCTACGATTTTCGATCGAAAGAACCGCAAGGTCTATCGCGTACTGCGCGATGTGCATCCGGGCTTGCGCGGACTGTTCCGGCGCTGGCCCTTACGCTATGCCTGTTACGACTGGGACCTGATCGATGCCCAGCACGAAGCAAAAGTCATCACTACCGGCTCTACCGTGTCGCGCTACCATGCGCTGGTCTTTTTAGTCCGGCAGGCGCCGAACAATCCAAATTACATGGACTACTTCACGATCGGCAATAGCCTAGTCCTGGGTGAAACGAACGTCGCACCGGTGTGGGAGCATATCCGCCGCTTCATGGAAGAAAACGGCCCGCACCTTCCGCCGGGTGACGTGTTGGCCGACGCGGATGTTCCGCACACTTGGTGGCAAAGCATGCGCGCGGTGTTCCCGGCATCCAAAGGCGATACCTTCTGGGGTTGGCTCAAACAGGAGCTGCCGTTTGCCCTGCTATTGCTCGCCTTGTTCCCGTTGACTGTTCCAATGTTTATATTGTGGGGCACGGGCAACTGGCTCAGCCACAAGACCGCCACACCGATCCGCTGGCCAGACGAAGTTCGGCAAGCAGTCGGTCCTGTGCAGAATGAACCTTGATAGTTCTATTGCCCTGTCCGAAAGGCCATCAAGGCAGGCACGGCGGGTAAGGCACGGAAGCTACAAAGAAGCTCGACTTAATAAGAAGCATTGGAAGCGCTGCATTATGTAGTGCCAGCATATTGCGTAGAATCCTCGGGCTCCCACTGAGTCTGCCACCGACTGGGTTCGAGGCAAAGGGAAGGGTTGTCAACCACCCTACCCCACCACAACCCGATTCCTCCCCGCCGACTTCGCCTGATACATCGCACGGTCGGCCCGGCTGACGGCCTCGTTGATCGGTTCCTGGTCTCCCAGCACAACCAGGCCGCATGAGAAGGTAACGCGCATGCCGTTGCCGATATCGGGAAAATCAAGGCTGGCGATCTGTTCCTGCAGGCGTTGCAGGACCTGTTCGGCGTCATTCAAGTCGGTGTCGGGAAGGAGCAGAAGGAATTCTTCGCCGCCCCAGCGTGCCAGCACATCGCTGGTGCGCAATGCGATCTGTGCGCGCTGCGCAAACTTGCGGAGCACCTGGTCGCCGGCTGCGTGGCCGTAGGTGTCGTTGATCTGCTTGAACAGGTCGATGTCGATCAAGGCGATGCAGACCGGATTGCCCTGGGTGTTATGGCGCCGCTCCTCCTGCTGCAGGATGTCGCTCATGTAGCGGCGATTGGCCAGCGAGGTGAGCTCGTCGCGGGTTGCCATGACCTGGATGCGCATGAGGGCGACGGCCAGTTCTTCCTTCTGTTCCTGCACCCGCAGGCGCAGCATGTTGAGTTCGCCGGTCAGGTAGGCAACGACCAGCATCATGGTGGCGGCAAGCAGGAAGTGCGCTACCTCCAGCCTCGGCTTGAACTGCACCGGATCGCGACTCACCATCCAGATCATCGCCAGGCCCAGCAGAATGATCGCGAACAGACTCATCCGCCGCGACATTTTCGGTTTCAGCGTGAAGGCGCAGAAGACGAGCACGACAAGCAGGATGACCAGCGTTGCGCCGCGAATCGGTCCGCTGATGGCGTAGGCGGCAACGATGCAGACGATGGCGAAATTGCCTTGGTACGTCGCCAGTTGTGCGGGTAGCAGGCGCAGCTGCTTGCTGGCGCGAATGAGGAAGTAAAAGACCAGCACCCCGGTGCAAATGAATACCGTCAGCCAGATTGCCGGTTCCTTCGCCACATTGCCGGCCCAGGATTCGAACCACAGCAGCCCGACGCAGATCGAGTACAAGCCGACCGTCGCCATCCAATAGGCCACCTGCCGGCGGATCTTTCCGTCGGTGCTGGCAAAGCTCTGGGTAATCTCCTGAAAGCTGGACATCTGGCAGCGGCCTCTTTCGGATAACGACGATGACAGCACCTGCTGATGAAGGGCAGGCCCGTACGAATTGGGGCCATGGCTTATAACTCCAGGTTCGCCATCGTTGTCGGATTTTTACCGGATTTTACATATGTTGCAACAAGGAAACTGGAGCGAGGCTGGTCAGTTTTTCCACAAATCAATATTTTGGCGTTTTACGAGGCATAATGAGGCCGTTTCTGCACGAGCCCGCCATGTCCGACCATTACCTCAGCACCAGCACCCTTCCAACCGGTCTCCAGCGATTTGCGCTGCGTACGCTTGCGTTGTTCGGCTGGCGCGTGAACTTCGCGCCACTGCCGGGACCGCGCGGTGTGGTGATCGTGTATCCGCACACGTCAAACTGGGATTTCCCCATCGGTCTCCTGGCCAAGTGGGCCATGGGCGTCAGATTCCGCTGGCTGGGCAAGGAGTCGCTGTTCAGCGGTATCTGCGGCGCCACGCTGGGGCCGTTCTTCCGTGCATGGGGCGGTGAGCCGATCGCACGCGGCGCGTCCACCGGCGCGATTACCCGTCTCGCACAGCGCATCAATTCCGAGAATTTCTTCTGGCTGGTACTGGCTCCGGAAGGAACGCGCAAGTACCGCGACAGCTGGCGCAGCGGCTTCTATCACATTGCGCTGACCGCCAAGGTGCCGCTCTGCATGGCCACCATCGACTACGGCAAGAAGGAAGTGCGGCTTGTCGACTACGCGACCCTGACCGGCGATGCAGCAACGGATGTCGCGCGCATCCGCGAGGCATACCAGAACTGCCGCGGACTGAAACCGGAATCCGCCGCACCGATCGTTTTCTCCACCGAGCAGCGGGACGCGGGCAACGAACGCGGCTCCAAGCGCGCCTGACCGACTCCGCCCGCCCTGCGATTGCCTCTCCGGCCAATGAGCAGGGCGGCCCCGCCGCGCCAATCAGGCACAATCCCCGCCGCCACGCGTTACACTGTCGCTTTTTTGCGGGCTTTCCCGCATGCCGGCCCCTCCGCGTCACGCCTCCATCCAAGCAGAAACCATGACCACTTTCAATATCGAAAACGTTAACGTCACTTCCTTCGACCCGATGCCGACACCGGAGGAACTGCACGCGCAATTGCCGCTGACCGATGCGGCCGGTAACGTCGTGATGCAGGCGCGCGAAGCACTGCGCAACATCCTGGACCGCAAGGACCCGCGCATGTTCGTCGTGGTCGGTCCCTGCTCCATCCATGATCCGGTCGCCGGGCTCGACTATGCGCGCCGGCTGAAGGCATTGCAGGAAGAGGTGAAGGACACGCTGCTGCTGGTGATGCGCGTGTATTTCGAGAAGCCGCGCACCACCACCGGCTGGAAGGGCTACATCAACGACCCGGACATGGATGATTCCTTCCACATCGAGCGCGGCATGGCGAATGCACGCAAGTTCCTGCTGGATGTGTGCGAGCTGGGCCTGCCGACGGCAACCGAGGCGCTGGATCCGATTTCACCGCAATACCTCGGCGACCTGATTGCCTGGACCGCGATCGGTGCGCGCACCACCGAATCGCAGACGCACCGCGAAATGTCCTCCGGCCTGTCGACGCCGGTCGGCTTCAAGAACGGCACCGACGGCGACATCGGCATCGCGATCAACGCCATCCTGTCGGCCGCACACCCGCATTCCTTCCTTGGCATCAACAGCCAGGGCCGTGTGGCGATCGTGCGCACTAGCGGCAACCGCTACGGCCATGTGGTGCTGCGCGGTGGAGATGGGCGTCCGAACTACGACACGGTGTCAGTCGCGATGGCGGAGCAGGCATTGGCCAAGGCCAAGCTGCCGGCCAACATCGTGGTCGACTGCTCGCATGCAAACAGCTTCAAGAATCCGGAACTGCAGCCGCTCGTGATGGCGGACGTAGTGAACCAGGTGCGCCTCGGCAGCAAGTCGCTGGTGGGCGTGATGATCGAATCAAATATCGTGGCGGGCAAGCAGTCGATTCCGGCCGATCTGTCGCAGCTGAAGTACGGCTGCTCGGTGACGGATGGTTGCGTGGGCTGGGAAACAACCGAGAAGATGATTCGCGATGCGGACGCCATGCTGCGCGGCGTGCTGCGTGAGCGCCTGAAGTAAAGTCGTGCTACACCAGCCGCGCCGGCTGGATGAGGCGCTGGCGCGATGGGAATGCCCGCCGGGCAGCGGGCAGGTGGAACGATCAGGCGGGATTCCGGTGTGACTTGCGCTTCGCGAGCGATTCCGGCGACGGGATGGCGATCGGGTCGCTCGCAGGGAAGGTCATCTCCACTGCATCGTCCAGCAACTCCTGCTCCATTTCCTCCGGGTCGTCCGAACAGGTCTTGCGCGTAGTCACATCCTTGGCGGAAGCATCGTCCGCCGATACGTCCTTCGGCGTCACCGAGGGCGAATTGTCTCCAGGTGACGAGTTGTATTCCTGCGGCTGCTTCTTGTCCTCTTCCGCAGTCCTCTTAGATTTGGACATCGTATTTCTCCAGTTAAAGTGCATGACAAAGCAGTCGCGCTAAACAGCAGTCGCGCAGCTCCCTTTCATGCGATAGCGACAACCGGAGAAAGTTTCCTCAAACCAGACCCTGGTCGGCCAATTCCTTCTTCACATAGGCGTAGAACACCGGCGCGGCAACGACACCCGGCAAACCGAACAGCGCTTCCATCGTCAGCATGGCTGCGAGCAATTCCCATGCACGCGCATTGATGTGCGTGCCGATGATCTTTGCGTTGAGGAAATACTCAAGCTTGTGGATCACCACCAGGAACAGCAATGACGCAGCCGCAATCAGAAGCGAATGCGACAGGCTGACGATGACGATGACGGTATTGGAGATCAGGTTGCCGATCACTGGCAGCAGTCCGGCGAAGAAGGTGATTGCCACCATGCTCTTCGTCAGCGGCAAATGGATGCCTGACAGCGGCAGGATCACCATCAAGTAAATCGCGGTGAAGATCGCATTGATAGCGGCAATGCGCACCTGCGCAAACACGATCTGCCGGAACGCATGGTGCAGCGTGACCACGCGTGCGTGCATCGCCGCTGCCAATGGTTTGTAATTCGGCCGGGTCGTGGTGTCGTACAGCGCCGCCATTGCGCCGATCACCATGCCGACCAGCAGATGTGCGATGGTGCGACCGGCCTCGCTGCCGATCGACTGCGCCTGCACCGCGTGCGTGCGCAGCCAGTTGATCAGCGCCTCGCGAATCGCTTCTGCGCCCGCAGGAATATACGCCTTCAGCCATGCCGGCATGTGGTCGCGCGACTCCTCGATGATGTCGGCCAGTTTTTTCAGCAGCACTTCAATGCTGCCGGCATCGCTCTGGAAGAAACTGACCGCGCCCCATACGCCCAGCGACAACAGCAGCACGATCAGCGAACCGAGGATCGCCACGGCGATCATCCTGGCGCGGTGGTCGCCGATGTTCTTGCCGAGAAAAGGGGACAGCACATGCACCAGCGAATACACCAGCAGGCCGGAAAACAATGCCGCCAGCAAACCCTTGTACAGCGCGATGACCAGTGCGCAGGCGGCCAGCAGGTAGGAAACGAGGGCGGGAAAAGTGATCCTGTTTTGCGAAGGCATGATTCTGTTCTTGGTGTTCTTGCTGTCCTTGTGCAGCGAAGCGTGAAGCTTACGCGATAACGGGCAGCGCTGGTCGCAAAACAGGTGGGAAAAGCAATGTGGAGCGGCGCCTGGAAGCGAAAAGCATCATCGCCAGGCGATCCGCCGTCAATGCACTTGAAGCGTTGCCGAGGGCGGCAGCCGCCCGGCCGATCCGCTCCTACAGATCGAACCGGACGGCAACGCAGGTAATGCGCCCCGCCAGCGCCTGCGCGTCGGCATCCTCGCGCGTTTCATGCTGCGTGACGAGGTATTTCTCCTTTGCACCAGGCTCGCGGTTGCGATAGATGTTCAGGTGCAGCTGCTGCTGTTGCGGCACATTTTCCAGGAACTGCGGGCCATTCTCGGAAAGCCGGCCATCGAGGGTAAACACCGTCACCACATCATCGTCGCCGATGTAGCCATGCACCTTGTAGACCGGATGCCGGGCACGGGTGGTGATGATGTCCACCGGCTGCTTGGTGGTGATGGTGCGTACCGGCCTGGTGAGGTCGAGCGGACGACCTGCCTCCGGCCGTGTCTTCCTGACCGCCGTGACTGTCGTACCGTACATGTCCGCTCTGGACTCGCCCGGGTCGCCCCAATCGGTCTTCTCGGACCACTCTTCTGTCGCCCCTGTCGCTTCAGTCGTCTGTGCGCCACGACTGGTGTAGCGCGGCGCGTCAAAGGTGGGCTTGGTCGCTCTGTCAGCAGAGTGCTTCTTCTGCTGTGCGTCCTGTGCTGCAGCGGCAGCGCGGCGCTGCGCTTCGATCACCGCCGGTGGCGGTGTATCAAAGGTCTTGCGTGCAACATTGAACGTCATCTCGTAGTTGTACAGCTGCTCGTCCGTCATGTCGGGAAACGGTGCCGGATGTCCGCCGTCAATCGTGCGATATGCTGCTGCAGGCTCGCGCTTGCCTAACATTGAGCCCAGAATGCCCACGTCCTACTCCTTCACATAGTTTCCTGTTTGCACTTCCACTCCCCGCCGTGGACAGTGGCGCGACGATGCATCGCAGTAGTGCCCGCTACAGTTGTCGCGCAACTATTGACGTTTCGACTCGTGACGCCTGCCGGGGTTCGTCGCCATGGGGCATTTCCCTGTCCGATTTTGTTTCAGTTTGTAGCGGCTGCCCGTGTCCATCGGCTGCAGCGCGGCCAGAGTTCCGCCATGCGGGAACCGTGCAACGGGATCGGCTCTCTATCTTTCTTCTATCATGCGCATCCCATTGCGACAAAAACCGGCATCAGGTGTTGCCACATGGCGAGAACGTCCGCGCAAGGAGTGTGATCGATGACGACGGTACCGGACTACGAAGCCATCCTCAACGCTTCGCCGTACCTTTACCTGCTGCTGGCGCCCGACCTGACTGTTATCGGCGCCAATGATGCGTACTTGCGCATCGCGCACCGCAAGCGGGAGGAAGTGCTCCATCGCAACGTGTTCGATGCCTTTCCCCCCGACCCCAGCGACCCGGAAAGCCGACAGCTCTTCCTCGCCTCATTCGAGCGCGTGCTGGCGACCGGCGAGCCGGATACGATTGCACTGGTCCGTTATCCGGTACCTGCATCGGAGCAGAGCGAAGGCGGCATGGTCGAGCGCTACTGGAATGTCGTTCACACGCCCATCATCGGCGTGCAGGGCGAAGTCATCTGCCTGGTGCAGACGCCGATCGACGTCACTGAGCTGCATGCGTTGCGGGAGACCCTTGCCGCCGCTGGTGTTGCAGTCGCCCCTTCCACTTCGGCCCGGAGCCGGTCGCGCAGCGGGATGATGATGCTGGCAGCCGCCAACCGCATGCTCGACGACGAGCTCAACTACCTGCGCCGCCTGTTTGCGCAGGCGCCGGGTTTCATCGCGATCCTGCGCGGGCCAGACCATGTCTTCGAGCTTGCCAACGAAGCGTATTACCAGCTTGTCGGCCATCGCGACCTGATCGGCAAGCCCTTCCGCGAGACCTTTCCGGACCTCGCCGGCCAGGCGTACGGCGACATCCTTGACCAGGTGTACGCGAGCAGCAAGGCATTCGTCGGCCAAGAGATGCGGGCGGTGTTGCAGCCGGAGCGTGGCGGCCCGACCGTGGAGATCTATATCAATCTAGTGGTGCAGCCGGTGATCGGACCGGACGGATCGGTAGCGAGCATTTTCGTGCAGGGCAACGACATCACTGCGCAAAAGCGTGCACAGGACGACTTGCGCATCAGCAATGAGCGCTGGAAGCTCGCGATCGAAGGAACCGGAAACGGCGTCTGGGACTGGAACCTGCAGACCGGCGAAGCCATATACTCGACGCGCTGGAAGGAAATGCTGGGCTACGACGAAGACGGCATCGCTCCCCGCATCATCGAATGGCACAGCCGCGTGCATCCGGATGACGCCGTTGCCACGATGGCGGCGCTGGAGGATTGCATCGCCGGAAAAACCGCTTCCTACATGAACGAGCACCGCCTGCGTTGCAGGAATGGCGAATGGAAGTGGGTGCAGGCACGGGGCATCGTAGTCGCACGCGACGATCAGTTGAAGCCCCTGCGCATGACCGGCATGACAACTGACATCTCGGAGAAGAGGGAATCCGACGAGCGTGTCTGGCACCATGCGAATTTCGATACGCTCACCAGCCTGCCGAACCGCCGCCTGTTCCGTGACCGCCTTGACCATGAAGTCAGGAAGGCGCAGCGCAGCGGCCTGCGCATGGCGCTGCTGTTCATCGACCTCGACCGCTTCAAGGAAGTCAACGACCTGCTCGGTCACGACGCCGGCGACCAGTTGCTGATGCAGGCGGCGCATCGCCTGTACCACTGCGTGCGCGGGTCCGATACCGTGGCCCGCCTCGGCGGTGACGAGTTCACCGTGATCCTGTCGGAGCTGAACGACACGGCACACGTGGAACAGGTGGCGCAAAAACTGCTGGGGGCGCTGGCGGACCCCTTCCACCTCGGCAATGAAGTCGCCTACGTGTCCGGCAGCATCGGCATTACGATGTATCCGGCCGATGCAACCGGGCCGGAAGAACTGATCCGCAACGCCGACCAGGCGATGTATGCAGCCAAGAGCGCCGGGCGCAACCAGTTCAGCTACTTCACCCGCTCGATGCAGGAGCAGGCGCACCTGCGGCTGCGGCTGGCGGGCGACTTGCGCAATGCGCTGCGTGACGGCCAGCTGCGCGTGCATTACCAGCCGGTCGTCGACCTCTCCAACGGGCGTATCGTCAAGGCAGAAGCCTTGTTGCGGTGGCAGCATCCCAGCCTTGGCCCCGTCGAGCCGTCGCAATTCGTCCCGCTGGCGGAGGAATCGGGGATGATCAATGAGATCGGCGACTGGGTCTTCCAGCGCGCCGCATCCTGCTCGCAGCGCTGGAGCGAACTGCTCGGTTCGCCGTTCCAGATCAGCGTCAACAAATCGCCGGTGCAGTTCGTGTCACAGTCAAAGGAAATGAGCTGGTCGCGCCATCTCCACCGGCTTGGTCTGCCGGGCAACAGCATCGCGGTCGAAATCACGGAAGGGCTGCTGCTGAATGCTTCAGCGACAGTGTCGGACAAATTGCTCGAGTATCGCGATGCCGGTATCCAGGTGGCGATCGACGATTTCGGCACCGGCTATTCCTCGATGGCGTACCTGAAGAAGTTCGATATCGACTACCTCAAGATCGATCGCTCCTTCGTGCGCGACATCGCGGAGGATGACAGCGACCGTGCGATTGCGGAATCGGTGATCGTGATGGCACATCGCCTTGGCCTGAAGGTGATCGCCGAGGGTATCGAAACTACGGAACAGGAACAGCTGCTGACGGCAGCCGGATGCGACTTCGGGCAGGGTTACCTGTATGCGGGAGCAGCACCGCCGGAAGACTTCGAACGCATGCTGGTGCAGGACATCAGGGTGGCAAGCAGCCGGGCTCATTGAGAGCCAGTGGATGGGAGATCGCGTGGCTGCTTGCCGAGGGAGAAGAACTGCAGGCGCCTCCCGCCTTGAATAGCGGAAGGCACCAGTCCGTCTTAGGACAATTGCTGGATGCCGGCCAGGACCCAGCCACCCGCGCCGGAAACCGGCTTGGACAGGTTCCACACTTCGGTGAACGGCTCAGCCGGCGCGTTCTCCGCTTCGCGGATCATGCCGCTGAACTTCACGCTGGCGAGGTACTCGTTGCCTGCCGTTTCCACGCCAAGCAGTTCCGCATCGAGCGACACCACATCGGTATGGTTGGGCGATGCACCACGCTCCAGCAGCTGCTGCTTCATTTCAGCGAACATTTCCGGCGACGTGAATTCGCGCAGGTCGTTCACATCCGCCCTGTCCCAAGCCGCTTGCAGGCGGATGAAGTAGGTCTTCGCATGACGCAGGAAGCCTGCGGTGTCGAAGTCGGCCGGCACGCCCACCGGAGCGCTTGCCGTGTCGGCGCCCGACTGGAACGAGGGCGACTGGAATGCCGCCGGTTGCACCGGCTCGATGCGGGAGCCGATTTCCGGGGTGGCTACGCCTCCATTCGCGTAGGCCGGCTGCAGGCCGCTTCTGGCGTGTGCGCCGCTGCCTTGTGCGTCACCGCGTTTGCGGGTCACCATGCGGTAGATGAAGAACGCGGCGGCTGCGAGCAGGCCGATCATCAGGATCGTGCTGATCATGCTGGCCAGCGCGCCGCCGATACCCAGGTGCGACAGCAATGCGCCAAGGCCGAGGCCGAGCAGAGCGCCGCCAAGGATGCCTTTCCACATGCTGGGCTTGGGTGCAGCAGCCGGTGCGGCTGCCGGCGCTGCCGGTTTTGCCGTCGCGGGAGCAGCCTGGTTCTGGGCCGGTGCGGTCGACTGGCGGCTGACGCTTTGCGACTGCTTGCCGAACGAACCGCCGCCACCCATGCGCTTGGCTTGCGCCTCCGTGACGACTACCGACAGCGCACTGACTGCCACCATCAGCGTGAGTAAGAATTTTTTCATGCTATCTCCTGAAGTTGGTTTGCGTGTGGCGGCCGCTTTTTCCTGGCGGGCCGTGGCACGACTGACCGTATGATAGGCGGCCTTATACTTTTTAAAAAGCGAATAAACCTTGATTGTTTCTTCGTAAAAACAAGAAACACCAAGCATTGCTACGCGACGTGATTGGTCAGCGTGCCGATGCCGTCGATGCTGATTTTCATGACGTCGCCCGGCTTCAGGAATTTCGGCGGCGTGAAGCCGAAACCGACGCCCGCCGGCGTGCCCGTCGCGATCACGTCGCCCGGCTGCAGGGTCATGCCGGCCGAAAGCGTCGCGATAATGGTCGGGATATCAAAGATCAGGTCGCGTGTATTGCCGTCCTGGCGCAGTTCGTCATTGATCCAGCAACGTACGCCAAGCCTGGCCGCATCCACGTCTGCGGCACCGACGATCCACGGACCCATCGGGCAGAAGGTATCCATCGACTTGCCAAGGAACCACTGGCCGTGCCGCTGCTGCACGTCGCGTGCGCTGATGTCGTTGACGATGGTGTAACCCCACACGTGGTTGAGCGCATCTTCCTTGCGGATCGCACGCCCTGCTTTGCCGATCACGATGGCGAGTTCGGCTTCGTAATCCAGTTGTGACGTCACCTGCGGAAACGACTGCACCGGCGCCCCACCGCCCACGACGGAGGACGGCGCCTTGGTGAAGACGATCGGTGCGGTCGGCAACGGCGCTGCCGGTGCGCTCGCCAATCCGGTCTGGCTCAGCTCCTTCACATGGTCGTGATAGTTCTTGCCGATGCAGAAGACATTGCGCCGCGGCGTCGGGATGGGTGCCAGCAGCCGGTTGGTGCCAATCGGCTTCCATGTACCGCCTCCGGCATTCTGTGGCGCAACAGGCAGGCGCAGAATGAAATCGGTCATGTCGCCGGTGAAGCCGGGCAGCAGCTCGCTTGCCTCCCTGTAGTGCTGCCCGTCGTCCGAAATCATCACGACCGTCGAGCGGCCACCGATATCCAAGGTACCGAAACGCATCCCATTCTCCTGAAAGTTTCATTGAATCAAAACGGGTCCAATGATGCCCGAAAGCGCAGCGGGGCGCAGTGCGACGAACTCGTCAAGGCAAACCATGTCGAATTGAAAACCTTGTCTGCCATTCATCAAAGGAGCCTGCATGTCTCGAGTCATGTGGAAAGGCGCAGTCAGCTTCGGCCTGCTGCATGCGCCTGTCGCGCTGTATCCCGCAGCGCGACAGGACGACATCGACTTCGACTGGCTGCGGCGCGATACGCTGCAACCGGTCGGCTACAAGCGCGTCGTGAAGGAGACAGGCGAAGAAGTTGGCAAGGATGACATCGTCAAGGCCGTGAAATACGAAGGCCAGTACGTGGTGCTGTCGGACGAGGAGATCAAGTCCGCCAATGTGAAGTCGACGCACACCATCGACATCGTGGCATTCACCGATGCGGCCGACGTCAACTTCCTGTTCTTCGAGACGCCGTACTATCTGGCGCCAGTGAAAGGTGGCGAAAAGGTCTACGCATTGCTGCGCGAGGCTTTGCTGAAGGCGCAGAAGATCGGCATCGCACTGATCGTCATGCATAACAAGCAGCACCTGGCGGCTCTCATTCCGACGCAGCAGGCGATCGTGCTCAACACGCTGCGCTGGGCCACCGAAGTCAAGGACACCGGCGACCTCGACCTGCCCGCGGAAGGCCTGAAGGCCGCGGAGATCAAGCCCAAGGAGCTGACGATGGCCACCAAGCTCATTGAAAGCATGTCCGAGCCATGGGAACCGGTGCAGTACCGCGACACCTTCCGCGACGACATCATGGCGCTGGTGAAGAAGAAATACGACGAAGGACTGGCCGAGCAGATTTCCGAAGTGACGGTGGAAGAGCCGGAAGAAGGCACGAATGTCATCGACATTGCGGAACTGCTGCGACGCAGCCTTCAAGGCACTGCCAAACGGCCGCCACGCAAGTCATCCACGGCGAAAGCGCCACCGCCCAAGGCGACACGCACGCGCAGCCGCCCCGCCAAGACGGTGCACTGACGTAAAGCCGACGCGGAAGTGCAACATTGCCTGAGGAGAGATCATCGATGCCCGGCAAACTTTCCGCCTACCATGCCAAGTGCGATTTCCGCATCACGCCGGAGCCGGCCGGTACCGTGGCCGGCTCCCCTGACCGTCTCCGCTTTGTCGTGCAAAAGCACGATGCGCGACGGCTGCATTACGACTTCCGCCTCGAATTCGACGGCACGCTGAAAAGCTGGGCCGTGCCCAAGGGCCCCAGTCTCGATCCCGCCGAAAAGCGCCTTGCGGTGCATGTCGAAGACCATCCGCTCGACTACATCGACTTCGAGGGCGACATTCCCGAACACCAGTACGGCGCCGGTCATGTCGATGTGTGGGACAGCGGCTATTGGGAACTGCTGGGAGATCCGCTCGACGGTTACAAGGCCGGCAAGATGAAATTCCGGCTCCACGGCGAGAAGCTGCATGGAGGCTGGACGCTGGTGCGCACCCGGCTGCAGGCAAGCGGCAACAAGGAGCAATGGTTGCTGATCAAGGAGAGGGATGAGGATGCGCGCCCGTCGGCGGAATTCGACGTCACAACCGACGTGCCGGACGGCGATGGCACTCGCACGGGAACTGGCCGTCCGGGCCGCGATGCTGCGCCGTCTGCATTGCCGCGGTCAATCGGAAAACCGATGCCGGAAACCGTCGAGCCGCAGCTCGCAACGCTGGTCGACGCCATACCCCAAAGCGGCGACTGGACGTATGAGATCAAGTATGACGGCTACCGCCTGCTGGCACGCATCGACAATGGCGAGGTCGCATTGTTCACTCGCGACGGCAAGGACTGGACAGCAAAGCTGCCACAGCAGGCCGGTGCGCTTGCTGCGCTCGGCGTAAAGAACGCCTGGCTGGACGGCGAAATCGTGGTGCTCGACAAGCACGGCGTGCCATCCTTCCAGCTGCTGCAGAATGCATTCGACCAGCGCAGCACCGCACAGATCGTGTACTTCGTGTTCGACATCCTTTATCTCGATGGGCATGATGTGCGCCACATGCCGCTGTTGCAGCGCCGGCAGCTGCTGCACCCGGTACTGCAGGGAGCGGACGAGAACCTGCTGCGCCTGAGCATGCCGCTCGAGCAAGCGCCGCAAAAACTGCTCGACGGCGCCTGCCGCATGGCTATGGAGGGAATCATCGGTAAACGCAGCGATTCGCCCTATACCGGCAAGCGCAGCACCGACTGGATCAAGCTCAAGTGCCGAGCCCGACAGGAGTTCGTGATCGCCGGGTATACCGAGCCGCAAGGCACGCGCAAGTTCTTCGGCGCGCTGTTGCTGGGCGTATTCGATGATGACGGCACGCTACGCTATGCCGGCAAGGTCGGCACCGGCTTTGACCGGGCGAGCCTGCAGGCCATCCACAAGCAGCTGAAACCGCTGGAGCAGGCAACGCCACCGTTCCCGCAGACGCCAGCCGGCATCCCGCGCGCGCAAGTGCACTGGGTGAAGCCGTCGCTTGTTGCGGAAATTTCATTTGCGGAATGGACGCAGGACGGCCTGGTGCGGCAAGCGGTGTTCAACGGCATCCGCGCCGACAAGCCGGCAAGGGAAATCCGGCGCGAGCAGGCGGTGCATACATCGGAGAAGCGGACAAGGGCAACGCGCAACGGCGCCACCAACAACACTGACAACACTGGCAACCGCGTGGAAGGAGTACGCATCACGAATCCGGAGCGGGTCATCGATCCGGAAAGCGGCCATACTAAACTCGACCTGGTGCGTTATTACGAAGCGACCGCGCCCCGGATCCTGCCTTTCCTGCGGCGGCGCCCGGTGTACCTGCTGCGCTGCCCGGAGGGTGTGCAGGGCGAGCACTTCTTCCAGAAGCACAGCCGCAGCATCGCCATCCCCGGCATCACGCTGCTCCCGCAGGAGCTGGACCCGGGGCATGCGCCGCTGATGGCAATCGAGTCCATCGGCGCGCTTGTTGGCGCAGCACAGATGGGCAGCATCGAACTGCATAGCTGCAACGCGACCGTGGACAAATTCGAGCGACCCGATTGCATGGTATTCGATCTCGACCCGGATCCTGCGCTGCCATGGACGATCGTTGCGGAGGGCGCACGGCTGACCAAGGTTGTGCTGGACGAGCTCGGGCTGTGCTGCTTCCTCAAAACCAGCGGCGGCAAGGGGCTGCATCTGGTCGTGCCGCTGTCACGTCGCCAAGGCTGGGATGAGGTCGCCGCATTCTCACAGGCGGTCGTGCAGCACCTGGCACGCATGCTGCCGAAGCTGTTCAGCGCGAAGATGGGCGAGAAGAACCGGGTCGGGAAAATCTTTGTGGACTACCTGCGCAACCGACGACAGGCGAGCACTGTCGTGCCTTATTCCGTGCGCGCGCGCCCCGGATTGCCGGTCGCCACACCGATCGCATGGGACGAGCTTGAACTGCTTGCCGGTCCGGCGGCGTGGACGATCGCCTCGCTACCGGAGCGTCTTGCGAAAAACGGCAACGACCCTTGGCAGGAATTCTTCACCACGCGACAGTCGTTGACTGCCGCGATGCGGCGCAAGCTGGGATTGCCGGCACCGTAGGGCCGGCATCCATTCCCCCCTCAGAATGCGTGGCTGTACTGCACGCTGAGGATATTCACGTTGTTGTCGTATTCACCAATCAGTGTGCCGCCCGCCGGCGGTTCGGCCTTGTTGATCGATGCATCCTTGACGAACAGGTGCGCATAGCCGAATTCCCACGTGCCGTGCCGCGACGGTTTGTATTGCGCGCCGACCGAAAGCCACCAGCGATTTTCATCGGGAACGCGCGGCGTGCGGAATTCGTCGCGCACCGGGGAGCGGTCCCAGGCGACGCCGCCGCGCAGCTTCAGCATGTCGTTGTAGCGGTAGCTGGCACCGACGCCGACGCGCACGGTATTGCGGAAGTTCTCGGGCGTCGTGCTGGTTGGTGCACCGTTGGCGAACCGCACGCTCAGTTCCTCGAAGCGGCTCCAGCGCATCCAGGTGACGTCGGCCATCGCCGACCATTGGCGATCCAGGTCGAGGTAGCCGCTCAGGCTCACGGATTCCGGCAGGTCGAGGTCTGCACTGGCGCCGGTGTTGGTCAATGCAGGATTCGCAAGTAACGGTGCCGGCAAACCGGCAGGCAAGTTGTAGCGGGCATCGCCGGAGAGCTTGTGCCTGATCCGCGAGCGGTAGGATGCGCCGAAGCGAGCATGCTCGTCCGGCGCGAACATCACGCCGAGATTGAAGCCGTATCCCCAGTCATCACCGTCAATCGTGACACGGCCATCGGGAGCGCCGGGCACGAGCGCGCCAAGATTGATCGCGCGTGAAATTTCGACATCGACATACTGCGCGCTGATCCCCGCGCCGAGCGAAAGCTGGTCGCTGAGCTTGAATGCGATGGTCGGATTGATGTTGATCGTCTTCAGGTCCGACTTCAATGCCTGGTAACGGCCGACCCAGTCGGCATCGTATTCGGTCTTCAGCCCGAAAGGCGATTGAAGGCCGATACCGAAACGCATGCGGGGGTTGATATCCATCGCGTAATAGAGGGCAGGCACCGCCGCCCAGCTCCCCGCATCACCGCCGTTGCCGCCGGTAAGCGGCGTGCCCAGGGCCGTGGTGGATCCTGCGTTGCTGAATTCTGCCGACGGGCGGATCGCCGACAGCGAGCCCATGAACTGCCGTCCCTGGAACCGCGTAAGCCCGGCGGGATTGAAATAGATGGTGCTGAGGTCTTCCGCCGCGGCAGCGCCACCGGCATGTGCATTGCCCAGGCTCCCGGCGCTCATTTCATTGAGGGCGAAGCCGCCGGCATGCGCTGCATTGGACACCAGCGCCAGCGCGCCGAACAGGGGAACCACGGATGCGGCAAGCGTGCCGCGGAACTGGCGAATACGGCGGGGAAGGCGGGTCATCTTGTCTGCTCCTTTTTTCCCTCCCGCACATGCGGCACGAGGTGCATGGCCGGGAGGAGAGAGCCAACACTCGTCCTGCAGATTTGCTTGACCGGCGGCGTCATTTCCATGAAGCGGCACGGTGCAAAATGAAGATTCGCTGCGCGGCCCGGAGTTCGATGCTTCAAGGGATAGTCGCTTGAGTCACCTCAAGCAACTGTGCCGGCAATACGCGGTGAGAGTCCCTTTGAAGCAATGGTGCTGCAGAAGATGATGCGTGGCGCTGCTGCGAGCAGGATGTCGAATCTTGCCAGGGCTTGCTGTACTGGCGCGGAAGCGAGATGGATGTCGCATGCACTTTTGTCCTGGTAGAGCTCATAGACGACAAAGTGGCACGGGGTTTCCAGCGCTTGATGCACGGCATAAACAAGGTTGCCCGGCTCGCGGTGCGCGGCACTGGCAAGTTCCTGCAGGATGGCGCCAACCTCGTGGGTCGCGTCTGGATGGGCATTTAGTTCAGCAAGCAGTAGAAACATGGCATCTCCTTCGCAATCGTTTTCGGGAGATGCCATTCTTCAGGAAGCGCGCCACGGCGTATTGTAAAAATGCGTCTTTGCCCGTGCGGCCTGCAGCCACTGTCGTGGTGCTGCCGCAGCCACTGCCCTGAAGTCGCGGATGAAATGTGCCTGGTCATAGTAGCCCTGCGCCAGTGCCACATCGGTCGCATCGGCCGATGCGTCGAGCAGCAAGGCACGGATCGTTTTCTGGAAGCGGCTGGTGCAACGCACGTCGACCGGCGTCTGGCCGGTCAACGCAAGAAAACGGCGCTCCAGCTGGCGCCGCCCGATGCCCAAAAGCTGCGCCGCGGCATCAACTTGCATCGCCGCACTGTCTCGATAGAGGCAGGCAATGGCTGCTTCAACCAATGGGTCCGAAGCGTGTTGGCGAAGCTGGTCGAACAGGAACGACTGAAGCAAGTCAACCCGTTGTTGCGTCGACGCTGCATCGCGGATGCGGCCGGCAAGCGCAGCACCGGCTGTTCCCCATACGTCTGCCGCAGACCAGGTGCTGTCCAGAAGCTCGCAACCGGGAAGGGCGATGAAGCGATGCACCGCGCCGGCGCGGAAGCGGACCGCAATGAAACCGATGCGCGTGGAAGGCGCCAGTTCCACCGGCTTTTGTCGCACGCAAAGCAGGTGCGCCTGGCCAATATCAGTTTCGGTTTGTGATGCGGTGCTGCGGCGAAATGGTGTGCCGTAATGAAAAAAGAACTCCGCGCCCGTTCCGGGGAGTACCGTCGGCAGCACGATCAGATCCGTGCCGCTGGACTCCCATCCCCAGAAACGATCAATGTAGGGCTGCAGCGCCTTATGCGGACGATAGTGAAAGGTGCGCAGCGTCAATGACTGGATGCGGTATCGGTTACGACGCGCACCAGCGCGATCGCCGGCGCTGCCAGTTCCTGCAGGCGGTCCACGCGATTGCGCTCGATTGCCTGCAGCACAAGCTCGTTGATGCCTCCCACAATCGCCAACGCCATGTCGTGTGACAAAGGACTTGTGCGCTTGTGACCGTTGTTCTCGTCGTTAATGACTTCCAGCATGAAACCGACGATCTCATCGTTCACACGCCGGCGTGCCGCCAAACCATCGGAGCCGAGGCCGAGGATTTCGATGAACAGCGTGCGCACCAGCATGGGGTTCTGCGCGAGGCAATCGAAGTAGGCATGGATTGCGGTTTCCAGCTGCTGCTCCCAGTCACGTTTTGGATCAAGCGCATCGCGCAGCACACGGAGTGCGTTGATGCTGGCCGCCTCGTAGAGCGCGATCAGGCAATGGGATTTGGAAGCGAAGTGTTCGTAGAAGGTGCGCCGCGAGACGGCTGCTTCGCGCACGATGTCGGAGATGGTGGTGTCGGCATACCCTCTTGCTGCGACTGCGCGGGCCATGCCTTCCAGCAGGCGATGTCGGTGCATGGTGTTGTTGCCGGTTTCTAAGTAGTTTTCGAGAATGATTTCGCGGAGTGCTAGCGTCATGGTGATTGAGGCGGGTCGATTATTGCGAATTTGACACTTGACAATAACATAAGCGACAGCCAGTATGCATCCCATATTCGTGTGGTACGAGCTAGTACCGCATGTATTAAAGGGAATAGAAACCTGGAATAACAACCCGGAATAAGAACCATAAAACCCGTGGAGACTTTTCATGACCGACCTCGTTGTCCGCCGCCTGCTGATCAATCTCGAAACACCGTTCGACCGCCATTGGTGCGGCGGAGATGCATTCCGTTCCGCCTTCTTCAATGCGCTGTCAATGAGCTTTCCGGTCGGCGAACAGTTCTTCATCGATTCGGTCCGTAACGGATTCAAAGCGCTGCCGGCTGACAGGCAGGCGCCATTCAAGGACGAAGTGCAGGGATTCGTCGGGCAGGAGGCGACGCACCGCCGTATCCACGGCCTGTTCAACGCGCATCTGGAAAAACACGGACTGGTCAATGCCTGGGGGCCGCGCGCACAAAAGCGCCTGAAGCTGGTGGAAGGAATCGATGCGCGCCACTGGGTCGCCATCACGGCCGCCAATGAACATTTCACCGCGATCCTCGCCGAGTACCTGCTGTCGCATCCGGACTGGCTGGAGGGCGCAGAGCCGCGCCTGAAGACGATGTGGCTGTGGCACAGCGCGGAAGAGTCGGAGCACAAGAGCACCGCCTTCGACCTGTACCAGGCATTGGGCGGCGATTATCGCTGGCGCATGATCTGGTTCCGGCGTGCGACGTTGTTCTTCCTTACCGACACGCTGCGCCAGACCGTCAGCAACCTGCGGCGCGACGGCACGCTATGGAAATGGAGCACCTGGAAGAGTGCGGCGCATCACCTGTTCGGCAAGCGCGGACTGCTTCGCCAGTCATACGGGCCGTGGCGAGAATACAAGCGCAAGGATTTCCACCCGGCGCAGTACGGTACGGACCTGTCGCGCCGCTGGCTGGCGGACAATTCGGATCAATACTCCCGAGTCGGACCAGCCTGACAGGCGCACTGTCAGGCTGAAGCCCTGCGCGGCCGGCTCAGTGCACCCGGCTCAGTGCACCCGTTTGAGGGTCACTGATGCCAACCCCATGTCGAGTACCGCTGTGTCGCTGTCGCGCATCTTCAGAACCAACCCGATACCCGACGCGCCTTCCGGCATCACTGTGACTTGATTGTCACGAGTTTCGAATTTTGCTTTCATCGTGACACCGTTCTGCACATAAGCGTCATTCGTAAACTCCAGCAGGAAAAGACCGGAATCATCCTGCCATTTGCCGACCAAGGGATGGCTTGCGCCAAAAGTAAACAAGCTCTTCAGCGCATCAAAGAAACCGCCTCTCGCTCCTGAATCTGCATCGGCCTTGCCAGGTGCATTGACTCGCCTAGCCAGCATTTCACCCGGACCAAGGTCCGACACTGTCCATTTCCCATCAATGCGCCCGACCGGCAGGGAGACGGACATGTTTTCCCGGTCCAGCTCTCGCAATAGCGCGCCGCGGTCCAGTGCCTTTGCAAGCCATGGCGCTTCGTCCTCGATTTCCAGCCTTGCGCTTGCGACGGCAAATGGCTTGCCGTCGATTTCTGCCACTTGCTCGTAGCCGCTGACTTGTTTTGCCTTCAGGCCGGCGCCGAGGCACAAGCGGTTGCTGCGTACCCATTTCTTGCCTTCTTCGCTCAGCGCATAGACAAAATGCGTACGCGGAACGTAGCCCCCGGACGACTCTTGCTGCGGCGCGCCGTAAACACCGGCCTGTACCAGCATGTCCATGTACTGACGCGTCGACCGGTTGTATTCATCAACGCGAATCGGGTCCTTGTCGTAAGGCAGATTGCCGGTGCACAGGATCTTGTCGCGCGCCTTGGCATCGTTGGCGAAATGCGCGTTGATGGCGCGCGCGAAACTCGCTTCGGATGCGGTTTCCGGTGTCATCCACCAGGCCAGCCCACCGACGACAAGCGTCAGCGCCGCAACGACGATGCCGCCGGCAAGCAGACGACGCTGTCCAGGGCGAGAGCCTGCAGTAGCGGTTGCGGCGGGAGCCTCCGCTACGGGCGCAGGCGTCAGCGCAGTCGCGGCCGGTGCGATCGGATTGCCGCATTGTTCGCAGAAGCGCGCATGGTTTTCATTGCGCGTGCCGCATTTGGTGCAGAAGCGTGCCATGCGCTGCCTCACTTGAGCTTATGGCCGCATTCGCCGCAGAACATGTCGTCCACCGAAACTGTTGCATGGCATCCTGGGCATGCAGGCGCGCTTTCTCCGCCGGGGAGCGCGGACGGCGCGGATGGTGTGCTGCCCGCGGGTGCCGCAGCAACAGGTGCTGGCTGTGCGGCATTACGCTGCTGTTCAGCCAGCCGGCGTGCGCGCTCGCGCGCTTCTTCTGCCTTCTTCTTGACAGAATCCAGGCCGCTTTCGAGCTGCGCTTCAGCCTGCGCGAAATCCAGGTCGCTGGTCGTTTTCAAATAGATGATGCATGTGCCTTTCATCAGGATCAGCATCGGAACGACGGCAGCAACCGCAAACAGGAGGCCAGCGCCAATGCCGCCGGCAGCGGCATGGCCGGAACTGGTGGACATGTTCCATACGTTACTTAACTCAAAGTCGCTAATAATGCCACTCGATAAGCCGGTGGTGAACAAGACTCCAGTCATGACGACGAAGAAGATGATCGATGCACTGAAGGTGGTAATAAACAGCAGGATGAGCTGGTTCAGGATGACTGGCACCAGCTTCTTGCGTGCGATCACATTCAAGCGCGCGATCACTTGAAAGACCGTGCATCCTGCCCAGACCGCCGGGCCCGCAAGCGGCAGCATGACGTAGAACAGTGAAAACACCAGCAGCCCGAAAAGAATGGCCGACACCGGAAACACGACGGTAAAGAGCACCGGGCCGAGTACCGGGATCTTGCACACGAAAAGAACGATCGCAATGACAAGCACTACTGCCAGCATGATCAGGAATTGCAGCACCGCGACGCCCAGCAAGCGGTGGCTGGTAAAGAGCGACAACAGGACAGCGTCCATCATGGTGCCGGATCCCTGGCCTTGCGCATCGCGCATGATGATGATGCCGACCGCATTGAGGCCATAGAAGAACACCGCAAATGCCAGCAGGAAGCCGAGGCCCCCCAGCCAGAAGCTGAACGTCTTTGCAGCGATGGCACCAACGACGCCACCAACCAGCGTCGCGGCAACCAGCGTCAGGCCCAGCAGCATGATCGCGCGGATGTTCTTGAACGCGTCTGTCGCCGCCAGCAAGGAGTCCAGCCCTGACATCAGCGCGGCGGACGCTTTTTTCTCATTGTTGTTATTGCTCATGCGTATTCCTTCTTCTTGTTTCGGTGAGGGGGTTGAGTACATGAAACTGCGATGCAACATGCGTGTATGGAGCGGACATGCTGTCGCGCCGTACACGCATCAAGCGTCGACTAATAGTTGTTCTGGTTATCTTTTGATTGGTACGCAGGGCAGCCGTCCTGGCCCCACTTGTTGTTGCAGACCTGCCAGATGCACAGCTCGCGCTTGAACACATTGCCGCTCTGGCATTGGGCGAGACGTTCTGCCGTACCGGATGATCGCGGTGCAGCAGCGGCTTGAGCCGGCTCGGGCTTGGGCTGTGGTGCAGCCGCTGCCACTTGCCTTGCCCGCGCTTCTTCCTTCGCCTTTTGTTCTTCAAGCTTCTTCTTGCGGGCTTCTTCGGCCGCCTTGCGCTTGGCGAGCTGCGCTGCCTTCTTTTCCTCGATTTCCTCTGCCGTCGGTTGCGGCGGGGCGGGCTTGGCTGATTCCGGTCCTGCATGCAGCGGTTCTTCAGCCGGGACGGCGGTTGTCTTCGCCGACTCCGGTGGGACCGAAGCCGCGACTGGAACAACCGCTGGAGCCGGTGGCGCGCCCGCGGAAGCGGCATCTGGTGCGGGATTTGCAGCCACGACAACGGCGGCCGGTGCATCGCCCGTGCGGTTGAACCACCAGGCGGCACCCGCGCCAAGGACTGCGATGACGAGCGCTACGCTGCCGACGATAAGCTTGGCGGGCTTGCCGCTCTTCTTGTTTGCAGATGCAATCCCACCGGCAGCACGCTCGGCTGCTGCGTCAGGGGTAGCTTCAGAGACAGGGTCTGACGCGGGCGACGTAATGGTGGGAACTTCAATTACCGGTGACGGCGCAGAGGGCGGCACAGGTGACGGTGCGTCTGTTACAGATTCGATGTTCGCCGGCGGTTCAATCGGGAGTTCTGATGCACGCGGCGTCATTGCAGGAACTTCAATTACGGATGGCGGCGCGGATGGAGGTACTTCTGTGACAGCTTCCACGATCACCGGCAGTTCTACCGGCGCTTCTGGCTCAGGCGGCAATGACGTCGCATCAACCGGCGGGGCGGCAGGCACTTGCGGCGCTGCTTCGACAGGCGCGGCGGCCTCGAAAGCCGTAATGTCGGCCGGGGGTGCGGCGGTTTTTAACGCGCCGCCACATTTCGAACAGAATTTTCTGTTTGCCTTGTTCTCATGGTTGCAGCTCGGGCAGTTGACTGTGGCGATGGCCAGCGACGGTTCGACCGCAGAGAGTGCACTCCCGCAAGACAGACAAAACTTGGCCGTATTCTTGTTTTCCGTTCCGCAATTTCGGCACTGCATCATTTTCCTTTGCGATTGGTCAATCATGGTGGGAAAAGGCCGTACTTATGTAGCCGGCCAGCAATAGCCCTTCGAGGCGTGGCGGTATTTTCCCTGAAATTTGTAACAAAGAGAATCAAATATTGATTCTTGGTAACTAAGTTGGGAAGAGATACCAGTCGGCACAAGCCTCATCCGTCGGCACGCGACGGCGAAAAGACGATTGGAATCTGGCCGAAGAGCGGAAGGGCCAATGCAGTGCCCGCCCGCCGTTTTAGAGGCGGGGAGTGAGAAGCGGGCGTTGGCAGCAGCCCGCCGCGAGAAGAGGTGGAGAAGAGGTGACTTGTTACTTTTGCCGGAACCACCGGCGCGACAACAAACCTTCGGCCGATACGCGTGCGTCGTGCAAGGCTTGCTCCGGCATCAGGTTCAGCAACGCCGGAATGCCGAGTGCGATCAGGCTGACATCATCAATCCAGCCGAAGAGCACGAGCCAGTCCGGAATGATGTCGAGCGGGCTGAAAACGTATATCACCAGCAGCAGCGCAGCGAGCCGCAACCGCCATGGCGTCGAGGGATGACGGCAGGCATACCACAGCACCACGATATCGCGCCCGACAGCACGGAACAAACGGCGCAAGCGAAGCAACATGAATTTCTCCTGAGACTTTCCTGGCATGGCGCATTGCGCCACCGAAAGACTTAGGCAATTCTGAAGCGGAAAAGTGCCTACCTGCCGCGCAAATTCACCATCACAACACCGATCATCACGAGCGCCGCGCCGAGCACGAAGCGCGGGTCGAGCGGATCTCCGAGCAACAGGACACCGAAGCCGACGCCGAACATCGGTGTGAGAAAAGAAAACACGGAAAGGCGGGAGGCCAGATACTGCCGCAACAGCCAGAACCACAGCAGGAAGCTGATGAAGGCGACGATGACGGCTTGGAAAAACAGGCTGGCCCAGACGATGCCGGTCATCGATACCTGGTACGCCTGCCCGGTCGCCAGTGCAATGCCCAGGAGCAGCACGCCGCAGGTGCCGAGCTGATACAGCAGGGTCGTTGCTGGTGGAGCCTCGGACAATGCAGAGCGCCGGATCAGTACGGTGGTGGCTGCCCAGAAGATGCCGCCCAGCACACCCAGCGCATCGCCGATCAACATGTCGGCCCATGCGCGTGAGCCCTCGGCAAAGCCGTTGGAAAAGGCCACCGCAACACCCGCAAAGGCGGCAATCACACCACTCCACTGCAGCATGCCGAGACGCTCGCCGGAGATCGACCAGTGCAGGCCGAGCACGGTAAAGATCGGCGCCGTGTACAGGAACACCGACATATGCGACGCCGTCGTGTACTGCAGGCCGATCGCGACGCACAGGAACTCCAGCGAGAACAGCACGCCCGTCGCAATGCCTGCACTGAATATGCCGGCACGCGTCGACAGGCGTTCGCCGCGCCACCACATCAGGCAGCACACGAGGATCGCCGCAATCGCGGAACGCAGTCCGATCTGCATCACCGGCGCCATTCCCGGTGCGGCAAGCTTGACCGCAACCTGCTGCAATCCCCACAACACGCACAGCACCAGCATCACGGAAATCGCAACGGCGTCGAGAGGCTTGCGCTCGATCATTATTTTCTTTCGTAAACAGGACGGCGGTATTGTAAGTGCCCGCCCGCTTTTCCGCATGCGCGTACTGCTTGTATGCGATGCGCTCTGAACCAGTTCGTTTTTCCTGTCTCTAAGCTTGTCAAACTCACATCGGAGCAGCGTAATGACACAAGCAGAAACGGACGCAGTGAAATTCCTGACGGCGCAACATCGTGAAATGGAAAGCCTGTTGCAGCAGGTCGCCGACACACACGGCGACGACACAACCAAGGCGCTGTTTGTGCAGGCGGCAGATCGCCTGACAGTACATATCAAAGCAGAGGAAGAAATCTTTTATCCGGCGGTGCACGAAGCCTGCACCGAGGATGATCTGCTGGAGTCCCTGGAGGAACACCTGTCGCTCAAGCGCCTCCTTGCCGACCTGATCGAGATGGAGCCGTCGGACAAGTCCTTCGAGCCGAAATTCAAGGTGCTGAAGGAGCAGACCGAACATCACCACAAGGAAGAGGAGGAGCACCTGTTCCCGGAAGTGCTGAAGCTGCTCGACGAAAACCGGCGCGAGGCATTGGGCAAGGCAATGATTGCACGTCAACTCGACCTGACGAAGCTGGGTCAGCCGCGCGAGGCCGTGTCGAACGAAACCGCGTCCGCGGCGCCGCTGGAATAGGCGCTGCGCGGCATGGCGCCACGCCCCGGATTTGCTGTACTTCATGCCGGTCGGCGTGCGCTTGGGCACAATGGCGGCATGACCGACTCAGGACCAGCCATGACCACTTCACCATGCCGTCGCATTCCCGATCGCAAGCTGGTGCTTGCTGCATTGCTCTCGTTCGCCGCACTTTCCCCGGCAAGTGCGCAGGAAGGCGGCACGAAGATACAGCCGGAAGTCATCGCTCGCGGCCTTGAACATCCGTGGGGACTGGCGTTTGTGGACGGCGGCCGCATGCTGGTGACCGAGCGGCCGGGGCGCATGCGACTGGTGCATCCGAACGGGGAAATGGGCCCGCCGATCGCGGGCTTGCCCAAGGTAGATGCGGGAGGACAAGGCGGGCTGCTGGATGTAATCACCGACCGTGACTTTTCGCGCAACCGCACCATCTATTTCTGTTTTTCCGAGCCGGGCAAGGGCGAACAGGCCGACGCCAACTCGACCGCGCTGGCATCGGCCCGGCTGTCGGATGACGGTCGCCGGCTCGAGCAAGTGAAGGTCATCTTCAGCCAGCAGCCCAAGTTCGAGAGCAACCTGCATTTCGGCTGCCGCATCGTCGAGCACGGTGACGGCACGCTGTACATGACCTTGGGCGATCGCTTCAAGCGCATGCAGGATGCGCAGCGTCTCGACAATCATCATGGCAAGGTGGTGCGCATCGGCAAGGATGGATCGGTACCGCCGGACAATCCGTTTGCCGGCAGGAGCCTTGCCAACCGCGGTGCGTTGCCGGAGATATGGAGCTTCGGCCACCGCAACCCGCAAGGCGCAACGCTCGGCCTCGACGGCAAGGTCTGGATGAATGAGCACGGCGCACAGGGCGGTGATGAAATCAACCGGCCGGAAGGGGGCAAGAACTATGGCTGGCCGGTGATCAGCTATGGCGTCCATTATGGCGGCGCGAAGGTCGGTGAAGGAGAAACCGCACGACCGGGGATGGAACAGCCGATACATTACTGGACGCCGTCGATCGCCCCGTCCGGCATGGCTTTCCTGCGCAGCGACAAGTACGGCAAGGACTGGCAGGGCAATCTGTTTGTCGGCTCGCTGAAATTCAAATATCTTGCGCGGCTCCAGCTGCAGGGCGACAAGGTCGTCAAGGAAGAAAAACTGCTGGAGAACCTGAAGCAGCGCATCCGCGATGTGCGCGAGGGACCGGATGGCTTGCTGTATGTGCTGACCGATGAAGACAAGGGGCAGCTGATCCGTCTGCAGCCACGCTGAGCGGCAGGCGGGCGAGGGCAACGCACGCGCAGCCCTCGTGATGCTCCTGATGGTGCTTACTGCGTTGCGCGCTGGCTGATATACGCCAGTGCCTCATCCACTTGGTCGATCAGGATCAGGCAGAGGTCGCCCTCGGAGAGTTCAGCCAGTGCGGTATCGATCGCCAGGAACTCGCCCTTGATCTCTTTCACCGACTTTGCGCGCGAGGCATTGACCAACCCTTCGCGCAACAGCTTGATCACCTCGCCATCTTCACGGCCGCGCTGGCACTGGTCTTCGTATAGCACGATGGCGTCGAATGCATCGCCCAGGATTTCGGTCTGGCGGCGGATGTCGATATCGCGACGGTCGCCGGCGCCGCTGATGACCACGCTGCGGCGTTTGGCCGGCATGCTGTCGACAGCTTTCACCAGTGCGGCAATCGCATCCGGGTTATGGCCGTAGTCGGCAATCAGCGTGGCGCCATTGTAGGAGAACAGGTTGAAGCGGCCTGGCGCGCTCTGCGCGTCGCTGACGAAGGTCTGGAGCCCGGCGCGCACCGTCGCCCAGTCGAGACCCAGGCCCCATGCCGCGCCGATGGCGGCCATCGCATTCTCGACCTGGAAACCGATCATGCCGTTGCGGGTGAGTGGAATGTCGGCCAGTGCGATGCGGTAGGCGTCCTTGCCTTCGGCGGCGACGATGGCATCACCATCGACAAACACGACGCGACGTCCCTGCGCGCGATGGCTGGCCATGACCGGATGGTGCACGTCCCTGGCGAAGAAGGTGACGCTGCCGGGGCAGACGCCAGCCATGTTCGCCACCATCGGGTCGGCGGCATTGAGTACCGCGGTGCCGTTCGGTGCCACGTTCTGCACGATGACGCGCTTGACCACGGCAAGGTCTTCGACCGTGGTGATGTAGTTCAGCCCAAGGTGGTCGCCTTCGCCGATGTTGGTGACGACCGCGACATTGCAGCGGTCGAAGCCGAGGCCTTCGCGCAGAACGCCGCCGCGGGCGGTTTCGAATACGGCGGCGTCGACATCCGGGTGCAACAGCACGTTACGCGCGCTGCGCGGGCCGCTGCAGTCGCCGGTGTCGATGCGGTCCATCACCGGCTTGTTGTCGCGCACATTGCTGATGTACACGCCATCGGTGCCGGTCATGCCGACCCGGTACTTGTTCGCCACGAGCAGGTGCGCGATCAGCTTGACCGTCGTGGTCTTGCCATTGGTGCCGGCCACCGCGACCACCGGAATGCGGCCGTCGTCGCCGTCCTTGAACATGGTGGAAATAATCGCTTCGCCGACCGCGCGTCCCTTGCCGAACGATGGCTGCAGGTGCATGCGCAGGCCGGGCGCCGCGTTCACTTCGACGATGCCGCCGCCCTGTTCTTCCAGCGGCTTGATCACGCTTTCGCAGACGAGATCGACACCGCAGATATCGAGGCCGACCATCTGCGCCGCTTCGACCGCGCGCGCGGCCACGTCCGGATGCACGTCATCGGTTACGTCGGTGGCCGTGCCGCCGGTGGACAGGTTGGCGTTGTTGCGCAGCACGACCAGCGTGCCGATCGGCGGAATACTGTCGGCAGTAAAGCCCTGTTTGGCCATCGTCGCACGCGCGATGTCGTCAAGACGGATCTTGGTCAGCGACGTTGCATGGCCGGAGCCGCGGCGCGGATCGCGGTTGACCTGTTCGATCAGCTCGCTGATGGTATGCACGCCATCGCCGGTCACTTGCGGCGGGGCGCGGCGTGCGGCGGCAACCAGCTGGTCACCCACGACCAGCATGCGGAAATCGTGGCCGGTAATGTAGCGCTCGACGATGACGTCGTCGCTGATGCCCTGCGCCACCGCAAACGCGGCCAGCACTTCTTCACGGGTACGGATATTGACCGCGACACCCTTGCCCTGGTTGCCGTCGCGCGGCTTGACCACGACCGGGCCGCCGATCTCGCAGGCGGCCTTCCACGCGTCTTCCGCGTCGGTGACGGAACGGCCGTTCGGCACCGGCACGCCGGCGGCGTCGAGCAGCATCTTGGTCAGTTCCTTGTCCTGCGCAATCGACTCGGCAATCGCGCTGGTGGCGCTGGTTTCGGCCGCCTGGATGCGGCGCTGGCGGCTGCCCCAGCCAAACTGCACCATGCTGCCTTCGGTCAGGCGGCGGTAGGGAATGCCGCGCGCAACCGCAGCCTGCACAATGGAGCCGGTGCTCGGTCCGAGGCGGATGTCCTCGTCGAGCTCGCGCAGGCGCTCGAGCGCGGCCTGCAGGTCGAACGGCGTGTCCTCGAGCGCGCTGCGGCACAGCTGGTCCGCCAGTTCGAAGGCAAGGCGGCCGACGTCTTCTTCGGTGTACTCGACCACGACCTGGTAGGTACCGCTTTCCACCGTTTCCACCGCACGGCTGAACGTGACCGGGCAGCCTGCATGCGCCTGCAATCCGAGTGCAGCGGCTTCGAGCACATGCGCCAGTGAAAAGGGATGGCCGGCGCTGGCCGGTTCGAGGAATTTGATCTCCGGGAAACGCGTACGCAGCCTGGCTTCGACACCCGGCAATCCGCTGATGTCGCGCTCGGCGTCGCTGCACGACACGATCGCCTCGATTGACGTATGCCGACTCCACAAGTTAGGGCCGCGCAAGGCGCGGATACGCGAGATTTCCATCAATATTTTTCCTTGTTTGCCTGGCTGCGGCGCGTCGCTGCGGCTGCCATGCTTGCTTTCCAGCCCGTTCCCGACGGACCTTTGTTCTTCAATTCGATTACTGTTTCTTCACGCGCTGCCGAAGTCATACGAGGCGAGTGCCGCGAGCATCTGCTCCGTGGTGACACCTAGCGCCCAGCCGGCGCCGACCGCTGCAAGAATGTTTTCGACGATATACGGACGCTTGTCGAGGTCAGCAATCGCGAGCTCGGCAAGTTCGAACAGGGGTGACTCGCTGGCGCCGGTCGCCTGGACCACCTTGTCGCCGCGCAGGAAGACCGCACGGCCTCCGTCGGCACGATGCTGCACCAATGCCTTGGCATCCGGCGATACCGCAAAGAAGATGACGCCGCCGTCACACAGTTCGGCCATGGTGACCACGCGAGGATCGGCAGCATTCAGCACGGCGGTGCCCTCGGGCAGCACGATATCGACCTGGGTGCGCGCGACCTTCTTCATGTCGTCGGCGTCCTCGATGTACAGCTCGGGCAGGCGTGCGTCTTCGGCGATATTGGTCACCACGCCGACCTGGCAGCGGTCATACGCGACGCCTTCGGTCAGTATTGCGCGGAAACCGTTCTCGAACACCGCGGCTTCGACCGCGCGGTTCATCAGGACGCGATTGGCGTACTGCCAGCTGGCACAGTCGGCATCAACTGTTTTCCGTCCGCGTATGAACAATCCGTCTGTACAGGCCACCGCCACATTGCTGCCATGCAGCTTGAGCATGCGACCGACCAGGCGTGCCACCATCGTCTTGCCGTGACTGCCGGTCACGCCGGCAACCGGGATGCGTCCATCGCTGCCCGGATCGGGGAATAGATGATCGACGATCGCACGGCCCACCGGGCGCGGGCGCCCGCTGGCGGGTTTCAGGTGCATCAACAGGCCCGGGCCGGCATTGACTTCCACGATCGCGCCGCCCTGCTCGTCGAGCGGACGGGAAATGTTCTGGGCCACCATGTCGACGCCGGCGATATCGAGGCCGACAATGCGCGCAGCCAGAGAAGCCGCGGCGGCCACTTCTGGATGGACATCGTCGGTGCAGTCGAATGCCAGGTTGCCGCGGCTCTGGATCAGCACGGCCTTGCCGGCCGGCGGCACCGACTCCGGCGTGAATCCCTGACGCTCCAGCACCAGCAGGATCGTCGGGTCTTCGTCGTAGGTGATCAGGCTGAGCGGAAACTCCTCATGCTCGCCGCGGCGCGGGTCGCTGTTGATCTGGCTCTCGATCAGCTGCGTGATGTTGGAGACGCCGTCGCCAGTCACGGTGGCGATCTCACCCTTGGTGGCGGCGACCAGCTTGCCGCCGACGATCAGCAGGCGATGCTCATCGCCACGGATGAAGCGTTCGACGATGACGTCGCTGCCTTCTTCATCGGCGAGCTTGTAGGCGGCTTCGATTTCCTGTTGGGTGTTCAGGTCCATCGACACGCCACGGCCGTGGTTGGCGTCGGAAGGTTTGACCACGACCGGCAAGCCAATGTCCTGCGCCGCGTCCCAGGCGTCGTCGGGACTGGTCACGATCCGCCCTTCCGGCACCGGCACGCCGCAGGCTTTCAGCAGCGATTTGGTCAGGTCCTTGTCGCGGGAAATGCTCTCCGAGATCGCGCTGGTCTGGTCGGTTTCCGCAGTCCAGATGCGGCGCGAGCGCGCACCGTAACCGAGCTGAACCAGGTTGCCATCGTTCAGTCGTGTGTACGGAATGCGACGATCGGTGGCGGCATCGACGATATTGGCGGTGCTCGGGCCGAGCGCCACTTTCTCGGCGAGGTCGGTCAGCTGCTTGACGCAACCAGCGACGTCATACGGCCGGTCTTCGATCGCCGCCATCACCAGGTCGCGCGCGGCAACCAGCGCAGCACGGCTGACCTGGTCGTAGCGGGCGCGCACGGTGACCTTGTACACGCCGCGTTGCGAGGTTTCGCGCGCCTTGCCAAAACCGGTCTGCACGCCGGCCAGGTTCTGCAGCTCGATCATCACGTGTTCCATGATGTGCGCCGGCCAGGTGCCTTCACGCAGGCGCTGCAGGAAGCCGCCGCGCTCGCCGACACCGCAACGGTGTTCGATCAAGCCCGGCAGCATGGCAGTCAGGCGCTCGTAAAAACCCGGAATGGTATTGGAGGGTGAATCTTCGAGATCACCGATGTCGACCCACGCTTCGATGACGGGACGATAAGTCCAAATGTTCGGTCCGCGCAGTGATAGTACATTGACAATCTCTATGGATTTCTTGTTCATGTGGCAGGGCAAGCGAGCGTTATTGCTTGAATGCGAACGTCGTGACTGGAATCAGTAATTAACGTTCGACATGGGGATTGGTTTACTTGTTTCAGAAAATTTGTTGAGCACGCGAAATTACCAGAAAAGACGCGCACCGTGTCGGTATACTTAGTCGCTTCGTTTGCCGTTTCGGCCGGTCCGATATGGTGCTGATGTGGCGCTGATCTGGTGCTTATCCGGCATCGTGACGGCTTGATATCAGTTTCGGCCCGCACGCCGAGACCCCGCACTTATTATGCAAACGCTTGTTTGCCACTGGATTACTCCTGCCCTGAATGAAAACTGAGTCCGCACCAAGCTTGTCTTTTCGACAAGCTCTACCTGATGCATGGCACGCCGAAGTGACCTCGCGCCTGCATCACGGCGAAACCGTACATGCGAGCCTCGAACTGGACCTCGATGCGCAGCTGCGCTTTGCGCCAGGCCTCGTGGTCGTCACCGACCGGCGTCTGCTGGCCAGGACTTCCGGCGAGCACGAATGGACAGAATGGCCATACCGACGTGAGCTGAAGCTCGCGCATCACGATCATGCCGGCGTCGGCACGCTTGAACTGCACGATGCCACCGCGCGCCTGGCTTGCTGGCGCTACACGCTCGGCCACAATCCGGAGGCGCTGCGCCTGATCGACCAGTTTGAGCTGCAGCGCGATGCCGCCGTCAGCGGCGTGCCCGCTGCAGAGCCGGAACAGGCCATTTGCCCGAGCTGCAAGGCGCCGCTGCCGCCGGACCAGGAGGAATGCCCGGTCTGCACGCGCGAGGTGCATACGCCGCCGTCGACGTGGACCTTGTTCCGCCTGTGGCGTTTTGCCAAGCCTTACAAGGGCCAGCTGCTGGCCGGTTTTTTGTTGACACTTGCTTCAACGGCGGCGACGCTGGTGCCGCCTTATCTGTCCATGCCGCTGATGGACAATGTGCTGATTCCTTATCAGAACGGCCAGCAGATCGACGTCAGTCTGGTTGCGCTGTACCTGTCGGGCCTGTTCGGCGCCGCGCTGGTGGCGTGGATACTGGGCTGGGCGCGCACCTACATCCTTGCGCTGGTGTCCGAGCGCATCGGCGCCGATCTGCGCACGTCGACCTATGAGCACCTGATGAAGCTGTCGCTCGAATACTTCGGCGGGCGGCGCACCGGCGACCTGATGGCGCGCATCGGGTCGGAGACCGACCGCATCTGCGTGTTCCTGTCGCTGCACCTGCTCGACTTTGCGACCGATGTGCTGATGATCACGATGACCGCGATCATCCTCGTGTCGATCAACCCGTGGCTGGCACTGGTAACGCTGCTGCCGCTGCCGTTCATCGCCTGGATGATCCATCTCGTGCGCGACAGGCTGCGCCACGGATTCGAGAAGATCGACCGCGTCTGGGGCGAGGTCACCAACGTGCTGGCCGACACCATCCCCGGCATCCGCGTGGTGAAGGCCTTCGCACAGGAAAAGCGCGAAGCAGCCCGCTTCCGCGAAGCGAACAAGCATAACCTCGCCATCAATGACCGCGTGAACAAGATCTGGTCACTGTTCTCGCCAACCGTTACCTTCCTGACCGAGATCGGCTTGCTGATCGTGTGGGGCGTCGGCATCTGGCAGGTATCGCGCGGCGACATCACGGTGGGTGTGCTGACCGCCTTCCTCGCGTACATCGGCCGCTTCTATACACGGCTCGATTCGATGAGCCGCATCGTGTCGGTGACGCAGAAAGCGGCGGCCGGCGCCAAGCGCATCTTCGACATCCTCGACCATGTGTCGTCCGTGCCCGAGTCGCAGAACCCGGTGCATTTGCAGAAGATCGAAGGCCGCATCGACATCAAACAGGTTGGTTTCCGCTATGGCAACCGTGCGGTGCTCCGCGGCGTCGACCTGTCGATCAAGCCGGGTGAAATGATCGGCCTGGTTGGTCACAGCGGATCTGGCAAGAGCACGCTGGTGAACCTGATCTGCCGTTTCTATGACGTATCCGAGGGCGCGATCATGGTCGACGGCGTCGATATCCGTTCGCTGCCGGTGGCGGAATACCGCCGTCACATCGGGCTGGTGCTGCAGGAGCCCTTCCTGTTCTTCGGCACGATCGCAGACAACATCGCCTACGGCAAGCCGGGCGCCACGCGCGAGGAAATCATTGCAGCTGCGCGTGCCGCGAATGCGCATGAATTCATCCTGCGCCTGCCGCACGGCTACGACTCGCTGGTCGGCGAGCGCGGGCAGACGCTGTCGGGTGGCGAGCGCCAGCGCATCTCGATCGCGCGCGCGCTGCTGATCGATCCGCAACTGCTGATCCTCGATGAAGCGACGTCGTCGGTGGACACCACGACCGAGAAGGAAATCCAGAAGGCGCTCGACAACCTCGTGCGCGGCCGCACCACGATCGCGATTGCACACCGCCTGTCCACGCTGCGCCAGGCGGACCGGCTGGTGGTACTGGACAAGGGCCAGATCGTCGAGGTCGGCAAGCATGAGGAACTGCTCGCGCGCGAAGGCGCGTACTACCGGCTGTACCAGGCGCAGCAGCGGCTCGTGGAGAACGAGGCAATCGAAGCGCTGGTCAAGGCCGAATCGACAGAAAGCACGGCATGAGCACATTTCAATTAACCCGTAACGCCTTCGGCAAGCTCGTATTGTCTGATGCAGAAGGCACGCATGAAGGCGTGGTGCCGGTGCGCGCTTTCCCGATTGCTGCGCCGGACTCCGGCATCGCGCTGGTCGATGTCGACGGCCACGAACTGGCATGGATCGAGCGCCTTGCCGACCTGCCGGCCGACGTCCGCACGCTGCTCGAAGAAGAACTGAAGAACCGCGAGTTCCTGCCGGAGATCAAGCGCCTGAAGGACGTTTCCACATTTGCCGTACCCAGCACCTGGGACGTCGAGACCGACCGTGGCGATGCGCGCTTCGTGCTCAAGGGTGAAGAAGACATTCGCCGCATCGCCCACGACACCTTGCTGATTGCAGACAGCCACGGCGTGCAATACCTCGTGCGCAACGTGCAGGCGCTGGACAAGGCCAGCCGTAAATTGCTCGACCGCTTCCTGTAAGTCATCTCCTTGTAAGTCACCACCCCGCTCCGGGTGTGCGCTCGCATGCCGGGCGGCGCAGCGCGTTCCTGCCGCATTGTTTCCAGCCTGACTGCCGCTTCTTGGCTCACTTATATTTCCGCTCGGCAAAGTCAATTGCGCAGGCGCAAAACTTGTTTCTTTGCCTCTTTTTGTCACCACTTTTTCACGTATGTTGAATCAGCAAGTCGCAGTAACGGAACGTCGTTCTGCATTGCAGAACACCAATAACGACTAATGAGGAGACACCCGTGAAAATAAAGATGTTGAAAGGCGGTGGCCTGATTCTGGGCAGCGCATTCTGGCTTGCCGGATGCGGTAGCGGACAAAACGATGCACTCGGCGCGGCGGACGCCACCCTTGCCGCCAAAAGCAAGGTCGTGACGGAAGAAGCCCGCGCGCAGGATTCGCGCGAATTCGTTGCACCCGATCCGACTGCAGCAGCCGACTATGAAGCCGCGGCGGATGGCTCACCGGGATTTGCTGCACTGACAGGCAGCACTGTGCAGACCGACCGCTGGGCCGGCATACTCGACGGTGCTGCGTATCGCATCGAAGTGCCGAAGAACTGGAACGGCAAGCTTGTCATGTACGCCCACGGTTATGTGGGCCAGATACCGGGACTGCGCATCACGATGCCGTCCATCCGCCGCCACCTGATTGAAAACGGCTATGCATGGGCCGCCTCCAGTTACAGCAAGAACTACTACGACGTACGCGCCGGCGTGGAAGACACCAATGCACTCGCCCGCGCCTTCAAGAAGATCGCTGCCGAGCGCGGACGCGTCGTGCGCTCGCCGCACCGCACCTACATCATGGGCCACTCGATGGGCGGCCACATCACCGGCGCCGCCATCGAGGAAGAAACCTACAAGACCGCCGTCAACAAGCAGAAGTACGACGGCGCCGTGCCGATGTGCGGCGTGATGGGCGACACTGAACTGTTCGACTACTTCGCCGCCTACCAGCTCACTGCGCAAACCCTCGCCGGCTACGCCAACCATCCGACCGAGCGCTTCGCCGACATCGCGCCGGCTGTGCGGAGCACCCTGTTCACCACCTTCAGCACCGTGCCCACCGCACAGGGCATGGCGCTCGCAGCCGTAGTCATGAACCTCACCGGCGGCGCACGCCCGGTGTTTGCGCAAGGCTTCGGCAACACCGCGCTGCAAAACGTCGTGTGGGGCACCTTCGGCAGCGACGGCACCGTCAACGGCATCCTGAACAAGAGCACGCTCGACACCACGCGCTTCACCTACCAGCTCGACAGCGATCCCACGGTTTCACCGCAGGAATCCGCGCTCAACGCCGCCATCCCCGACATGACCGCCGCACCGGACGCCAACCGCCTGCGCGCAGATGGCCTGCGCTGGATCCCGAAGGTCAACGGCCAGTTCAAGATCCCGGTCGTCTCCATCCACACCCTCGGCGACATGTACGTCCCGTTCAGCATGCAGCAGATCTACCGCAAGCGTGCCGAAGAGCAGGGTAACGGCGCCTTCCTCGTACAACGCGCCATCCGCGCCCCCAGCCACTGCGACTTCACCGTGCAGGAACAGGTCGAAGCCTTCGACGCAATGGTTGCATGGGAACAGACCGGCGTAAAACCGGCAGGTGACGACGTGATGACGCCATCGACCGTGGCCAACCCGACTTACGGCTGCGCCTACACCCGTAATACCGGCACAGTCGACGACAACCCGGTCACGATTGCAACCCGTAACCTGATCGCTCCGCAAGTTGCGGCATGCCCGTCGTGAACGAAGGCGTGACATGACGAAGCGGGTGTAGCGAAGAAATGGAAATCGGGGGAGGTGGTTTTTGTGGGCGGAACCGCAAAAAACCCATCCCCCTCCCAACCTCCCCCTTGAAGGGGGAGGAGCAAGAAGCGCCACACCCGTGACAACATAACGAGAGAAATCGGGCCGGAGAAAGAATTACATCCGCTTCTGACGCTGCCGAACGAGTGAACGGCCAAGCGGATAAAGAAGCGAAACATGTCTGAGCCGAAGGCGAGTTGGTTTCGCTTCCCGCTTGGCCGTTCACTCGTTCGGGAACCCGGAGGGCAGCGGCTGCGCGGTCGCCTTTCTTTGGTTACTTTCTTTGGCGAGACAAAGAAAGTAACCGGCTGCCGGGCCGCCCCCGGCAAGCGTCTACGGAGAGAAATCAACCGCGCCTCACCGAAGAAACGTAAGACCCATGCGTACTGCAAGAACGCAGCCGCATGTCCCGCAACAGGTTAGGAATGCTTCGGATCCGAAGCCACCAAGACACTACACCGAATCTTATCCACCAACACCGCATCCATCGACCCACGCCACCACCGCATCGCAAACGGCTTCTGCCGCGAATGCCCCACGATGACCAGCTCGATGTCATGCTTGTGCACGAGGTCGGCGACAACATTCACCGGCTCGCCCACTTCCAAATGGGTGGAAACGCTCAGCCCCGCTTCGCTGAGCATCCTGCGTCCGGCCTCCAGCACCTGCGCCATCGCATCCTTCTCCGCCAGCTCCTCGTCAAGCGTTGGCACGGCCGCGACAAATTCACCGGCCAGCACAATAGGGGTCGGCGTCACGACTGCAAGCAGATGGATCTGGGCGGTGGGGCCGGGAGCAAGGCGGATGCACTCCTGCAATGCGAGACGGCTTTCTGGCGTGCCGTTGTAGGCGACGAGTATTCTCCCGTACATGCTTGCCTCCTATGAGCGAAATGGAATCGGAATGCGACAGTGCTGCGTCCGGCCGTGCCGTTACTGCATCATACCCCGCGTGGTTCTTTCGGCAAGGCGTATTTCCGCAAACCTTGCGGCGGTATATGCATGTCTATACATGCATAAAGGCGCACCCCTACTGCGCCAGCGCACGCTCGATATCGCCGACGAGCTTCCCGTCATCCGGCGCCGTACGGCTGCCGTAGCTGCCGACCACCTTGCCGCTGCGGTCGATCAGGTATTTGTGGAAGTTCCATTTCGGCGGACTGCCGGTGATGCGCGCGAGGTGCGCATGCAGCGGATTCGCCTCCTTGCCGGCCACCGAGCTCTTCGCGAACATCGGGAACTTCACGCCGTAAGTGTTGAAGCAAAAATCCGCGATCTGCTTGCTGTCGCCCGGCTCCTGCTTTCCGAAGTCGTTGGACGGAAAACCGAGCACGACCAGCCCGCGCGGGCTGTACTTTGCATACAGCGCCTCCAGTCCCTCGTACTGCCCGGTAAAGCCGCAGTAACTGGCGGTATTCACCACCAGCACCACCTTGTCGGCATACTGGCACAAGTGCTGTGGGGCATCGTCCTGCAAGCGGTTGAAACGCTGGTCGAGAATGGACGGGCAGGCGGCAGGTTGCTGCGCCAGCGACGGTGCGGCGACGCCGGACAGCAGCAGGGACAGCACGAGGCGAAGGATCATGGCGAACTCCGGGACAGTGACGGTACAGTGAAAATCTGGCCGATTCATTCTAGGTCAAAACCCGATGCGGGTTGTCGGGCCGGTATTGCTTGCTGTTAATATAGGCACACCTGCAGCCTGTCCTGGCTCGCAGTGCAACCCAAGCCATTACAAGGATTCGAATCATGCTGAAAGTGGTTGTCATCGACCCCAATGCCATCTCGCGCAACCTGCTGACATCCGTACTCGTCAGCGGTGGCCATGATGTGATTGGCGATGCGACCAGCAGCCCGGCGGGCATTGCGAGCATGATCAAGCTCCGGCCCCAGCTGGTATGCATCGACATCGGCGAGGCGGATGAATCCGGGCTGGAGAAGCTCGATGCCGTCCGCAGCGGCTTGCCCAAGGCGCTGGTATTCCTCGTCTCCGGACAAATCGCGCCCGCCACCGTACAGCTTGCGCTTGAGCGCGGCGTGCATGGTTTCATCGTCAAGCCGTTCAATGGCGCGACGGTCCTGACCAGCATTCGCAACACCATCGTCAAAGTGGCACGGCAGCACCGCGCCGCGGCAAACACCGAAGACAACGCAGGCTGACTCGCCCCGCGTTCATCACGCCCACTTCCTCCACCTCGGCGCACCGAGCATCGTTATCTCGAAAAATCCGGCATCGAACCGGATCACGTCATGTGCGTTCCTTGCCTTGCGTCAAGATTTTCAGATCAGGTCTGTGAACGTACTCAATACAATGGAATCGCATACGAGCCGTATCTTCTCGGACGAATAGTGCGGAGATTCCGGCTGTTATTTGCCGGAAAAGATGACGTACTCGTTGCTCGTATGCGCCGGCTGTATGTGTTGCTTTTCACTGGCCCAGATAAGCGAAAGGAATTCCATGAGAAAGAAAGTCGTATCCGCCGCGGAAGCGATCGAAATCCTGCACGACGGCGACACATTGTGCTGTGCCGGGTTCGGCAGCAATGGCGTCCCGGTTGAACTGATCAAGGCATTGGAAAAGCGTTTCCTTGAGACCGGTTCCCCGAAGAACCTGACGCTGCTGTTTGGCGGCGGCCCCGGCGACGGTGCCGAAGGCGGCGTCAACCATCTCGGCCATGAAGGCATGTTGAAGCGCGTGATCGGCGGCCATTACGGCCTCGTGCCGAAGATCGGCCGGCTCGCGCTGGAGAACAAGGTCGAGGCCTACAACCTGCCGCTGGGCGTGATTTCGCACATGTTCCGCGATACTGCCTGCGGCCTGCCGGGCACCGTGTCCAAGGTCGGTCTGGGCACCTTCGTCGATCCGCGCCTCGAAGGCGGCAAGGTCAACAGCCGCACCACCGAAGAAGTGGTCAGCGTGATTGAACTCGGCGGCAAGGAACACCTGTACTACAAGACGATCCCGATCTCGGTCGCCTTCATCCGCGGTACCAGCGCCGACGCCGAAGGCAACATCACGATGGAGCGCGAGACACTGACGCAGGACATGCTCGCTATCGCAACCGCGACCAAGAACAGTGGCGGCTTCGTGATTGCGCAGGTGGAGCGCATCGTCGAACGCGGCTCGCTTAATCCGCGCCGCGTGAAGGTGCCGGGCATCATGGTCGACTGCGTGGTCGTGGCCAGCCCGGAAAACCATCCGCAGAACCTGAACGGCAACTACAACCCAGCCTTCTCCGCCGAAGTGCGCGTGCCACTCGATGCACTGGAAGCGATGCCGCTGGACGAAAGAAAAGTCATCGCGCGGCGCGCCGCCTTCGAGCTGCTGCCGAACTCGGTGGTCAACCTCGGCATCGGCATGCCGGAAGGCGTGGCCGCCGTCGCGAACGAAGAAAAGATCCTGAAGTACATGACGCTCACCGCCGAACCAGGCGTGATCGGCGGCGTGCCCGCCTCGGGCGTGAATTTCGGTGCGGCGGTCAATCCGGATGCGGTGGTCGACATGAACCAGCAGTTCGACTTCTATGACGGCGGCGGCCTCGACCTCGCCTGCCTCGGGCTTGCGGAATGCGATCCGGCCGGCAGCATCAATGTGTCGCGCTTCGGCCCGAAGCTGGCTGGCGCGGGCGGCTTCATCAACATCACGCAGAATAGCCGCACCGTCGTGTTCGTCGGCACCTTCACCGCTGGCGGACTGAAGGTTGCAGTCGAAGGCGGCAAGGTCAGGATCGTGCAGGAAGGGCGTGCACGCAAGTTCGTGAAGAAGATCGAGCAGGTGACCTTCAGCGGCCCGTATGCGGCAAGTATCGGCCAGAACGTGCTGTACGTGACCGAACGTTGCGTGTTCAAGCTCGTGCCGGAAGGACTTGAGCTGATCGAGGTCGCGCCGGGCATCGACATCGACAAGGACATCCTCGCGCAAATGGACTTCAAGCCCATCGTCAACAAGCCTGCACTGATGGACGCGCGCATCTTCCTCGACGAGCCGATGAAGCTGAAAGACACGCTGCTGTCGATCAGCCTGGAAGACCGCATGATGTACGACGCGAAGAAGGGCGCAGCCTTCTACAACTTCCAGGGTCTGCGCGTGATGACGAAGAAGGACATCGAAGACATCCGCCATGCGGCAGAGAACCTGTGCATTCCGATCGGCCACAAGGTGAAGGTGATCGTGAACTACGACGACTTCCAGATCGACGAAGGCGTGTCCGACGATTACTGGAGCATGGTGAAGGACTTGCACGACAAGTACTACACCCATGTGTCGCGCTACACGACGAGTGCCTTCCTGCGCATGAAAATGGGCAAGGCGCTGGAAGACCGCGGCCTGTCTTCACATATCTTCGAAACCCAGCAGGAAGCCGTTGATTCCGCCGGCAAGGCGTAAGTATTCCTGCCGCCTCCTCCCACTCCACTCATCTGCTGCACCGCAGCAGGACTACAGCCCGGTTACCAGCAGGAACGCCGGGCTGTTGTCGTTTTGCATTGCACACAAAGTTCTTCCTCTTCGCTGACGTGTAGGAAAAGTCCGATACCTGCCCGCGCTTGTCCGACATTTTTTTTCATCCGTCCGCTGATTACCGGGGAAGCACGCGACCGACATAATGCACAGCATCGATTGCGCAAGCGCAAAAGCGCTTGGTAGTGCGCAACAGCGTTCAGCGTTTCAGTGAAAGCGAGCAAGGGACAACGCGCGTCCTTCCGAACTATGTGAGGAAGATCAAACCTTATTCATCGCTCACGCACTGTCATTCCATCAGACACGACGGGTGGCATACGCCGTCACTGATGCGCTGCGCGAATAAATACCTCCTAATAATTTTGAATAAGGTAAAAAGAACATGCTGACTACGCACTCTCTTGAAGCCCGCACCATTTCTTCCCCGGCCTCGGTATCCGGCAGCTCCTGGCAGCGCCAGGCAAAACTCTGGTCCAGCCTGAAGGAAGTGTGCGACCTGCTGCGCATCCCCGCCAAAGTCGGCAGCGACGATTTCCAGTTCCAGCATATGCAGTTCAAGGCCGGCCAGCGCATCCACACGATCGGCCAGTACTTTGACACGCTGTATATCGTCTATTCCGGCTTCCTGAAGACGGTGATGATCGACGACCTCGGCAATGAACAGGTGCTCGGCTTCCCGATGAAGGGCGACATGTTCGGCATCGACGGCATCCATCGCAAGCAATATGCGACCGAAACCGTGGCGCTGACCAATTGCGACGTCGTGCTGCTGCCGTTCAAGACCTTTGCTGGGCTGGGCCGCAGCCACGCCGAACTGGAATGCGCAATCTACGGCGTCATGAGCCGCGAGCTGGTGCGCGAGCAGGCGATGGTCGGCACGCTGGGATCACTGAGCGCAGAAGCACGCGTGGCACGCTTCCTTGTCTTGCTGTCGGAGCGCTTCACCGAGATGGGTTATTCCGGCACGCAATTCAACCTGCGCATGACGCGCCAGGAAATCGGCAACTACCTCGGCCTGACATTGGAGACCGTCAGCCGCACCTTCTCTGCGTTCAACGCGATCGGCCTGATTTCCGTCGATCAGCGCGCGATCGTGATCCACGATCTGCAGGCACTGCGGACACTGCGCCGCCTGCCGCCGGCACGCGTGCGTGCAAAAGCAGAAGCACAGAAAGCGGCACGGCTTGCAGCCAAGTCCGGCATCGCCGCGGCCTGAATCCCCGGGAGGCCTCAACCAAGGCTTCCAGTAAGCTTTACCGCATAGGCATCGCTACGCATCCGGCAAGGAGCTCGCATCGAGCTCTTTGTAGTGCCGGAAGATGCCTTCCTGATTGAAGGGCTGGCGCCGCGCGGAAGCAAGATAGGCGGCGATGCGCGGCCTGCTTGCCACGGTGTCGTGCAATGCGACCAGTCGCGGGCAATCCGCCTCCAGCCGCTTCATCGTGCGCGGAAATGCGTACCGCAGGCCGGCCATGACCTGGAACATCGACAGGTCTGCGTAGGTCAGGCTGTCACCCGCCAGGAAAGCATCACCATGCGGATTGCGGGCAAGCACACTCTCGAAATAGCCAAGGAACTTGGGCATCCGCGATTGCGTAAAATCCTCCGCGCGCCGCAAGGCTTCCGGCTTCTGGTCCTTGTAATACAGGCTGCTGGCAATCGGATGATGCGTGTCGTGCGCTTCGCTGACCAGGTCGGCAATCGTCAGCTGCAACTGATGCACCCAGAGGCGAGCCGCCTCGTCTTTCGGCACCAGGTTCAGCCGCGGCCCGAGGAACAGCAGGATGTTGGCGGTCTGCCCGATCAGCAGGTCGCCTGCGCGCAGGAAGGGCGGCGCGAACGGCGGGCATATCACCTCTTCTCCTTCCAGCAACGCCATCATCGCCGGCATGCCCATGCCACTGCGTTCCGAACGGCGCGCGATATCGACGTAGTCCGCCCCGCCTTCTTCCAGCGCCAGGCGCACGAATTCGCCGCGTCCTTGTATGCCGGGCCAGTAGTAGAGCTCGTAGCGCATGCGTCATCCCTCCTGTCAGTACGACAGGAAGCAGTTTGGCAGGGATAGGAAAGAAGGCAAGAACGCATTCCGCGTCCATTGCGGGCTCGCAAGCGAACCTTGACTGCAGGCAGTGCCGCGCTTGTTCGTCAGGCGCTCAGGCCGACCGCCGCACCGGCAAACTGGCGCACCAATTCCTCGGCGGCCATCGGCCGGCCCATCAAGTAGCCTTGCGCTACATCGCAGCCGGCTGCACGCAGGAAAGCTGCCTGCTCCTTGGTTTCGACGCCTTCGGCGACGACCTTCAGCTGCATCTTGTGCGCAATGGCGATGATCGCCTCGGTGATCGCCACATCGTCGAGGTCGTGCGGCACGCCTTTGACGAAGCCGCGGTCGATCTTCAGGCTGTCGAGCGGATATTGCTTGAGGCTCGCGAGCGACGAGTAGCCGGTACCGAAATCATCGATCGACAATGCCACGCCCATGTCGCGGATGCGGTCGAGCAGCATCACCGCATCCAGCGGGTTGTGCATGATGGTGCTTTCGGTGATTTCCAGTTCCAGCATCGCGGCCGGCAGCCCGCTTTCATCGAGCGCATTGCGGATCGTGTCGAGCAAGTCGCCGGAAGAGAACTGGCGTGCCGACAAGTTGACTGCGATGCGGCCGAAATGCCAGCCGGCGTCGAGCCAGGCGCGTCCCTGCCGGCAGGCTTCGCGCAACACCCATGCGCCGATCGGCACGATCAGGCCGTTCTGTTCCGCAAGCTCGATGAAGGTGCCGGGCAATACCAGGCCCAGTTCCGGGTGCCGCCAGCGGATCAGCGCCTCGACACCGGCGATGTCGCCGGTCGCGGTAGCGAACTGCGGCTGGTAATACAGCGTGAACTCGCGGCGCTCGAGCGCATGGCGCAGGCTGTTTTCGAGCAGCATCTGTTCCAGCGCCCGCGTATTCATGTCGCTGGTAAAGAACTGGAAGGTGTTGCGGCCGCGCAGCTTGGCGCGGTACATCGCGACATCCGCGTTCTTGAGCAAGGTCGCGGCATCGGTTCCGTCGTCGGGATAACAGGCGATGCCGACACTGGCGGTGACGTACATTTCCTGCCCGTCGATCAGGAAGGGCTCGGACATGCTGGCGATCAGGCGCTCGGCAAGACTGCCCGCCGCGCCCGAACCGGGCGGATCCTCGATGAGCACCGTGAATTCGTCACCGCCGGGCCGCGCCACGATCGCGTCTTCGCTCAGGTGCACGCGCATCCTCGCAGCAGCATCCATCAGCAGCTGGTCGCCGGCGAGGTGGCCGAGAGTGTCGTTAACAGTCTTGAAGCGGTCGAGGTCGACGAACAGCAGGGCGAGATGCCTTCCGTCGCCATGCGCGCGTGCAATTTCTGCGGCAAACCGGTTCATCATGCCGGTGCGGTTCATCATGCCGGTCAGGCTGTCGTGGTTGGCGAGGAACTGCAGGCGCGTTTCGTCTTCCTTGCGCCGCGTGTTGTCGGTGAAGACGCCGACATAGCTGGTAATGTTCTTGGCGTCGTCCCGTACGGTCGAGATCGACAGCCAGGAAGGATACCATTCGCCGTTCTTGCGGCGGTCGACCATTTCGCCTTGCCAGTAACCGTCGCGCGCCAGCTGTTCCAGCATGACCTGATTCACCTGCGCGCCATGGCCGGTCATCATGCGCGACAGCTTGCCGGTGGCTTCCGAGGCCTTGTAGCCGGTGATCCGCGTAAAGGCGGGATTGACCGCTTCGATACGGCATTGCGCATCGGTAATCACGATACCTTCGCTGGCCGACTCGAACACGCGATTGGCCAGGCGCGAGCGGCGCTCGAATTCGACCTGCTGCGTCACGTCCTTCGCCACACCCATGATGGCCGGATGCCCTTCATAATCGCAGACGCTGCCGTGCACCTCGATCCAGATGCGGCTGCCGTCGCGCCGGGTCGCGCGGTAGGTATAGCGCACGCTGCTGATTTCTCCCGACAGCCGGCGGCGATGGTTTTCCTGCAGCACCGGCAAGTCCTCGGGAGCCGTCAAGTCGGAAACCGGCAGGCCCACCACCTCGTCGGGACTGTCGTAGCCAAGCATCTCGGCGCCCTTGGGGTTGATGTAAGCAATGCGGCCGTCCTGCACGACGTACAAGGCCACCAGCGTCTGCTCGACGAAAGTGCGGAATTTGCGTTCGGAATTGCGCAGAGCGAGACCGGCCTGCTGCCGGGGCGCGGAAATGGCCAGCCATACCAGGGCGCCCAGGCAAAACGCGAGCAGCGCAACCAGCCAGGTCGGCAGTTGCGGCGCGGCGAGCGTAACGCCGACCACCGCCAGGCCCACAACGGTGCGGGACCAGCGGCTGGACAGTTTGGCCATGCGCTTCAAGCTAGACAATGGCTCCATGTTGGTAATGGCGTAATAAGCCCTGCCGGGCATTGCAAATCAGATCCTTCTGGCGCTGTGCCAGGTGGAAGGTGAACAACATGTATTCCCGGTTCTCTATATGGATGTCCTTTGCGCCATAGTAACCAGCATGTTATCGCTGAGCAACTTGCCTGCTTTGTTTTTAATGTTGCACAGCAATATCACCATCTTCACGGGAAGGGATTGTGAAGGGCTGTTGCGATATTCCCTTGCGGCCGATCGGGACTCGTTCCAGCTTGGCACACTCTTGCTGCATCGCAAAAAAGCCATGCAACGATGCGCTGTCGTTCGGCCTGTGCCGGGCGCATAATCAGCCTTCCGGGCGTTGGAGCCGGTATGGAGCCCGCTTGGAATCCATGGTGAACGGAACAAGTCCGGACACACTGCAAGTTCCTACACTGGCCCGCGTGCCGCACCAAGAAATCGGAGAGCGAGGATGGTCACCGCAACATTCCGTTTCTATGAGGAGCTGAACGATTTCCTGCCGCCGGAGCGGCGCAAGCAGGATTTTGCTGCGCGCTGCGCACGCCAGGCAACGACCAAGCACATGATCGAGGCGCTCGGGGTTCCCCACACCGAGGTTGAGCTGATCCTCGTCAACGGAGAATCGGTCGACTTCGAGCGCATCTTGCAGGACGGCGACCGTGTTGCCGTCTACCCGAAATGCGAAGCGCTCGATATCACGCCGCTGCTGCGGGTGCGCGAGCAGCCACTGCGGCGCTTGCGCTTCGTGGCCGATGCCCATATGGGCGGGCTGGCGCGGGTGTTGCGCATGGCCGGCTTTGATACGCTGTACGACAACAATTTCCATGACGACGAAATCGTCCGGCTGTCGGTGGAGGAAGAGCGCACCATCCTCACGCGCGACCGCGAACTGCTGAAGCGGCGCGAGATCACACATGGCTGTTACCTGCATGCGCTGAAGCCGTCCGAGCAGTTTCGCGAGATATTTGATCGACTCGACCTCGCGGGCAGCGCCCGCCCGTTCAGCTTATGCCTGGACTGCAACTTGCCGCTTCGGGGCATTGCCAGGGAGGAGGTCCGAGACCAGGTCCCGGAAGGAATTTTCGAGCGCTACGCGCGCTTCATGACCTGCGACCACTGCCACCGGGTGTTCTGGGAAGGCTCCCACTGGCAGCGCATGCAGAACCTGCTCGCCGGCCTGCTGCAAGCAGACTGCGTCAAATAGACAAGGACCGTATACTGAGGGCCATGAATCCTAGTTCTCCTCCTGCAAGAAACGTTTTCGGCGAACCGCTGGTTCCCTGCTCCTTCGACCCGCTGACCGGGTTCTTCCGCGACGGCTGCTGCAAGACCAATGTGGACGATGTCGGCACGCATGTCGTGTGTGCCGTGATGACGGAAGAATTCCTGGAGTTCAGCCGCAGCCGTGGCAATGACCTCAGCACCCCGGTGACCGAATGGGGCTTCCGCGGCCTCAAGCCGGGCGACCAATGGTGTTTGTGCGCGCTCCGGTGGATCGAGGCATACCAGGCCGGCGCCGCGCCGCAGGTTGTGCTCGAAAGCACGAACTACAACGCACTGGACCATATTCCTCTGGAAGTGTTGCGCCAGTTCGATCATTCCAACCCGCCCCCTGATTTCTAGTCGAGGAAAGCATGCCAGCCTGTCCCGAATGTACCGCCCTGTTCAAGGCACCCGCCGGTACCTCGCCGCATGCCAACCTGCTGCTGCATTCCCAGGCAGGCATCAACTATGGCGGGACTGCCAGTGGCCATGTCGAGTACTACGTCTGCCATGCCTGCGGGTCAAAATGGGAACGCACCGTGGCCCGCAGCGAACCGGACGCGGTGTGGCAACACACGAGCCGGGAACTGGGCTGAAGGTGTTGCAGGAAATCCACGGCCAACCCAGGACAACAAGACCTTTTGCAGCGAAATTGCCATAGTGCAATAATTACTCGCAAACATACATCAAAGCAGCATCATTACAAGCGTCTGACAACATGCCGGCCGCACCGCACGCTGGCGAGGATCCCACGTGCGCTCCGAGGCTGCAGACCGGGGACAACCAACATGAACAAGAATGCCTCTAGCGCCGCATCCGCAACGGGAGCCGGCACCAACCACGGGCAACACAACGATGCGCAGTGCGTGGCGGAAGACGCCTTGCGCGCCAGCGTAGCCCACGCCCAAGGCATTATCGAGACCATCGAAGACCCCTATTACGAGGTCGACCTGCGCGGCAATCTGGTGCAGTGCAATAGCGCATTTGCCCGTCTGCTCGGCTATGAGATGAGCGAGATGCAGGGCATGAACAACCGCGACCTGCAGACACCGGACGTAGCCGCCCATGTATTCCAGACCTTCAATGAGGTCTACCGGACCGGCAAGCCGGCAAGACGAATCGACTGGGTCATGATCCGCAAGGATGGCAGTACCGTGGTCGGCGAGGGTTCGGTGCAACTGGTGCGCGATCTCAATGGCGAACCGAGCGGTTTTCGCGGCATCCTGCGCGACGTGACCGAACGCCGCCAGATGGAGGCGGCGCTGCGCGCGAGCGAAGAGAAATACCGCAGCATTCTCGAAACGATCGAGGATGCCTATTACGAAGTCGACCTGAAAGGCAATGTGGTGATGTGCAACGGCGCGTTCTGCCGCCTGCTCGGCTACACCGCAGAGGAACTGGCCGGCAAGAACAACCGGGATTTCCAGACGGCGGAAGCCTCCAACAGCGTATTCAAGACCTTCAGCGAAGTGTTCCGCACTGGCACACCGGTACACAGCTTCGACTGGGCAATGGTGCGCAAGGACGGCACTACGGTACTGGGCGAAGGCTCGGTGCAACTGGTGCGCAACCTCGACAACAAGCCGGTCGGTTTCCGCGGCATTCTGCGCGATGTGACGGAGCGGCGCAAGGTGGAACAGGCGCTGCGCGAAAGTGAGGAGAAATACCGCAGCATCCTGGAGACGATCGAAGACGCGTACTACGAGGTGAATCTGCACGGCGACATCGTGATGTGCAACGGCGCACTGTGCCGCATGCTCGGCTATTCGGCTGAAGAAATCATCGGCAAGAGCAGCCAGGCATTCCAGCCTCCGGAAGTCGCGGACACTATCTTCAGCATCTTTAACACCGTGTACCGGACCGGCGTGCCGGCCAACAGCTTCGACTGGCCAATGGTGCGCAAGGACGGCAGCCGTCGCTTCTGCGAAGGCTCTGTGCAATTGGTGCGCAATATGAAGGGCGAGCCGGCCGGCTTTCGCGGCATCCTCCGCGATGTGACGGCGCGCCGCAAGATGGAACAGGCGCTGCGCGAGAGCGAAGCGCGCTTCCGCGCATTGACCCACCTGTCCTCCGACTGGTACTGGGAACAGGATACGGAGTTCCGTTATACCCGCATGGAGGGCCGCCACGAGAAGGCAAGTTCGATCCAGAACTCCTTCGTCGGCAAACGACCGTGGGAAACCGAACTCACCATCGATATCGACGGCGGCTGGCACGTCCATCGCGAGCATCTGACGGCGCATGCGCCATTCCGCGATGTGGTGATGCACCGCGAGCTGACGGACGGGCGGCCGTATTACATCAGCGTCAGCGGTGAACCGGTGTTCGACTGCGAGGGCCACTTCACCGGATATCGCGGCGTATCGCGCGAAATCACCGACCAGAAGGTCGCCGAAGAACGCATCCAGCATCTGGCCACGCACGACGGTCTGACCGGCCTGCCGAACCGCGTGATGTTCAGCCATCTGCTGACCACGGCGATCCCGATGGCGCAACGCCGCCAGCAGGGCTTTGCGGTGCTGTTCATCGACCTCGACCGCTTCAAGTTCATCAACGATACGCTCGGCCATGAAGCCGGCGACAAGCTGTTGAAGGAAGTGACTGCGCGCTTCAAGAAAACGCTGCGCGCCAGCGACGTCATTGCCCGCCTTGGCGGCGACGAATTCGTGGTGCTGATCCAAGACCTGAAGGATGCGAAGCAGGCGGCCACCGTGGCACGCAAGATCCTGTCGGCGGCGATCAAGCCGGTCATGCTGATGGGCCGCGAATGCCGCGTCACGGCCAGCGTCGGCATCGCCGTCTATCCGCAGGATGGCGAGGACGAGCAGTCGCTGATGAAGAATGCCGACATCGCGATGTATTTCGCGAAGGAAGAGGGCAAGAATAATTTCCAGTTCTATTCGAAGGACATCAAGTCGCAGTCGCTGGAGCGCCTCGTGCTGGAGAACAACCTGCGGCACGCGATGGAGAATGACGAACTCACGCTGCACTACCAGGCCAAGCGCGACCTCGTCACCGGCAGTATCACCGGCGTCGAAGCGCTGCTGCGCTGGGACAATCCGGAACTGGGTTCCGTACCGCCAAGCCAGTTTATCCCGATTGCCGAGGAAACCGGCATGATCATCCCGATCGGCAAGTGGGTGCTGCGGACCGCCTGCCTGCAGAACGTGGCATGGCAGCGCATGGGCCTGCCGCCGATCTGTATGGCGGTCAACCTGTCGGTGCGCCAGTTTGGCGACGAACACCTTCTGGACGACATCAAGGCCATCCTCGCCGAGACCGGCATGGCGCCGCAACTGCTGGAACTGGAGATCACGGAAGGCATGGTGATCCACAATCCGGCACATGCGCTCAAGCTGCTCGCCGCGATCAAGGACATGGGCGTGCGGCTGGCAATCGACGACTTCGGCACCGGCTATTCCTCGCTCGGCCAGTTGAAGAACTTCCCGATCGACACGCTGAAAGTGGACCGCTCCTTCATTCGCGACATCGCGACCAATTCGGAAGACAAGGCAATTACCGAGGCGATCATTGCGATGGGCAAGACCCTGAGCCTGACCGTGGTGGCGGAAGGCGTGGAAACCATGGAGCAGGAGGCTTTCCTGCGCGAACACGCCTGCGATGAGATGCAGGGCTACTACTTCAGCAAGCCCTTGCCGTCAGGCGAGCTGGCAGCGCTGCTGGGGAAACACGGAAAGCCGACGGAAAAAACCGCCTCTTGATTTACCGGATTCAACAACCGCCCGCATTCGTTCAGCGTTCGTCCGGCGCGGTCAGAACGCCTTGTCGCAGGCGCCCTCGCTCGGCCTTTATCCGGTTTTATCCGGCCTTATCCGGTTGGCGAGGGGCAGGTTTTATTCCACGTAATACCCTGCCGCAGCGCACGGCACCAAATGACACCAAGGCTGTCTTAAAAGTGTTTCCTCTTGAAGCGCTACATGGCGCTCCGGTAAGGCATGAAGATCGCCCAGGTGTCACCGCTTTTCGAAAGCGTTCCGCCCAAAGCCTATGGTGGCACTGAACGTGTCGTTTCCTACCTGACAGAAGAACTTGTGCGCCAAGGCCATGAAGTCACCCTGTTTGCCTCGGGCGACTCGATGACTTCGGCCAGGCTCGTGTCACCGATCCCGCGCAGCGTCCGGCCCACGGGCGTGCACCATTCGTGGCTCGCGTATCACCTGATTCAGATGGAGCAGGTGGTCGAGCTGGCGCCTTCTTTCGACATCATCCACTTCCATACGGATTACCTGCACTTTCCCGTCCTCAAAAGAATTGCGACGCCGCATGTCACCACGTTGCACGGGCGACTTGACCTGCTGGAGCGCGAGCCGCTGTACCGCCGGTTTACCGACATTCCGTTCATTTCGATCTCGGACAATCAACGCATGCCGGTGGCATGGATAGACTGGCGTGCAACGGTTTACCACGGCCTTCCTGCGGAGCTGTATCCGTTCCACGCGCAAAGCCAGGACCACTTCGTTTTCGTGGGCCGCCTTTCTCCCGAAAAACGCGTCGACCGTGCGATTGATATCGCGAAGAAATCCGGCACGCCCCTGTATATCGGCGCCAAACTGGATGAAGCGGACGAGCCTTATTTCAACGAATGCATCAAGCCGTTATTGCGGGATCCGCTGGTGCACTATGTCGGCGAGGCCAGCGAGCAAGAAAAGCGCGAATTGATGGGTAGCGCACGTGCGCTGCTGTTCCCGATCGACTGGCCCGAACCATTCGGGCTGGTCATGATCGAAGCCTTTTCCTGCGGCACCCCGGTGATCGCGTACGGACATGGCTCCGTACCGGAAATCATGGAAGACGGCGTCACCGGCTACGTCGTGAGCAATCAGGACGAAGCCGTGCGCGCTGCCAGGAACATCCACAACATCGACCGTAAAGGTTGCCGCGGCGCATTCGAGCGCCGCTTTACGGTGGAACGCATGACGGAAAACTACCTGCGCGCGTACCAGCAGATCCTGTCCGGATGAGGCAACGCGTATTCGCTTTACCGGGCGTAAAGGAGAACACGAATTGACCGGAGAAGCCCATGGTTGAAAAAGTCCAAGTCGGCGAGCAATGGTACATCCTCGCCACAGCATCACCGGCCGACGAGCGCCGGCGCGTACTCAAGCATGACAATACCTTCGCGATGTTCGACCGCTTCGGCGATATCCAGTCCATCGGGCTCGGCGAGGAAGGCATCTACCTCGGCGACACCTGCTTTTTGTCGCACCAGGAATTGCTGATCGATGGCATACGTCCGATGTATCTCAATTCCACCGTCAAGGACGACAACGGCCTGTTCATCATCGAGCTGATGAATCCCGACCTGCATCCCGAGGGCGGCAACCGTGTGCCGAAAGGGGAGATGCATATCTTCCGCGCCAAGCTCCTCTGGAACAACTCCTGCTACGAGCATGTGCGCGTGGTGAACTTCGGCCTCGATCCGGTCGAGACCACGCTGTCGATGGAATTCGATGCGGACTACAAGGACATTTTCGAAGTGCGCGGCTACGAGCGGAAAAAACGCGGCGAGTACATGCAGCCGCGGATCTCCGACAAGGAGCTGCTGCTCGGCTACAAAGGCGTGGATGACAAGATCCGCAAGACACGCATCACCTGCGATCCGCCACCGACGAAGATGGATGGCCGCCGCATCGACTACCGCATCACGCTGCCACCAAAGGGCGAGGCACATGTGTATGTGACGATCAGTTGCGAAGACGAAGAGCTGGCGACGCCGCGCCCAACCGATTACTTCGAAGCGTTTACGCAGGTGTCCCAGGCCACGGGCACGCGGCTGCAGAAACGCTGCAAGGTCAGCTCATCCGACCCGCTGTTCAACCGCTGGCTGGACCGCTCCACCGCCGATCTGGTGATGCTCACCACATCGCTGCCGGAAGGCGATTATCCGTTCGCCGGCCTGCCGTGGTATTCCACCACCTTCGGGCGCGACGGCATCCTGACCGCGCATGAGTATCTGTGGGTCGATCCGGAAATGGCCAAGGGCGTTCTCGCCTTCCTCGCGGCCACGCAAGCGACCGAGCAGGACCCGGAACGCGATGCGGAACCGGGCAAGATCCTGCATGAGGCGCGCCGTGGCGAACTGGCGGAACTGAATGAGATCCCGTTCCGCCGTTACTACGGCACGGTGGACGCCACACCGCTGTTCATCGGCCTGGCCGGTGCCTACCATGCGCGCACCGGCGACCTCGATTTCATCCGCAGCATCTGGGGCAATATCCGCAATGCGCTGTACTGGATCGACCACTACGGCGACCGCGACGGTGACGGTTTTGTCGAATACGCGCGCTACACCGAGAGCGGGCTGGCACAGCAGGGCTGGAAGGATTCGTACGACTCGGTGTTCCACCAGGACGGTCGCCTTGCCGACGCGCCGATTGCATTGTGCGAGGTGCAGGGTTACGTGTATGACGCAAAACTGCGTGCGGCAGAGCTGGCAAAACTGCTCGGCGAAGGCCGGATGGCACTGGAACTGGAAGACAGCGCGCTGCGCCTGAAGGAGCGCTTCAACGAGGCATTCTGGTGCGAGGAAATCGGCACCTATGCGCTTGCACTCGACGGCCACAAGGAGCAATGCAAGGTGGCCTCCTCCAATGCCGGTCACACGCTGTGGAGCGGCATCGCCACGCCGGAATATGCGGCCCGCATCGCGGAGCAATTGCTGAGCGAAGACTTCTTCTGCGGCTGGGGCATCCGCACCATCCCGGTCAAGGAAGCGCGCTACAACCCGATGGCGTACCACAACGGCTCTGTCTGGCCGCACGACAATGCGATCATCGCCGAAGGCATGGCGCGCTATGGCTTCACCGGCAAGGCAATGCAGGTCTTCAGCGCCTTGCGCGAAGCGAGCCTGTACATGGACCAGAACCGCATGCCGGAACTGTTCTGCGGCTTTGACAAGCGCCCCGATGAGGGGCCGACGCTGTATCCGGTCGCCTGCTCGCCGCAGGCCTGGGCCGCCGCCAGCGTGTTCTCGCTGCTGCAGGCCTGCCTGGGCCTGAGCTTCGATCCGCTGCGCTCCGAGGTCAGATTCCGCCATCCGCAGCTGCCGCCCTTCCTCGACCGGATCGAGATCCACGATCTGTCGATCAACGGTGCGACGCTCGACCTGATGCTGCAACGCTATCCGAACAATGTCGGCGTCAACGTCATCCGCAAGGAAGGCAAGGCGGAGGTGGTCGCGGTAGCGTAAAGGAACACGCTTGTCAAAGGCGTATCATCTACCGGTTTTTAAGTGACGCAGGGAGCCCGCCCAGGCCGGCGATGGTGCTCCAGTGGGCACCCTTGCTAACCATCCATGGATAAGCCGACTTGATGAACGATTTTGACCGCCTTGACCACTTTGGCCACTTGAAGAAGCAACTGCTGCAGTTCAGGGATGAGCGGAATTGGAAGCAGTTTCATTCGCTGAAAAACCTCATTATCTCGGTCAATCTGGAGTCAGCCGAATTGCTCGAGCTTACGCAGTGGAAAACTGATGATGAGCTCGCCGTGCTGAAATCAGACGGCACCTTCCAGGAATCGCTTCGTGACGAATGTGCGGATGTCCTGATGTACCTGATGCTGGTGGCGGAGGAAGGCGGATTTGATCTGGTGACGGCGGCAGAAGAAAAGATGAAGAAGAATGCTCTCCGCTATCCCGTCAGTCAGGCCTATGGCACCGCGACGAAATATGCGGAGCTCGACGCTGTATCGCGTAGTGATCACGAGCACGAATGATGATCAATCGTGTGAGGCAGAAAATACAGAAGAGCGCCTTCTTGAGCTGATAGTAAGCAACAAAAAATTCCTACAAGAATTGTCTTCGAATGTCGTTACTTGCACGAGAGAAATGTTCCTCCTCGCGTGAAATGATTCCTCAAAAAAACAATTGTCTCGCTGACTTATAAAGTCAAATGTTTGGCTTCCCAAGCCAACCTGATGGCCGCTTGCTTTTCCAATCTCGGCTTAATCTAAACACACTTAGTTTTAATGCAAGTTTGCTCGCCGGGCCTCTTCTGGGGCCCGGTTGCGTCTCTGCTCTCCGAAAAAATATTTCTCTCCGGACAAGCAAGGCGCAGCACGAAAGGTTTCGCAGATGATTCGCCCGGACAGAGGCGTGCATTTGTGAGAGATGTGCCGGCGGATCATGGTATCCGACGGCGGTTGCGAGAGACGAATAAGGTGGAATGAGCCTGGAGACAAGCAATGAGAGACAAATACAAGCTGGTAGGTCCGATTTATGACTGGTTGAGTGCCGTCTACAGCGGCAAATCGATCCACCGATGCAAGGTCGCCATGCTCGACCACCTCAAACCCGGCGACAAAGTGCTCTTCGCCGGCGTCGGCCACGGGAAAGATGCGGTCCATGCCGCAAAGATGGGAGCCGACGTGACCGTCGTCGACCTGTCCGAAACGATGCTGAAAAAATTCCAGGCCAACCTGGATAAAGAAGGCGTCACCGTCAAGATCCGCCAGCTGCACAGCGACATCATGAAGGTCAACGAGTACGAGAAATACGACATGGTTGTCGCCAATTTCTTCCTCAACGTTTTTTCCGAAGACATGATGGTCCGCGTGCTGGAGCACCTGATCAAGCTGGGCAAGCCCGGTGCCCATGTCGTTGTCGGCGACTTCTCCTACCCTACCGGCAATATTTTCAGCCGTGCTTTCAAGACCATCTACTGGTATGGCGCGGTGCTGTTCTTCTGGGCGTTTGCAGGCAACGCCGTCCACAACATTTACAACTATCCGGAATCGATGAAGAAGCTCGGCCTGCATATCCGGGACCAAAAACACTACCGCCTGATGCTGTTGAACTGCTACTGGTCGGTGCTCGGTAAAAAACCGGCCTGACGCGGCGCCGGCACGCCGCCCGTTCCGTTTCGGGACGCGCATCACGATGCGCATGAGGGCTCGCCGGCGCCTGCTTCAAGCAATACCTGACGTACGTCTCCCACCACACCATCCGACAGACAAGTAGTTCCACCTAACGGCACACATGGAGGTTGCTTTGAGTGATCAAGTTTTCACGCTGGACAGACCGATTTCCACCAGCATCGCCGCAACGGATGGAGCACGGCGGATCGCCTGCCTGAAACAGTTCGGCTCGCATTCGATGTCGTTCTCGACGATGCAGCCGGACATGTCCTATTTCGACATGCCGGGCATCGGCTACATCGCCTACGCCCGCCACTGGGGCATGCAGTTCGTGCTGTCGGAGCCGGTGTGCGCGCCGCAGCACCGCGCCTTGATGCTGGACCATTTCGTTGCGAAGCATCCGAACGCCGTCTTCGTCCAGGTCGGCAAGGACGTCGTCGACCACCTGCACCATCGGTATGGCTACTACGGCACCCAGTTCGGCAGCGAATCGAAAATCGACCTCGCCAGCTGGTCGCTGCGCGGCGCGAAAAAACAGATCATCCGCACCGCGATCAACCAGGCCCGCAACCAAGGCATCGAGATCCGTGAAACCGGCTACGACCCCGAGGCCAAGAAGATTTCGCAGGCATGGATCCAGACCCGCCGCTGCAAGAACCAGGAGATCCGCTTCCTGATCCGCCCGATGCTGATCGATTACCGCGAAGGCACGCGCTATTTCTATGCCTATCACCATGGCGAGGCAGTCGGTTTCGTGTTCTTCGACCCGATTTACGCGAACGGCAAACTGGTCAGCTATGTGCCGAACATTTCCCGCTCCTCCGCCAATTTCAAGCAAGGGCTCTGGTATGCGCTGATGGCACATGCGATCGATGTGTTCAAGGCGGAAGGCGTGGACTATGTGGATCTCGGGCTGGTACCGCTGATGATGGCAAAGGACGTGGAGGTGCAGGAGTCGCGCCTGTTGCGCCGCACGATGGGCGTCATCCGCGAGCGCATGGACTTTCTTTACAACTTCAAGGGGCTGGAATTCGCGAAATCGCGCTTCCAGGGCAAGGTCGAGAAGACCTACTGCTGCCACCGTAATGCCCTGCCTGGTTTGGCAATGACGGCGATGTTCCGTCTCACCCGCATCATTTGAACTTGAGAATACCCGCGGTACGCCGCTGCATGCGGCGCCGCGACCTGGAGGGAACTGCATGAAACAACCGGCCCGCAATCTGAGCGTCCGCACCGCGTTGTCCGGCAAGCGAATTCTGCTGACCGGCACGACGGGTTTTCTGGCGAAGGTAGTACTTGAGAAAATCGTCCGCGTCGTACCGGATGTCGGCCGATTGATCCTGCTCATCCGCGGCAGCAGCAATGGCGCCGATGCCCGCGCGCGGTTTGAGCGAGAAATCGCAACCTCATCCGTCTTCGAGAAGCTGCGCGCGGAAAAACCCGAATTCCTCGAACGATTCTTCGCGGAGAAAATCGAGTGCGTCACCGGTGAAGTCACCGAGGCAGGCTTCGGCCTTTCTACCGGGCAGTTCATCGATCTGGCTGGTCGTGTCGACGTGGTCATCAATGCGGCAGCCAGCGTCAACTTCCGCGAACCGCTGGACCAGGCTTTGCTGATCAATGCCCTCAGCCTGCAGCAACTCACGGCGCTGGCCCGCGTGGCAAACGCGCCGCTGATCCAGGTGTCGACCTGCTACGTCAATGGCTACAACCGCGGCGACATGCGCGAGCAGATCGTGCATCCCGCTGGTGCGGCGATTCCCCGCCACCGCGACGGCTACTACGATGTGGAACCCTTGATCGCGCGGCTGCAGCAAAAGATCGACGTGCTGAAGGCAAATATCCGCGACCCGAAAATACTGGAACGACGCCTCACCGAGCTGGGCATTGCCGAGTCCAATCGCTATGGATGGAACGATACCTACACCTTCACCAAATGGATGGGTGAGCAGTTGGCGATGCGCGGCATGGTCGGACGCACGCTCACCATCGTCCGCCCGTCCATCATCGAAAGCACGTTGCAGGAACCGGCACCGGGATGGATCGAGGGCGTGAAAGTTGCCGATGCGATCATCCTCGCGTATGCACGGGGCAAGACCAACCTGTTCCCGGCCAAGCCGGACGAGATCATCGATATCGTGCCTGCCGATCTCGTGGCCAGCAGTATCCTGCTCGCGACTGCCGAGGCACTGTCGGATCCCAACCAGCACCGCGTCTATCAGTGCTGCACGGGCTCTGGCAATCCGATCCAGCTGGGTGACGTCATCAAGCTGATCCAGAGCGAGTCGAAGCGCAACTGGCAACTCTACGATCGCCTGTTCTACTCCGAACCGAAACATGAGTTCCGTGTGGTTGGCAATGGCACCTTCCGGCTAGCTCTCGGTGCCGCGCGGATCGGCGTCAGTGCATGGAGTGCCATACGCCGCTTGCTGGGTACGGCCGGGGAAACAAAAGCCATCGAGAAGCTGCGGACCACACAATTGCTGGCAATTACCTTTTCCTTCTACACGCAGCCGAACTACCGCTTCCACAACAATCGCCTGCTTGCGCTGGCGCAGCGCTTCAGTGCAGAAGAAGGCAATGTTTTCCCGGTCGATGCGCGCCTGATCAATTGGGAAGAGTACTTGTGTCGTATCCACATGGCAGGTCTGAACAAGTATGCGTTGCGCCGCAAGGACGCGAAACCGGTTGAGATCAGCACAGCTGAAGCAAGAACCGAGACCAGCGCCATACCGGCAGCCGAAGTGGCAAGTTAGCGCAGGCGGCGCCGCAATCTCGGAATAAGGCACGCATCGGACGAAGGCGGAAGGGGAAGCCGTCTTCGGCGGCGTTCTTGCCAAGACACAATTGCTGCGTGACTGAGGTCACCGTCGGCGCCGCCTGTTATCTCGCCTTCTCGTTCGGACTTTTTCCATATTCCATTTTCCGCATCGGCGTAGTTGCCGCGGCCGTTCATTTCCGGCGTTGATCATGCGAACGTGATGCAAGCTTGATGAAAGTCGGAGCGCGTTCAGGTCCATTTGCGCACACCTGACACGTTCGTTACATTGGTCCTTGGCCATGCGCGCACTCCCTGACGCGCCGCCGAGACCATCGGAAAGGCATTTCACCGTGGCGACAGGAAACAGGAAGCAAGGCAAGAAGAAGATCATGCTGGCTCTGCAGGGCGGCGGCTCCCATACCGCCTATGCATGGGGCGTTGTCGATTTGCTTCTGCAAAAGGACGACATCGAGATTGTCGCGGTGAGCGGCACAAGCGGCGGTGCAATGATCGCTGCTGTCATGACATACGGCCTGAGCATCGAGCGCGACGCAAGCGGCCGCCTGCTTGACGACGCGTCGCGGCGCGCACAAGCACGGGAGCTGCTTGCCAAGTTCTGGCAGCGGGTAGCAAAGCTCGGCGACCTGTACTGGAACCCCTTCCGCTTCGTCGTCAATCCGTTGCACCGTTCGTGGAACATTGACGGCATGCCGATTCCGCTGCTGCTCAATACGCTGTCGCTGTTCATGTCGCCCTATCAGTTCTGGGCCAGTCCGCGACAAAACCCGGTCGCGCTCGCGCTGGCCGACTGCATTGACTTCGACGCGCTACGCAGCAGCAAGATCGGGCCGGCGCTGTATGTGAGCGCGACGACGGTGCGTACGAACCAGCAAAAAATCTTTACCAGGGAGGAAATCCATATCCCGCACTTGCTCGCATCCGCGTGCCTGCCGGTGGTGGACCGCGCCGTGCAGATCGACGACGAGTATTACTGGGACGGCGGCTATGTCGCTGACCCGGCGCTGATGCCTCTGATCACGCACCATCGCGACGTGACCAATGACATGGTGATCGTTGGCGTCAACCCGATCGTCGTCGCCCCGGACATGATGCCGCCCAATACCGCGTCGGAGATCGTGGACCGCATCAACGAGATCACGTTCAACGCGTCGCTGATTGCCGAAGTCAAAAGCATCCACGAGATCAACGAACTGCTCGACCAGGTTCCTGCCAACGCCGTGGCCAAACAGCTGGGCGGCAAACTGCACGGCAAGGAGAAGATCCTGATCCATTACATTCCGCCACACCTGGAAATGGCGGGGCTGGGTGTCGCCAGCAAGAGCAACACGGCAATGCCCTTTCTGGATCATCTGTACGGTCTCGGGCAGGATGTGGCCCGCTCCTGGTATGCGGGTGAGCTCGAAGGCGGCGGTGCGCCGCTGATCGGCAAGTCGTCCGATACCAATCTTGTGCGGCTGTTCATCGATCCGCACTACGCGGACGCGCCGACCATTCCCAAGTCCTTGCTGGGTGCGCATACGACGCAAGGCGTTGCACTGGCCATGCCCATTTGAGCCGTCCCTGCGTTTGTCTTTTTCTCCACACAAGTCGGCGCTCTCCGAATAGTTCGGGAGGGGCCGGCATGCCGGTCTTGCACCTTTGTCTCGGCAAACAGGCAATGCGTTTCCGCAAGGAACTATCTTTCCTTTGAAAAGGTCTGAGCGCAAACCGGCCGCCAGTCTGTTTGCCCGCGCTGCTGTTTTGTTGTTTGAACAGGCAGACGATCCGCCGCCTCCGGTTTCAACGATTCCCCCCGGTTCACACGTGGCTGGCATATTCCTTTTCGAACATCCCGCATGAAGTCCTCTTCGCATCAGCGCGCGCTCCTCCCATTGATCGGTTTGCAGGGCGCCGTCGGCAGTCTCGGTGGTTTTATCGGTTTCTTCATTGTCGGTTCGGATAATCCGCACGCCATCTTCCGTTACACAGCGGGCATGCTGACTGCGGCATTCGTGTCGATTTTTCTCACCTACCTGTTCGGCCCGCGTTTCGGTTTGAACGGGAGGCGGCTGCTGCGCCTCGGTTTCCTGGTGCCGGGCCTGCTGTTGGTCATCGGCGAAGGATCGGTGGCAATGATGGCAATTGCGTTCGGCGCGTTTGTCGGCATGACGGCAGGTGCGCGGCATTCCCTTGAAATGTCCGTGCTGAGCGATGCCGAGCGCGACGGCTACGCGGCGCGCACCGGAACGCTGGCGGTCGTTGGCAGCGTTGCAGCGACGTTGTTTGCCACGCTTTTGCTGGCGAACTATGGCGAACAAAGCCATTATGTATTTTGGCTGTATGGAGCGCTGTGCGTGCTGGGCGCGGTGGCGCTGGGCCGGTCAATCCCGGACACCACCCCGGTGTCGCTGAAGGATCCATTGTCCATTCTGAAGCAGCCGCAGTTCCTCGCCTGCCTGCCGATCTTCTTCCTGGAATCGGGCTTGTTCGGCATCAGCCAGGCCATGGCGTCGGCCGGTGCCGTCCAGGCGCTCGGCTCGGCCAGCAGTTTCGGCTGGGTTGCCACGGTGGCCGGATTGGTAGGCGCCGCCGCGCTTTATGTCACCCGCAAGAGCCGCAACGTCCACAACCGCACGCACTGGCTCGGCGGTGCCTGTCTCGTGGTGAGCCTGGCCTATGTACTGCTGGGTGCCAGCATTTGGGTGCCTTCGCTGTTTATCGCTTATTCGGTGCTGCGGGCCGCCGGCCTTCCTTTCCTTGGTGCCAGTCAGCAGGTGCTTACCCAACGCATTCTCGACATCCAAGGAGAAGTGTCGGACCGCATCTTCGCCCGGGAGCTGGTGTTGTGGATGCTGCGGATGGCGTCGCTGTTCCTGTTCTGGTCGCTGGCCAATGTCATTTCCCCCTTGGGCCTGCTGCTTGTCGGTTCTAGCTTGCTGGCAACGGCAACAGCAATGCAATTTCTGGTCGGCAAAGAGCTGTTGTGGAAAAGGGGACGCACGGCTCAACTGCCGGCCTGAAAACGCGTCCTTGCATGGGCCCACGCCGCGCTGCTTTTCCGCGGTGCGATCAACAGCTTGCGCTTGTCTTGACTCACACAACGCTTTCCTCGACACGAACGGTTTATTACTCTTTATGCAATAAGTCGTTGCGTCGCATCATCTCTTATTCGAATTCCATATAAGCATAGTCCGGAAAAATTGTTGTACCGGCCATGCTCTCCCACTAGAGTTCGATATACAGAAAAGTAATGAATCGACTCATTTACATTACTTTCAGGCGCCATAACGACTCCAGCGCCACACCACCACATATTTCCTAAGCCCGCCATGGCGGAAAAATCTGAATGAAGCTGTCTTTTAAACATATTGCGAAGCGCTTTTCCGGCCTGCATGTCATTGACGACTTCAGCCGCGACATCGAAGAAGGCCAGCTGGTTGCGCTCGTAGGCCCGTCCGGTTGCGGCAAGTCGACGTTGCTGCACATTGCCGCCGGACTGGAAAAGCCGAGCGCCGGTGAAATCCTTGCCGGCGGCAAGCCGGTGCCGGGACCGCATCCGGAACGCATGCTGATGTTCCAGGAAAACGCGCTGTATCCATGGATGACCCTGGCGCAGAACGTGGCGATGGCGCTCGAGCTGCAAAAGGTCGACAAGAAGCAGGCGCGCAAACAAGCCTTTGATTGGCTGGAAAAGGTCAACCTGAAAGGATTTGAGGATTACTACCCGCATCAGGTATCCGGCGGCATGCGGCAACGTGCAGCGCTCGCACGCGCTTTCATCACGCAGCCGAAGGTGCTGCTGCTGGACGAACCCTTTGGCGCGCTCGACGCCCTCACGCGCATGACGCTGCAGGATGCGCTGCGCGACCTGATCCGCGAAGCGCGTCCGACCGTGCTGCTGGTCACGCACGATGTGGACGAGGCACTGTTCCTCGCCGACCGCATCCTCGTCTTCAGCCCGCGCCCGGCCAAGGTACTGAAGGAATTCAACCTGGCGCATTACGAAAAGACGCATGACCTGTCCGACTTTTCGCATGTGCGTCGCGAGATTTTAGGATTGCTCGGCATCCATGCCGAGCACGAAGAAAACGTAGCATTATCCGAAGGAGCAGGAATATGAAACTCTGGAAATTACTCATCCCGGCCATCGCTGCATTCACGCTCGCCGGCCAGGCGGCCGCGCAGGAGAAATTCAAGGTCGGCTATCTGCGCGTGATGGACGATGCGCAGGCGATCGTCGCGCAGGAAGCCGGCTACTACAAGAAGCACGGCCTCGACGTTGAACTGGTCGAGTTCAAGTCAGGCACCGACCTGATCAAGGCCATTGTCGGCGGTCAGCTCGATTCCGGCGTCCTCGGCTTCACCAACGCCGTTGCATGGGCGTCCAAAGGCGCGGACCTGAAGGTGGTCGGCGGCGCCCAACACGGTTATCATGCGATCGTTGCGCGCGACGATGCCAACATCAAGACAGTCGCCGACCTGAAGGGCAAGACACTGGCGTCGCAGGCAGAAGGCAGCACCGCCGACACGGTATTGAAAGGCGTGGTGCTCAAGCAGGCTGGCCTGAAGCCGGACGACCTGAACATCATGGGCGTGAGCCCGCAGGTGGCGGTGCAGTCGCTGGTCGGCAAGCGCGTGGACGCGGCCTTCCTGTTCGAGCCGCAGGCATCGATTGCGCAGCTGATCGCGCCGGTCAAGCAGATTTACGAAGTCGGCGAAGTGTGGCCTTTCCCGTGCATGGTAGTGATCACTTCCGGTGAAACGCTGAAGAATCGCAAGGCCGCCGTCTGGAAGTCGCTGGATGCGCAGAAGGATGCGATCGACCTGCTGCAGAAGAAGCCGGCCGATGCATCGAAGCTGATCGCCGGCTACTTCATCTCGGAGCCGACGCTGAAGACGCTGAAGAAGGGCGAGCTGCCGCGTGAAGCCGTGATCACGGACGCCATCAAGAGCCAGACCTTCAGCCCGCTCGTGACGGCGAAGGAAGAAGCCCGCATGCAGGAGATTGCGAACATCCTGCAAGAGCAGGGCTCGCTCAAGACCCGCGACGGCAAGCCGTTCGATGTCAAGAGCATCCTGGACCTGAGCTGGCAGAAGGAACGCAAGCTGTAACAGCCTGAACAGTTTAAACAGGGAGGCCCCTCTCCCGTTTGCCGAAGAGGGGCGATATAGAGAAGAAACCTCATGGCCGGCCTACGCCGGCCATCGCATTTAAGAAAAGCATGAGCTCCAGAACCCGCCTCACCGGCAACAGCAAACGATTCGCCTTCGCGCTGGCGGTCGCCTTCATTCTCTTCATCTGGCAACTTGCCGCGTGGTCGCTGCCGGATTTCCTGATGCCGGACGTGCACACCGTCGTCGTGCGCCTGTGGGAAGAAATCCAGACCGAGAACTTCCGCGCCGCGCTGTGGGGCAGCCTCGGTCGCCTCGGCGCCGGTTACGGGTCCGCGATGTTGCTCGGCATCGGATTCGGCCTGATCGGCGCGATCCTGTTCTTCTTCCGCGAAGTGCTGAAGTCCGCGATCATCATCCTGCAATCGATCCCGTCGATCGCCTGGGTGCCGCTGCTGCTGATCCTGATGGGTTTCGGCAGCCTGCCGATCATCGTCGTGGTCGCGATTGCCGCCTTCTTCCCCGCTGCGCTGTCGGTGATGAACGCGACCGAAAGCGTGCAGCATGTGCATGTCTCCGCCGCCCGCGTGATGGGTGCGTCGCGCTGGGACATGGTCAAGCGCGTGTACCTGCCGGCCGTCATGCCGGAACTCATTACCGGCGCGCAGCTTGCTTTCGGCAACGCCTGGCGTGCGCTGATTTCGGCGGAGATGCTGGTCGGCTTCGGCAAGGGCCTCGGCCGTTCGTTGTCCTACGCTGGTGAAACCGCCGACATGGTCGGCGTGATGACCAGCATTCTTGCCATTGCCATCCTGGCACCGGTGATCGACCAGTTGCTGCTGGAGCGGCTCAAGCACCGCGTGCTACGCTATCAATACGTCTAACCAACCATGAATGCGATGCCCTCCCTCCGATTGCACTTCATGCCGGCCGCCTTGGCGGCTGCAGCAAGCTTGTGCACGCATGCTGTTGCTGCTGACGGCATGGAGCGCGCAAAACAGAACCGCAAGCTGGTGGCGAGCGTGCATTACGTCGTGCCGGAGTACAAGGCGGGCATGAAATTCCGTACGCCGGAGACGGTTGACACGGCGCTGCTCGAAAGCGTCACCCGGCGCATGCAGATATCGCTTGCAACCGTCCGTGCCGAGCCCGGCAAGCAGCTGCAACTGCTGCGCTCCGGAAAAGCCGATGTCGCGCTGGCGATGATCGGGAAAAACGATCCGCTTCGTCGCAATGCTGCCGTGATCCCTGTCGGCTACGCGGCTGGTCCGATGGCGATCATGCGCAGCGACACGACCATCAAGTCATGGGAACAACTGAAAGGCCGCAAAGTCTGCGTGTCGGAAGGCGGCCAGTACGTCGGTACGCTGGCAGCGAAGTATGGCGCCGTAGAGAAGCTGTACCGCGCTCCGGCGGACGCCTTGATTGCGGTGCGCGTCGGCGAGTGCGATGCGACCGTGCATCCCAATGTGATGCTGGAAGAACTGATCAAGCTGCCGGAATGGAAAAAATTCTCGGCATCGCTTCCCGTCGGCCCGCGTAGCGAGCTGGCGTTCGTCGTGCCGGCTGGCGACAAAAAGAGTGCGGCCTTCCTGAAGCAGGTTACCGATGAGTGGACTGCGCAGGGCCATGTCGACCAACTGGTCAAGAAGTCCGTGCGCAACATCGCCTTCGAGGTCTATCTCGATCAGACAGTGCCGGACTGTCATTAGGGCCTGCTAGAACGCTTTCATCCTGACTGAATCAGGCAGAAAAAAGGCGGCAGCCATTGCTGGCATGCCGCCTCATGCGTTGCGGACCTTCCTTAGAGCCTGTTTGAAAACTTACTGCGCAGTCCGATTTTGGCCGGGGGCGCCGAGCCTTGCGATGCTCGTCGTACCTCACGTACGACTGCGCTTCTCAGACCAAACTCGGACCGCTCGCTACAGTTTTCAAACAGGCTCTTAGAACTTGTAAGTCAGCCCGACGCGGATCACCGGGTAGTAACGAAAGTCCTTCGCCTTGTCACGCAGGTCTGCGCTCTCGACGGCCAGGTCGGCGGCAAGATCCGTGCAGGTATCTGTGTTTACTGTGCAATTGCGGCTGCGCAGATTGACATCCGGCGAGCCTTGGAACATCACGCCCATATCCGCCGTGAAACCCAATCCCTTGTCTTTCGCCACGGCGTTGCCCCAGCCGATGCCGACATATGGCGCAAGGTTCCTGAAATCGATGGTGCCGTCCACTTCCCCAACGTCGGAGGTGTTATATGTCTGTCCGTTGAATGTATAGCTTCCGCCCGCAGTCGGCTTGGCGTTTGCCGTGATCTTGTTACCGTTATAGACAAGTCCGCCGGTGAGGCGGAATTGGGTGGAGGTCGGATACAGGTCCAGCAAGGCGTTGAACGTACGCAGCTTCAGCTTCGCATCGTAGCTGGCATCCTCGGTGTCTTCGTCATAGGAATAGCTGAAGGTATTGAAGCCGACGCGCGCATTGAGCGTGTCCTTCATGACCGGGACAATCACATGCAAGCCAAGTCCGGTCGAACCGAGATCGGCGGAAAGACCAACCGTCTGGGCTTGTACTGAGGCCGAGGCAACCAGAGCGCCAAGAACGGCGAGTGTGTGCAAAGGTTTTTTCATTTTTTAAAGTGAGAAAGTAAAACAAAGGGAACAACAAAATCATTCAGCATCGAACCGGAGACGGAAGCCCCGGTCCTGCAGTTGCATAGGCTTGTCTCGGCACGATAGCGAGACAAAGTGGGAGAGATTTACGGCTTCTCGGCAAGCTCCTTTTCGGGTTCCCGAGATGTGCTGGAAGGGGTCGCATCAGCGACTGCGACGGCCACTGGCGCCGCACTTGCCGGCTCCTCTGGCGGACTCGCAGCCGTGGTCGCGTCATCTGTTACTTCGGCCGACGCCACTGCCGGCTGCGGCATGTCGTCGAGCGGCCGCACCTCCAGGGCGAATGAAGTGTCAACGGCACCTGTCGCCACTTGCGCGCCGTAAGGGTCCTTGCCTGCCAGAGCCAGTTTGGCCTTCTCGCCGATGCCGGCCTCGTCGGCCAACTTCGTCATGGCAGCCAGGCGCTCTTCATCAAACACAAATGCGTTCTCGCCTTGCAAACTGGACGCCAGCTTGAAGTGCAAGCTGTATGCGGCAAGAGGATCGGCGCCAAGCTTGGCCATGCGGTCGAAGGCCCATTTGTCGGCCATATAGAATCCGGTCCCCGCGACCCATGAAATACCGCTCAAGGACGACTTGAAAATTGCCGCCGTTCGAAGCGCGCCTACAGCGATCTCCTGCGCAGTCGCCTTGGCGATCTCCTTTGCTGCGGTTTCGACTGCCTTCTTCCTCGCAGCATCGGCCATCTGCTCCGCCGCATACTTGGCCAGCTCCTTGCCCGCGGCCTGGGCTGCCGCCTTTCCGGCTTCGGATGCCGCATATTGGGCGGCGGCACTTGATGCAGCATTCGCCGCCGCACCGACACCGCTGGCAATGCTGGCGACCGTCAGCGTTGTCTTAAACGCCTTCATGCCGTAATGGTAGGTTTTCATGCGGGCACCGGCCTCTTCGGACAGACCTTGCGTCCACAGCACGACCCACAGCGCTTCATCCGCGGTCAGATCATGATTGAAGATCGACATGGCATGGGTCGACTTCAACCAGTGGTAATCCTGCGCGTTCTCCTGCTTGGGCTTGGTGATCTCGACGTGCCCGCGGCACACTTCTATTGGCGTGATCTTGACCTTTCGCCAGTCCGACAGCGTCAAGGTGAACTCGTCGCCATCATCACGCAGCTCCATCAGTTCTTCGAACATTTCAACGGGGTCATCGTCATCCCCGTCGATTTCGGTGATCTTGTCACCGGGCTTGAGGCCGGATTCGGGCGTGGCGGCGATGATGGAAAGGCGCTCGTCGACTTGCAGGCCGCGCACCCATGCAATCCGCTCCTCGCGCGGCAAGTCATCCGAACTTGCGACGACAAACGGTAGCTCCCACTGCTTGTCGCAGTCTTCGTCGTTGAGCTTGGCTGATTTGACAATATTGGGGCGTACCGCTTGCTCCGCCTTCCCGTAGAGGCGAATCGACGCCAGCAGCTCTTCGTCGACCGGGCTTCCATCATCAACCGTGTACTTGGTCGCACAGCCGGTAGCGAAAACGCAGAGCAAGGACACCCACAGCGAAAAGAAGCGCGTCCGGAATGTGGAATCGGTGTTCTTCATCGTACTAACCCGTTTTATTCTTTTTCCATCTCTCTCACGGACGACAATCAGAGATAGCGGAGGGCTTCTTTCAAGTCCCCGCTCGATTGGCTCCTGCCAATTGTGGCTTTCACTCTTGATTAACCTGACTTTACAAGGTGTAACAAAAGAACCTGTAAAGTTACAGCTTGTTACAGATTATCAAAAACGTTGATGGCTGGAAATAAAATTCCTCAACCGTTGCATTGAACGAATGACATTGGCTGTCAAAATGCAACATGGCCAGCAAAGGATGAAGAAAGGACGTCGGCTTCCGTCTGACATCTCGCACCTCGTCACAGCAAGGCCTCCGGCATGAAGGCGGGAGAAAAAGACTTTCAGAACGTCCTTGAAGTCGCACGGACAGTACCCATCTACAGCTCGTAACGGAAAGAAGTACTGCTGTTACATATGGGGACGACTTGGTTTCGACAGGGGTTGCAAAGCAGAGCAGGGCATACCGAGGGCTGGTCACCTCGTTAATCCAACCGGACATGCTTAAATGCAAACGATGAAACTTACGCTCTCGCAGCGTAATCCACTAGGAACTTAATAACTTCTTAGCTCCACACCGTCTCTTCCCTGGGGCGGGCTGGCAACAGCAGTGGAGTCATGCACAGGGAATCGCGTTGTGCCGGGTCGCTTGGCATGGCGTTAAACAATAGGTGACTCGCCTTGACGAAGCGCGTGCGTCCGCGTCGGCAGGGTCAAATCAATCGGCTGCACTAAGTATGTAGAGCTGCCTGTAGAGGATTCCTGGACGCGGGTTCGATTCCCGCCGTCTCCACCAATATTGAAACCCCAACCGTTCTCGGTTGGGGTTTTTTCTTGCCTGATCGCGCCGGTTCCCGCGTGTTCTTTGGGGTTCCTGCGGAAGCCTGCGGACTGCACCAGTCAGCCTTCCAGCCCGTTCCGGGCCATATTCCACTCTCTCCTGGCCATTCCTCGCTCCGACCTCGCTCCCTGGAACTGGCCCGAAGTCCGCAAAGGCCGCAACGCAGGCCGATACAGATCAAAGGGTTACGCGCGGACGAATCAAGCGGTTGGATTGCAGCATTGGCTACCGGAGTGGGCAAACGTCCCTAGCGCAAAGCCAACAGTCTTACCGTGCGCTCTATTCGATCTGTTCAAACAGTTTCTGCGCAGCGAGCCTGGCAGCGGCGTCTTGCGCCGGAGCAAGCGGTTCAAGATCTACCCCGTCACGACCTGCGACGTAGGCTGGACCGCCGACGTCATCGTCGTAGTCCGAACCGTCCTCGTTGATGGCGTAGTGCGCGTCCCGAGTCAGATCCGTTCCGACCAACTGCGAGAGATACACCCACGTCCAGCATCGCTGTAGGTCACCCTGATCGTGTTCCTCAATGAGCTGGAGCATGGCGTCCGTATCTCCCCTCTCGGCAGCCAGCGTCAGCCAATGCTTGGCGTCTGAAGTGCGGCCCATGCGTTCTGCGATCGCCGCAATCGCTGCTGGGTCAGCATCGACGCCGTGGCGCGGCTGCTCGAAGAAGGACGGATCGTCAAACTGATCCGCCAAGTCGAGAAGTGCATCCTGATTCCCCAGTCGACTGGCCTCCCTCAGGTGCCGCGAGTACTTCTCGGCTTGAGCGAGACGAGCCTCGTGGGCTTCGGCCCACTCCTTTTCCACCCCCGTCAGGACACGGCCCTGCTGCCCCTGAGAGTACCAATAGGAGCTTCCAGCGTCAGGGTCGTCTTCATCGTCAGGGGCGTGTATCAGCGCCAGCGCGTAGTGAGCCAGGGCATTGCCCTTACTAGCCGCCGCAGCCAATCCATCTAGAAGGATCGGTCCGAACGCCTCGTCGGTAGGGTCGAATAGCTCATCCTCGTCGTATTCGAGCTCTTCGTCTTGGCTGGACGACTCCCCTCTCAGGCGACTGACCAATGACGAGATGCTGGCGACACCGATCTGGCGCACTGCCAGGAAAGATTCCAACGCCGACGACGCCAGAATCACGGTGTCAGGTTGATACCCAAGCTCGATGCAACGCCGCTTGATGAGCGCACTTTGCGGGACCATCCGCCGGTCGTTCTGGCGAAGTTCAGTGAGCACGGTGTCAACGCCAAACGCGGCGTGAGAGTTGAAGCCGAAGGAAGCTGCCAACAGCTCGTAGACGTGGGCTCGCTTGAATGAGCCACCAGTGCTGGCCTGAAGGTGCTGCTGCGCGGAATACGCGAGTTCTTTGATTGTCATGACAAACCTTTCCTCAATGCCACGCCGATTTCGGGTCAGGCGCACACGTTTAAGTCCCCGACGACGAGGCTCAAAGAGAGGTTTTCAGTGACAGTGAGGCAACGCCTTTTTTTACTCGTGTGCAAGTAAGGTGGGCACCTGGGGCAATTTTACCCCTGTGCCCCCGCTCGGTCCACATGAGCTTGGCCCGCTGCTCATCCCACAGCGCCGGCGGATCAACCGCCAGATCGAACAACGTGATGTGATTAGGCAGTGCGTCGTCCAGGATGGCCGCCACGATGTCGGGCGCCAGCGTCGTCAGGTTGACCATGCGGCTGACGTAGCTGTTGTCGATTCCTTCTCGCGTGGCGATCTCCTTCAAGGACTTCGCTTCCCCCGATTCCAGCATGGCCAGCCAGCGGTGCCCCCTGGCCAGCGCCAGTTGAATGGAGGTCGGCGCCACGTCCCACGGTCTGACCGGGGCGGTTTTGCCATTCGGCAAGGTGACCAGTTTGCGACCACTGCGGCGTTTGATCTGGATCGGCACGGACAGGGTCAGCCGACCATCACTTGCCTCGACGATGTCCGGCTCGCCGGTTTTCTGGATGCGGATGTCGCTCATGCCAGGGCCTCCTCAGTTTGCGCGACCGGCTCGGGACGCAGTTCCAGCACCAGGCGTTCGATGCCGTTGGCGCGCAGTCGCACCTCGAGGTCATTGGGCGACACGATCACCTTCTCGACCAGCAATTTCACGATCCGTGTCTGCTCCGCCGGGAACAGTTGATCCCAAATCGCGTCGAGCCGGGTCATGGCCACGGTGATCTTGGCCTCGTCCAGCGTTGGGTCGAGCTTGATCGCTTGCGGCAGCATGTCCCCGAGCAGATTCGGGGCACGTAGGATCGCACGCAGTTGATCGAGTACCGCCGATTCGAGTTCTGCGGCCGGCAGTCGCGGCAGTCCCGAGGCGCCCGCGTGTTCCTTGGCGTCGCGCTGGGGCACGTAGTAACGGTAGCGCCGGCCATTCTTTTTGGTGGTGTGCCATGGCGACAGCGCGCGCCCGTCGTTACCGAACACGATGCCCTTCAGCAGATAGGCCACGGTTGCCCGAGTCGCGTTGCCTCGCACCCGGCCATTGGTGGCCAGGATCGCGTGGACGCTGTCCCACAGTTCGCGGCTAACGATCGGCGGGTGTTCGGCCTGGTACCACTGGTCCTTGTGCCGCAACTCGCCAAGGTAGGTCCGGTTGCTGAGGAGCTTGTAGATGTGGCCCTTGTCGATCGGCCTGCCATCGCGGGTCTTGCCGTCTTGCGTGGTCCACGCCTTCGACGTCACGCCATCCAGTTTCAGCTCCTTGACCAGTGCGGTGCTGGAACCGAGTTCGACGAATCGCTGGAAGATGTGCCGGATCAGTTTGGCCTCGCGCTCGTTGGGCACCAACCGTCGGTTCTCGACGTCGTAGCCCAGAGGCGGCACGCCACCCATCCACATACCCTTGCGCTTGCTGGCGGCGATCTTGTCGCGGATGCGCTCACCAGTGACCTCCCGCTCGAACTGGGCGAAGGACAGCAGGATGTTCAGCATCAGCCGCCCCATGGAGGTCGTCGTATTGAACTGCTGAGTGACCGACACGAACGACACGCCATAGCGCTCGAACACTTCTACCATCTTGGAGAAGTCCGCCAGGCTGCGCGTCAGGCGGTCGATCTTGTAGATGACGACCACGTCGATCTTGCCGGCTTCGATGTCCGCCATCATGCGCTGGAGCGCCGGGCGTTCCATGTTGCCGCCGGAAAATGCGGGATCGTCGTAATCGTCGGCGACCGGTATCCAGCCTTCGACGCGCTGGCTGGCAATGTAGGCATGACCGGCATCGCGCTGCGCATCGATCGAGTTGTATTCCTGGTCCAGTCCTTCGTCGGTGGATTTGCGCGTGTAGACCGCGCAGCGCATGCGGCGCTTCAAGACTTCGCTCATCGCCCACCTCTCTTCTTGGTGGTGGGCTTGGTCTTGGCATTGGATGGCGGCTTGAGTCCAAAGAACAGCGGTCCCGACCAGCGCATGCCGGTGATTTCGCGGGCGATCATTGAGAGACTCGGGTACATGCGTCCCTGGAAGTCATACTGACCGTCGGCGGTCGCGATCACGCGGTACTCGACGCCTTTGTATTCGCGGACCAGCACCGTGCCGGCGGCCGGACGGTAATCGCGGTCGCGCTTTTTCACCTTGCCGGTTTCGACCAGAGATTCGATGCGGCGCTGATTGCGATCCAGCAGGTTGGCGTCGACCTTGCGGAACTCCAGCTCCTGCAGACGGTAGGCAATCCGGCGTTCGAGGAACTGACGGTTGTGGGTGGGCGTGTCGCCGCCGACCAGCTTCTGCCAAAGCACCCGGATCTCTGCCATCGGCATTTCGGGCAGCCTGGCGATCTGCGCCGCCACTGATGGCGGCGTGGAAAATGATGGTGTTTGCGTGCTCATTTCGACTCCGTAGTTGTCTTGTTGACGGGGTCTGAATGAACGCGCTGGTTGCCAGAGAAGCCAAGCTCAAACTCGCTCGCTTCTGCCCTGGTTGCGGACTGTTCTGTGCCGGTGATACGCAGGCGTGCCAGGCCGTTGGCCAGCAACGACGCGATCTCGTGGCGACGCTGTTCCGGCGTCATCCGCTCCGGTGGTAAATGGTTGATTTGATGCATCGGTGGCGGTCCTCTCGGTCAAACTCACATGCAGTGAAATTGTCCGGATGGACTGCCGCCGACACCATGAGGGAGTTTCGGAGTCGTGCGAACCGATGCGGGTTTCTGCGAAAAGCAGGTCCCTTTTAGTTCGCCAGATGACGAATGAGGATGGTCTTCATCAACGAATTGCCAGGCTGGGTGCTGGCGATCATGTCTCGGATCTGCTCGTTGATCCGCTGGACTGGAACACCTGCGTTCACCGCCGCCTGTGTGAGCGCCGAATAAGCATCGAGCACATCAGCGCCGGTGATGTCATAGCCACCGGCGTCGTCCATTTCGACGACGGGCACGTCCGCATCACCGCCGATCTACCCAAGAAGGTCGACTGGGACCAGAAGCGGCTCTCCGAGATCACCCAGCGCATCGCCGCCAACGGTGACGACCCGTCCGAGTACGTGGAGATCAGCTACCGGATCTCGGAAACCAAGTTCAACGCGTGGCCCGAGTCGATCAAGAGCGCCTTCGCTCCGGCACGCACCCTCAAGACCGGCAAGCCGGGCTTTCGTCTCGCTCTGCTTCAGGAGTAATCGCCATGAAAACCAAACCTACGCTGCTCGAACTGCTGCGCAAGCGGCCGGAAATGTATCTCCGGGATCTGCCGGACAACATCCGCATTCCGGCACTGGACGGCAATCGCCCCGACGAAATCGTGCGTTGCCTCGAAGACGCCACCATCGATGACCTGGCCTTCGCGATCCAGGGTATGGAGTCGGAATCCCGTCTGATCCATCGCCGCCTGAGCGGTCTGCGCGACCTGTACGAAATGGCCCGCAAGCGCGGCGCACTCGGCGTGACCACCGTCGCTGATGCGTTCGCCAACATCAGCACCGAGGAGGCCGGCACATGAGCCTCCCCATCATTACTGCAGACCAGCGCCTGGCCGAGCGCCGTGGCGTGAAGGGCGTGCTCGTCGGCAAGAGTGGCATCGGCAAGACGTCACAGCTCTGGACGCTGAAACCCATGCCCCTGTCGGCTTCGGCTGGCTCAAGGGTGCGAGCCACGTTCAAGCGCAATGGGATGCCGCCATCCGCCAACAAACCCTGCAGGTCGCCGCCGTCCGCGAGCGGCAGGCGCAAGCCACCGTCAAGGTCGTCACCGAGTACGTCGACCGCGTCCGCGTCGTCCTTGAGAAGGGCGACACCATCATCAAGGAGGTTCCCGTCTATGTGCCCGTTCAAGCCGATGCTGCTTGCACTATCAACAGTGGCTTTGTGCGCCTGCACGACGCTGCCGCCGCCGGTGAGCTGCCAGAGCCCGCCCGAGACGCTGATGCGGCCGCCACAGGCATTGCGCTCTCTGCCGTCGCCGGAACCGTTGCTGCCAACTACCAAACCTGCCACGAGAACGCCGAGCAACTGAGGGCGTTGCAGGAGTGGATTAGGGGGGCGATACCTGCAAAACAATGAGCAGTGCGGGCTATCGAGCGAGGCGGGCGGCTCGCAGCCATATCCGTTCTCGCGTTCAACCTCCGCACGGGGCGGCTGCAGACGCTGCTCGTAGCCCGTCGCGAGGCGGAAGTGATGCTCCTCCTCTCATAGTCGAGCCAGTAGCTATCAGCGGATCATCGCCAAGAGGCCAATTGCGACAACAACGCCAATGACAGCGGAAGCGGCGACAGCCCCCCATGTTCCGAGCTTTGGTTTCAGCCAGTAATAGCTGCCAAAGGCAACCAGCCCGCCGACAAGGCCAAACAGCTTGACGATGATAACGGCCAGAATGGACGGCCAAAGCCAGTCCCATGAACCAGACTTCTTCTCGGGCGTGGCTGCTGCTGGCGTAGCCGCTGGCGTCGTTGTGGGCGCCGGCGCAGATGATGGTGCGTTCGGATCTTCGTAAGCCATTGGCTTCTCCTAGTGTGGTTATCGATTTCCGGCGGCGTTCAATGCGCTCATCAAAATCAGCACGGCAAAGACGGCGGCAGTACACACAAGCGCACGAACCACCCCCCATTTTTTGTGGAGCACCACTGCACCGGCAGATGTGTCCCACAACGTCGTGCCCGTTTTTGTGAGTCGCCGATACGCGAACAGTTGAGTGAAAAGTGCAACGAATGGAATGCCAAAGCCCACGCCCTGAACGAAGACCAGAAATGAGCGATTCAGCGCCTCAGAAAATGTCAGCAAGTTGCCAGCTGGATTTGCAATCTTGATGCCGAACAGCCATTTCGCTGGCGTCGTTCCGAACAACGAGAGAAACACTGATTCCGCAGGCACCCACACCAGATACAGCACGACACCGGCAATGATGGGATTCTCTATTGCCTTGGCGAAGCCCGCCGCCTGTTCTGGCATCGTTGCGCTCAACGCGAATATCAACAGAAGCAACAACAGAAACCGGTTCCTTCATAAACATTGATCGAGAGCGGTAGGGAGTTCAGGAGCGTGATTGCGCTGATTCCCGAAACTGGGCGGCTGCTTTCCCCGACGCTCATGTTCATCCGCATGGAAAAATAGACCGCGTTCCCGTCCCGCCCAATCGGATCGAACTTCATGTCTGTTAGCGCGACGTCGCTATTCTCGAACGACGCTTTCAGCCGTCGATTGAGCTCGGCGGAATTCACCCGAGGCGTCGACTTGGAAAGGCCGGAAAGGAATGCCTCTCGCGGCATCTCGATTCGCTGGAAATTCCCCTTCGGGCCGATAAGTTGGATTTGCAGCCAGTGATCCAGCATTTCCCTTCGCCCCATCCTGTAGTCCTCCAGCTCGGAACAAAGGACTGCTGCATGCACGAGGCGCGAACCTTCTGCGAGGGAACGCTTTGCCAAGTCCATGAGCTCGACTTCGCGCGCCGACTCACCCGGAGTGCAATAGCCACTTGGATTCGAGAACAGGACCTGCTGACCAAGCACGTTCACCGACTCCGCAGCCGCGCGTTGCTGGATAACTGTCTCCAGGGCAGCCTGCCGACTTTGCGTGACTGGCGCGACAGTTGGCGGTGAATAGGAGGGGGCCACAGTGACGGGGGCTTGAGCAACAGGTGCCGACGCCGAGCGGGTGGACTCGTTCTTGGTCGAGTGGACGAAGACAATGAGCAGAAGCCCGATGCCCAAGCCGATACCGACCATCCATTTACCGGTGGCCACGTCTGATGAGCCGTCGCTCTTTGATTTGGACGGCGGTGGAACAGTCGAGGCAGGCGGGGCTTCCTCGGCCTGTCTGGGCGGCGATTCGGGAACCGGAGCGGGGCTGGGCGGCGGAGTTACTTGCGGCGTGGGCTTGCCGGCTGGACTGCCTTCGTCGACATCCGATACGAGTGTCGAAAGGCCTGAGAAGCCTTTGGCGTTTCCATTTTGTTTGTCGTCAGCAGCCACGGCTCTTCATGTCCTCTTTAAAGCCGCAGCTTTGTATAGACGCCTTCGACCATACAGTCGTCGCCGTCTTCGAAACGAAGTTGTCCGAAACCGGAAGCCGAAATTGTCAGGTAGGCTTCTTCGCCAAGCGCAAGGGAGAGACAGGTCGATGTCTTGATGTACGAATTTGTTCCGAGGACCTCGTACCAATCATCATCTTCACGACTGACCGTCACCACGTACTTACCAGGCTTCTGCTTCGACAGACCAAAAACCGCCTTCACATCGCACTTGTCCTTGCTGTCGAAGAAGATTAGCTCTCCGCCGTAGCCGGACGCCTTGAAAATGGCCTCCTCAGAGTAGGCATAGACGTAGCAGTAGCGCGTCTGGATGATGATGTCTTTGCCGTCGATCTTGTAAACGTTGCTGCCCTTGCGGGTCAGGCTCACCTCATAGTTTTCAGCCAGAACTGGCCCGGCCTGAAGGGTCATCAATGCGGCAAGCGTGGCCAGCAGGGTCATCTTCATTACCATCGCCTATTGGGTCTGGAAGCTCGACAAGCGGCTTTTCACGAGGTCGAGCTTGGCCTTGTGGGCCAATGGCCTGTTGAAAACACGATTCTGGATTTGGTCGGACACCTTGCTGATGGCGATGTACGCCATGCTCAAGCCAGACTCCCGCTCAGACGCCTTCTTCTCGACGAAATCGTATGGGAAGTTCTCGCAGAACTTGTGGAAGCCGGAGAACTGCGCGACATCCTTCGTGAATCGGAAGCCGTCTGGGGTCAGGCGCGAGCGCCGTGGATGGTAGAGGTCAACGAAAAAGATGAACCATCCGCTTCCGTCGAATGTCACGGCCTCGAACACGTCCACTTTATCGATGGCCCCGAGGCGATGAAAAAGGATGCGCTGCCCCGACTGCGTTTCGAGTCTGGATAGATATGCCAGTTGACCGATCGGCCCGTTAACCGGGATCGGGTTCGTCTCAGTAAAGCCAAATGGCCCAGAGCCGTTCGGGTCCTTGTCGTAGGCAGGTGCAGATTCCAGCATCGCCTTCATCATTGGATGAACGAGCTCCAACTGGAACTTTTCGTCATCCAGGATGCGATGGATGTGCGCAAGCGCCTCACGTAACGCCTTGTCTTCTTTGTTGCCACCGAAGAGGTTTGATAAAAATCCCATATAAGCTGCCCCCAAAGTCGAATGGATTACGTCATTGCAGCAATTCGCTCAGTCGCCGCAGCCCGGGCTTCTTGAAAGCCATGCGAATGAGCTGCTCCAGGATGTGCGTGTTTGCGACGTGAATGTAGGAAATGCCGACATTGGTTTTCTTGTCGTCCTTGGACCCGACGCAGAACGATCCATCAGCATTCCATATCTGCACCTGCCCCCACGTGCACCGCACCCTTTCATTGGCACCCAGAAATTTGTGCTTCACCAAGGTGATGCCATCGTCGTGAAGGAGTGCGTCGCCGAAGTACAGGTCCCGCCCATCCTTCAGCGCTTCCAGCATCTCACCCAGCAGGCGAACGCACACGGCTCGCCAGAGCTTGTCGATGAACTTGCTGTAGATGTCCTCTTTCTTTAGCTCGACAACCGCCTCGGAGCGTTTGTCTCCGAAGGCAATGGTGTAGGTCGTCCCCGTCGGCACGCCGTTGACGGAGTGGCGCACACCACCCCAGCGAACTCGGGTGATCGAGTCCAAAGAAAAACTCTGTCCCTTCCATGAGATGCCATCGGGTGAAATGCTCAGGGTGTCCTTGAACATCACACCAATTTCAGCGCGGTAGGTGATCTCACGCGCCCATTCGTCTCTGCGTGCTACCGCCTGCTTCCGCTCATGGAAGATATCGGCAAGCGCATCCGCATCCTGCTCAACGCGTTCAGATACTTCAGGTAGCTCGGCAAACAGCTCTTGAAGCAGACCAGTCAGCCGTTGGGACTGCGTCAACATGTCATGCGTGTTGAACAGGTCGATGGCGAGGCTACGTATCTCATAGGCCAAGTCACGGCTTGCTTCATGATCGATGCCGCGCGCTTTGGCGCTCAGCTGGATAGGCTGGGCGACCTTGTCCCAATTGCGTGCCACGGCATCGAGCTTGTCCACATACGGCTTGACGGCGGCTTCACCCGATTTCGCCGACTCACGGGCAGCTTTGATCAGCTTGTGGACGTTCTCTGCTTCCTTCTGAAGAAAGCCCTGGGTTTCCACTTCGTAGCTGTCGACGAGGTCATCGATCAGTTCGGGCGCGTGATCCTCACCACCCAACGTAACCCCCTCCACCGTGTCCGTCATCACCTGGACGAGCGTCGTCGGTGGCAGCCTGTCGAGGGCGTCCTTGATGGCGCTGCGGAAGTACCGTTTACGTTCCGCCAGTTCGGCTTCGATTTGGTCGAGTGCCCGGACCTCCGGGAAGCCGGAGACGGCACGGTCTTCATTGATGTCGCGCAGGACATCTTCGGGATCGATCTCATCCACGAGGTAAGCAACCTCCTGAATGAAACTGGCCAGGTCTTCCGCATCGTGTTCGCCATCCACCGCCTCGAAGGCGGCGGCGAGCAAGTTCAAGTGCGCAAGCGTTGGCAGGCCAGATTCCTCCCTGACCGCCATAGGATCATGGAGCAGACCTTCAACGAGCTGGGATGCCTTTCGCGGAGAAACGCCAGGAAGCCATGCGATCTCCGCGCTCAACCTGGTGCGTGGATTCGTTAGATCAGAGCGTGCCTTCTGGCAGACATCGTGGTCCAGCTCCAGAGACTTCTCTTCTGCCAACTCAACGATTCGCCTGCGGTCGTCGCGAGTGGTCACACCGAGAATCGCGAAGGGCGTCTGATGGAGCGCGGTTGTCTTCAGTGTGCGTTGAGCTCGGGCTCGCGGAGATGGGGTATTCCTGGCCGGTTGCACAGGAGGCACAGCGGTTGGGCGGGAGGGCGCCGCTGTTGGCACTGGCGTCGCCGAGGCGCTTGATGCCGGTTGAGCGCCGAGCATCGCCATGAGCTGCGGGTCCTTCAAGGCTTCTTGCGCCTGAGTCAATGCATCAGATGGCACGGAAAGCTTCAAATGATTGCGAAGCTCGTGGCTGTAATGTGCCAGCTGCGTTTTCGATGAGAGGTGATCAGTAAGTACGAGCGACAAGGCCAGCTCGCCGTTTGATCGAGGAGTGGTTCCGCATGCAGCGCAGGCAAGTAATGCGCCTGACTTCTCTGAACCACACTTAAAACAAATTGCCATGCCCATGACCGTGCCCGTCCGCTAATTACGTAGTCTTGCCAACTGTTGAGACAGACAGCGGTTGTACGCGGCCGGACCATTGACATACTTATCTGTAGAGCAAGCGGCCTCGATTGAATTTCTCTCCGTAGTTGAAAGTCTTGACAAATCTGGTCGCCCACCCTGTCGTTCCAGCGCTACGAGTTGATTGTTGAGGCATCTGTTGTAAGCCGCTGGTCCGTTGACGTACTTATCCGTTGAGCACGCAGCTTCAATCGATTGCCTCTCAGAGGATGAGAGTCGGGACAAATCAGGACGCCTAGATCCCTGACCGGACATTGCTGCGAGTTGATTTGCTAGGCACTCGTTATAAGCAGCAGGTCCGTTGACGTACTTGTCTGTAGAACATGCCGCCTCAATAGATTGCTGCTCGGCGGAGGACAGGGCGCTTAAATTCGGTCGTCTTACACCCGCGGCCAAGGCTGCCTTCTGCCTTTCAACACATGCACGATAAGCAGCCGGCCCATTCACATATTTGTCAGTCGAGCATGCCGCTTCTAGCGATGCAGATTCTGCAGCTGACAACTGCACAGATGTGGTGGCTGGACGGCTCTCTGGCTGTGGGCGTGACGAGCGGCTAGGAGCTTGCTGAAGCTGGAGAAGCAACGCTTGATCTGCGGCACCCGTGGCGGCCAAACCTCTGTCTTGCTGAAAAGCGATGATGGCGGCACGAGTGCCCCTTCCCATCAGCCCATCGGCGGGGCCGGCGTTGTAGCCAAGCTCATTGAGTTTCTGCTGAACGGCCCGTAGTGTCTCATCCGCAGCAGGACGCGCTGGTGCTGGTGCCGAAAGGGAGCCCGTGGATGGACTGCGAGCGAATCGGCTCCTGCCTTCTGCCTGAAGTTGGCTACGGTACGGCTCAACATCTCGGCGCGCGCTCTCCAGTGCGCCGCTTCTGTAGCGAAAACTGCCGCAGCGGCTGTTGTAGTCAGCCACCATGGCGTTGAACCGATCGACATCGGAGTCGCTGTAGTTGTTGAGGGCGGCCTTCGCGCCCTCCATGCGGATGTCTTCCGCCAGGCAATACCGAATCTGAGCCGTTGAAAATACCAAGTCCTGGCCGACTGGCGGCTTTGACTCTTGTGGCACGGAAGGGGCTTGCGGTTGAGCAGGCGGCGAATAGCTTGGCGCTGCACTCTGCGCGGGCGGTGAGTAAGCTGGAGCCGATGAACTGGTGGGCTTGTTGGACTGGCCGATGAGCCAAAGCAGGCCAACGACGGCAGCTATGCCCAGTATCCACTTGCCCCCAGACGAGCCAGACGACGGTTGCGGAGGCTCTTGATACGTCTGACGCTGAGTCGGCTGCTGCGGTTGCGGTTGAGCAGCCGCCGAGGCTGAGCGTCCGGTGGATGTCGTAGCGCCGGCGGATTCCGTCTTGGGCGCAGGCGGCGGCGTGTCCACGTCGGACACGAGCGAGGAAAGGCCGGCAAAGCCTTTGCCTTCATTTTTCTTGTTGTTTTCTTCCTCCGCTGCCACCAGTGTCTCCCTTAGATAAATCCTATGCTCCGCTTTTCGCTACCTTCACGTTCCCGTGCAGGTGTCGTGCGCAAAGCTGCCAGCAGGCTGGCCTGGTCCAGCCTGTCCTTGCCAGAGCGCGCTGCGAGCCTTGCACCTTCCCTCACAACGAAAGCAACGTCGGACAATGGTCGTCCAGCGAGTTCTTGCGCCAGCGGCTTGGAGTCCACATCCGACTCCTTTGGCAAAGCAGACAACAACTTGTCCAGGAGCGACTGCACCTCGATCTCGCTTGCAAAGTCCACCTTGATGACATGATCGAAGCGTCCCCGGCGCTGGATGGCGGGGTCGATCATGTCGATCCGGTTCGTCATCGCGATGATCAGTACCTCGTTCTTCACGGCCTCCGGGATACGCCGCAGGAACTCGGCCACTTCCTCCACGCGGTGATGACCCGATCCCATTTCGCGGTCAGCAAGAAACGCCTCCATCTCGTCGATCACGAGAACTGATGGCGCGTTTTCCATCGCCTTGTCGAACACCTGTGCGACCTTCTTGCTGGTCTCGTGGATGTACGGGCTGGCCACGCTGGATGCGTCGATCTGGAAGCTTGGCCACCCGAGGAAATCAACCAGTCGCTCTACCGCAAAGGTTTTGCCTGTGCCTGGAGGGCCGTACAGGATCACGGCTGATGGGAATTCAATGCCGAGCGCCTTGTAGCGGTCGCGGTGCAGAATGATGTCGACGATGTGCTCGTTGAAGAAAGTCGCCAGTTCGGGGCGCCCGGCAAGTTCGAAGACCTTGTTGGGTTCCGGCTCGGCGCGTTCGACTTTCTCCACCTTCTCGACGGGAGCAACTTCCGTCTTTTCGGCAGGAGCCGCTGGCTTGCGCTCCAGCGGCAGGATTTCCGCGACTTCGAAGCCTGCCGCCTGCACGACATCCTTCAGGTGGCTCGCGCCCAGCCAGCTCATGGTCTGGCGGAGACGGCGGAAGGAAGTGGCCGGAATGCTGGTGCCGCCCGTCAGCCAGTAGCCGAGCACGACATCATCGCCAGTTCTGGAGCTGATGCTGTAGGTTGGCAGCAGCCGCGTGATCTTCTCAACGTAGAGCGCATCCTGGAGCGCCGAATCCGCATCGATATCGCGTGTTGCCTTCAACGCAAGAGCGAAGGCGAGCGCCTCGGCCTTGGTATCGGGTGATTTCGCCTCGCTGACCGGGCACAGCGTCTGGCTCGGACCGCAGGAGATGGACCGAAGCTGCTGATCGCCGAACTGGAAGGCGTTGAAGATCCCGTCATCGATCAGCCCGGCATCTAGCCAATGCTCCGCCAGTGCGTCGCGTACGACGAGCGCCCGCCCACCGCCTTGGGTCTCAAGGATCTGCCAGTCTGCCCCTTCAAACAGGGCGACGCGCGCTTTCGCACCGTCGGGCAACTTGAAACCGATGGGAAGCCACGCGTCGAGTGCCATGGGTCAACTCCGCACGATGTTCGCGCCAGCCAGCATGTCGTCTTCACCCGAAGAACCGATGCGGATGGAGTCGAGATGGGCTACTACGGCACGAAGCTTGTCGATGTCATTGACCTTCAACGCCTCCGCTCCCGCAGCCACCAGCTGGGCATGCTCGCGGGCATCTGGGAAGAGGTAGGTATCCTCGGCCAGCCACTTGAAGCGCTCGATGACGAACCAGTCCTGACGCCACAGGATCATGAAGTTGCGACTGCGCAGATCATCCAGGTGCGACTCGAAGTCGCCACTGTTGTTGTCAATCGCGCGCTGCGCCGTCTTGACCAAGTTGTCGAAAGACGAGGCTTCGGTCGGTCTGGCGTGCTGGCGCACCACCTTGTCGAAGAAATCGACTGCCTTGTCCAGTTCCAGCTGGCGAATGTCCTTCAGATGCTCCTTGCGGGTCAGCGCCAGCAGCCGTTTGGCCTCCTGAACGTGATCCATCGCCTGCTTGGCCGTCTCGGGGTCTGCCTCGTCAGTTTTGATAGAGCTCGCTTGCTCGAGCTTCTCGCGGGCCTGCTCAAGACGTGGGTCATCGACCTTGGACGCCATCTCGTCGAGCCGCTGCAAGGTGTGGTCCGACTGTTCCTGGATGTTCTTCGCTTGGTTGGTATAGTCGACCTTGCCTTCCTGGCTGGAGTAGAAGTTACGCCCGCTCTGGAACGACCCGCTGATTGAAGGGACTGAAACCTCCAGAACGATGTTGCCGGAGTCGAGCACTTCGTACTCGCAAATCAGCTCGGCACCGGCGGCAATAACGCCGTCGTCGAAATCCGTTCCCTTGATCTCGAACATGCCGATGAATCGGTTGTCGTTGATGGGGTCGGAGATGTCGCCCTCCCACAACTTGAACTTGATCGACCCAGCACTTCCAGCCTTGAGAGACTCGCCTGCCTTGAAAGTCTTCTTGCCTTTCTTGGGCAGCTGATCGCCCTCACGAACGAGATAATCCAAGCTCAAGCGACCGCCCACCTTGTCGCGCGCTTCCACACCGACGGAATGCGATGCCGGGATTGCATCGATGCTAGCGGCGGTGCGTGCAATGACAATCTTGTCTTCGCGCAGTGACACGGGCCCGCCGTTGGAATCGAACACGAACACCTTGAAGGTGTTATCGCCAGGCTTGGTCAGGTTGAGTTCGATACCTGCGCCATCCTTCAGTGCGATGCGTCCGGAGGACCACCCGGTGTCCAGACTGTCGATCTGAAACTCGACTCCGGCCGGAGCAGAATTTCCCAGTTTGGCGACGATCTTTGCCTTCGAGTCCGGCGTGCGCGCGATGTAGTTGAACGACAGATCAAGCGCGCCACCGGCGCTGATGGCTCCTCGGGCGCTCTTGCGTCCACGGCTTTGCGACGCCCAATCGATGGACTCGGCGAAGACCGCTGCGCCTTCCGCAACGGCGGTCATTGGATTCACATCGGTGGACGGCGCGATACCGAGCTCGAAGGCCACCTTGTCACGCAAAGGCTTGTAGTGGGTTGGGCCACCCACAAAGACAACACGCTCGACGTCGTGTGGGCTCAATCCAGCCTTTTCGAGGGTTTCGCGGGCGGACACGATGGACTCTTCCACCTTCGGCCCGATCAGACCGTCGTATCGTTTGCGATCAATGGTGATGTCGATGTAGATCTCCTCACCAGCCTGATCGCGGACACCGAGTTCGGTCTCGGGGAGGCTGACGACGGCTTCTTCCTTCTGCGACAACTCGATCTTTGCCTTCTCTGTCGCCCATGTGGCCATCCGCAGGAGAGACTTGAACTGTGGGTTGGTCGTCAAGTCTTCCGGAAGATCAAAGTTTTCCAGAAGCCACGGCTTCACGATGTTGTCGAACAGAATCCGGTCGAAGTCGCGGCCGCCACACATGGCGATGCCACCGTGTGCGAGAAGTGTCACGCGGCCGGAAATACTCTCTGCAATTGCGATGTCGAGCGTTCCACCGCCGAGGTCATAAACGACAAACACGCCGTCATTCTTGCGCTGCCGCATGACGCTCATCACGGCGGCTACCGGTTCTTGCATCAAGGCCACTCGCCCGAGCCCAGCCGCATCAGCGGCAGCCATCGTCGAGTCCTTCTGCATCTGGTTGAACGCGGCTGGAACCGTAATGACAGTGCCGGTGTCGCCATCGCCCCGAATCTCTTCCGGCAGGTAGCCGTACAGCGCACGCAGCACCTCGGCAGAGCATTCCTCTGGTGTCATGGTGAGGTTCACCGCCGGCAGCTTGACCGGCGTGCTCGTACCCATGAGCCGCTTGAACAGCACCGCCGCATTATCTGGATTGCGGGCGGCATTGTTGTAGGCGCGCGAACCGACGTACTTGTTCCCACGCCGGTCGATGAAAATGGCCGACGGCGTGACGTCGTGCTGTTCTGGACTCTTGTAGAGCCGGATCGACTCGCCGTCGAAGGAGCAAATGGCACTGTTGGTCGTGCCTAGGTCGATACCGACGTACTTCATGCTTCCACCTTCCTGAGCATTACCGTGCCTTGTTTGCGCAGGCCGTTCGGCCCCATGATGATTGGCTCCACCATCTGATCGACGAGCAACACGTCGTCAGGGCCGAAGTCCCCGAGATTCAAAGCAGATGCCGCCATGCCCGCGTCGTAGGGCTGTCCCTCGACGTTGACCAGCTTGAGGCCACTCGAGTCGAGGCTCTCCTCGACCTTCTTCTGGAAATAGCGGAGCTGATTGACGTAACGACCCGACTCACCCGCATCGAGTTTGCTGACGACCTTTCCGAACAGACGCGAGAAACGCCAACTCTCGACAGCGATGTCGATCAGGGATTGCTCCATCTGCTCACTGCTTTCGGCCTGCTGGGTCATCAAATCCTCCTGTGGTTACGTCTTATCGGCTTTTCCGCCCTGCGTTTGCTGCTGAATCCATTCAGTGATCTCCGCCTTGGAGAACCGCCATGTCCCACCAACCTTGAACGCGGGGATCTTCTTGGCTGCGGCCAGCCTGTAGATCGTCCGGTCCGTGACCTTCAGGAATTCTGCGACCTGTCTGAGGGTGAGGATCTCCCCCTCGTCGGCACTGGATGTCATGGTTCTGACCAATCGTGATCAATTGTGGGTAAAATAGTACAAGCTTTTCATGGTCATAACCACATGCGTATGGCTTACTGACTCCGCCTGAAGGCTTGGTCCAGGGCGCCAGGCACATCAAACACCGATCCTCACGTTGTAGCCGAGCGCCCGCAGCCCCTTGCTCGTGCGCATGTTCCTTGGCGGAAACTCGTCTGGGCGCGCCCAGCCGACGATTTCCCCGAGGCTGCTCAGGCCAATGTGAGGAATGGCCCAGTCGTCGCTGCGGATCGCGTTCCAGAGCCGGGCCGAAACACTTCCGTTGCCCCAGACGACGTAGTTCAACAGCTCAAGCACCGTCCTCCCTTCGCGGGATCGCTGCCGCCACAGCCACTCGCCGAACTTCTCGACCTTGTCGTCGCCGGCCTGTGGTCGGTCAGGCAGGCCCAAGTGCTCGTTTTCCTGCTTGATGGCGTGGTCTCGGATCGCGTGCACCCGGGAAACGGCATCCACGAACTCCTGCTCGGTCAGTTTGAGAATGCGGTCGCGTGCCAGCAGCTCACGCAGCCGGGGCGACCACTCGTAAATGGTGCGCTCTTCAAACGAGTGGTCGAAGTCGGCGTCATGCCACCACTCCAGCGCGTCGCGCAACGCCAGTTCCGGGTTCTTCGAATTCCTGGCGAAGAACTCCTCGTAAGGATGACGGTTTCCATCCTTGACCTGCTTGTAGTAATAGGCGTGCAGGAATTGGTCGGCTTGAACGCCGGGGGCCACCGACGCATCGATCCAGCCGGGTTTGGCGCCCTGTGCCGAAACCCTGCAGCACCGGTGCAGCGGCAGGGTCCTGCACATAGAACAAAATCCAGTGCTGCAGCGTGCGCAGGAAGTCGGTCGGCACGAAGAAGGCCTGCACCGCAAAGCGGTAGGTTTCCTCCGGCGCCTGCTTCCAGCGCGCCATGTCGCGCCGGTTGGCGTTCCAGGTCACGCCGTACCAGTAGTCCAGCAGGTGCGTCACGTTGAACAGCTGGGTCGTCGCCAGCAGCTCTGGCGTTTCCAGTTCATAGCGGCGCAGTTGCTTAATCGCGCGTTCGATAGCGTCGCCGTCCTTCGGGTTCTTGTGCTCGACGATCACCACCGGCACACCGTTGACGACGAACATCACGTCGGCCCGGTTGCCTTTACGAGCGGGTGGCTTGACCTTCCATTCCCAGGTCACGTGGAAAACGTTGTCCGCCACATGCTCGAAGTCGATCACCGTCACTGGCCGATGGCGCTTTTCGGCCTCGTCGTACCACTGGCGTTCGCCGCGCAACCAGGCAAGCAGCTCGCGGTTGCCCTCGATGGTGGCCGGAAGCGCGTCCAGGGTTTCCACCACCGAGCGCACGGCGTCAACGGACATCCAGGGGTTGAAGGCGGCGAGCTTGGCTTCCAGCACGTCGCGGAAGAAGGTGCCCGCCTCGCCGCCGCGCTTGGTGCGTGCATCCTCCGGCGTGATTGAAGTCCAGCCGATCTCCACCGCGTGCTTCACCATCGGGAACTGCACTGTGCCGGCTTCGCTGATCTTGAGCGTGCTCATGCCGTGGCCTCCTCGGGTTGCGTCGAGGCCGGGGACAGCGCCGACAGATCCAGATCCGACACGGCGATCTCGCCGGTCATGAGCTTGTGTAGTAGGGACTCGAAGAGCTCATCTAGGACTTCGCGCTTCTTCTGATGCCGGTCGATCTTTAGGTCGAGGGTTTGGAGGATGGTCACGATGTCCTTGGCTTCTTCCGGATCACTCGGGCAAGCAACCTTGAAGGTCCCCGCGCTGCGCCAGCGTTCCAGGGTGGCCTCGCTGATACACCAGCGCGCGGCCAGTTGTTTTTGATTGAGATGAACGACTTCCATCTTGGTCTCCTTCCGAATGAGTTGGCAGGAGTCCATGAAGGCGCTGTTCCGGTCGCGAGCCAAGCCAATTCCAGGAAGCGCCGCTACTCCGGCAGGTCGTTCAGCTCATAGCTGGTGCTGCGCCCGCCCGCATCCGATTTGCGCAGCACGCCCCGCGTCAGCAGATCGTTGATGTCGCGCAGTGCCGTGTCCGGCGAGCATTTGGCGATGGCCGCCCACTTGCTGCTGGTGAGCTTGCCCTCGAAACCATCGAGCAGCTTGTTCAGCAATTTCACCTGCCGCTCGTTCAACGGGGTCGTCGCCCAGCGCTGCCAGAACCGCGCTTTGGTCAGCACGGCATCAAGCGTGTGCTGCGCATGGTCGAGGGCGCGATGAAGCGTGTCGAGGAACCACGCAAGCCACTCGGTGACATCCATCGACCGCTTCTGCGTCCTCTCCAGGATGTCGTAGTAAGCCTTGCGTTCGCGCTGGATCTGCGCCGACAAACTGTAGAAGCGTTGCGGGCTGGCATCGGCACGCGCCAGCAGTAGATCGCCAATGGCCCGGGCGATACGGCCATTGCCATCATCGAATGGATGCAGAGTGACGAACCACAGATGGCCAAGGCCTGCCTTGAGCAGTGGCGGTTCGTTTGATGTGCCATTCAGCCAGTCGAGGAAGCGGCTGGTTTCGGTCTCGAGGCGATCGGCCGGCGGTGCTTCGAAATGCACCCGCTGGCGGCCGATGGGTCCGGACACCACCTGCATCGGGCCGGTGGCATCGTCGCGCCAGCCGCCGACGTTGATCTTGGAGAGCCCAGAATAGCCGGTAGGAAACAGTGCGGCATGCCAGCCGAACAGACGCTCACGCGACACCAGTGCCTGGCAGTTGGCGGTGGCATCAAGCACCATCTCGACCACGCCTTCGACATGCCGATCGACCGGAGCGAGCGCGCCGATGTCAACGCCCAACCTGCGGGCGATGGACGAGCGCACGGATTCAACGTTGAGCTGCTCGCCTTCGATCTCGCTGGTCTTGACCACGTCCTCGGTGAGCGCCGCGAGACTCGCTTGGTCACGCAAGACCATGCCGACGTCAGCCAGACGCCCCATCAAGAGCCCTTGGGCACGACTGACCTCAGCCATGGGCTCGGCCAGCGCCGCCAGGTCGAAGCGCCAGTTCGGCCAGTCACTGGCCTGCCAGATGTATTTGTAATCGCCGCTATTCATGCGGAGATTATGACCTGCAATCTCCGCATGCGCAAGTCAATCGCCGCACGTTTTGCGGTGAATGTGGGCATCATTCGCCGCATGGCGGATCGCCCCGCCCAGGAATGGGTGTAAATGGGTGTGTTATTGGTTGTGGCAACGGACGCGGGTTCGATTCCCGTTTCGGGAATTGAACTGGTTCCGAAAAGCAGACGAGGTTGAGCAGCCTTTCCGGTGGCCAATCAGAGCGGAAAACCCGTCTGATTGTCCGCAGTCAAAGGCCGTACCGGCAGGCTTTTCGATTGAGTTCGCACGGGTTCGCAGCAACCCGCAGCGCTTCGATTCCGTACTTTCAATAGTCGTTTGGTGCGGGGTTCCACCCCACCACCAACCATTTCTAAAACCCGGATCTTCGCGAGGAGATCCGGGTTCTATTTTTCGCCGGCGCCTTCAACCTGCACAATCGCTGCTTAAAGTTTTTGCAACGGGCGAAATCCTTGCGAGCCGTCTCAAAAAGTTCACGTGATGCAACACCCAGACAAGTCAAAATCGGTACAATTGCGCCCCATGCAGTCATCGGAGTGAGACAACAAGGTTTTCAGAAGAACAGGCTGCGTCCACCGGAGCTGGCGGTCGGCGTTAATACCAGCACCAAATTTCAAGCCCTCCCTCGCGGAGGGCTTTTCATTTCCAGGCGCCGCAGAGGCGATGCGCCCTCCCGCCTTGTTCATGCCAACGAGAAAGCGCGTGACGGTTTGCCTGGCTTACCAGCGTGCGTTACATTGCTTCTTCTGTCCTGCGTGCCTTTGTATGGCATCCACTTTGGAAAGCCCCCGTGAAAATCCAGATCGCCTCCGACCTGCACCTGAACCCGCTGGAAGGCCGCTTCCCGGGTTACCGTGTCGTGGAACCGGCCGAAGCCGACGTGCTGGTGCTGGCCGGCGACATCCACCGCGCCACACGCGTGTTCGATGTGTTTGACGACTGGCCGGTGCCGGTCATCTATGTGCACGGCAACCACGATCTCTACAACGCTGAATATGCGGAAGCTGTCGAGAAAATGCGCACCGCCTCGGCGGGCAGCAATGTGCATTTCCTCGAGGGCGACGACTGTGTGCTGGATGGCGTGCGCTTTCTCGGCTGCTGCCTGTGGACTGACTATGCCTTGTACCCGGGACAGGAACGCGCTGCGATGGCAGAAGCGGAACCGAAGATGCGCGACCACAGCGCGATTCGCACGGCACAGGGGCACTTTGCGCCCGACGATGCGTTGCGCATCCACCAGCAATCACGCGCATGGCTGCAGGCACAACTGGCGCAGCCGTTCAATGGCCCGACGGTCGTCGTCACGCATCACGCACCGCATCCGCATTCCGTGCATGCGCGCTATGCAGGCATGCTGCTCAATGCCGCATTCGTGAGCGACCTGACGCCACTGTTCGGCGCGGCGAAGCTGTGGATCCATGGACATGTACACGACAGCTTCGATTACGAAGTGGCGGGTACACGGGTTGTCGCCAACCCGCGCGGCTATGCGCTTAACCGTGCGGCAGCGGCATCACCGGACGAGATTGTGTGGGAAAACAAGGACTTTGATGCGCGGCTGGTGGTAGAGGTATAAGCGTCAAACCTGACTGCCAGCCAGTGTGCGGCCGGTGAACTGCTGTGTCCCGGGACACAGCAGCCCACGGAAAGCATGAATCAGTAACGATACGGATTGCGCGGGCGCGCGTCCCAACGATTGGGCACGCCGTCGCCATCACGGTCATGACGGCGGAATGCTGCGCGGTCATGCCGTCCATGGCGGTGGTGGTGCTTTTCGACATAGACCGGTTGCGGCTGCACGTACACGACGCGGGGCTGCACATACACCGGCTGCGGCTGCACGTAAACCGGTGCCGGCTGGGCATAGATCACGCCCGGAATTCCGATGCTGATATCCACATTCGTACGCGCCATCGCGGAACCTGCCGTCAGGGCCAGCGCGATACCGGCCAATACTGCTGCTGCCTTGCTCAGTTGCTTCTTCATGTTGTCCTCCTTGAACAGTTGAACCCATTAAACCGCAAGGCAAACATGGCATCTAGGAAGAATTGGTAAGGAGCGTTACTGAATGTTTCAAACGATAGCAGGAATCAGCCTGCGCCCCATTCCGCCACGAAGGCGTCGCGAAACGCCAGCAGGAACTGCAGGCGCTCCTCGCCGAGTTTGCGTCCGGCGCCGGTCTGCATGGTCGCCGGCAGCTTCGCCAGCTTCACTGCGATGTGGTCAAGCGCAAAGGCGCGGTCGTCGTACACGCGCTGCATGCCGAGCGGGTCGGAAGGATGGGCCAATGCGGAACCCATCCGGCCGGCAGTGTAGTACAGCCGCGCCAGTCCGACGGCACCCAAGGCGTCAAGCCGGTCGGCATCCTGCACGATCTTCGCCTCGATCGTGGTGGGCGCAATTGCCGCCGAAAAGCTGTGCGCCTCGATCGCATGCGCGACGCCGGCCAGCTTCTCGCTCGGGAAACCGGCTTCCGCCAGCTTTTCGGTAGCGCGCCGCGCAGCCAGGCGAGACGCCTGCGCGCGGTCGGGGTGATCCTTCGGCAGGTTGACGATGTCGTGCAGGTAGCAGGCTGCCTGCACCACCATCCCGTCCGCGTTGCCTTCCTCCGCCAGCAGCGCCTGCGCGGTCTGCCAGACACGGTGCAGGTGATTGAGGTCATGTGCGCCGTCATCCTGATGGGCTTGGGTGGCGATGGCGATCAGGCGAGGCTTCCAGTGGAGAAGGTCTTCGTGCATGGGAAAGAGAAAAAATGAACCGTGTATGCGCCGGGTGGCCGGCCTGCGGTAGCGGGCTATCCGCCTATTCTTCGCCTGCAGGCAGCCGCACCGTGTACTGGCCGGTCTTCTCATCGCGCACCATCACCAGCAGGTGGCGCTTTTGCGCGTCCTCGATCATTTCCTTGAAGGAGCGGTAGCCGTACGCGGATTCGCTGAAGCCGGGGCGGCGGCGCTTCATCGTTTGCTTGACCAGCGAGCCCCAGATCTTTTCATCGCCGCGTTCGGTGATCAGCGCCTCGACCGTCTCGACGACAAAATCAAGCGCATCCTGGCGCTTGTCGTCTTCCCCCTTTTCTTCAGATTTTTCGTCCGCTTTTTCATCCGTTTTCGCCGGTGCGGCTTTTGTCGTTCCGGCAGCGGTCTTCTTCGCCGGCGCTTTCTTTTCCGCCTGTTTGCGCTTGGGCTTCTGCTCGCGCACCAGGTCGTCGTAGAAAATGAATTCGTCGCAGTTGGCAGCGAGCAGATCGGAGGTGGAATCCTTGACGCCGATGCCGATCACGTACTTGTTGTTCTCGCGCAGTTTCGACACTAGTGGCGAGAAATCGGAGTCACCGCTGATGATGACGAAGCAGTCGACATGCGATTTCGTGTAGCAGAGATCGAGCGCGTCGACCACCATGCGGATGTCGGCGGAGTTCTTGCCGGACTGGCGCACATGCGGGATCTCGATAAGCTCGAACGCGGCCTCATGCATCGTCGCCTTGAAATCCTTGTAGCGATCCCAGTCGCAATACGCTTTCTTGACCACGATGCTGCCCTTGAGCAGCAGGCGCTCCAGCACGCGCCGGATGTCGAAGTGCGCGTATTTCGCATCGCGCACGCCGAGCGCAATGTTCTCGAAGTCGCAGAACAGCGCCATGCTGGTGATTTCGAATTGGGCGGCCATTGTTTGATCCTTTTTGTCGGTGGCGGTCGGCGGAAGCCGGTCTGTGCGGCCAGCGCTGCGCCACGGGAGCGTCGAAAGAAGGGACGATACCGTAATTATCGGAAATAAAACAAGAACGTTTTCCGCCGCTTAAAGTCTTACTGCCTCGAATCATTCCCCTTTTCAATGACGCTCGCTTCACAGTGCGTCATATGAACGATGCATCAGGATGCGCAAGAATTTCACTGCAACAATCACTCAACTGATAGGCCGCCGCGGCTATTCCGTCGCCGCGCTGTCCGGCCTTGTCTCGCTGTTGACGGCTGCAGGCTGCGGACAACTGTCGCAAAAGGAGCGCGAGCTGACGTTCCGCATCGAACCCGGCACGGCAAGCTGGTACAGCGGCCTGCCGGAGGGCATCGTCGAATCGCACCTTGCCGTTTCCAACGGTGGCAAGGCTGAAAGCATCCATACCTGGTGGTGGCCGGCAGAGCAGGAAGATGCACCGGCGTTGCTGTATTTGCACGGTGCGCGCTGGAACCTGACCGGCCACCTGTTTCGCATCGAGCAGCTGCGCGCATTCGGCTTTTCGGTGCTGGCGATTGACTATCGCGGCTTCGGCAAGAGCGACGGCGAACTGCCATCGGAGGCTACCGTGTACGAGGACGCACAGATCGCGTGGCGGCATCTGTCGCACCTGCAGCCTGACCCGGCCAAGCGCTTTATCTACGGACACTCGCTCGGCGGTGCGGTCGCGGTCGACCTCGCGGCACGCAAGAAGCGCGTCGAGGCGGCCGGGCTGATCGTCGAGTCCTCATTTACCTCGCTGGCGGACATTGCGCGCTCGCTCAGCTATCCGTGGCTGCCGTTGCAGCTGGTGATGTCGCAGAAATTCGACTCGATCAACAAGATCGCACGCGTGGACATGCCGGTGCTGATCGTGCACGGATCGGAGGACCAGTATGTGAAACCGCACTTCAGCGAGAAACTGTATGCCGCCGCCAAAAGCCGCAAGCATTTGCTGATGGTGGAGGGTGGTACGCACAACAACGCCATGCGGATCGGCAGGCGGGAATACCGGGGTGCATTCCGCGAGCTATTCGGCTGGTCGCCGCAGAGTGCATCAATGTCGCCCTGAAGAAGCTCCTCGGCAGCACACAATCCATCTCCTGCAGGCGTGCGCCATTTGTAAACAGTTTGGCAATGTCGAGGCATGACAACGGCCGCAGGGACCTGCGCGTTTGTATTTCCGTGAGTCATATCAAGCTTCAAATGCCTACAGGCGTGGTAAAGTCACGCGCTTTTCAAGCTGGCAGGTAGTCCGTCGTTCCACGCAATAGTCGTCGCAACCCGCCGCAACTGAAATTCACGCATTTCTTCACTCGCTTATCCGCTTAGTTATTCAGTCGTCAACCCTCCAATAAGCATGCCGTATCCCGGCAAGCCTATTGTTTTTACCGCCAAGGCGTCGTACCGCGATTGCCGCCGGCATTTCAAAGGTCACCACCTGCCATGTCCAATTCCGTTCCTGCTCCTGTTGTTCCCCGCCTGATCAGCCGTTCCAGCCTTGTCACGCAGATCTTCATCGGCCTCGTTGCCGGCATCCTGCTGTCGCAGTTTTTTCCGTCTGCCGCCATTTCCGCAGGTTTCCTCGGTAATCTGTTCATCGCTGCACTGAAGGCCGTTGCGCCGATCCTCGTGTTCGTGCTGGTGACGGCGGCCATCGCCAATCATGAAAAGGGGCAGCAGACGCATATCCGGCCGATCCTCGTACTGTACCTGATCGGGACGTTTGCCGCGGCCGCTGTTGCGGTCGTCGCCAGCTTCCTGTTCCCGTCGACACTGGTGCTGGCCACAACAGATACCCAGGCTGCCGCCCCAGGCAGCATCCTCGACGTGCTGCGTACGCTCGTGATGAGCGCGGTGGACAATCCGGTCAGGGCGATCAGCAACGGCAATTTCATCGGCATCCTCGCCTGGGCGGTTGCGCTGGGCCTGACGATTCGCCACGCGAGCCAGACAACCCGTATCGTGTTCAGCGATCTTTCCTACGGCGTGTCGCTGATCGTCAAGGCCGTGATCCGCTTTGCGCCGCTGGGCATCTTCGGCCTTGTCGGTTCCACGCTTGCAGAGGCGGGGATGGGTGCCCTCCTCGGTTATGCCCGGCTGCTGGTCGTGCTGATCGGCTGCATGCTGTTCATCGCACTGGTGGTCAATCCGGCCATCGTGTTCTGGAAAATCCGTCGCAATCCGTATCCGCTGGTGCTGACCTGCCTGCGCGACAGCGGGATCACGGCATTCTTCACGCGCAGCTCGGCCGCCAATATCCCGGTCAACCTGGAACTGAGCAAGCGGCTTGGCCTGCATGAAAATACGTATTCCGTATCCATCCCGCTTGGCGCAACAATCAACATGGCCGGTGCGGCGATCACCGTCACGGTGCTGACCATGGCAGCCGTCAATACGCTCGGGATCAACGTCGACATTCCAACCGCCATCCTGCTCAGTGTCGTCGCCGCGATCTGCGCCTGCGGCGCATCCGGCGTTGCCGGCGGCTCCCTGCTGCTGATTCCGCTGGCATGCAGCCTGTTCGGCATTTCCAGCGAAGTGGCGATGCAAGTCGTCGCTGTCGGCTTCATCATCGGTGTGTTGCAGGACTCGGCGGAGACCGCGCTGAACTCCTCCAGCGACGTACTGTTTACCGCGGCCGCCTGCATTGCAAAGGGCGATGTCAATCCGCCGCAAGGATGATTACGCCGTGAGCGCACAAGACCTCAACACCAAGCGGGACGGATTTTCTTCCGCTTTCGGCGTGCTGGCTGCGACCCTCGGATCGGCGGTCGGCCTCGGCAACATCTGGAAGTTTCCCTACCTGACCGGCGCCAATGGCGGCGCCGGCTTCCTGCTGGTGTATTTCGTCGCGACCTTGCTGGTGGGACTCCCGGTGATGATTGCCGAAATCACATTGGGCCGCCATGCGAAGGCGAATCCGATTACCGCGCTGCAAACACTCGCGCCGAAGGGACAGCCGTGGTGGCTGATCGGCGCGTTCGGCATGCTGGCCGCCTTCCTGATCATGTCCTTCTATTCCGAAGTGGTGGCATGGGTATTCGCCTACGTCGCCAAGGCAATCGGCGGCTCCATCCTCAGCAGCGACCGGCAGGTGACCGAAGCCGCCTTCGGCGCGCTCATCAGCGATCCGTTGCAATCCTTGCTGTGGCAATGGGTGGTGCTGATCGCCATGGGCGGCATCCTGCTGCTGGGCGTGACAAAAGGCATTGAGGCGCTGACCAAGAAGCTGATGCCGGCGCTGTTTTTGCTGCTGTTGCTGCTCTGCGGCGTCAGCCTGTCGCTGGGCAAGGCAGGGGAAGGGCTGGCTTTCCTGTTCTGGCCGGACTTCAGCAAGATCACGGCGTCAGTGGTGCTGACGGCAATGGGCCTGGCGTTCTTCAAGCTCTCGATCGGGATGGGCACGATGATCACGTATGGCAGTTACTTTCGCGCCGACCAGAACATCCCGCAGACGACTTTCCGCGTCATGAGCGCCGATTTGTGCGTGTCGCTGCTGGCCGGCGTTGCGATTTTCCCGGCGGTGTTCACGTTCGGCTTCGAACCGGCAGCCGGTCCGGCGCTGGTGTTCATCACTATTCCGGCCGTGTTTTCGCAGATTCCGATGGGCCAGCTGCTGATGGTGGCCTTCTTTGTGCTGACCGCAATCGCGGCAACGGGCGCGATGCTGTCCTTGATGGAAGTTCCGGTGCTGATCATCCATGAACGCTTCGGCCTGTCGCGGCCGAAGGCGGTGTCGCTGACGCTGGCGCTGCTGGCATTGACCGGCTCGACCTGCGCGCTGACCAACAGCACACTGGCTGACTTCAAACTGTTCGGGCTGAACATGTTCGACCTGTTCGACTTCGTGTCGTCCAATGTCATCCTGCCTGCAGGCGGCATCTTCATCGCGCTGTTCGTCGGCTGGGTATGGGGCTTCGACAAGCTGAAACATGCGTTGTCGAATCAGGGCACGCTGCACAACGAGAAGCTCGCGCGCATCGTGTTTTTCCTGCTGCGCTACGTGTCGCCGCTGCTCATCCTCATCGTGATGCTGAAGGGGCTCAAGCTCTTCTGACACAGCCTGGAGAGGCAACCGGCATGCAACGCAGGAAGCCGGTTGCCTCTGCGATCACTTTGCGCATTGCGGGCACCGCATTGCAGACGCATTAAGCCCGCTCTCCTATTTCGCCGGCCGGCGGAAATCGCTGGCAATCCATGCGGCGGCGCTGCTCTTGGTCAGCTTGAAGCTCGGTGCAACGCGCACCTGCGCAACCAATTCGCCGGCCTCGTCATGTGCGGCAAGCAGTGCATGCGCATTGTCCTCGTCCTGATGGATGTCGAGCGTCACGGTCAACTTGCCTTCTCCCGTCTCGACACGGATGCTCTTGTGCAACAGCGCATGCAGTTGCTGTTCATACCGGCGCCGCACTTCGGACGCGCTTTTGACGAAGGTGGCAAATGCGGCGGCGTCCAGCGGCTTCGGATTCTTCTTGTCGCGACCCATGGTCCACGGTGCGACCAGCGCCGGTTCGGATTCACCGTCTTTCGTCATCGCGACTGCCCAGCCATCGCCGTCTTCGCTGCGGATGACGTGTGCCGTCCATCCGGCGTCACGCCAGAGCCGTGGTTCCTGTGTACTGTCATCCTGTTCTGGCGGTTCTTGCACGACGCTCTGTTCCTGCCTGATGTCTTCGGATGGTGTCGATGCGACCGGTATTTGGCCGGCGTCGGGCGCCTGTTCATCGGCGCGAGGAACGTCTTGTGACACTGCGGTCTCTTCGCTATCTTGCGATGAGAACAAGGCCAGTTCGAGCTGGTTGTGGTCAGTGGTTTTCTTTCGCTTCATTTTCTGGATCGGTACATTCCAGCGTGCCGTGTCGTTGCCAGGATTACCACGTGTATATTGAGACCGGCTCCCGGTCAGCGTTGCCGCTCAGGTGCGCAAGGTGAGATTGGACGGTGTTGCGGTGCGAGTGGTTCGCGCGAAAGAGAGCGTAGAAGACACAAAGACGCGCCAAAGCGTGGAAGTTGCACGAACTATGGCCGTGCTTCCCACTGACTGAGCGCCTGCGATGATTTCCATACGTTGAAGTGCAATTGCGACAAGCTCTCCGGGTCGTCCAGCAGGGCATTCTTCTGCTTTGCACTGAGGATATTCGGACCGCCGCGTATGACTGCCGGCGTGATGATCGCCTGTGCTTCACTGTTTAGCCGCGGCCTGCCTGCGACGCAGGCCAGCGCATTCAGGACCGGATCGACGACAGCATCGGCAAAGCAAGGCGGCGTGGATGCCCGGCGCTGGTAGGTGGCTGTTGCCTGTAGCTCCACGGGTGGCGCAAGCTCCTCCGGAATCGCGAACAATTTTGCGCGCCGGAAGAGCCTGCCGAGCGATACACGGCTGGAAAGCATCGATACCGGCGCGGCGAGCGCCAGCCCGCCGGCAATGGGCAACAACCACGGCAGGAAGGCCGGATTGAGTAAATAAACGGCTATACCCCACACCAGGCCGAGCAAGGTCTGAGTCCCGTGCTTGCCAAGTGCTTCGCGCCAACCGGTTTCGGAATCGGCACGCGGCGGCGACTTCCAGTGGATCGCCCAGCCGAGGAAGGCTGCGGTCACAAAACGCGTATGAAACAACATCCGCACCGGCGCCAGCAACATCGAAAACACCATCTCGAACAGCATGCCGGCAAACAGGCGCGCACGGCCGCCAAATTCCTGCGCTCCCTGGATCCACAAGCGCAGCACGCTCAACAGCTTGGGCAGGAACAGCAGCGTGGCGGTGGCGGTAAACAGCGCGATCGCCTTTTCCGGATGCCACTGCGGCCAGATCGGGAATAGCTGGCGGGGCTCTGTGAAATATTGCGGCTCGGTCAGCGAGTGCATCGCCAGCATCGCGGTCGAGAGTGCGAGGAACAGGCACCACAGCGGTGCCGACAGGTAAGCCATCACGCCGGTGAGGAACACCGCGCGATGCACCGGATGCATGCCGCGCGCGGTAAACAGGCGGAAGTTCATCAGGTTGCCATGACACCAGCGGCGGTCGCGCTTGAGTTCGTCGAGCAGGTTGGGCGGCATTTCCTCATAGCTGCCTTCGAGATCGTACGCAATCCATACGCCCCAGCCAGCACGGCGCATCAGCGACGCCTCGACAAAGTCGTGCGACAGGATCTCGCCCGCCAGCGATCCGCGGCCGGGCAGCGGCGACAGGGCGCAATGCCGCATGAAAGGTTCCACGCGGATGATGGCGTTATGCCCCCAGTAATGCGACTCACCGAGTTGCCAGTAATGCAGGCCGGCGGTAAACAGCGGGCCGTAGACGCGCGTTGCAAACTGCTGGATGCGCGCGTACAGCGTCTCCCGCCCTGCAGCGACCGGCGCGGTCTGGATGATGCCCGCGCGCGGATGCGCCTCCATCATGCGCACCAGCTTCGTGATGCAGGTGCCGCTCATCACGCTGTCGGCATCGTGCACGATCATGTAGCGGTAATTCGCACCCCAGCGGCGGCAGAAGTCGTCGATGTTGCCGCTCTTGCGTTTGACGCGGCGCTTGCGATGTCGATAGTAGATGCGACCAAAGCCGTCGACCGCATTGCAGAGTTCTGCCCATGCGGCCAGCTCGGCAGCGCGAACATCGCTGTCGCTGCTGTCGCTCAGCAGGTAGAAATCGAAGTGTTCGAGTTCGCCGCTGCGCTGGACCGATTCATAGGTCGCACGCAGACCAGCAATAACCCGCGCGACATCCTCATTGCAGATCGGCATGACGATTGCGGTACGTGCTTCGGACGGAATCGGTGTGTCGTCGCGGACATTGCGCGCGATCGCGAACGGATCCCTGCCGCGCATCAGCACGAGGAAACCCGCCATTGCTGTCCAGAAGCCGGCAGACACCCAGCAGAACAGCAAGGCAAAGAGTGCGATCAGCGCCATTTCCAGTATCGTCGCGCCCTGATACGGCAGCACCTTGCTCATGTAATAAGTGGCGACCGACGTTTGCCCCAGCATCAGCATGAGCAGCACCGCGCGCCGCACATTGCCGTGATAATGCCGCTTGCTGCGCAGCCCGGCGCTCGTGCCGGCAGCGTCTTCGTGCAAGGGCATGTTCGCCGGCCAGGCCGGTCGCTCGGTGCCAGTAGGCTTCCGCGCCACCCATTTCTTGCGCGACCGCAGGGCATTCTTTATCTTCCGCTTCACCGGATTGAGCGTGCCCCACGACAGCGGCACCAGCGAGGAACGATTCAATGGCGGTGAAAGCTGCAGGTAGGTATGCTTGCGCCGCTCCGCATCGAGATGCCGGACGTTGCCTTGCTGCGCGACTGGCTGTCCTGACGGTGAGCGGCGGTCGTAGGCAAACTGCAGGCGCCGCGCAATCGACCCATACGCTGGGTTGTCCGGCGTGGCGTGATGCGCCGCAAGCACATCGTGCAGGTCTGCCAGTGCGGAATGCGGAGCGGATGCGGCGATGCGTGCATCGAGCATGCGCTGCTGGTCAGGCGTCAGCGGAAGGCGTGCGAGGTAGCGTTCGCACTGCGCGGTGTCTTCCGCGCGTTGCGTGCCGGTGCGTCTCAGTCCGGAGGCAGGATGTAGCTCCACGTTTCAGATAGGGCGTTGTTATTGCTGTTGAGGTAGCCGCGCAGTTCCACCGGTTTCTTGTCGTCATTGCGTCGCAGGCGCACGGTCATGCGCCAGCCACCGGTGAGCTCATTGCGGATCGTGTTTGTCTCCAGCACCTTCCCATTGGCGTCGCTGCTGATGGCGGCCTCCACTTTGGCGTCGGCTGTCAGCTTCTTCAGCGCCGGCCCTTCAAAGTCCACCGCGAGGGCAATGCTGTCGTCCGGCTTGCGTACCCATCCATGGCCGCGACGCGTCTGCACTGCCCATGCCGATGGTGGGCGCTGTTCCGCGTCCTTCTGCCACAGCAAACGGTACTCAACATCGAAAGGCATGCCGGGGCGTGGCGGCTGGTCGGGTACCCAGAACGCAACGATGTTGTCGTTGGTTTCGTCCGGCGTCGGTATCTGTATCAGCTCGACACGACCAGCTCCCCACTGTCCCTTCGGCTCCACCCAGGCACTGGGCCGCTTTTCATACCGCGCTTCGAGATCTTCGTAATTGTTGAAGCGACGGTCACGCTGCATCAGTCCGAATCCGGCCGGATTGGTGAGTGCGAACGAAGTCACCAGCAAACGCCTGGGGTTCACCAATGGACGCCAGATCCACTCGCCAGTTCCCGACTGGATTGATAAACCGTCGGAGTCGTGCACTTCCGGACGGTAATCCTCGACCTGCGGCCGCTGGTTTTCTCCGAAGAAGTACATGCTGGTCAGCGGTGCAATGCCGAGTTTCGTGACGTTCTCGCGCAGATACAGGCGCGCCTTGACGTCGATGGCAGTATCGGTGCCGGGGCGCAGCGTGAATCGGTAAGCGCCCGCAACGCGCGGTGAGTTGAGCAGCGCGTAAATCGTGAGGTCTTTCGCAGTGTTGCCCGGCCGCTCGATCCAGAATTCCGTGAACTGCGGGAACTCCTCGCCGGAACTCAGCGCCGTGTCGACGGCCAGCCCGCGTGCCGACAAGCCGTATAACTGTCCCTTGCCCACCGCACGAAAGTAGCTTGCCCCGAGGAAGACCAGCACCTCATCCTTGTACTTTGGCGTATTGATCGAATAGTGGACGCGAAATCCCGCAAAATTCAGTCCGTTCAGGTCTTTCGGTTGCAGCGTATTCGCGCCGTAATCGAAGGACTTCGGATCAAAGCGAACCTCGCGCACGTTCTTGCCAGTGATCTCATGCACCTTGACCGGCGTATCGAAATTGCGCCCCTGGTGGAAGAACGCCAGCTCGAACGGCAAGCCCGCCTGCCGCCAGTGCGAGCGCGACGGATCGAAGCGGATGTCGCGGTACTGGTCGTAATCGAGGCTGGCGAGCGCCTTCGGGACGTTCTTTTCCGGCTGAACATAAGCGGCCGCGGCGAGCTTCTGCGCCTTCGCGGCGACGTCGTCGAAGTCGAACGCATGTGCCGGCAGCAGGCATAACAGCAATCCCGCAAACGCACTCAGGCGCACCGTAGCAGCGAACTTATGGTTTGGCATTGTCCTCTCGGGAATGACGAACATAGGCGATATGGTGCAGCGCAATGCTGTAACTGATTTGAGGGTTGGCAATAACGCGTGCAGTCATGGCGATTATTGCGGCTGGTGCCACACCAATGTGTAAATGAGACGTTGCAAATATAACAATGGTGTATCATTGCCGTCGGTTGTCATAAATGCAATTTTTTCCACTCATGCGCCTTTCCGACCACCTCGCTGACGACATCTCCAATCGCCTCTCCGACATATCGCAGCTTGCAGGCTCCCTCCCTCTGACGGCGCTGTTTGCGTCCGATACCCGTCTGTATGCGATCGACACACCGCTGGGGAACCATGCACTGTCTGTGGAGCGATTCGTCGGCAAAGAGGCGCTGTCGTCGCTCTACGAATTCCAGGTCGATTGCCTGTCCACCGACATCCATATCGAGCTCAAGCGCCTGCTCGGCCAGCAGGTGACGCTGCGCACGCGGCTGGCGGTCGGTACGCAAGGCACGCGCTCCGGTTACGTATCCACAGTCGCCCAGCTTGGCTCCGACGGCGGGCTGGCACGCTATCGCCTGACGCTGGTGCCATGGCTGGCACTGGCCACCTACCAGCGGCGCTCGCGCGTGTTTCAGGACATCAGCGTGCTCGACCTCATCGGCGAGGTTCTCTGCGCCTACAGTCCGCACAACAACTGGCGCATTACGCCAGATGCAGAGCACTTCCTCGCCGAGCTTCGCCCGCGCAGTTACTGCTGCCAATACCGCGAATCCGATTACGACTTCCTGTTGCGCATCCTCACCGAGGAAGGCATCGGTTTTTACTTCGAGGAAGCGGATGGCGACCGCAACAGCGAAGCGCAACAACGCCTCGTGCTGTTTGCCGACTCCGTGGAATTTGCGGATGACCGGAGCGCGGCGGCCAATGGCGGCATCCGCTTCCACCGCAATGCCGCAGTGGAGAAACACGACACCATCCAGGCACTTGGCTCAGAGCGGCAACTGCTCGCCGCGACGACCGCCATCGCGACATGGGATTACAAAGCCAAGCGGGTCACCGCCACGTCGTTGCCGACCGCGCACGACTTTGCCGGGCCGAATGCACCGCGCGTGGAAAACTACGACTGGACCGGCGTGTACGCATACGCCACGCAGGACGAGGCAGAGCATTACGCCCGCATCCTGCGCGAGGCGAGCGATGCCAGACTGAAGACCTGGTTCGGCAACGGCAGCGTGCGTACCTTCCGCCCCGGCAGCGCATTCAACCTGACCGCTTCACCGCTCGATCACCTCGCACAGATCGAGAAATTCACCAATACGGGTAATGGCAAGCCGAGAAACCGCTTCTCGTTGCTCGGCGTGCTGCACGCCGGTGTCAACAACTTGCCATCCGACTTGCAACGCGTCCTGACGCAACGCATCGGCTCGGCACCCGCATTTGAAGCGGCCGGACGGGAAAGCAGCGATGACGACGTCATTGCGCAGCACTTGAGCACCGAATCCTGGGATGCCCTACTGCGAGAGGCGCAAGCTACCGGCTTTGCCAACCGCTTCACCGCAATCCGCGCCGACATCCCGTGGCGCCCTGCCACGCGTGACGGCCATGGCATCTTGCTCAACCCAAAGCCCACCGCATCCGGCAGCCAAACCGCCATAGTCGTCGGCCCCGACGGCACGGCGAGCAATGCCGGCACGGTGCACACCGACTACCTCGGCCGCATCCGTATCCGCTTCCACTGGCAGCAGGACGAAAACAACACGTGCTGGGTACGCGTCGCGCAGATGTACGCCGGCGCCGGCTATGGCGCCCAGTTCATCCCGCGCATCGGCCAGGAGGTCATCGTCAAATTCCTGGACAACGACATCGACCGCCCGCTCGTCACCGGCGCGCTCTACAACGGCCAGGGCGAGGACGACACGCAAGCCTTCGCGCAGGCCGGCGACCATGCACCAGCCGCCCAAGGCAACAAAATCGGCAACGGAGCATCTCCCGCATGGCATGGCGTAGCCGGCGATCACCGGCACGGCGCCTACCTGTCCGGCTTCAAGTCCGCAGCACTCGGCGCCGACGGCTACGCCCGCCAGTCCAACCAGCTAATCTTCGACGACACTACCGGAAGGCTGCGCACAAAACTGGCCACCGACATCGCAGCGACCGAACTCAACCTTGGCCATCTGATCCATCAGGCGGACAACTACCGCGGCAGTTTCCGCGGCACCGGCTGGGAGCTGCGCACCGACGCCTACGGCGCCATCCGCGCCGGCAAGGGCATCCTGCTCACCACCTATTACGGCACCGCCCCAGACGGCCAACCAGAACCCGCCGGCGAAAACACCCCCAGCATCGCCCTGATGAAGCAGGCGAAGAACTTCGCCGAAACCTTCAACCGCGCTGCCACGACGCACCAGACCGTGCAGTTCATCCTCGTCAAAGGACATGCGCACAACGGCGAAAAGAGCCAGAGCCGCATCGATGACGAACTGTCACCGATCGACGCCATGCTGAAGATGATCTCCGGCGTCGTCGATGCACAGGACGGAAGCACCAACAGCCAGGGCAAAAAAATCCCCCACATGCACGCACCGCTGGTTGTCGTCACCGCACAGGCCGGCATTGGCGTCGCAGCCTCAGACGGTGTCCATATCGCCGCCGGCGAGGTCGCGCACTTTGCGAGTGGGCGGGACATGAATATCGCCGCTGCAGAAACACTGTCTATCCATAGCGGCCAGGCGATCGGCCTCCTTGCCGGAGCGGTAAGCGCAGGTGAAGACAATGCAGGTATCAAGCTGTACGCAGGTCAGGGCGATATCGAACTGCAGGCGCAGAGCGATGAAATGACCTTCGCAGCAAGGGAACTGGTGAAGATCGCCAGCTCGAACAGCCATGTGGATTTTGCTGCGGCCAAGAGCATTACCCTCTGCACCGAGGGCGGTGCGAGCCTGACGATCGCAGGAGGGAATATCACCTTTGCTTGCCCGGGGACGATTTCGATTAAGGCGGGGAGCAAGAGTTTTGGGGGACCTGAACGGATGAACTACAGGCTAATACAAATGCCACGCGGTGAGTTCAAACTCAAGAAGAACTATCCGATTTCCCGCTAAGCGAGCCCGAGACTTAACACAAATGTTAATTAGCCCTCCTTTCCTACCGCAACGCGCCGATAATGCGACCGACGATGAATGGCTGGATACTGCCATGCCTGCTGATCCACAAGGACATGGAAAGTATCCGCTCAGTTTTAATCTTGGGTGGCACGGTGGTGTTCATTTACAGGCGCCGCAAGGCAACGACGGACAACGTTTGCCGGTACGTGCCATTGCCGATGGAACAGTGGTGTATATGCGTGGACCGGATACGCCCGAAAGTAGCCCTCAGCATCCGCTCAATTACGGCGATGTGGAGGGAAATCCTGTCTGGACGAGCAACGGATGCGTCGTGATTCGCCACACCACCGAGATCGGCGTGGATCTCGCCGGGCAGGCGACCACTGTCACTTTCTTTTCCGTGTACATGCATTTGAATGCGATCCGAACGACAGTTCAACAGAATCGTCCGATCTACCGAAAGGCTGAGATCGGGGATGCAGGGCATATTTACGGCCAGCCCAATTTGCTGCACTTTGAAATCATCTGCGACGATGTCAACTTGCAGCGGCTCGTAGGCCGCATGGCTGGCGACCTTTCCACTACGCAAAACGGCCGCACAGACGCGATATTCGGGCACTTGCATTTTCATTTGCCCATTGGCGCGCCGGTCTATGCACAACGCCCCGCTGCAAATGTCGTACAGCCAACAACCCAGCCCGTTCACACAACCACCGAAGAGTTGCTGGTTGCTCTCCGCTATACCGAGGGCGAAGGCATCGCTGGCAATCATGGTGATGCATACCTTCAGACCTACCGGCTGGACGGCACGCTGATCGGCAATGCGTTGGAAGAAAACGATGCCGAATACAGTCTTTATACCGAAGCAAATCGCATCGTAACCTCGTATCGCGATGCCAATGCCCCGCAAGTGCCGAGTCCGAGCGCGGTATATGAGTTACTGCGTTTCGGGCGCGTGATTGGCCCGGATGTGCTGACTCCGGCAGATACGCCACATTGGCGCCAGATTTGCTACGGCAGTGGACAAGGCTGGGTGAACCTGAATGCGGGCAATGTACACAAGTTTAGCGATGCCGACTTTCCACACTGGATGGGCTGGAAACTCGTGGATGACAGCTTCGATCAGGATAGTCGATGCGATTCCGCTATTATCCGCGGCATGTTAGATGCGAACAATGACGGGCGAGTGACCCTGCAAGAAGCGACGAACCGAATGCAGGAACCGGCAAGTCAGAAAAAGCTGGCGCGTATTATTGCGAAGTATCCGACCGAGTGGGAAGCAGCCAGCATCGATAATCGCTGGGGATGGCTGAAGACCCCCACTCCTGAAAATCCTGAGCCACTGACGGAAGAGGATTTCGGCAGGCTAAGGGCACATGTTGAAGCGCTATGCTTCTGGCAGCAGGCCAATATTGGAATTCCTGCTGCGCATTGGCATTTTCATCCAACAGAATTTGTTAGGCAGTTCAGACGATGTATCTGGATCAGTACATCGGAACTTCGACGTATTTTTCCTGGCGCAACAGAGGTAAGCCGGCAAAGGTATGGAATCCACGTCGCTCAGGCCTGCCGCAAATATCTCATTAGTAGCAATTTACGCCTGAGTCATTTTTTCGGCCAATCTGCCGTCGAGTCCGGACAATTAGCGTGGATGAGCGAAATGTACAATGGAAATCCGTACGATTATTTCCGGCGTTACGAGCGCGCAAGAAACTACCTCGGCTGGTTAGGAAATATTCAATGGGATGACGGTGGTACTTATAGGGGGCGAGGTTTTAAGCAAATGACAGGTCGCGCCAATTATGCAGAGTACTGGACCTATCGAGGTTGGCTTGATGTTAGTTCTTATAACGCGAACTGGTGGCGAAATGTCGGTTGGTGGGGAATCCAAGGTAACTATGTAAACGCACAGCACCAAAACTTGCTGCCGACGCAAAATGCGCAAGCAGTCGCGCAATTAATGGCTCAACTGAGACCGCCTATCATCAATCAACCAGAACGTGCACAAACAGAACCGGCAACGTGTATCGATACGGCTGGCTGGTTTTGGGCGAAAAACCGACTTATTAGCATTGCCGATCAAGATGACCCAGTACGGATGACAAATCGTGTAAGAGGAGACAACGCAGCAGGCCCAGCCGACTTTCCGCCAGCCGCTCACTTCCATGAACGCCAAGGCCATACCAATCGAATCAAAAACCTACTTGGAGAATAACCAGGTGCGTAGCTGCTCAGCACTCATCCTCATTGCCCTCATTGCCCCGGCATGGGCGGGTGACTCATTATCTGGATCAGTTAATATCAACAATAACCGAGGCTCCTTTATCGTCAATTGGGAATGCACCGTTAAATCAGTTTCAAGCGTGATGCTAGACATGCGAACTTTCCCATCGAATAATCAACATTCAATCGATCAAAGTGCGGCGCCAACTGAAATCGGATCGGTGAGGTCGTGTGAAGATCTGCTGCTCGAAACGGACGATATTGATGGGGACGGTATTGTTGATATTGCCGTCAACACAACCGACTCTGGATTGCATAAATCGAGATCGATTTTCCTCTTCGATTCAGCAAAAAACACTTTTATATACGCAGGTGTTCTGCCAATTGCCGCTGATTTTGTTGCTCCATATACATACAGGCTCATTGAATCGCAGGGCGGAAGCATGTTTGAAACGCTCATTAAGATTCAAGATAAAAAAATCAGAACATATCCTCAAAGAGAATTAGTTTTAGAAGGGGAAATTTGCGTATCCAATAGTAGGCGCGTTATCTCCTCCGCTAGCATATGCCCCGGTCTAAAAGTGAACGCAACGCGGAAAAATCCAATATGCATTGATCATCGGTCAGTCACGCCACACGTAGTTTCCCAAACAGAGTGTAAGAAGCTGCTTTTCCTATCAATGCAGTAATAAGGAGTTACGCCGAGTTCGGAGATATTACGATACGGGAACGACACAGCACCGAAATCTGGGACGAGTTGACAGTCTCGAAATGCGGTTGAATTGGGGAGCCGGAGAAGCTATAACATCGTGCGCACCGCCTACAGGAAGCCAAACTATCGCCGAGAGTAGGGCACACGATATAGCGACCGACATCGGTAGGCCAGCAGCGATGGCAAGATCAGCGTGCTTGAACCGGAAGACTAACCTTTCAACTGGCTCCAAATTTCTATATCAGGCCACTGTGACGGGAATGGGGCACTGTTCTACCGGTCTATCAGTCTGCCAACTTCCATCGCCTACACCCTCCCGATCAATATGATGTGAAAATCAAATCAGGATGTGATGCATTCACTACGCAAAGGAATAGTTTCGCTCACGCTCATCACCGTTACTTTGCCAGCAGTAGCAACCGCCGATATACATCGTGTATCGATAATGGCTAGCTTGGTCGCAGACAAACACACGACAAATACGTTGGTGCAACGAGCGAACGAGATCATGCCTGCGCAAAGTCAAATCGATGTAAGGCAAATCGTTAAACTAAAGTACGCTGAGAAAAATGTAGGATATCTCGTCCCTGTCATAATTCTTACCAGCGACCAAAGGGCCTGTTATTTGTACAGTTTTGATCAATACCTCAAAGCTAGCCAAACGGTATTAATTTCAGCAGCCGAAGAACTGGGATCATGCGAACTGATTACCGCAATTTTTTCCTGCAATCGTAATGAATCAACGGCAGCTGGCATTGGCGTGTTGTATGGCAAACGCCTTGGTGCAGACCACTACGCGTTTGAAGGCAGCTATTTCGTCATCAGCGAATCTGGCATTCTTAGCGAGAGAACAGACCTCAGTGTTCGTATGAGTGATGTCGAGATGGTGTCGAATGCAAGAAAGAAATTGGACTGCCGTTGATGATATTTATGCTCATTGCCGTCCCTCTCTAAACAATTCGGAAACAGCGATCCTGAAAGTGATGTGTCGTCGGACACTACACTGACCTGAACGTCTCTTCAAAACGGCGTCAGTGAGCGAGTTAACTCCTCCTCAACCGACAAGTGAATGTCGAACGATTGTTCGCGATAGACGCTTATCTCGCCTCTACTCACTCGGCCGCACCCGCAAAAAGCTCGCAAACCGCGGTAGCCCCTTCGACGTCAGCTCGCGATAACGGTATGTCACCGTGCTGCCGATGGGTGGCGGGTCGCGACGCATTGCATCGCTGAAGCCGGTGCCCAGTCGGAAGCGCTGGCCGGAAGGCGTCACTACGACGACCGCACCGAGCATGCCTTCATATTTACCTTTGCCGGGCTCGTGCGCGACGATGACTGCTTCGGCGTCTTGATATGGTTTCAGCTTCAGCAGTGCGTCCGATCGTCCGGTTTGCCATATTGCGTCGGCACGGTGCAGCATCAGGCCTTCTCCACCTTCGCGCACGACTTGTGCAAGTTTTTTCTTTAGTGTGGCGGCGTCATTCACGCGCGTCTGCTCAAGCACCTGCAGCCATGGCACTCCGGCCTTACGCACGCTTTCCTGCAAGGCGGCGATGCGTTCTCTGAAAGTGCCTGCGCCACCGGGCAGCTCGTAGAGCTGATAGCTAATACTCTTCCATTCCTCGTCCAGCGGTTGCTCGCGGCGCACTGCAGCGGACAGGCGGTCAAAAGTTCGCCGTCCCATCCACAATTCGCCGTCGAGCGGGTGGGGCGGCAGCGGTGCGGTAAACCATGCAGGTGCGCTGATCATTTTGCCGCTGCGAAAGCGCAGGCGCTTGCCATCCCAATACGCTCGGACACCATCGAGTTTTTCACTGACGAGGTACGCGGAGATGACGTGCCCTTCTGAATATGTCTGTGCGAGAAGCAATGCGGGAGCTAGCGGTGGCGCGTCCGTCGTTGCATCGGCGTGTTCCGCTGCGTGCGCCGGTATGGTCGTGAGTTGCAGCACTCCGCTCAAGAACAGTACGGATAACAAGGGACGTAGCACAGGGAATCGAGGTGGTGTCATGTCGGGAAGGGATTAGCAGTCCGAAGCACGCTTCGGCTAGCCGGAAAATTGCACAAAATGCAATATTCTAGTGCAGACAGACAGGGTATTGCCCGACAAATTTCGATGAAAGGAGTCTGCCTGCCGGGAGATGTCGCAAGGCAGGTCGAATGAATGCGAGCGGGCGCGATTTTTGAAAAATTTGTGCTCGCTTCGTGGTACGGAAACGAATGGGCGACAAGGTTAGCTTGAATAGCTCCACCTCAATAGTCACGGCCCAAGCTCCGCAAACTATTGCGGTGTCGACATCGTTGGACTGCAGGAGATTCCCCTATGCGTGCGCCAACCCCCTGTGATACCGGAGCAACCTCCGCACGAACGCTCTCTCCATCGCGCGCTTTGCCTTCGCAGAGGCGCGTCGGCCACGAGACTCTTCTGCTTGCTCGACTTCCGTCGTCGTCATCAACACATAGCTGCGCAGGCAAAGACCAATGAAGGCTGCGCCAAGTGGCAGTAATCCGAGATGCTCCATGTTTAACTCCGTAGAAGTGAATGACCCGAGTTCGAGAATACGCGCTCCGTTCTTTCACGACCAATTCAGAGCTGGGATACTGCCCATTCAAGCAGTGAATATGTGGCGGATTGCAAAGCTGAAATGGGAAGGCGGCACACGTTGGTTCGATGCTGTCCAACGCCGCCGCACATACCGGTTCCGATTTGCCTGAGCGCTGCTCCGGGCAGCGCGAGAGGGAGGCCGTAGATGCATCGCCTCCCTATATAGACTAAGCTCAGCTCTGTCCAAGCTGCTTCAGCAGCCCCGGCTGCACGATCTCGATCCAGTAGCCGTCCGGGTCCTTGATGAACGCAACATCTTTCATCTTGCCCTGCTCGGGGCGCTTCACATACGGCACATTGTTTTCATCGAACCAGCGCACCGCTGCGGCGAGGTCTGGAACCGAGAAGCAGATGTGGCCGAATCCCTGCGGCTGTGCATTGCCGTCGTGGTATTTGAACGCGGGGTCATCTTCCGTGCCCCAGTTGTGCGTGAGCTCGAGGATGCCGCGTTGACTGAACGTCCATGCCGTGCGCTCGCCCGTATCTTCCGGCACGTCGCTGCCCTCTTCGATTTTCGCAAGGAAATACAGCGTGAATTTCATTTCAGGGAAATCCAGCTTGCGCAGTACGCGCATTCCCAGCACATGCGAATAGAACGCGAGTGAAACCGCCGGGTCCTTGATGCGCAGCATCGTGTGGTTCAGTACGAACTGGCGCGTCGCTTCGGGTGCTTCTGCAACGACGCCGGGGTAGGTTTCGGTGGTAAACGGCATGAGGGTCAGTCCTTCAACGTAAATATTGGAAAACGGCAGGCATTCCTATTGAATCGCCACCTGCAGGATTGTTCCGCCTTCATCGGCGCGCACCGATAGCGCAATGCGAATCGTGCCGACGTGAAAAAAGCAGAAGGCGACCCGCGCACAATGCGCGAGCCGCCTATGGAGTATTACCGTGTACTGATGTGTACTGAGGCGAATATTGATCCGACCGCGCTTTGTTGAACTGCTCCCTCTCCCACAAGCGGGAGAGGGGAGTCAGAGTGCGGCAAGTTCATGCCGGATCAGTCACCGCGACGCAGCCTTACGCGGCCTTGTCCATCGTCGGATAGTCGATATAGCCTTCCGGTCCGGGAACGTAGAAGGTCTTCGGATTCGGCACATTCAGCGGTGCATTCACCTTCAGACGCTGCACCAGGTCCGGGTTCGCAATGAAGAGACGGCCGAAGGCCACCGCATCCGCGCGGCCGGACTCGACCGCATCGATCGCCATGTCACGGTCATAGCCGTTGTTGGCGATGTAGACACCCTTGAAGGTCTTGCGCGCCCAGGCAAAGTCGAAGCCGGGCACGTCGCGCGGGCCGCCGGTCGCACCCTCCACGAAATGGAGGAATGCGATGCCGCGCTTGTTCAGCTCTTCCACCAGATAGCCGAATACCGCCTGCGGATCGCTGCCGGAGATGCCGTTCGACGGCGTGACCGGCGACAGTCGGATGCCGACGCGGCCTGCGCCGATTTCTGCGACGACGGCGTCCACCACTTCCAGCGCGAAGCGGGCGCGGTTCTCGACCGAGCCGCCGTAGCCGTCGGTGCGCTTGTTGGCGCCGTCGCGCAGAAACTGGTCAATCAGGTAGCCGTTGGCGCCGTGGATCTCGACGCCGTCAAATCCGGCGCGGATCGCGTTGGCGGCAGCGCGGCGGAACTGACCGACGACTTCGGCGACTTCTTCGACGGTCAACGCATGCGGCGTCGGGATCTCGACCTTGCCGTTGCGGGTGTAGGCGGTCACATTCGGCGCCACTGCGGATGGCGCAACCGGCTGCACGCCACCGGTCAGGTCAGGGTGCGTGACGCGGCCGACGTGCCAGATCTGCGCAAGGATTCTCGATCCGGCGTCATGCACGGCTTTCGTGATCCGCTTCCAGCCTTCGACCTGCGCGTCGGAATAGATGCCGGGCGTGGCCATGTAGCCTTTGCCGATGGGTGACACCGGCGTGCCTTCGCTGATGATCAAGCCGGCGCCGCTGCGCTGGCGGTAGTACTCGACATTCATGTCGCTGCCGGGGATGTCGCCAGCGGCCTCATCGGCGCGGCTGCGCGTCAGCGGTGCCATCACGATGCGGTTGGCGACTTCGATATCGCCGATGCGGGTCGGCTGGAACAGCTTGAGTTCTTCTACATTCGCGGCGTTCGCCACGGTACGGGGCAAGGGAGCATTCATCGTGTGAAGTTCCTTTCAAAAGTGTTGTTCTTGGGATCCTGCCGGTCGGCGTGCAGCCGCCCCAGCCTACATGGATTGGAGTCGGGCAATTATGCCTATTCCTGCGCTGGTGGAGTAGACTCCGGTAGTCATAGCTTTTATTCCTGGCAGGAATAGATCATCATGGATCGTCTTCGCTTGATGGAGATCTTCGTGCGGGTCGTCGAGACCGGCAATTTCTCCGCTGTTGCCCGCGAGGAGCGCACGACGCAGTCCGCCGTCAGCAAGCAGGTGCAGGCATTGGAAGCGCAGGTCGGCGCCCGCCTGCTGGTGCGCTCCACGCGCAGCCATTCGCTTACCGAGGCCGGACAGCTGTACTACGAGCGTTGCCGCCAGGTGCTCGATACGCTGGAGGAAGCGCGCATTGAAGTGCATCGGGCGGAACACGAAATCGGCGGCCTGCTGCGCGTGGCGGCGCCCGTGTCCTTCGGCCGCTTGCACATCGTGCCGCGGCTGCAGGCGTTTTACGACCGTTATCCGAAGATCAAGGTCGACCTGCAGCTGGATGACGGCTTCATCGATCTGGTCGCCGCAGGCGTCGATGTCACCTTCCGCGTCGGCGAACTGAAGGACAGCCGCCTGATTGCGCGCCGCATCGGCACTGCGCACCGTGCGGCGCTGGCGTCACCGGGCTATCTGGAACGATATGGCGAGCCGCAGCATCCGGACGAACTGCTGCAGCATAACTGCCTCGTGTACACGCAACTGGCGAACATCAACGAGTGGACGTTCTTCGACGACGCGAACCAGCCGCATGTGGTGCGCGTCAACGGCAACTTCCAGTCCAACAGCTCGGAAGCGCTGCGGCAGGCGGTGTGCGAAGGGCTGGGCATCAGCTATGCGCCGACCTGGGTGTACGGCGACGATATGCGCGCGGGCAGGGTCAAGGCCATCCTCACCCGGTTCCGTCCGCCGCCCCTGCCATTGAATGTCGTGTTCCAGCCGGCGCGCAGGCCCTCGCTGAAGATCAACAGCTTCGTGAATTATTTCGCGGATGCGTTCAACCAGGACCCGGATATTGCGCAGATGCTGGCTGCCTGAGCGAAGGCAGCCGCGACCGCTTACTTCGGCGTGACGCCCTTGCCTGTCTTGGGCTTTTTCGGTTTCTTCGGCTTCTTCAGCACCTGCCCTTGCGGCCCGGTCATCGGCACGCGATGGTCGGGTTCAAAGCCTGCTTCTTCCACGCGCCGCAAGGTCTGCCCGGTCAGGGCTTCGATGGCCGCCAGTTGTTGCACTTCATCCGCGCACACCAGCGAAATCGCCTCGCCGGTGGCGCCGGCGCGGCCGGTGCGGCCGGTACGGTGCACATAATCCTCCGCGACGATCGGCAGGTCGAAGTTGACCACCTGCGGCAAGTCATCGATGTCCAGCCCGCGCGCCGCGACATCGGTCGCCACCAGTATCTGCACCTCGCCCGCCTTGAAACGTTCGAGCGCGCGCAACCTTGCTGGTTGCGGCTTGTCGCCGTGGATTGAATCGGCGCGTACGCCTTGTGCTGCGAGAGTATCCACCAGCTGGTCGACGCCCTTGCGTGTCTTGACGAAGACCAGCACCTGGCCCCAGCCGTTCTTCTCCAGCAAATGGGTAAACAGTTCGGTCTTGCGTTTCTTGTCGACGGGGACCACCCACTGCTTGATGCTTTTTGCGGTGGTATTGGGCGGGCTGGCTTCGATGCTCAACGGGTCGCGCAGCAGCCCTGCCGCCAGCGTCTTGATCTGTTCCGAGAACGTCGCCGAAAACAGCAGGGTCTGCCGGCGCTTGGGCAGCACCGCAAACACCGCATCCAGCTCGCGCGAGAAGCCAAGGTCGAGCATGCGGTCGGCCTCGTCCAGCACCAGTACTTGCAATTGCGTGAACTTGACGGCGTTCTTGCCATACAAGTCCAGCAGGCGGCCGGGTGTGGCGACCAGCAGGTCCAGTCCCTTGCGTAGCTTCATCATCTGCGGATTGATGCTGACGCCGCCATACGCGACGTGCGTGCGCAACGGCAGGTTCTGGCCGTACTGGCGAAAGCTGTCATGCACCTGCTCGGCCAGTTCACGCGTGGGCACCAGCACCAGTGCGCGCACCGAATTGCTCGTCACTTGCGGGCCTTCCATTGTCAGGCGCTGCAGCAGCGGCAGCGCGAAGCCTGCGGTCTTGCCGGTGCCGGTTTGCGCTGCTGCCATCAGGTCGCGCCCGGCCAGTACGGCTGGAATGGCCTGCGCCTGGACCGGTGTTGGGGTTTTGTAACCAAGCGCATCGACCGCGCGCAGCAACGGGTCAATCAGGCGAAGGGAAGAGAACGTCATTGAAATGCAAAAGCGAAGCAAAACGCAGAGTGTAGCGGTTTGCAGCGCCGCAGGCCGGATTCTGTCGCCATCGCCAGTGCTGCCGGTCATTCATTGTGACCGGCAGCACATCCAACAGGGCGTGCCGTGTTGATCCGCGAAGTGCCCGCAAAGGCGTTCTTCTTGTGGCCTCAGATCATCGGCAATCGCAGCGTATCAACAACCTTCCGAATCAACTGCTTGCGGAACGGCGTAAATGGCGGGAAGAACAATTTCACCAGCATCAGCGGCGACGAGCGGAGTACCGCGCGCTCATGCGAGAACGCCTTGAAGCCATGATGGCCGTGTGCGCTGCCAATGCCGGAATGGTTAACGCCGCCGAAGGGTAATTCGCCGTGCGCAAAATGCATCACGCAATGGTTAACACAGGCGCCGCCGGAACTGGTGCGCGCCAGGATCCTTTCCGTTTCTTTCTTGTCGCGGCTCCAGACGTAGAGCGCGAGCGGCTTCGGGTTGGCGTTGATATGGTCGATGACCGCATTCAGGTCGGTGTAGCCAAGCACCGGCAGCAGCGGGCCGAAGATCTCTTCCTGCATGATGGCGGAATCGGCCGGGACCTGGTCGAGCAGCGTCGGTGCGATGTAACAGGTCTGCACATCGACTTCGCCGCCGCATTGCACGGAGGCGCCGCGCGCCACCGCATCCGACAGCAGTCCAGCGACGCGCTGCGTGTGGCGCTGGTTGACGATGCGCGTGAGATCCGCACTATGCTTCTGCGCAGCGGGCGTGGTGCCGTACCGTTCCTGCAGCACATTCCGGCATTCCGCGATGAAGGCGTTCTTCACAGAGTCGTGCACGAAGATGTAATCCGGCGCGACGCAGGTCTGGCCGCCGTTGAGGAATTTGCCCCACATCAGCGTCTCGGCCGCGAGGCGGATGTCGGCGTTCTCTGTGATGATCGTCGGCGACTTGCCGCCAAGTTCCAGTGTCACGCTCGTCAGGTGCTTTGCAGCAGCGGCCATCACCAGTTTGCCCACCGCAGGCGAGCCGGTGAAGAAGATATGGTCGAAGGGCAGGTCGAGCAGCGCCTGTGACGTGGGCAGGCTGCCCTGGAACAGCGCGACTTCGTTCTCTGGGAAGATCTCCTCGATGATGGAAGCCATCAGCGCAGACACCGCCGGCGTCATTTCCGACGGCTTGATGATCGCGGTGTTGCCTGCGGCAAGTGCGGACACCAGCGGGCCGAAGCACAGGCTCAGCGGATAATTCCACGGCGCGATGATCAACACGCGTCCGCGCGGCTGGTACTGCACGCTGGCGGACGTGCCGAGCATCGTGCTCGTCGGCCACACCTTCGTCGGTTTCATCCAGCGCTTGACGCGGCCGATGGCATGCCGTGCTTCGTCCATCACCGGCAGGAACTCGGACGCCTCCACCTCGGACGGCGACTTGCGATAGTCCTTCATGAACGCGTCGTAGAAGGCTTCGCGACGCGCCATCATTGCGTCACGCAGCTTCTTGATGCGCTCGATGCGTTCGCGCGCCGTCGACTCGCGCCAGCGCAGCGATGTCGCCAGCTGGCTGTCGAACACCGCCCGGATATGTTGCGGATCGGCTTCCGCGACGGAATCGAAGGGAGAGACAGGTGCGACTTGAAGGTTGGACATATTCATGGCGTGCTCCGTATGCGGTGACGAACTCAATGTGCCGACGACCCGATGGATTGCATTTTTACTATTGTTCGACGCTGCCGTCAAAAGCTAAATGTGTTGTTGAGGCTGCTCATGTTTTAAGCAGGTTGGATTGCGATGTCGCATCAAGGGCCTGTACGGCCTTGAACAAATGGCCCGAGTTGCCCGGCATGTAGCGACGCAGAAAGGAAATAGCCCCGCGGAATGCGCATTCCTTCACGACAAAAAGACCAGAAAAGCGCGCCCGCCGCAAATTGACGTTAACGTTAACGTAATGTAGAGTGACATCGCTTTTTTGTTGCATCTTCACCCGACCGGCTTTGGCACAACCGGGCTGTTTGGGCGAAGCGAGTAGCAGTCCGGACGCTGTCACCCTCAGTATTTCCGCGACATCGCCGGCCCCACAGGTTTCTGTTCCCGACACTGGAAGACGACATGACTGGCCTCGACGCATTCCTGCACGCACGCAATTTCCTCCTGACCCACCGCACCGACTACGACACGGCTTACCGCGAGTTCCGCTGGCCGCAGCTGGACGAGTTCAACTGGGCGCTCGACTATTTCGACCACATGGCCAAGGACAATGACAGTCCCGCGCTCTGGGTCCTCGACGAAAACGGTACTGAGCAGAAGCTGTCGTTTGCCGAGATGTCCGCACGCTCGAACCGTACGGCCAACTTCCTGCGCAGCCTGGGTGTGGCGCACGGTGACCGCATCCTGATGATGCTGGGGAACGAAGTGCCGCTCTGGGAAACGATGCTGGCGGCAATGAAGCTGGGTGCCGTGCTCATCCCGGCGACCACGCTGCTGTCGCAGGAAGATCTGCGCGACCGCGTTGAACGGGGCAACGTCAAGCATGTCGTGATCGGTGCCGCACACGTCGACAAGCTGGCAGGCTTGGTCGACCACTGCACGCGCATCTGTGTGGGCGCCGCGCCGGAAGGATGGCTCCGCTTCGATTATTCTGCGCATTCCGACGCGTTTGCGCCGACCACGCGCACCAAGGCGACGGATCCGCTCCTGCTCTATTTCACCTCCGGCACGACGTCCAAACCGAAGCTCGTGCTCCATTCGCACCAGAGCTATCCGGTCGGCCATCTGTCGACCATGTTCTGGATCGGTTTGCAACCGGGTGACATCCACCTCAACATCTCCTCGCCGGGCTGGGCAAAGCATGCATGGAGCTGCTTCTTCGCACCGTGGAATGCCGGTGCGTGCATCTTCATCTACAACTACGCGCGCTTCAACGCGAAGGCGATGCTCGGCGTTCTTGAGCGCTGCAACGTCACCACCATGTGCGCGCCGCCGACGGTATGGCGCATGATGATCCAGGAAGATCTCTCCGCTTACAAAGGACGCCTGAAGCTGCGCGAGCTGATCGGCGCCGGCGAGCCGCTCAACCCGGAGATCATCGAACAGGTACGCAACGCATGGGGCATCACGCTGCGCGACGGTTTCGGCCAGACCGAAACCACGGCGCAGATCGGCAACTCGCCGGCGCAGCAGCTCAAGCCCGGCTCGATGGGACGTCCGCTGCCGGGCTACCGCGTCGCACTGCTCGATGCCGACGACCGCGAGGCCGATGAAGGCGAAGTGTGCCTGGCGCTCAATCCCGCGCCGCTCGGACTCATGCTCGGCTACATGGACAGTCCGGAGAAGACAGCCGAGGTCATGCGCAACGGCTACTATCACACCGGCGACGTCGCCAGCCGCGACAAGGATGGCTACATCACCTATGTCGGCCGCGCCGATGACGTGTTCAAGGCATCGGATTACCGCATCAGCCCGTTCGAGCTGGAAAGCGTACTCATCGAGCACCCGGCCATCATCGAAGCCGCCGTCGTGCCGAGCCCGGATCCGATCCGCCTCGCCGTGCCAAAGGCGTTCATCGTCTTGCGGCAGGATTACCAGCCCGGCAGCGAACTCGCGAAGGACATCTTCACTTTCCTGCGAAACCAGCTCGCGCCATTCAAGCGCATCCGCCGCATCGAGTTCTCGGATTTGCCGAAGACGATTTCCGGAAAGATCCGGCGCGTCGAGCTGCGTGGCATTGAGGCCGCAAGGCGCAGCAAAGGTGAGAAAGGCGGCCTGGAATTCTTTGAAGAGGATTTTCCGGAATTGAAAGGCTGATTTGCCGACCTGACTTGGCAGCATGGCCGGGCAAGCCCCAACATCATAATGGTGGCGGCTTCCCAGCCTTCGGAATTGGACGCGCTGACCCAGCGTCCGACCGTGTCGCGGTCAACAGGCCGCTCTACAAGGTCTGTCCGTTGTCGGCCCTGACGACCTGCCCGGTCATCGACTCGGCCGCAAGCAGCATCAGTGCGGTATGGGCGATGTCGGACGGTGTGGAAACACGCTGCAACGCGACGTTGCCCACAAGCGCGTGCATCTTTTCCTCATTCCCCGACCACCAGCGGGTGCCGACTGCCCCAGGGGCCAACCCGTTGACCCTGATGGCTGGCGCGAAGGCGCGTGCGAGCGACCGTGTCAGGCCGTGCATGGCCGCCTTGGAGACGGCGTAGGGCAGCGACGACCCGTAACCGGTCTCGCCGGCAATGCTGCCGATGTTGACGATCGCACTGCCGGGGTTCTTCCTCAGATGTGGCGCCGCAGCCCGGCTGCACTGGAACGTGCCCTTCACGTTCACCGCAAACAGCTCATCCCATATCTCGTCCGTGATCAGTTCCAGCTCTGCAAAGGGCAACTGGCGCGTGATGCCGGCATTGTTGACCAGGTAGTCGAGCCGGCCGAATGTCTGTACCACGCGGTCTGTCATGCGAACGACCTCTTCATTCACCGCCACGTCGGCCTGCAGCGCGATGGCCCTGCCACCGGCCGCCACGATCTCGCGGACGGTGTCTTCCGCATCGGCCGCGCTGCGTGAATAGATCACGGCCACGTCGACGCCATGCGATGCCAGCAGCACACTCGTGGCGCGCCCGATGCCTGTCCCGCCACCGGTGACGATCGCAACCCGTCCCTTCATATCGGCGATCATGGACGGTTTCCCGATGCCACAGTCGCTTCTCCGCTCCCGAATGACCGGTCCGTGGCTTTCGGGGGCCGGTTGGTGAGCGTTACCCCAGTGATCACCAGCACGCCGCCGATGATCATCGACGTCAGGATCGGCTCGGACAACAGCACTGCGGCAAGCAGGATGCCAAATACCGGAACGAGGTTGTTGAATACCGCCGTCTGTGCAGCGCCGATGGCCTTCACCCCCTGGTAGTACCACACAAAACTGATCACGGTGCCAAACAAGCCGAGGTACGCAAGCGCCGCCAAATCCGCCCAGCTGATTGCAGCCCAGCCAGTCTCTGCCCAACCCGTCGTGCCTGCTTCGACCCATGCGCCGCATGCAAGCAGCACCAGGCCCCACAGCGATGCATAAGTCGTCGCCGCAATCGGGCTCAGGGATTTCATCGCCGTTCTTCCGATGAGCGTATACGCGGCCCAGCCGGTTACGCCAAGGAGCATGAAACCTTCTCCCGTTCCAAAAGATCGGCTGATGTCGCGTAGTGCGCCCCCGATGTCGCCGCGGGTGACGATGACCGCCGCGCCGATGAATGCCATGCCGATCCCCAGCCATTTGATAGGGCCGACACGTTCGCGCAGCAGAAGACTGAGCAGCAGTGCTGTCACGATCGGATTGAACGCGACGAACAGTGCGGTGCGGCCAGCCGGCATTTGCGCCAGCGCAGCGAAGAAGCAGACGTTATACAAGAAGATGCCGGTCAGCCCCAGCCCGAAGGTCAGCAGCAGCTGACGCAGGTTCAGTCGCGGCAAGCCGCCTTCGAATCGCCAGGCAACGAGCAGCAGCAGAGGGACGGCGATCGCATAACGTATCGTCGCCGCAAGCATGCCGGACATCGTCCCCGCAATCATGCGGCCGGCGATGAAGGTGCCGCCCCAGAAGAGCGCCACAAGCACGAGCCGCACATAAACGGGCGCCATGGAAGGCGCTGCAACCACAGCGGAAAGGGAAGGAACGGTCGTAGTCGGGTTTGGCATCGATGCAATGATCCGGTTTGGCGTGCTTTGAGGTGGACGAATGCCGACGCTTTTCAGATCGGCATCAGAGACGTTGCGTCGTTCAGATCAAAACCCTTCCTGCTGAAGAGCGCGTCGCACCGCCGGCCGCGCGAGCATGCGCCCCGCATGGGCATGCCAGTTCGGGTAGCTACGCCGCACATCGGCACCAATCGACTGCGCCCAGTTGTGGAACACGAACAGATACGGGTCGACGATGCTGTAGTCGCGCCCGACCGCCCATTCCCGGTCCGTCAGGCGCTCCTCGATATAGTGGAATCCGTCTTCGAGGTTCTGGTCTGCCCGCAGCTCCACATTCTTGTAGAGCTCGGGATCAGTCACAAATCGATGAGGTCGCCACTTGCCGCCAAACGCTACCGCGTGCAAGGTGCCGGACAACCAGTTGAACCATTCGAATACCCGTCCCTGCAACAGCAGCTCGCCAGGAACCAGCCCGTGTGCCCCGGCGCCGATATACCAGCAGATCGCGGGCACTTCCGTGAGGATCTCGTCGTTCACGACCAGAACGGGAACCCGGCCCTTCGGATTCAGCTTGAGGAACTGCGGTTCGAGCGTCTTGCCCTGCTGAACGTTAACCTCCACCAGGTCGTAACTTGCCCCTGCTTCCTCCAGCAGGATGTGCGGTGCCAGCGAACAGGCGCCGGGTGAGTAGTACAGCGTTGTTTTCATGGTTTTTCCCTCGTGAAGTTTATTTCCAAAGTTGTATTTGCCGGGCCAGTCCCTTGATGGACGCCGGAAGTAGCCGTCTCTACGCCGGCACGGTCGACACTGGCTGCATGTTCTTCCCAGATCAGGCAGGTGGCGCAACCGCTGGCGACCAGCTCGTCCTTCGCCGAATACACGCGCCCCTCGGCGAATGCGATGCGCCTGCCCGCCTTGGTGACCGTGCCCGTCGCCCGCAGCGACGAGAAAGGCAGGGCGGGCTTCATGAAGTTCACCTTCATTTCGACAGTGGTGAATCTTTGCCCGGCCTCCAGGAGCGAATGCACCGACGCGCTCATGGCGGCGTCGAGCAACGTGGCCAGGTAACCGCCATGCACGGTGTGCATCGGATTCATGCATTCGTCGTCCGGCTCGGCTTCGATCCGGATCTGCCCTCGGGCCACGTTCGTCAGCAAGAAGCGCAACCGACGTTCGAACGCCGCGGGAGCGCTGTGCCGCCTTGCGTTTTCATTGAGAGAATCGAGACCTGCGACGGCAAACACCTGGTCAGTTGGCTGCATGCGCACGTTGCGGACGTTTCCCAGTACGTTCATGTGTGATTTCGCTCTCGCTTGGGTTTGGAAAATAACTAGGAGCGAAGGTAACATGTGCAAAAACAGAGAGGAATTCTCAATCAGCGCACACTGTCTGTGCACAAATAGATAGGAAGCTTATGAATTGGGATGATGTGCGCGTATTTGTTGCGCTGGTGCGCGCTGGCAGCCTTAGCCTGGCCGGACGCGAGCTCAAGATCGAACATTCAACCGTGGTGCGGCGCATCGACAGCCTGGAAAAAGCACTTGGCCTACGTCTGTTCGATCGCCTGCCGCGCGGCTGGCAACTGACGACCGAAGGCGAGCAGCTGTTTGCACGCGCCGAGCAGATGGACGACTGCGCGCATGCGTTCCTGCGGGAAGCGAGCGATGGTGCGGCATTGTCCGGCACCGTACGGATGTCGGCGCTGCCAGCCTTTGCGACCGCCTTCCTGACGCCACGGCTCGTCGCCTTGCAGGAGCGCTGGGCACCGATCACGCTGGAGCTGGTAGGAGAAACGCGCGCCGTCAGCCTGTCGCGCCGCGAGGCCGACCTTGCGCTGCGCATGGGCAAGCCGACGGACCCGACCGTGGTCGCGCGGCCGCTTGGCGCAATCAGCTACGGCCTGTTTGCGCACAAGGACTACCTTGCACAACACGCGGCAAAAGACTGGCACTTCGTCGGTTTCGATGAAAGCCTGCGCGATGCACCCGAGCAGCAGTGGCTGGACCGTTATGCCGCCGGCAGGCCGTATTCCTTCAAGAGCAACAGCAGCCTGATGCTGTACGAGGCTGCGATAAATGGCCTGGGCGTGACCGTGCTCCCGCATTTCCTCGCGATGAAGAGCCCCGACCTGGTGCCGGTGGCCGTCGATTCTCCGCCAGCCAAGCGCGACCTGTGGCTGGTCATTCATCCTGAACTGCGGCGCTCGGCCCGGGTGAAGCTGGTTGCTGAGGTGGTGACGGAACTGGTGCTGTCGTCTGCCGAGCAGCTCTGTCCGACCCGCTAATTGGCCAGATGACGCAGTCCCTATTGCCGCGGATACGCAGAGACGAGCACACTGTTATACTGTGTTTTTATACAGTATAACGAGGAGCATCGTGCCGGACCGGGAATGGGATGCAGACACCCAGCCGCTGCCGCAGCAAGCACTGCAAGCGAAAAAAGGGCGCGGCGCGGTGTCGAACCTGCAGGGGCGTTACGAGCGGCAACTGCGCGAACGCTTCGACGACGGCTGGACAGGCGACGATACCGAGCCAGCCGAAGCTCCCGCGCTCAAAACCCAGGTCATCCACGAACAGGCAAAGAGCATCCTGAGCCGCAACGCATCCCCCGATGTGCCGTTCAGCGTGTCGCTCAACCCGTATCGCGGTTGTGAGCACGGCTGCATCTACTGCTTTGCGCGTCCGACGCACAGCTACCTCGGCCTGTCGCCGGGTTTCGATTTCGAAAGCAGGATCATTGCGAAGATGAATGCGCCGGATCTCTTGCGGCACGAACTCGCCAAGCCATCCTACCTGCCGGAATCAATCGCGCTCGGCGTCAACACCGACGCCTACCAGCCGTGCGAACGCACGCTGGGGCTGACGCGGCGCGTGCTGGAAGTGCTGCACGAATGCGAACACCCGGTCGCCGTCATCACCAAGACCTCGCTTATCGAGCGCGACATCGACCTGCTCGCGGCAATGGCTGCGAAGCAGCAGGCGATGGCATCGGTGACGATTACCACGCTCGATACGAACATCGCACGCACGCTGGAGCCGCGCGCCGCCGCACCGGCACGTCGCCTGCGCACGATCCGCACACTCACCGAGGCCGGCATCCCGGTCGGTGTGAGCGTCGCGCCGATCATCCCCTTCGTGACCGAACCGGACCTGGAACGCGTGCTCGCCGCTGCGGCCGACGCTGGCGCCGTCAGTGCAAGCTACATCGTGCTGCGCCTGCCGTGGGAAGTGAATCCGCTCTTCCAGCAGTGGCTGCAGGCACATTTTCCCGAGCGTGCGCAGCGCGTGATGAACCGCGTGCGCGATATGCGCGGCGGCAAGGATTACGACGCCGATTTCACCAGCTGCATGCATGGCGACGGCGTATGGGCTGACTTGATCCGGCAGCGCTTCGACAAGGCGGCCGAACGGCTTGGGCTGGGCGAGCGTGCGAACGGGTTTCGCGGATTGGATGCGTCGCGCTTTCGCCGGCCTGCGCCAGTGCGCGTGGCCGCGCCGGGGAACTTCAGCGGCCAGCTCGACCTGTTCCCGCGCTGACCGGGCGGTCGTGCCGGAAGGCGTGTTGTTCCTCGCCGCAGAAGTCAACGGTCCGGCGCCGGCAAGCGCCTTGTAAAGACCGAGCTTGGTGCCGAGACTGACCATCACGCTGCCGTAGTCGGCGGACAAGTTGCCGATGGCGCATCAGCTGGCGGTTATGAAGACCCAGCCTTCTTCCGCCGACTGTTCAAGCGCACGATCGGGTTGGCCCCAGGGGACTACCGCACGCGCTTTCGGATTCCGGATTTTGCGCGTGCCTGAATCCCTCAGCCGACGATGCGGGAAGAAGCGAGCCCGCACCGTTTGATCTGGCTGTGATGGTTACCCATCCGGGAATCTTTCCTACCATCTTCCTATTCCGCGACTCCGTATCAATCCGCGGACCTCTGGAGAAGTCCAAGAGAGTCTGCAAATTGTTGTCTCGCAATGACTCCTCCTCTTCTTGATGCTCTGCCTCGGTCCCGAAGCAGTGTTAAGGCTGGCGCGCGAGTTGGTGCAGCTGCGCTACGAGGTCACCATCGCCCATTACATCGCGCATGATCATGAAATCGATACGGGTGAAGCGAGCTTATTCCAGCAGCTGCGCCAGATACTGCATGCGCATGTCGCCGCACTCGATGGCCGCGTCCCCGGCAAAGGCGCAGCGGCTTGGCGTTTGACGATGCAGCCAGGTCTTCGCCACCGCTCGCAGTTCGCTTGCCGTGCATTGCAATACCCCCGCACGGAACTGATTGCGCATCTGGTCGGTGACGCCGAGGCGCTTGCGTGACCAGGATTGCATGGCCTGCCGGTAGGGCGACAGCGGTTTGTCCAGCTCCCGGACCACGCAAATAATCGCCTCTTCGATACTTTCCTGCGTCATGTCCGCTGCCACCGCCCGCTCGATTGCGGCCTCAAAATCGGCATAGGTGCCGAGCAGGCGCGGATCGCGCGTGGACATCATCCGCACAATTCCGGTCATCGCATCGTAGCTAGCGCCGGCGCCGTAAGCTCCGCCTTCTTCGCGTATCGCACGGTGCAATACTTCATTGGTCAGCCACTCCGCCAGCACCGCACCGGCGGGGGCATCGGGATGCCCGAGCCTGGGCGCGGGCCATGCCGCATAACAGTGATTAACCTGCGCCGCGGCGTGCAGCACGGTATTGGCACGCGCCTCCATGACGAAGGCTTGCGGCTCGGCCAGCGCACGCGGCATATGGTGGATGTGGCGGACGGCCGGCGCCAGCAATGCAGACAACGCCGATGCCGACGGTGCTTCTGCCGCGACAATGACATACGCCGGGCTGGCGGTGATTTTCGCGTGCAATGCCGCGAGCTTCTCCGCGATTACCTGCATGCCGCTGTCATCCTGACTGTGTTGCCGCAGCGAGCGGTAGAACGGAAGGCCTGCCGCGCCCTCCATCACATTCTTGAAGCGCTCCTGCATCGACAGCGGGGCGGTCGCGCCGAGCGATACATAGGTTTCTCCCCTTACCGCCAGCTCGCCGTGCACATCCTGCACATGACTATCGATCAGGAAGGCCATGCGCTCGAACTCATCGAAGCGAGGGGCGGCGATCGATTGCAGGAGCAGCGTCGCCAGCTTGTCCTGCTCCTCCTGCAGCCCCTTCGCGGTGAATTCGACAAAGATCTGCAGCGGCTTGTCCGCATCGACCGGCTGGCTGGCGGCAACATCGATGTTGAAGTCCGGCGCCATCTGCTGGCGCCAGGCGCTGCCTGCTTCATACCCCATCCCGGCGAAGCCCAACTGCGGCAACAATCCCGCATAGAGACTCAACCAAGGCCATTCCTGCTCGCTCAAGTCGGAGATGTCATACAGGATGGACGCATAGGAAATGCCGTTGGTGGCAACCTCCAGCACAACGACTTTTTCATTTGCAGGCGGCACCGGGAAATCCGGCTTCACCAGGGGCGCAACGGCGGACGGCACAATGCGCGGGAGTACATCCTTGTCGACGATCTTTCTTTGCTGCGCCAGCAAGTCTGCCGATTCCTGCTCGATGCGCGCGCGCTCGGCCGCAGTCAGGCTGGCGGCCAGCTCCGCCAGGCGGCGCTCTTCGCGCATTGCGCGCTGCGCAGCAAACCCCGCATCGGCATAGACCGTCGATTCGAGACGGGCCGGCGACGCGATCAATGCCTTGACCATGTCCTTGAAAAACTGTGGATCCTGGATCTCCGCATCGAGCTGGCGCAGGAATGGCTCGACGTCGAACGCAGCGACGATATCTCCGCCCAACATCGCTGCCGGCAGCGCCGACAGCAACAGGTGCAATCCATACGGAACATCGCCGCCATTGATTTCGCGCTGGTCAAAACGGATATTGCGCAATGCGGCCTGCAGCATCGCGGTTGGCACGCCGGTCTCTGCCGCTTGCTCCAGCGCGGACCAGATGTGTTTTCTCGCCTTGGCAACGGCGTTCTTTTTCAGTCCTTCCATGCCGACATGCAAAACCATTTGCCGGGCACCGGACTCCAGATGATTGAACGACGACGGATAACCAAAGCCGGCCGATTCCATCGCGCGCATGAGGGGCGACGAACTGTCGCCCAACAGGCCTGCTTCCAGCAGACTGGCGCGGAAATAAGACGGCGGGTCGACCGCCTCCCCCAGCAGCCACGAGAACTGAAACCCGTATTCGTTTTCCATGCCTTCCTGCGCCGGCGTGACGATGTGGGTCGTGCGCGGCGCAGTCCATGGCGTTGCCAGGTCCGGCCGCATTCTGGGGAAACGTCCGGGCAGATGTGCCAGCACCTGCTCCTCAATCATGCCTTGCACCGCCGCCACGTCGACGCGTCCGGACGTCATGAAAACCGCCTGCGACGGATGATAGTGGCTTGCGTGAAAGGCTTTCAGATCGGCATAAGTCAGATGGGGAATCTCCAGCGGATCCCCTCCGTATTCCACCGCATACGTGGTGCCCTGGAAAAGCTGCTGACTGATGCCGTGATCGAGCGCGCGCAGCGGATCCACAAAGGCATCTTTCATTTCGTTCAGCACGACACCCTGCAGCGACAACTTATCCTGCGCCCACACCAGGCGCCAGCCTTCCTGTTGAAAATCGCAGTAATTCAGCGTCGGGAAAAAGGCGGCATCCAGATATACGCTCAGCAAGTTGAAAAAATCTGTTTTGTCCTGGCTGGCGAATGGATAGACGGTGCGATCCGGGTAAGTGAACGCATTCATGAACGTGGCCATGGAGCGCTTGGCCATGGAGAAAAACGGATCTCGCACCGGATAGCGTACCGACCCGCACAAGGTCATATGCTCGAGAATGTGGGCACGGCCGTCGCTCGACTGGGGAATGGTGGGGAAGGCAACCAGAAACGCCATCTCGGAATCGTCGGTTTGCACATGGATATGGCGGGCACCGGAGCCGGGATCCTCATATTCTTCGATCACGGCATGAAGCTCGGGAACCGGATGGGCACGTTTTTTATGGAATGGCATTGCGAGGGTGTTCGGTATTCAACAATCAGGGAAACTTGGGCGTGATGGAAGGAATTTCCGGCAAGCCCAGACATGGCGCGAATCGTACGCGATTTCAAGAGCATGACAGAGAGCGGCCAGCCACTATACGTCATCAGATAAGCAGAAGGCGCTTCACGACGTGGAGTTGTGAGGTCGGCACTGATTTGTTGGACAACTGCTATACGGCAAGATGCGGTTGTAACGCCCGGGATAACCGGGAGTATATGGGGCAGATTCGGTTCGAAGCTTTGTCGAGTCTGCCTCCACATATTGCACATATTGTGGCAACCAATGTTCAAGGCCCGTCAGACAAAGCAGAATTCAGGATGCAGTGGAGTGGTGAATACAGCTTCCCTTCCAAACGTATCGATCACGACATCAACGAAACGCCCATTCACCGGATCTACCAGCGCGGTAACGCAGGCGCCTGTCGCGGCACGGACATTCGCGATACGGACAAGATAGTTGCCGTACACGGCAGCATCACCTGCGGCCGTGAGGCAGAAATCCCGGTTTTCCCGTCGCGTCTGGAAGTTGTAAAGGCAGCCGGTATCGGCATAGAAAGCGAAAACCTGGTTATCGGCATCCACCACCACATCGCCGTTGGAATTGCCTGTCCAGAAAATGAAAGGCGACTCGTCGTCGTCAAATGCAACTACGCCGACCGATACAGAGCCGCCGCCACAGCCCGTGAGCGCCGCCAGCACGAGCGCCGCCAATGCCTTTCCTGGTCGCATGGAATTTCCTTAACCGCCATAACCAAGGGATGCGAAGAGTGGCATTGTGGTGCTGCGTTCAGCATGGATGGCCATTCCCGCTTGCCAATCGTTTGGACTGCGCCTGCGCTTGCTGATTCAATTCCTGCATTGTTTCATGTCAATTGCGCGGAGGCTCAGCCTCACCGCGCAACAGTCCGAAACCTGCGCACACGTTAACGCATATGGCGCATGTGGGCTCAGCCTCGACAGACGTGAACAATTGTCTGGCTCCGCATATCTGCACGCGTTCATATGCATCGAAATGTGACTCATAGTCCGTAGACCTATAAGTCTCGACGACGGAATATCTTTCCGTCAATTTTTCGAGACTGAAAATGGAACACGAACAGCTCGCCGTATTCGGCTTACGGCTAAAAGAGCTGCGCACCGAGCGCGGACTCAGCCAAGAGGAACTCGGCTCACTTGCGGATCTGGATCGAACCTACATTAGCGGCATTGAACGCGGGACTCGAAATGTAGGGCTCATTAATGTCTTCCGAATCGCGAAAGCCCTCAACGTTTCTCCCGCCGAGCTGTTTAGCGAAACAAAGGCACGCTAATGGGAGTGCGCGCCTTCTATGTTGCAACCGTAAGCGATTTCCTTCAGGAGCCGACTGACTCCATCGTTGGAAAAATCAGCCAGCAGCACTCCCAAGACATTGTTCAGTTACAAATGGGAGCGTGGCTAAGGGAGATTGATCTGCTCAAGCATTGTTTACCTCCCTTCGCAGGCGGGCAAATTCTGTTTGAACTACAAATTCCCCGAATGGGGCGTCGTGCCGATGCGGTCTTGATCTACCAGGACGTCATCTATGTGCTGGAGTTTAAGGTCGGCGCAAAAGTATATTTCTCCCACGATTTGCGACAGACGCACGGTTACGCAATTGACCTTCACCATTTCCATGAAGGTAGCCATAACAAGACGATCGTTCCCATTCTCGTTGCAACCGATGCACCCGCAACGCAGTTCACGCTTTCCCCGCCGGTGGACCACGTCTATCCGCCGCTGCGCGTTTGCGCTAATAATCTCCAAGAGGCGCTTTCATACTGTGTTCACAATGCAGAAGAATCGGCCCCGATTGATTTTCAGAGTTGGTTCAAATCAGCCTACAAACCAACGCCGACCATCGTAGAAGCTGCACAAGCGCTCTACGCCAATCATGATGTATCCGACATTGCTCGAAATGACGCTGGCGCACAAAACCTCCATGTCACCTCGACCGAAATACTGCGAATCGTTCATAAAGCCCGCATAGAAAAGCAAAAGGCTATTTGCTTCGTCACGGGTGTGCCCGGCGCCGGTAAGACATTAGTCGGATTAAACATCGCAACCACAGGCGTCAACATCAAGGACGACGAGCATGCAGTTTTCCTGTCTGGGAATGGACCATTAGTCGAAGTATTGACGGAAGCACTAGCCAGAGACGCAAAAGAACGAAACCCAAACACCAGCAAAGACAAAGAACGACGGAAGGCAGAAGCAAGAATCCAAAACATTCATAGATTCAGAGACGAAGCACTCTCCAATCCAGATAAAGCACCTCCTGATCGCGTTGTGATTTTTGATGAGGCGCAGCGCGCCTGGGATGCGCAGAGCACCGCAAAGTTCATGACGCAAAAACGAGGACAAAAGAGCTTTGACCAGTCAGAGCCAGAGTTTCTTATTAGCGTCATGGACCGGCATCCTGATTGGTGCGTCATCATTGCATTGATCGGCGGTGGACAAGAAATCAATACCGGTGAAGCCGGCCTCAAGGGATGGGTAGACGCATTGCGCAGCGCGTTCAAGCATTGGCACGTCTATTACTCGGACAAGCTGAAGCAAGAAGAATATGCGGGTGGTGAAGTGGAATTCGACGGTATTCTTCAAGCCCGTTCGAGCCCAGCCTTGCACCTTGCGACTTCAATGCGCTCGTTTAAGGCTGAAAAGCTTTCGCATATGGTTCATTACTTAATTGAGAATCGGCCAGATCGAGCTGCAGAATGCTATGCGGCTTTCCGTGAACGTTTCCCGATCGTCGTCACACGCGATATTCAGAAAGCCCGCACTTGGATAACGAGCCGTGCACGTGCAAATGAAACCAAAGGTGTGATTGCATCATCAGGCGGACTCCGATTGAAACCGGATGGCCTCTTTGTGAAGAACAAGATATCTGCGGCTGACTGGTTTCTGAATGAGTCGGACGACGTGCGCTCGTGCCATTTCTTGGAAGACGTAGCTACTGAATTTGATATCCAAGGGCTCGAGCTTGATTGGTGCTTGATCGGCTGGGATGCAGATTACCGTTATATCGGCGGCGTGTTCGAGCATTGGAAATTTACTGGATCAAGCTGGAAGCAGCGAAACCGCGAAGAACAAAAACGGTATCTTGAAAACGCCTATCGCGTGTTACTCACTCGAGCACGTCAAGGGATGGCAATTTTTGTACCTCACGGAAATTCCGTCGATTCAACGAGAAAGCCTCAGTATTACGACGAAACCTATAAATATTTGGTTAGGTGCGGAGCGACGGTACTTGAATAGCCCTATTGCGCCCAATCGAGTTCGCACAAATAAAAACGCCGGTTTTGAACCGGCGTTTTCGCTATGACGACTCCGCAAACGGTCAATTATTAAACGTCAATATTCCCCGCCTGCAGCGCATTAGTTTCGATGAAGGCCCGACGTGGCTCCACATCGTCGCCCATCAGCGTGGTGAAGATCTGATCCGCAGCAATCGCATCCTCAATCTGTACCTTCAACAACCGGCGCACAGTTGGATCCATCGTAGTTTCCCACAGCTGTTCCGGATTCATTTCACCGAGACCCTTGTAGCGTTGCTTCGAGACGCCGCGCTCGGCTTCGTCGCGCAGCCAGTTCATCGCTTCGTGGAAGTCGCGGATCGCGATTTCCTTGGCCTTGTCGCCTTGGCCGCGGCGGACCATCGCGCCTTCGCCGATCAGGCCCTTGAAGGTAGCGGCGGCGGCGGAGAGTACCTGGTAGTCGGGGCCGCGTACGAATTCGGCGTCGATGGTGCTGATCTTCAGGTTGCCGAAGTGGCGGCGCTGCACGCGCAGCATGTGCTTGTCGGAGAGTTCGTCCGACTTCACGACGACTTCGACGCTCGGGTCGTTGATGGCGGCGGCGAGTGCCTTGGCGGATGCGTCTGCATTCTCGCCGTTGTCGAGGTTGAGCGTGACGCCGGTCATGATGGCCGACAGCGCGGCTTCGTCAATCGCCTTGGACAGGCGCATGATGATCGCGTTGGCGGTGTTGTACTGGCGGACCAGTTCGGACAGTGCTTCGCCGATGATCGGTTGCGCGCCTTCGGTCGGGATGATGGCGGCGTCGTGCAGCGCGATCTGCATCATGTAGCTCGCTTCTTCGACGTCGTCCTTGAGGTAGCGCTCGTCCTTGCCGTGCTTGACCTTGTACAGCGGCGGCTGCGCGATGTACACGTGGCCGCGCTCGACGAGTTGCGGCATCTGGCGATACAGCAGCGTGAGCAGCAGGGTGCGGATGTGGGCGCCGTCGACGTCCGCGTCGGTCATGATGATGATGCGGTGGTAGCGCAGCTTCTCGACGTTGAATTCGTCCGGGCCGATGGAAGTGCCGAGCGTGGCGATCAGCGTGGTGATCTGCTCGGAGGACAGCATCTTTTCGAAGCGTGCCTTCTCGACGTTGAGCACCTTGCCGCGCAGCGGGAGGATCGCCTGGAACTTGCGGTCGCGGCCTTGCTTGGCGGAGCCGCCTGCGGAGTCACCCTCGACGATGTACAGCTCGCATAGCGCCGGGTCTTTTTCCTGGCAGTCGGCCAGCTTGGCGGACAAGCCGAGGCCGTCCATCACGCCTTTGCGACGGGTCAGTTCGCGTGCCTTGCGGGCGGCTTCGCGCGCGCGGGCGGCTTCGACGATCTTGCCGCAGATGATCTTGGCGTCGTTGGGCTTTTCCATCAGGTAGTCGGTCAGCGTCTTGGCGACGATTTCCTCGACCGGACCGCGCACTTCGCTTGATACCAGCTTGTCCTTGGTCTGCGAGCTGAACTTCGGCTCCGGTACTTTGACGGACAGCACGCAGGTGAGACCTTCGCGCATGTCGTCGCCGGAGATTTCGACTTTCGCTTTCTTGGCGAAGTCGTTTTCTTCGATGTACTTGTTGATGACGCGTGTCATCGCGGCGCGCAGGCCGGTGAGGTGAGTACCGCCATCGCGCTGCGGGATGTTATTGGTGAAGCAGAGCACCTGCTCGTTGAACGCGTCGTTCCATTGCATGGAGACGTCGACACCGATCATCGTGCCTTGCTCGGAGACCTTTTCGCCGGTGGCCTGGAACACGGTCGGATGCAGGACGTTCTTGTTCTTGTTGATGTATTCGACGAAGCCGCGGGTGCCGCCTTCGAACGCGAAGTCTTCTTCCTTTCCGGTGCGCTGGTCGGTGAGCTTGATGTGCACGCCGTTGTTGAGGAAGGACAGTTCGCGGATGCGCTTGGCGAGGATGTCGTAGTGGAACTCGACGTGCGTGAAGATTTCTTCATCGGCCCAGAAGTGCACTTCGGTGCCGCGCTTGTCGGTTTCGCCCGTGACCTTGATGGGCGAAACTTGCACGCCTTCCTGGACTTCGAGTTCGCGATTCTGCACCACGCCCTTGGAGAATTCCATCTGGTGGACCTTGCCGTCGCGGCGAATGGTCAGGCGCAGCAGCTTGGACAGTGCGTTCACGCAGGACACGCCCACGCCGTGCAGGCCGCCTGAGACCTTGTAGGAGTTCTGGTCGAACTTGCCGCCGGCGTGCAGCTCGGTCATCACGATTTCTGCCGCGCTGCGCTTCGGGTCGTGCTTGTCGTCCCACTTGATGCCGGTCGGGATGCCGCGGCCGTTGTCGGTCACGGAGATCGAGTTGTCGGCATGGATGGTGACGTGGATCTCGGAGCAGTGGCCGGCGAGCGCTTCGTCGATGGAGTTGTCGAGCACCTCGAAGACGAGGTGGTGCAGGCCCGTGCCGTCAGAGGTGTCGCCGATGTACATGCCAGGGCGCTTGCGGACTGCTTCCAGACCTTCGAGGATCTGGATCGAGGATGCGCTGTATTGGCTGCTTTGTTGCGGCTGCGGGGTGTTTTCTTGAGGAATCGCGGACATGGCTGCCTTCTGAAAGAACGGTTACTGCAAAAACAAATCACCTGACAGGCTCCTTCCCCCTTTAAGGGGGAAGGTTGGGATGGGGGTTGAGTGGTTATGCCGAAGTCAGCGTTAAATCGACCTCACTACCCCCACCCTAACCCTCCCCCTGCAAGGGGGAGGGGACCCGTCAGTGGAAAAATTCAAGTTTTCTAAAATGTCGCAAGGGGGCTCGCCATATTCACGGCAGCCCCCTTGCTGTTTTACTTACTAATCCAATCAAATCCGCATCGGCATGACGACGTACTTGAAATCGGCGTTTTCCGGCACGGTGATCAGTGCCGATGAATTCGCGTCGCCGAGCGCGATGTTGATGCTTTCACCCTTGAGGTTGTTCAGGACGTCGAGTAGGTAAGTGACGTTGAAACCGATGTCGATGCTGTCGCCGCCGTAATCGATCTCAAGCTCTTCCACTGCCTCTTCCTGATCAGCGTTGGTGGAGCTGACCTTCAGGCTGCCGGGGCTGATGATGCAACGGACGCCCTTAAACTTGTCGCTCGTCATGATCGCCGCGCGCTGCAGCGCATGCAGCAAGGTCAGGCGATCGATGGTGAAGTTGTTCTTGTAGCCCTTCGGGATCACGCGGGTGTAATCCGGGAACTTGCCTTCGACCAGCTTGGAGATCAGCTCGATGTCGGCGAAGGTGAGCTTCACCTGGTTGTTGGCGATCTCGAGGTCGACCGGGTTGTCCTGGTCTTCCAGCAGGCGCTGCAGTTCGAGGATGGTCTTGCGCGGAATGATCACTTCCTGGCGCGCGAAATCCTGATCGGTCTCCACCTGGCAGAACGCGAGACGGTGTCCGTCTGTCGCGACTGCGATCACATTCTTGCCGTCGACGACGAGCAGCAGGCCGTTGAGGTAGTAGCGGATGTCCTGCTGCGCCATCGCGAAGTGCACCATGTTGAACAGGTGCTTCAGCGTCTTCTGCGGCAGCGTGACCTTGGCGTTGTAGTGCTCGGCTTGGGCGACGGTCGGAAATTCTTCGGCGGCCAACGTCTGCAGTGCGAAGCGCGATTTGCCGGACTGGATAGTCATGCGCTTGTTGGCCAGCGACAGCGACACGTCGCCGGAGTCGGGCAGTGCACGCAGGATGTCGAGCAGCTTGCGCGCCGCCACCGTGGTCGAAGCGATCTCCGCGCCGCTGCCGACACTGGCATTGGTCGTGATCTGCACTTCGATGTCGGTGGACAGGAACGACACTTTTTCGCCGTCCTTGCGAATGAGGATATTGGCCAGAATCGGCAGCGTATGCCGACGCTCGACAATACCACTCACGATCTGCAGCGGTCGGAGAAGCGTGTCACGTTGGGTTTTGACCAATTGCATGCTTTTGTCCTTGTATTAATAGTTAAGACGGAGCTGTTTTTCTGAAGAGCGGACCGGCCGGTAAAAAGCGGAGATCTGTCCGGTCAAACGAACGCAGAACATCCTCTATTTTGACAGAAAAGGGACATTCCCAAGAAACCAAAGTGATGCTTTTTTGCCTTCTTTATAAGGGGTTGCCGCGTCGGCCAATGGCCACTTCTCCTGACGGAAGAAGGCGGTGCTTCAATATTATGCAACCGCCCTTGCCAAGTTATCCACAAGCCGCTAGGCAGCTGTGATTAACCTTTCAGCGTCTGCTCCAACACATGCAGTTCGTGGTTGACTTCCGGATTCTTGCTGCGGTCGGCGGCGATCTTGCGGACTGCATGCAGGACGGTCGTATGGTCGCGGCCGCCGAACAGCTCGCCGATTTCCGGCAGGCTTTTCTGCGTTAGCTCCTTGGCAAGATACATTGCAATCTGGCGCGGACGGGCGATGTTGGCCGGGCGCTTCTTGGAGTACATGTCGGCCACTTTGATATTGAAAAAATCGGCCACGGTCTTCTGGATGTTCTCCACCGAGATCTGACGGTTTTGCACCGACAGCAGGTCCTTCAGTGCATCTTTGACAACATCGATCGTGATGTCTTTGCCATGGAAGCGCGAGTACGCAAGGATCTTGCGCAACGCGCCTTCGAGTTCGCGCACGTTGGAGCGCAGGTGCTTGGCGACGAAAAACGCCACGTCATCGGACAGCACGGCGCCTTCCTGTGCCGCTTTTTTCAGCAGAATCGCCACGCGCATTTCCAGTTCCGGTGGTTCGACGGCGACCGTCAGGCCGGAGTCGAAGCGCGAGATCAGGCGGTCATCCATGCCGCTGATTTCCTTCGGATAGGTGTCGCTGGTGATGATGATTTGTTTCTTGGCTGCAATCAACGCCTCGAACGCGTAGAAGAATTCTTCCTGCGTGCGGCTCTTGCCGGCGAAGAACTGAATATCGTCGATCAGCAGCATGTCTAGCGAATGGTAATACCGCTTGAAGTCGTCGAAACCCTTGCGCTGGTAAGCAGTCACTACGTCGCGCACATACTGTTCTGCATGGATATAGCGGATGCGTACGTTGGGTTTGTCGGCCAGCAGCTGGTTGCCGATTGCATGGATCAGGTGGGTCTTGCCAAGGCCGACGCCGCCGTACAGGAACAGCGGGTTGTACGAAACACCGGGATTGTTCGCGACCTGGATGGCAGCGGCACGCGCCAGCTGGTTGGCCTTACCGGTCACGAAACTCTCGAAGGTGAGCGCCGGGTTGATCTTGCTCTGGTCGCGCTTCTTTGTTTCCTCCATGACAATATCGGCCCGTTCGATCGGGTCGGGGATCTCGGAGGAAAGGTCGAACCCAGCGTTTGCTGCAGCGCTTGCGGCAGCTAGCATAGGCGCGGGTGCTGGCTTCTTCGCACCGTTGAGGCGCGGGTCGAGCACGAACTGCACCTCGATCGGCGCTTCCCAGTATTCGGAGGCGAGCGTTGTAATTCGGTTGGCGAACTGGGTCTTTACCCAGTCGAGCTTGAAGCGGTTAGGAGCAGCGATCCGCAGGCGGCCATCCTCAAAGTCGAGCGGCACCAGCGGCTTGATCCACGCACTATATTGTTGCGGCGTGAGTTCCTGCTCCAGCATCGCGGAGCAAGTCTGCCAAAAATTTTCCATGAATTTTTCTGAATGAGAGGGCGCTGGGTTGAACGACGACCTTCGCATGCTTCCCTGTCCGGCCGCTCGCGCGGCAGGTCGATCCAGCTTTCTGGAGGCTGCGGCAGGGAGCGCCGAAACGGCACGCGCACGCGAAGGGCGTTCGGCGCGGGACGGCTATTCTATACCCGCAACAACAAGTTATCCACAGGACGCATCACATTTCCCAATTAAAAAACTGCTTGCCAATGTGGATAATTTGGGCGTAGACAAGCGACCTGCTTGTTCACGGCTCGTCCGAAGAGCCATGCCTTGCCAAATGAACTATCACTGCCCCGGGCGCTGCCGTCCGAAAGCTAAGTGATTGACAGGTAAGCAGAAATTAATGTCTAATTGCGGGTTCACTGCCTGTTGCGTTTTGTGTCTACCACACAAGAACACAAGACAAGAATGGGCTGCGTGATGATCCAACCCATTTTTGCTGATTAGCGAGACCAACATGAAACGTACTTACCAACCTTCCGTCGTTCGCCGCAAGCGCACCCATGGCTTCCGCGTTCGCATGGCTACCCGTGGCGGTCGTGCTGTGCTGAATGCACGTCGCGCCAAAGGCCGCAAGCGCCTGGCTGTATAAGCCCGGCCGCACCAGCTGCTAGCGTGAGCGAAGATTATTCACGCGATCGGCGTATCGTTAAAACGGATGATTTTTCATCCGTTTTTCGTTTGCGGCCCGTGCAGCGCACTGCGCACTTTGTTCTCTATGCGCGGCCAAACCATCTGAGCCATGCTCGCCTGGGCATCGTGGCCGCCAAACGCTTCGCGCCGCGCGCCGTCACGCGCAATACGATCAAGCGGGTCGCGCGCGAGCTGTTCCGCCAGTCGGCCTTGCCGGCCATCGACTGCATCGTCCGCCTGTCCAAGCCTGTGAATTCCCGTGCCGAACCGGCAACCAGCACGCAACTGAAAACCTTGCTGCGCAAGGAACTGATGCAACTGCTGCAATCACAGAACTCGGCGGAAGCACGGCGATGAAACGTCTTTTACTGCTACTATTGCGCGCGTACCAACTGGGCATCAGCCCGTTTTTGGGCCGAAATTGCCGTTTTTACCCGAGTTGTTCCGAGTACGCGACCGAAGCAATCCGCGAGCACGGCGCGGCGCGGGGCAGCCTGCTGACCGCCAAGCGCCTGTGCAAATGCCATCCATGGCATCCCGGCGGGCTCGATCCGGTGCCAAAGAAGTCGACAGATAAACCGGCGGCAGCATGCGACTGCGGCCACCACTGAATTCCTGATTATTCAAGCTAAATCACTTATGGATATCCAACGTACCGTCCTGTGGGTTGTGTTCTCGTTGTCCCTGGTACTGCTGTGGGACAACTGGATGCGCTATAACGGCAAGCCGTCAATGTTCTTCCCGACGGCGACGCAGCAGGCAGCCAAGCCCACCGCGGGCGGCGCACCCGCTCCAGCATCGGACGTGCCGCAGGCAAGCGCACCGGCCGCCGCACCCTCCGCCGTTCCTGCCGGCCCGGCACCGGTCAAGAGCGAGATCGTGACGATCACGACGGACGTCATCAAGGCCGACATCGACACCATCGGCGGCGAGCTCAAGCGCCTGGAACTGCTCAAGCACAAGGACACGATCGACCCGACCAAGAACATGGTGCTGTTCGATTCCGGCGCCAACGCCAAGCACACCTATGTGGCCCAGACCGGCCTGATCGGTGCCGCGGCCAATCCGCTCCCGAACCACAAGTCGAACTACGCGGTTCAACCCGGTCCGCGCGCGCTCGACGGCAACAACGAGCTGCAACTGGTGCTCGAGGCGGAGCAGGGCGGCGTGAAGCTGGTGAAGACGTACACCTTCAAGCGTGGCGACTACACCATCGGCATCAAGCATGACGTGGTCAACAACTCCGGCGCACCGATCAGTCCGTCGCTCTATCTGCAATTGGTCCGCGACGGCAACAAACCGGAAGGCGAGTCGCAGTTCTACAGCACCTTCACCGGTCCCGCGGTCTACACCGACGCTGACAAATTCCAGAAGATCGACTTCGAGGATATCGCTGACGGCAGCGCCAAACATGCGACCAAGGCAGACAACGGCTGGACCGCACTGGTGCAGCACTACTTCGTCTCCGCCTTCCTGCCGCCGGAAAAAGTGTCGCGCGAGATCTATACGAAGAAAATCGATAACAACCTGTTTGCCGTCGGCCAGATCCTGCCGATGGGCAGCATCGCTCCCGGCGCGACCGGCTCCATGGAAACGCGCCTGTATTCCGGCCCGCAGGAATCCGCAACGCTGGAAAAACTGGCACCCGGTCTGGAACTGGTGAAGGACTACGGCTGGCTCACGATTGTCGCGGCGCCAATCTTCTGGCTGATGGACCAGATCCACAAGGTGCTCGGCAACTGGGGCTGGACGATCATCGTGCTGACCGTACTGATCAAGCTGGCATTCTTCCCGCTGTCCGCCGCAAGCTATCGCAGCATGGCGAAAATGAAGACCGTCACGCCGAAGATGCAGTCGATCCGCGAGCGCTACAAGAGTGATCCGCAGAAGATGAACCAGGCGATGATGGAGCTCTACCGCACGGAGAAGATCAACCCGCTCGGCGGCTGCCTGCCGATCCTGGTGCAGATTCCGGTGTTTATCGCGCTGTACTGGGTGCTGCTGGCGTCGGTAGAGATGCGCAACGCGCCGTGGCTCGGCTGGATCCAGGACCTGTCCGCGCCGGATCCGTGGTACATCCTGCCGGTCGTGATGGCGGTGTCGATGTTCATCCAGACCAAGCTGAACCCGACCCCGCCGGATCCGATCCAGGCGAAGGTGATGATGTTCATGCCGATCGTGTTCTCGGTGATGTTCTTCTTCTTCCCTGCCGGCCTCGTGCTGTACTGGGTCGTGAACAACGTCCTGTCGATCGCGCAGCAATGGGTGATCACGAAGAAGATCGAGAGCGGCGAAGCGGCATAAGCTGCACACCGCTCCCGGCAAAAGGCCCGTGCGTTGCGCGGGCTTTTTCATTTCGGGACTTGCTCTTCATGCTCCGACTGGCAATCCACTCCAACGCACTTGTCACGGCGTGTTGTAATAAGCGGCGGTGCACCTCATATGCATTGTTTCTATTGCCCGGTGGCATATAGCGAACCTACAATCGATTCATGAACTACGACTCTTCTCCCATCGCTGCGATTGCCACTGCACCCGGGCGCGGCGGCATCGGTGTGGTGCGCATCTCCGGCAAGAACCTTTCCTGCGTGATGAAAGCAGTGTTCGGCACCGACCGGCTACAGCCGCGTCATGCGACTTACCTGCCTTTCCGGAATGCTGATGGCAGCGCCATCGACCAAGGCATTGCGATTTACTTCAAGGCGCCGCATTCCTATACCGGCGAGGACGTGCTGGAGCTGCAGGGGCATGGCGGGCCGGTCGTGATGCAGATGCTGCTGTCGCGATGCCTGGAAGCCGGTGAGGAAATCGACCTGCGGTTGGCGCAACCGGGCGAGTTCACGCATCGCGCGTTCCTGAACAACAAGCTCGACCTGGCGCAAGCCGAAGCGGTGGCAGACCTGATCGAAGCCTCGACCGAGGCGGCTGCGAAGTCGGCATCGCAGTCCTTGTCAGGCGTGTTCTCCAAGACCATCCATGAGCTGGTCGACAAGGTCATCCATCTGCGCATGCTGGTGGAGGCGACGCTGGATTTCCCGGAGGAGGAAATCGACTTCCTGGAGAAATCTGACGCACGCGGCCAGCTCGAGCGGATCCGTGCGAACCTGAACGAGATCTTCGAGCAAGCAGCGCAAGGTGCGCTGCTGCGCGACGGACTGAACGTCGTTCTTGCTGGCCAGCCGAACGTCGGCAAGTCCTCGCTGCTGAATGCACTGGCCGGCGCGGAAGTGGCGATCGTGACGCCGATTGCCGGCACCACGCGCGACAAGGTGACCGAGACGATCCAGATGGAGGGCATCCCGCTCAACATCATCGATACCGCCGGCATCCGCGACGCCGGCGACGAGGTGGAACGTATCGGCATCGAAAGGACCTGGGGCGAAGTACGCAAGGCGGATGTGATCGTGCATCTGCTCGACGCCAGCCGCGGGCCGACGCGCGACGACGAAGACATCGTCGAGCGCTTTCCGCCCAACGTGCCGGTGCTGCGCGTGTGGAACAAGATTGACCTGTCCGGCCACAAGCCGGCCGTTGACCGCATGCCGGATGCGACGCATGTATACCTGTCGGCGACGGACCGGCGCGGCATCGACCTGTTGCGCACCGAGTTGCTGCGCGTGGCGGGCTGGCAGCAGACCGGCGAGTCGCGGTTCCTGGCGCGGGAACGTCATCTGCTTGCGCTGAAGGCCGCGCGCGATCATCTCGACATGGCCGCAGAATACGTCGCCAGGGAAAACCAGCTCAACGACCAGGCACTGGACCTGCTGGCCGAGGAACTGCGTATCGCGCAGGACCGCCTGAACAGCATCACCGGAGAATTTACGTCAGATGATCTGCTAGGCGTGATTTTCAGCCGCTTTTGTATCGGAAAATGAGCACGCAGAAATAATTTGTTTTGCGTGAGCGAGCCATCGCCAAAGAAAAATCAAGGGCCGCGTCAAAATGTGCTCCCGTTTGTCTTTTATTTTCAGGAAAAGCGGGGTAGTATTTGGCCACATTAAAGAAAATCCGATTTAGGATCGAAGGAGACAAAAAAGGCCCACGCGGTGAAAACCGGGTGGGCTTTTCGTTTCAGAACGTTTAAAACAGATTCAGGGGACAGGTGTTATGCATTTTTTGTATACCTGTCATCACGAGAATAAAGCGGCGACAGTTGTTGCGCCGCAGTATTATTGCTCCTGTCTCCTCCAACTCTCCTTGAATTGGATTTCGCCCGCAAACCGAAAGGTCTGCGGGCTTTTTTCTGCGCGCTCGGTTTGTGGAAATTCCGTCCTGGAAATGAGGAAGCTCAATATTGCGCTCTCACCCGATGTTGTAATACCGCATAACGAAAAACCGAGGGAGACACATGTTGACTGCAATCATTTCATTGCTTGGCCTGATCACGGCAGGGCTCATCGTCGGGGCGTGCATCAATGTGCTGCTGCAGCTGGATGAAGTGGATCGCTGATTTCCTTGCGTCCCCGCATGCCCCCTTCCCATCTGGCTTGACTCGCCACAAAATGTAAAAACATCAACGGGTTATATCTGTCTAATCACTTTGACAGGAGCCCGATCATGACAATCCGCCTTCCGGATTTTGATGTGCTGGCAGCGCTTCACCGGCAGGATCCGGAAGCGCTGGAGACCTTCCGCAAACATGTGCTCAGGGAAGCGGTGGACTCCGCGCCGCCCGTGCATCGCCCCTCGCTTGAACAGCTGCTTACCCAGATCGAATCCGCGCGGGAAGCCGCAGAGACGCCGATCGAGGCCGCCACTGTCGCCTTTCGCATGATGTGCGACTCGGTCGAGCGGCTGCAACACGGATGGGAGCAGGCTTTGGATGCAGTAGCAGACCTGCAGGCCGCAGTGATCATCGAGCGTGTGCGGGCAAGGAGCGCATTTCCTGCCGACGGAAGGGCGTAAGCCATCACATGGAGGATGGTTCATCACGCGAGCCAGAGAACCAACCTCAACCCGCTACCGTTTCGTTCTGCCCTGATTTTAATCAAAGGCAAAAATGCCTTACGGATCATGGACATGCGTGAGCTTGTACCGTGTTATCCACAATATTGTCCACGGTAAATGTGTTTAACCCGTGGAGCAGGGCATAACCGGCCTTTGCCCGGTGATTCTGGTGTCGATTGCACGCACATCCGAAGTCGCCGACACACACTTCCTTTGCGGTGCGGCTCGCTCCTTGCGAATGCGTCAGTCGACGTTCGCCAGGATGCGGTGCGCCAATGCCTTTGCCTGCTCGAGCGCCTCTTCCGGACTGTCGGATGCGGCCTCGACGGTATGTTGCGCTTCTTCACTGTCGTCGCCATGTTCATGGCTAATCAAGACCACGCCCTGGAACTTTCCATCCTCGCGTGTCTGGATATCGGCTTGGGCGACCCAATCCGCCTTGGTGTATTTGACGGCTGCCATGGCAGTCTCCTTCACACATATCCCCCTAGGACTATGGTCGGCGTGACTTGTTCTGCCGTTCGTGATCGAGATGCGTTGGAACTGCATTGATTTTCATCAACCACAAAAAGCGACGAAAAATCAGAAACTTACCCATCGTTATTCTTGCTTATCCACAGATTTGACCACAAGAAATGTGGGTAAGGCGCGATGGCAGGAAGCAGCTGACGAGGAATTCCGACACGGCATCGGCATGGTGCCGGGGCAAAGCAGAAGACTACGACTACGCCTGCGTCGGACTGGGCCGACACATCAACGCCTCGATACGTCGACGCGCGTTCTGCCTAAGCGGCCCGTGCCGGTCGCCCCTTCGGCAGCACACTGTCGATTGCAACGCATAGCGCGCCCATCGTGGCGTCGAGTTGCTGAAGCAGAGGTTCCAATGCGTCGAGCTGGGCACCGGCGCGAATTGCTGATTCGATCTCATCCGAGGTCTGCCGCACATTGCCCGCACCAAGCAGCGCGGCAGCCCCCTTGACCGAGTGCACCATCCGCTCGGCCTGCACCCGGTCAGCCTCCAACGCCTTGCGGACGCGATCAGCGACATCAGACTGGCTGTCGCGGAAGCGTCCGAGCATCTGCAGGTAGAAATCGCGGTTCCCGAGTGCGCGCGACAGCCCTTCCTGCACATCGATCCCCTCGATCACGAGATCAGATTCCGGCTGGCTGGCGGCCGGGGGAAGCGGAGGCGGTAAAGCCGATACGGCTTCCTGGTCTGCCGGCACGACGTACTGCGGGCACCAGCGGGCCACGGTGCGGTACAGCTCGGCGGGGTTGACCGGTTTGGCGAGATGTCCGTCCATGCCGGATGCGAAGCAACGCTCCCGCTCCTCCACCATCGCATGAGCGGTCATTGCGATGATGGGCAAGCCCTGGAAGCGGGAATCCGCACGGATGCGACGCGTCGCCTCGTGGCCGTCCATTTCCGGCATCTGAACGTCCATGAACACCAGGCCGTAATGCCTCGCCTCTACTGCCATCAGCATGTCGAGCGCGATGCGCCCGTTGGCTGCGATGTCGACATGGATGCCCGCGGCTTGCAGCAGTTCGGCGGATATCTGCTGGTTGATGTCGTTGTCTTCCACCAGCAGGATCGAGAGGTCGCGGAAATGCGGCATCGATTCTTTTGCCGCATGCATCGCCTCGCGCATTTGCGGCGCAAACAGTTCGAGCATCATGTCCGCCAGTGCCGATGCACTGACAGGCTTGGTCAGGACGGCATCGGCACCGGCACGCTCAATGCGATAGCGCGCACCTTCGCTGCTGTGCGCGCTGAGAAGAACCATGCGCGGCGGCGCGCTCAGCGTGCCGTCACCTTTGATCGCGCAGATGAGGTCAACGCCATCCATGCCCGGCATTGCGAGATCGGTGAAGACGACGTCATACGGGCTATGGGCATCGGCAGCGTGAATCATGTCCAGCGCCTCACCTGCTGTGCAGGCAAGGTCGACCTGCACCGGCAGCGCGGCCAGGCTGCCAGCCAGCACGGTGCGCGCACTCGGGTTGTCCTCGACGAGCAGCACACGCATGCTGTCGATGACTGCAGGCATGTCGGGCATCTGGCGCGCTGCCTCGGCGAGCCCGAACCATGCAGTAAAGCGTACGGTAGTGCCGACGCCGACCTCACTCTCGAGGTCTATTACGCCATCCATCAGCTCTACCAGGCGCTTGGAAATCGACAGGCCAAGCCCGCTGCCGCCGTAGCGTCGCGTCGTCGATTCATCCGCCTGACTGAATGCGCGGAACAGGCGCGATGTTTCTTCCCGGCTCATACCGATACCGGTATCGCGCACCGTGAACTGAAGCTGGATCTTGTCGCCACGCGTCTCCAGCCGGCGGCAGCCGACAAAGATCTCTCCACGTTCGGTGAATTTGATGGCGTTGTTGATCAGATTGATCAGCACCTGGCCGAGCCGCAGCGGGTCGCCCACCAGGCCGCGCGGGATATCAAGCGGGAACTGAAAGATATATTCCAGCCGCTTCTCATGCGCGCGCGCGCCGGTAACGGTGGACACATTGTTGAGCACATCGTCGAGATCGAAGCCGACCCGCTCCATGTGGAGCTTGCCGGCTTCGATCTTGGAGAAGTCGAGGATGTCGTTGATGATGCCCAGCAGCGACAGGCTCGCGTTGCGCATCTTCTCGATGTAGTCGCGCTGCTTGGGATCGAGCTCCGTGCGCAGCGCAAGATGCGCCATGCCGATGATGGCGTTCATCGGGGTGCGGATCTCATGGCTCATGTTGGCGAGGAACATCGACTTTGCGCGCGAGGTTTCTTCGGCATGGCGGCGCGCGAGCTCGGCTTCCTTCAGTTCGCCCTGGATGCGCAGGCGCTCTAGTCGCAGACGCTCGACCATGCTTTGCTTGAGGCTGTCCTCCAGCAGCTTGCGCTCGGTAATGTCGGTCATGAAGGACAGCGTCGCCGGCCGGCCTTCCCATTCAATCATGACCGCCGACAGTTGCACCCAGATGGTTTCGCTGGTCTGGTGATTGACGATGCGGAAGTTGTAGTACTGCTCGACATCCTCGCCATGCAAACGCCGCATGTGATGGTCGGTCACCAGCGCACGGTCGTCCGGGTGAATCGCTGTGTCGAAAGGCAGCGCAAGCAGCTCTTCCTGCGAAAAGCCGGTAAGCTGCAGCACGCGCGGATTGGCGAACACGATATGGCCGCCCTGCACGACGAGGATGCATTCGGTCGCATTATCGACCACCTGCCGGTGGTGCTCTTCGGAGACGACAAGGGCCTGCTGCTGGCGGCGGAGTTCGGCTTCCTGGGCGGCCTTGCGCTCCTCGATGTCGGTCAGCGTCACGACCAGGCGGCGCGCACCGCTTGAAAGCGTGATCGGCTTGAAACTGACGAGGGCGGTCAGCAGGGAACCGTCGCAGCGCCGTATCTTCCATTCATCCGGAAGACGGGGAGATTCGGAGAACAACTGGGACAGGAAACGGTCGCCGAGGTCGGCGATTTCCGGCGGCGCCGCCAGCGACCAGTGGCGGCCGACGACCTCTTTCGCGGGGTAACCCAGCATGCGGCAGAACGCGGAGTTCGCCCGCAGGAACAGGCCTTCTTCATCGACGAAACAAATGCCCGTACCGGTGGCCTCGAACGCTGAGCTCAGCAGTTCATGGTCCTCCCGTGCTGGTGATGTTGTTATTGATTTTTCGTTCATCGCGCCACCCTGTTACGCGCACGATAGCAGATTCGTGCGCGACAGGGCTAGCCCGCGGAACCCGGTAGGCGGGCTCAATGCGGGCTCCAGCGGGCTCAAACGGGCACTATCGCGTCGTAAACGACCAGGAGCGGTTCACGAGCTTCGTCAGTACCGGGCAGCCGAAGGTGGCGGGATAAGTGACGGTGCCGACAAACTGCACGTCGTAAGTCGTATTGGCCGCGAGCACCGACGTCGGGACGATTGCCGCGGCGGTCGTCGGGGTGTACTGCGGGTCTTGCGCCGCGGTCAGCGTGCGCACACTGAGGGGCGATCCGCCGCGCGGACTGACGGTGAAGGTCTGCACGCTGACGTTGGCAATGATGTCCGCATGGACGCTGATCGGATAACCGACCTGGTTCTGCCCGGGCACCGGGTCCGGTACCTCAGCGTCGCTGTAGAAGTCACGCTGCACGCGCTGCTGGTTATCAAACGGATAGTTGATCAGGTAATTGATCGATTCTCCGCGTGTCGCGCAGTTCACTGCAATGCCATCGGCAACGAAGTTGGTCGTGAAGTAAGTCATGTTCTGCGCATCGACCGCCATGCCGATACCCGCCTGCCTGAACATCGGCTCGAAGATGACGAAACGATGGTAAATCGCGCCGATCAGGCCTTCTGCCGCATCGAATCCGGATGGATTCGACGTCTTCGAAATGACTTCGCCGTAGGCGTAGCTGCCCTGCGTGAAGGCATAGTTCGCCGCTTCCAGACGACTGACTTTGGCGCTCGGACAACGCGGGTCGTTATTGTTGTCATACACGCATTCGCCGGTAAATCCGGTGCGCCCTTCCTCCTGATAGTGCGTGATTCCCCACAGCTTCTGGTAATCGGAATGCCCCTGCGCGGCAATGTCGACCGTCGTGTTGCGGGTGACGGCAGGCAGGCCGAGCTGCTGGCGGCGAAAATTGAACCAGGTCAGCCCGTCGCTTGCGGTATTGCCGGTGGCCGCCGGGGCGGCGGGTTCGAGCGAAGCGATCGACGCGTTGGTGTTCAACGATGCTCTCGTCGAATCGTCACCGCCGCCTCCACCACCACCGCAGGAAACCAGTAACAGCACTGCCAACAGCGGCGGGAGGACAGGACGGAGGGAGCGAACCATGTATGTTCCTTTAACAAGAAGGGCTCGCCGAATCGAGGAACCCGCAACAGAAAAACCGGGCATTAGATGCCGGTTTAGATGTTCGGTTGCATCGCTACAAGGGAATTTGATGTAACGCAGAAAGTTGCTGTAAAGAACACGAAAATCCGGCTCTGCGGATGATCGGTTGCTGCCGTAGCGTTTTGTTCACGAAGCGCACGTCGCAGACAAGGGAAAGCCATGAGAGGAAGGTCGGGTCCGGGCGCTTGGAGTGCAAACCGATTCCAAGCGAAGGGTTCGTTTTCCAGGCTGGTTCGAACGACGCTGCGTCCACAACAGGCACGCGAGGCGCGAGCAAGCGGATTACGGACATTAATGATCCACATCAAGGCGGAGGCATGGTGCTTGCACAGAGAATTGCCGTGTGGAAATAATTTGTTCAGCCGTCTGCGCCACACGCGCCGTCAGGCATGGCAGATGAACAGGAATCAAAAGGTCCCCCTATGTCTTTATTACAGAACCGGCTTTATCTCTGGCAGAAGTTTGTCGTTTTGGCCGTGCTTGCGGCAGTGCTTACCGCCGTCCCCCTTGTGATGTATCAGAACGAAGCCAGCAAAGCGATCGACGTGGCGCGGGAAGAAGTGGCCGGAATGCCAACAGTGCGCGCGGTGCTCGATACGGTTCTGCTCGTGCAACAACACCGCGGCCTGTCCGCAATGTACCTTTCCGGGAATGACAGCGTCCAGGCACAGCGAGCCGCCAAGCAGGACGAGATCGTCAAATCGATTTCCGCAGCCGACTCGGCGGTTGCGCGCGCCGGCAGTTCTGTCATTGCCGCGCGCTGGCAAGAAGCCAAGGCAACCTGGCTCCCGTTGCAGGAAAAGGTCGCGCAGCGCCAGTTGAGCAGCAAGGAGAGTTTTGCCGCGCACACCTCGCTGGTCGGTCAAATGATGAAAGTCTCCGAGTTGCTCATTGATCACTATGGCCTCAGCATGGATGCACAGCCGGCCACGAAGTACTTGATCGACGCAGCCATCATTCAGTCGCCCGACCTGATCGAAACGCTCGGTCGTCTGCGGGCACGCGGCGCGGCAGTGCTGACAGCCAAGAGCGCTTCCATCGAAGAACGCGCCGCATTGGCGGCCCTGATTGAAAAGGCCAGAGAGCGCTACGCCAGCATCGGAAATGCGCTGGAGAAGTCGTCCGCGCATGAGCCTTCCGTGAAGGGGAAAACGGCAGCACAGCTGCAGGCGGCGCTGGCACAGGGTGACGAGGTGCTGCGCCTGGCCACTGAGCAGATCGTCAACGCAGAGGAAATCAGCTACGCAGGACCGGAGTTCTTTGCCAAGGTGACAGCGGCCATTGGCGAGCAAGTGAAACTCTATGATGCGGCGATGGCGGTGTTGAGCGAATTGCTGGCCGACCGGCAGACATCGCTCCAGACCAGGCTCTATCTGCTCGCTGGCACGGTAGTGGCAATGGCCACGCTTGCTTGCGTGATCGGCCTGCTCATCATCCGTTCCATCACTCGCCCGCTCAAGCAAGCGATTGCGGTCGCGAGGCAGGTCGCATCAGGCAACCTGACCGCACAGATCGACGTGCAGAGCAATACCGAGACGGGTCAGCTTCTGCAGGCGCTCAAGGACATGAACCATGGCCTGTCGAACATCGTGACTGAAGTGCGTATCGGAACCGAAACGATCGCCTCTGCTGCCGGCCAGATTGCAAGCAGTAACCTGGACCTGTCCACACGCACGGATCAGGAAGCCAGCTCTCTTCAGGAGACTGCGGCCACCATGGAGCAGCTCACCGCCACGGTCAGACAGAATGCGGATAACGCGCGCCAGGCCAACCAGCTGGCATTGTCTGCTTCCCGTGTTGCGAGCGAGGGCGGTGAAATGGTTGAGCATGTCGTCGAGACGATGAGCTCCATTAATGCGTCGTCGAAGAAGGTCGTCGACATCATCGGCGTCATCGATGGCATCGCGTTCCAGACCAACATCCTTGCCCTGAATGCCGCCGTCGAGGCTGCCCGCGCGGGCGAGCAGGGACGCGGCTTTGCCGTCGTCGCCTCGGAAGTGCGCAGCCTGGCACAACGCTCCGCAGCCGCCGCCAAGGAGATCAAGGACTTGATCAATGCTTCGGTCGAAAAAGTCGATGCAGGGACCCGGCTCGTTGACCAGACGGGCGCTACCATGGGCGAAATCGTTAACAGTATCAAGCGCGTGGCGGATATCGTTTCAGAGATTGCCGCCGCCAGCGGAGAGCAACGTACCGGTATCGAGCAGGTGAATGTCGCCATCACTCAGATGGAACAGGTCACGCAACAGAACGCAGCGCTAGTGGAGGAAGAAGCCGCCGCAGCCTCGGCATTGCATGAGCTCGCGGGCAAGCTGTCAAACGTGGTCAGCATCTTCCATCTGGAGGGCGAGCCATCTTCGGACCGGCCTGCGAGCGCAGCGCCGCAGAACGTGATGCCGCTTCCCGTACGGGCTGAGCCCCAACTGTTGCGGGCATGATTACTCCGCTTCCTGGTCAGCTTCGGGCGCCCGGGAAGCGGCGCAACAGGCCTCGCTCTCCCACTGCTCGATAGCGGCAGGGCCGCAACATCAGCATCGGCGTCCGCATCAATTCCACGATGACGCAAACCGAAGCCATTGCCTGAACAAGCAGGGCGGGCGTATGGCACCACAGCTGCCGCCGGCTGGTGCTGCGCGACCATGCCGCCCCGCGATTGGTTCATGCAAGACAATGGATATTCCGCCATTCAGGCCGGATCTTCGCGTCAGCCGCAACCTCGCCGCCTGATTCATTGAACAAATTGCTTTTACGGCTGTCCGAGTCCATCGACAGGGAGCGTTCCTTCACCGCGAATGCCGCGCACGATCCGTGGGCTGCGCTGGGCGCCATCAAAGTACAAGTTGAAGTTGCGCCGGCAGGCAAATGCAATACAGCCACGTCCAGCGACTGCGCAGGCCGTTGCCAGCAACAGCCAACCCGGGCACGTTGTTCTGCCGACCTGCATGAGCCATGCCGATAGTCTGCGGTCAAGAACTTCAGGCTTGAAAAGATCCGGCGACACCGCCGCGCGCTGCGCCACGGGCGTTGCTGCGGCCTGATGCGGTTACCGATGCAGGGAATTTTCCACTCTGCAACAAGGCGTCCGTTTCTGTCGCGGCACGACGGCAGCGCTGTAATGATTTGTCGCCGCGATTCGTTTACAGTGTGTTGAATGCATATCGACCTGCCGCATGCGAAAGCGCAGCCGCAGCAGGATGTGTGTTCTGTGTTTTCATCAGCTTGGCTGACTTGCTTATTGGTTCGATTTCATGAAACCCGTTGCACCCGGTACCGTCATCTTCCATCGCCATCGCGGCTATGGCGTCATTACTGCGGTCAACCTGCTGACCGGGTGGGTCTCCGCGCGCTTCGGCGATGAAGTGCGCACTCTCGACCTCAACCTGTCGCATGACGAGTTGCAGCATGCAGACGGGGAACCGATCCGCTTTCGGCGGGATGCGCCCGATCGCATGCCGCATGCGCGGCTGATGGCGATGGTGCGCGACCTGCATCGCGCCGGGTACGAACGCCTTTATCTCTACAGCTGGCCCAAGCCATCGGGACTGCACTGGCGCTGGCATTTGTTTACCGGGCAGCGCAACTGGGTGGATCGCGCATGGCGTGAAGGCTGGTACGGTTCCGGTGCGGACTACAACTTCAATCCCGTGCTCGGCTGGGGTGACCAGCCTGGGGCAACAGCGCAGGAACTTGTGCGCGCATTTGCACAGTTCGATCCGCACGGGCTGGCGCAGGCGTTGCGCCGTGATGAAGACCACACCGCCTGGTTCGAACAAGTGTGCGAGGCGCTGCTGCCGAACTATGCGTACACGTTGGGCTGGGACTTGCGCGACGGACCGGTGCCGGAGCATCTGCCTGTCATTGCGGTGCGGCGCGGAGTTCCCGCATATGCCGGACCACCGCTGCCCTGGCCGCCAGGCTGGGCCAGGATCTGGACCGGCGGGCGTGCGCTGGTCCAGACCAGCTTCAGAACAAGTCCCGCTGGCGCCCCTTCCGACGCCGTTCGTTAACCTGCGCGATGGAAGTGGTGCGCGGGCCGGCAACCAGGGTGATCGCATCACCCGCCGCCAGCTGCCCGGTCTGCACGACCCGCAGGTAGAAGCCGCTGTTGCCCGCCTGCACCATCATCTTTGCGGCGTGACCAAATCCCATCTTCGCATTGAACTTGAAGCAGGGCTGGCGCGGCTCGGTCACTTCGAGGATCGCGCTGCCAATGTGCAGGCGGTCGCCGACCCACACGTCGTTTTCCAGCAGTCCGTACAAAGTCAGGTTCTCGCCCATTGAACCGTGCGGCAACGGCTCCTCGCGCTTGAGCGCCGCAAGACGCTGCGCAGCCCAGAACGCATAGTGCTCCGACGGATACGCATACACGGCCTTGTTCAGCCCGCCGTGCACGCTCGGGTCTGCCTGCTCGTCGCCATCGAGCCCCAGTTTGTTGACCGTTACCGCGCCTTGCACCGGCTGCTTGTGGATGCCGGTGGCGATGCGGTACAGATGCGTCGACTGCTCGATGAACAACGCACCGACGGTGGCGACATTTACGCTGAGAACTTGCATGGTTTCCTTCTTTGGCAGTTGCAAGCTGCGTGATGCTGGCTGCACGCAGCGGTTGATTTCTGTGTGGCGCGTCTTACCGTTGCGCGGTGGCGAGCCGGATGGCAAGTCCAGCAAACGCGAGGCCGGATAGTTTGTTCAGCACAAGCTGCGCGCGCGGGGAGCGGTTCAGCACCTCCCCAAACGCTCCCGAGAAGTACGCGATCGCGCCGAATACCAGTAATGTGGCGACGATGAAGATCGCGCCGAGCGACAGCATCTGCAGCACAAGGCTGCCGTTCCGCGGATTGGCGAATTGCGGCAGGAAGGCAAGGAAGAAGATCGCGACCTTGGGATTGGTCAGGTTCATGATGATGCCGCGGGTGTACATCTGCCTGCTGCTGATGCGCTCGACCTTGTCGGCCGATGCCACCCCGGCAGGTGCGCGGAATGCCTGCCATGCGAGGTAGAGCAGGTAGCCGGCACCGATGAACTTGAGGATGGAGAATGCCGTGGCCGACGCCGCAAACACTGCCGCAAGACCAAGCGCAACGCCGGTCGTATGCACCAGCAGCCCGGTGCACAGGCCGAGCACGACCAGCATGCCGGCGGCGCGTCCGCGCATCGCGGACTGCAACAGCACAAACACATTGTCGGGACCGGGTGTCAGCGCAAGCAGGACCGACACGGAAAAGAAGGCGAGGGTGGTTTCCAGGGAAATCATGGGTTGAGTGCGTACAGATTAATGTTTGTGGCGTGGCGGGTTGTAGGGCGGACCGGTTATTTCGGTTCCAGCGCTTCCGGGTTCAGCACATTTGTCGGTGTGCCGTTAGCAAAGTCGATAATGTTCTGGAATGCCGAGCGGAAGTAAAGCTCGTAACTGTCCTTCTCCACGTAGCCGATATGCGGCGTCAACAGCACGTTAGCGTAGCGCAACAGTGGCGAATCGGACGGGAGCGGCTCGGCTTCGAATACGTCAAGCGCCGCGTAGCCCGGCCGACCGGCGCGCAAGGCTTCGTCGAGCGCACCCGGCGCCACGAGTTCCGCGCGGCTGGTGTTGACGAACAGGGCGCTGCGCTTCATCCGCATCAGGTCGCGTGCCGTCACGATGCCGCGCGTCGCATCGTCCAGGCGCAGGTGCAGCGACAGCACATCGGCCTCTTCAAAGAGCGCTTCCCGCGTTGCAGCCGCGCGATAACCGTCGCGCGCTGCCACCGCGCGGCTGGCATCACTGCCCCAGACGGCGACATCCATGCCGAACGCCTTGCCATAGCCTGCGACCATCCGGCCAATGCGGCCATAACCCCAGATGCCGAGCGTCCTGCCTTTCAGCACACTGCCCAAGGTATTGAGTTCCGGGTTGACTGACGCGGTCTGCCACAAGCCGTCCCGCAGGTTCGCGGCGTACTGCGGCACTTTACGCGAAGCCGCCATGATCAGCGCCCAGGTCAGCTCCGCCGGTGCCGTGGGATCGCCGACCCCTTCAGTAATCACGATGCCGCGTTCCGTTGCAGCTGCGACGTCGATGTGGCCGCTGACCTTGCCTGTCTGGGAAATCAGTTTCAGGTTCGGCAGCCGCGCCAGCAACGGTCGCATTAAGGCCGTCCGCTCGCGGATCAATACCAGTGCATCGAACTCCGCCAGCCGAACCGCGAGCTGCCCCACACCACGGGCGCTGCTGTTAAAGATCTTGACCTCATGACCTTCCAGCATGCCAAAGCAGCTGAGGCCGCGCACACAGTCCTGATAGTCGTCAAGAATTGCAATTTTCATACGCGTTGCATGTCTAACATCTATTTCCGTAAGAAAGATACGAGTATGCAGAAAAGCGCTAATTCCCTACTACAAAACTCAACAATTCTTCCTACAATTTTGTTGTAAATCATTGAGCAGAGATATTGCGCCGTGTACAATCATCCCCTTATTTTCGCCGCGCCCGCGTGGAGCAACCGGGAGCGCGAACCCACCAGCCCGGGCATTATTCCATTTTTTTCGGGCTGCACGGTCACCAACCAGATGACCGCTTTCGACAAGACCGCCGTACCGCTAGACCTCATTGCCCTAGCCGAGCCAAAAGCTGACGACGATCCTGCCGTGCCGGGACAAGACAGATTTCTTTATTGGCATTGGAGGTAGTTTTTTATGAACCAGCCCGTTATGGGAGGCATTGCAGCATTGAATGCGCCAACTTACGTTAAACAACAGAAGCTGATCAACTGGGTTGCGGAAATCGCCGCACTCACCAAGCCGGACCGCATCTACTGGTGCGACGGCTCGCAGGAAGAATACGATCGCCTCTGTGCAGAGATGGTTGCCGCCGGCACCCTGAAGAAGCTGAACGAAGCCAAGCGCCCGAACAGCTACCTTGCCTGCTCCGACCCATCCGATGTGGCGCGCGTCGAAGACCGCACCTTCATCTGCTCCGCAAAACAGGAAGACGCCGGCCCCACCAACAACTGGATGGCTCCGGCAGAAATGCGCGCCACCCTCAACGGCCTGTTCGATGGCTGCATGCGCGGCCGCACGATGTACGTCGTGCCGTTCTCGATGGGTCCGCTCGGATCGCACATTTCCCACATCGGCGTGGAACTGTCCGACTCGCCGTACGTTGCCGTCAACATGCGCATCATGACCCGCATGGGCAAGGCCGTGTATGACGTGCTCGGCACCGACGGCACCTTCGTGCCGTGCGTGCACACCGTCGGCAAGCCGCTGGCCAAGGGTGAAAAAGACGTTGCATGGCCGTGCAACCAGACCAAGTACATCGTGCACTACCCGGAAACCCGCGAAATCTGGTCGTTCGGCTCCGGCTACGGCGGCAACGCACTGCTGGGCAAGAAGTGCTTCGCGCTGCGCATCGCGTCCACCATGGGCCGCGACCAGGGCTGGCTCGCCGAACACATGCTGATCCTCGGCGTCGAGTCACCGGAAGGCAAGAAGCACTACGTCGCAGCAGCGTTCCCGTCCGCCTGCGGCAAGACCAACTTTGCGATGCTGATTCCGCCGAAGGCCTTCAACGGCTGGAAAGTCACCACCATCGGCGACGACATCGCATGGATCAAGCCGCACAGCGACGGCCGCCTGTACGCGATCAATCCGGAAGCCGGCTATTTCGGCGTGGCACCGGGTACCAACACCGCGACCAACTCCAACTGCATGTCCTCGCTGACCGCGAACACCATCTTCACCAACGTCGCACTGACCGACGACGGCGACGTCTGGTGGGAAGGCATGACCAAGGAACCGCCGGCTCATGCGATCGACTGGCAGGGCAAGGACTGGACGCCGGAAATCGCCAAGGAAACCGGCCGCAAGGCTGCCCATCCGAATGCGCGCTTCACCGTTGCCGCAACCCAGAACCCGGTGATCGACCCGGCATGGGACGATCCGAACGGCGTGCCGATTTCGGCCTTCATTTTCGGCGGCCGCCGCTCCACGACCGTGCCGCTGGTGACCGAAGCCCGCAACTGGGTGGAAGGCGTGTACATGGCTGCGACCATGGGTTCGGAAACCACCGCTGCAGCCGCCGGCCAGCAGGGCGTGGTGCGCCGCGATCCGTTCGCGATGCTGCCGTTCATGGGCTACAACATGAGCGACTACTTCCAGCACTGGCTCGACATGGGCAAGAAGATTGCAGCATCGCCGGCTGAACTGCCGAAGATCTTCTGCGTGAACTGGTTCCGCACCGATGAAAACGGCAAGTTTGTGTGGCCGGGCTTCGGCGACAACATGCGCGTGCTGAAGTGGATGCTCGACCGCATTGAAGGCAATGCCGGCGGCAGCGAGAACATCTTTGGTGTCACGCCGCGCTACGAAGACCTGAAGTGGGACGGCATCGACTTCACCAAGGAACAGTTCGAGAAGATCACCTCGATCGACAAGGCGGCATGGGAAGCAGAGCTGAAGCTGCATACCGAACTGTTCGACAAGCTGAAGTACCACCTGCCGGCAGAGCTTGAAACGACCAAGGCGCAGCTGGAAAAGCGCCTGGCGGCATAACACTGCCCCAGCACGCCATCTCCCGTCCAGCGGGAGATGGTGACAGCAGCACCATACAAAAGGCGCGACAGGGCAACTTGATCGCGCTTTTTGTCTTTCCAAAGTTGCCGCTTCCGGGCATTGGCTGCCCCTCCTTCCTGCACCAGTCCGCATCGCGTTGGCAATACCGGTTTATCTGGCCGTAAATCGCCCCGGCCGCCATGCACGCGCGGCCGGATACCTGTTCACCTGCTCGTACGTGGTGCCACCGGGACACGGCGGCATATGTAACGGAGTGCACTCCTTTCTGCTTCGGTGTCGAAGCGGGCGCATTGCCGGAGGCGGCGTCTTCTTGCTCATTCCAGCGCAACGCTGTGACGGAATTAGAAGCTTTCTTCACCTGCATTTCCAGCGGTACGGATGACCCATAGCATTGTTATTTTTATAACAATGCAAGGCGCTGCTGCGACGCCCGTTCGCCCGCACCGCGCACAAGGAGGCAATCATCAACGCGCTCAAGGTCCTCACCGCGGCCCTTCTCTGGCTGCTTTCCCCGCTCAGCCGGGCAGAGCTGGTCGCCACCAGCGTGTCACTGGCGGAAAACACGCTCCAGACCAGCAACCAGCGGCTGTTTGCGTCCTCGGACGGCGCGTTCTATGAACTGGTGCTGGGTGCTGGCAGCTGGCGCAGGCTGACCGTGCCGGTATTGTTCAAGGACGGTCGCACCAGGCGCTGCTATTTCCTCGGCATTACCGAGTCAGCCGGGATGGTTTACACGGCGTGTACCGAGAACGCGCTCAATCCGCTTGCCAAAAAATACCTGCTGGCGCTCGACATGTACCAGCCTGCAGTGCGGTTGCAAGAAGTCGGCGAGCTGCGCGACATGGCGCTGCCGAACGGATTGGCCGCCGACAGCAGCGGCAACCTGTACATCGCGGACAGCGGCATGCCTTTCCTGCCCGGCACCATCCAAAAGGTCACGCTGGCGGCTCCTTTCGCGATTGCGACGCAGACCGTGTTGCACCATTTCGCCGCGTACAAGCCCAACGGGCTGCGTTATGCCAGCGGCAAGCTGTACGTTACGGTCAATCCCTTCAGTTATGTCGGCATGTCGCAGTTGCTGCGCTACGATCTTGGCACCAATGGCTTGAGCAACCCGGCACCCATCTACAGTTCGCTCGCCTTCCTGGACGATTTCGCGCTGGTTGATAGCGGAGCGGTGGTATCCGAATTTCTGGCCGGGCGCATCGTGCATGTCGACGAGCGCGGCAGCGAGCTGCATCACGCCGTTTTTTCACAGCCGACGTCGGTCAGCCTGTTGACGGCGGCCACCTATGGCGCCGGCAACCTTCTGGTTACCGAACGAAACCGGGGCAGCGTGCATCGCTTCATCAATAACTGGGGCCTTCGGCCGCGCTAAAACCATGGAATAAACAGGGATTTTGCGAGGTGTTGCCTTCATGCACAAAAATAACATTTGATTACAACTCAACCATTGCCTTGAAGAAATGGTGTGTGAGAATGGCGCTAATCTCCCGAAATCCCTCGGCGTTATTCGCGCCAAGGCTATGTAAGCAGCAAGGCTATGGCCCCCGATCCCTCCGATGGCGTGCATGCACCCGGTCCTGTTTCCGCAGAAGTGCGGGGCGAGATCATGCAGGAGCTCGTCGAATCCGTCTCGTCCGCAGTCAATACGCAGTTTGATTCATTCACGTCGCGCCTGGCCGATGCGCTGTTGCGAGCGACGACAAGTACGTCCGATCCAGCCGAAGCCAAACGCTACTCCGATTCGGCGGCCCTGCTGAAGAAGAACCGGTACCCGTTCTACTACGCCGCATGCGAGCGGCTGGTCGCAACGCTGGAACGGGAAATCCAGCTGGCTGAAGATCCGTCAAGCGCGTCCACCATCCCCAGCGCTGCGAAGAAAGCCTTGCCGGCCGACATGGAAGTCGACCGGAAGCTGACGATGCTCAAGGTCAGCCGCGCGATCGAGGAGGAACACCGCGAGCGCCTGTCTGTCCTGAACCTGCGACTGGGCTACCTGTACGGCGTCGAGGAACTGGAGATGGCACGCAACCCATTCCGGCCCCAGATATTCCTGGATGTGATTCATGACACCTGGTGTGCCCTCCATCCTGACCCGAATTCGCATCATCTGGCGTTCCGGTTGCTCAAACCCAGCCTGTCGCTGGACATGGCAGCCATTCTCCATGCGGCAAATTCCACACTGGTGCGGCGCGGGATCCTACCACGGCTGGCGGAACCAAGCCAGGTCGTTCCCCTAACCATGGATATCACGCCGGCGGCACAAGGAAAGGCCAGCGCTGACCCGGCGAATACCGTTGCGCAGCAGCTGCGACAAATGTTCCCCGAATCGCAGAAGCCGGCGCCGGTAAAGAGCGGTACGCGTTCATCCTTGAACGATGCCTTCCCCGCATTGTTCGCGCAGGACGTGCTGAATGCTGCGGCTGGCCGCAATGAATTGCTCAATTACCTGGCCAAGGTCCGCAAGCACACCTCTCATGCATCACTGCTTGAGCAGATCAGGCAGCAGGCACCGCAAGGACTGTTGACGCCGGAGGACGAGCAGGCATTCGAGCTGCTGGGAAAGGTCTTCGCTGCGGTATTCCGTGACACGAACCTGCCTGCGGAGATCCGCGAACTGATCGGCTCGCTGCAGGTGCCGGTGCTGGAAGCGGCGCTGACGAACAAGAATTTCTTCTTCAGCGAATCGCATCCGGCGCGCCGCGTGATCGCGCTGCTCGCCAATCTGGGCGTCGACTGGGACCGCAACAAGGAAGCGGACGATCCGCTGTACCAGACGATCTTGCGCAACGTGAAACGCATCCAGTCGGACCAGCGTCTTGGTGCGTTTACGGAAGCACTTGCCGACATCGAGGCATTCCTTTCCAAGGAAGAGCGCGCATCCCACGTCGTGTTGTCGGAGCCGATTGCCAAGGCCTTGAAGAAAGACAAGCGCCTGCAGGCAGCCAAGGCCGCCAGGCACGACGTGGCGCAGCGCATCGACACGGGCGAGGTCATCGCCTTCGTCGAGGACTTCCTGGAAGACAAATGGGTTTCGGTGCTGACGCTGGCCTACAGCGTCAAGGACAGCAAGCCGCAGGCCGTCACCAGTGCCGTACGCACCATGGACGAGCTGGTATGGAGCGTCAAGCCGAAGTTCACGATGGAGGAGCGCGAAGACCTGCTCGGTCGCCTGCCGCCGCTTCTGGCGATGCTGAACAAGTGGCTGGATCTCATCAAATGGGATGACGAAGGGCGCACGCAGTTCTTTGCCGAACTGGCTGAATGCCATGCGTCCATCGTACGCGCGCCGCTGGATCTGACACCGAAACGCCAGGTGGAGCTTGCGCTGGAAGCGGCACAGCAGGCGGCAGAACGGCGCCAGCAAAGGCTGTCGAAAGTTGAGCCGGAACCGGTTACCGACATGTTCACGGAGCGTGTGCAAAAACTCGAGTGCGGCTCCTGGATTACCTTCACACCGAAGAAGGGCACGCCGCTCAAGGTGAAGCTGGCCTGGATCAGCCCTTCACGCTCCTACTTCGTGTTTTCGACACGCGGCAAGCAGGAGGCCTTGTCCCTGTCTGCCGAAGCGCTCGCCAAGGCCCTGCGCGAGCAACGAGCGCACATCCTGTCCACCAGCGGACTGGTCGAGCGGGCACTGGCCGAAGCGCTTGGCCTCGACGATGCCGGCCACGACATGCTCACTCACCGGCCTGCCGCCTGAACCGGCAGCCGCGCTACCAATCCAATCCTGCATCACGCCACCTGTGCCCAATTGGCCACAGGTGGCTGCCGTCGTTTGTCCGCCCCGGCGCTGCCTGCGCCCACCGCGGCAGGCGGTTCATGATTAAATACCAAGCTTTACGCAACTTCTACTCAAGGACTTCCCGATATGGCCGGATCCAGCCTCTTAGCCCTGATTGACGACATTGCCACGATACTCGACGACGTTTCCGTCATGACGAAAGTCGCCGCAAAGAAAACGGCAGGCGTCCTTGGCGACGATCTGGCGCTCAATGCGCAGCAGGTGGCCGGTGTGCAGGCGGACCGGGAACTGCCGGTAGTGTGGGCAGTCGCGAAAGGTTCACTGATCAACAAGGTCATCCTTGTCCCGGCGGCGCTCGCCATCAGTGCCTTTGCGCCTTGGGCGGTGACGCCATTGCTGATGGTGGGCGGCGCCTTCCTGTGCTACGAGGGTTTCGAGAAGCTCGCGCACAAGGTGATGCACAGCGCAGGCGAAGACAGCGCGGAACATGCAGAACGGATGGAAGCGCTCGCCAACCCGGCGGTGGATATGGTGGCCTACGAGAAAGAAAAGGTGAAAGGTGCCGTGCGCACCGATTTCATCCTTTCGGCTGAAATCATTGCCATCACGCTCGGTACCGTGGCGACGGCGTCGTTCACGCAGCAGGTTGCCGTGCTGTCGGGCATCGCGGTGATCATGACGGTTGGCGTCTATGGGCTGGTGGCGGGCATCGTGAAGCTCGACGATGGCGGCCTGTATCTCACCAGCAAGAGCGGTGAAGGTGCAATGCGCCGGTCGCAGCGCGCGTTAGGACGCCTGATCCTGCGTGCCGCGCCGCACATGATGAAGAGCCTGTCGGTGATCGGCACGGCGGCCATGTTCATGGTCGGCGGCGGCATCCTGATGCACGGCTTGCCCGGTGCGGAAGAACTGAGCCATGGCGTGGCACACGCCGCTGGCGGCATACCGGTGATCGGTGGTGTGCTGGAAGTATTGACGCCGACCTTGCTGAGTGCGCTGGCCGGCATCGTTGCCGGTGCAGTGGTGCTGGCCGGCGTCACTGTGATCGGCCGCCTGTTCCGCAAGGCGAAGCCGCAGTCCTGACCCTCCCGATTCCAGTGCGCGGGCGGTGCTGGATGCACTGCCCCGACACGGCAGGGCGCGCTCCTGCCGCTCTTCCGGATTTCCTATGCCTTGCGCACCGTCAGTAGGTGCGCTTGAAGGCCGTTCCCTCATCGAACCGGCTCTGCCAGTGGCGCAGGTATGCAGCGGCCAGCTCCGCGTTGTGCCAGACCACGATGACGTTCTCGCTGTTGGATTTTGCCGCTGCCTGCGAATAATTGTATGAGCCGGTCTGCACATGCAGTCCATCCGACACGATGTACTTGTCGTGGTGGATCGCGTACTCGCCGTTGCGCCGCGCCGGAATGCCGGCGCCGGCAAGCAGGTTCAGCGCGGCCGTGCCCGCCTTCGACTGGGTGCCCTTGTCATCCACCACCACCCGCACGTCCACGCCGCGCCGTTTTGCGTCCACCAGTGCCCGCACGATGAGAGGGGAGGTGAACGAATAGGCGCCAAGCCGGATGCTCTTCTGCGAGGTGTTGATCACCTTCAGGATCAGCCGCTCTGCGCTACCGTTCGGGGAAAACCCTGCCTCGATCTGCGCACTGGGCGGAGCCTTGTCGGTGCGGGCCTGTAGCGTGCGCGACAACTCCTCGACGAGTGTAGGCGGTTTCGCAAAGACGCTGCTCGCGCAAAGGAACGCTGCGGGAAGCAGAGCAAGAAAGCGTTTTTTCATGTGAAGCATTCGTTGGGAAAGGCAGGATGCGGCGATCGGGTTGAGCCGCAGAGTACTGGAGCCGACTCGGCTTGGGGAGTTCCGCCATCACGCGGAAGTGATCAATCATTTTTCCATCCAGAAATATACGCGAATGTCTTAAGCCCTGCCGCGCTGTGTGTCCGATAGACGGGCACGAAGAGTAGCGAAAGTGCGTGGACAAGCGCGCCCGCTTTACTTTGTGAATGTGGAGGTTTACAGCGGGAATTTTCTGGCGGTAGTATTGTTGAACAATTAACAACAACCCGCCCGGAGGCAATTGTGCGTGCTCTCCTGCCATTTCCCATTTCCATCGCAGCACTGGTCACCCTGATCGGAGGACTGGCGGCCAGCGGCGTGGTCTCGGCATGGCTGAGCAGCGCGGAGCACGACGAGGAATTGCACTACCTGGAGCACATCGCGGATGTGCGGATGAGCGCCTTCCAGAACGGCCTGAACGAGGCATTGAATGCACTGGTCACGGTGAACCAGTTGTTCATGACGGTCGATTCCGTGAGCCGCACACAATTTCGCACGTTTACCCAACCCTTGCTCAAGCGTCATCCGTACGTGCATGCATTTGCCTTCCAGCGTGCCGATCCGGCAGCGCAACCGGCGACCGATGCAGACGAGCGCAACAGCCATCGCAGGCCACCGGCAAAGTTCAATGCCGTTGATTTCTGGACCGGAAGGCCGGCGCCAGCTTCCGGCACCCTGAACTACTATCTGGTCGATTACATCGAACCGAGCCGCAACCGCGATGTTCTTTTCGGCATCAATGCGGCCGCCACGCCCCATCTGGACGAGGCAATCGACACTGCCACCGCCCGCGGGAAAGCAACGGCCACACGCCTGTTCCGCCTTCTGCAGGATACCGGCTCGCAAAACGGCTTCGTGGTGGTCATGCCCGTCTTCAGGCACGATGCCAGCCCGACCAATGCAGCCTCGCGCAAAGCCGCCGTGCTCGGCCACACCTCCGCGGTCTTCCGCGCCAACGACCTGGTGGCGCTGACATTGGGCAGGACCGGGCTGCTTAATACGGAAGGCATCGACATCCGTGTCTATGCGGGTGGCCCGCCGCTGGAGAAAAACCTCACTTTCCGCAATGACGCTCGCGCCGCGTGTGAACCGGCATTTTTCGTGCCGCGCTGGCTGTTCCAGTGGTTCGAACGCGAGGATGTGACGGTCTCGCGCTCGGCAGAGGTGGCTGGCATGCAATGGCATATGCTCATCTCCAGCCCGTCCGGCGCGATCGCCGGCTCGCATACGCGCTCCTGGCTCGTGCTGCTGGCAGGCAGCCTGTTCTCGCTGCTGGCTGCCGCTCACCTGCAGTCGCTGACCCGGCGCGCGGCGGAACTGTCGCGCGCCAATACCCTGCTGAGCGAAGACATCATCGCGCGCGAACGCGTGGAACGCGCATTGCGCGAGAGCGAGGAACGTTTTCACCGCCTGGCCGACCTGTCGTCCGACTGGTACTGGGAACAGGATGCCAGCCAGCGGCTGACGGTGGTCAGCGGCCGGAAGATCATCGGCTTTGCGCCCAAGGAACCGCACAACAATGCACTGTGGGATCTGCCGTTCGACGCGGATGAGTCGCACTGGGAAATGCACCGGGAACTGGTGGCTTCACGCCGCCCGTTCAAGGACGTCGAGTACAAGGTGCTGGACTCCAGCGGCCGCTACCGCTGGATCGTGGTCAACGGTGAACCGGTATTCGATGAACTCGACAATTACATCGGTTACCGCGGTACCGCCAAGGACCTGACCGCGCGCAAGGAAGCGGAACTGGCGCTGCGCCAGTCACAGGGTGAACTGCGGGAACTGACCGCACACCAGGAACGCGTGAAGGAAGACGAGCGCAAGCGCATCGCACGCGAGATCCACGATGACCTCGGACAGAACCTGCTGGCCTTGCGTATTGACGTCTCCATGCTCGATACGGCCACCGCCGCCGCGCATCCCGCATTGAACAAGAAGATCCGCGCGGTGCTGGCGCAGATCGACAGCACGATGAAATCGGTGCGTGCGATCATCAACAACCTGAGGCCTTCGGTGCTCGATCTCGGGCTGACGGCGGCCATCGAATGGCAGGTGCAGCAGTTCAGGACCCGCAATGAGATACCGTGCGACCTGATCATGGACAGCGATGACTTCGATGCCTTGCTGGATGAAGAAAGCGCGACTTCCGTTTTCCGCATCGTGCAGGAATCGCTCACCAACATCAGTCGCCATGCGTATGCGAGCCGCGCCGAGATCGCCATGCACCGCGCCGGTGACATGCTGGTGATCACGATCCGCGACGATGGCGTTGGCACCTTCTCCGGCAACCAGCGCCATGCGCGCTCGTTCGGCCTGATCGGCATTCGCGAACGCATCCATCGCATGAACGGCGAGTTCAGCGTTGACAGCCGCCCCGGCCATGGAACGCTGCTGACAGTGTCGGTACCGATCAGGCAGACGTGCGTAAACGGGGAGCAGGCCAGCCTGGCACTCAACATGCCGGATTGAGTTTGCTCACGCGCGGTATCAGGCAGATCGACTATGCTTGCCGGCGGAGCAAGGTGACGACCACAACAGGCATGACCGAAATAACTTGGGGAGAGCGATCATGGCAATCTTGATCTTGGGGCTGGTGCTGTTTCTCGGCATCCATCTTTTGCCCGCGATGACGGGCGTGCGCACCCGCCTGTTCAACAGGTTTGGCGAGAAACGTTACAAGGGCGTTTTCTCTCTTGTCTCCGCCGTGGGTCTGGTACTGATCGTGGTCGGCTATGGACGCGCCCCATCGGAGCCCCGGCTGTTCGATCCTTTTCCGCTGGCGATCAAACTCGCACCGCTGACGATGATCGTCAGTTTCGTGCTGCTCGCAGCAGCCAACATGCGCACCCACATCCGCAGCACGCTGCGACATCCGATGCTGCTCGGTGTAGGGCTATGGGCGGCAGTCCATCTGCTGGCCAATGGAGAAGCGCGGGCCACCTTGCTGTTCGGTGCATTCCTCGCGTATGTGGTGATCGATTTCCTGTCCGCGGTGCAGCGTGGCGCGACGAAGAAATTCACGCCCGTGCTTGGCCAGGACGTGATGGCGATTGGCGCGGGTGTCGGGCTGGCGCTCGTCGTCATGGCCTTCCATCGTCCCTTGTTCGGCGTCATGGCAGTGCCGTGGGGCAGGTAAGCCGACCTTGCCCGGAACCCCGTCCTACTGAGAATGTCAGAGTAACAACGGCGCGCCGCGCCGGACCATTCGCATGACATTTGGCCTATTCTGGGGGAGCGGTGACCAAACGCGCGTTACTGATCGTCAACCGCAAGAGCCGCAACGGCACCGCTGACATTGAATCCGCCATCGCCCATCTCAGCCAGCACGGCATCGAGATCCTGGAGCGACCTATGGACCGTCCGGAACAGATCGCTGCACTGGTGCGGCAGCACAGCAGCGAGGTCGATTGCGTGATCATCGGCGGTGGTGACGGCTCGATGAATGCGGCCGCGCCAGCGCTGGTCGAAACACGTCTGCCGCTCGGCGTGCTGCCAATGGGAACGGCGAATGACCTCGCACGCACGCTGTGCATACCGGTCGATATTGCTCAGGCATGTGAAGTGATCACCGGCGGCATCCTGCACCGCATCGATCTCGGCCGCGTCAACGGGCATTATTTTTTCAATGTGGCGCATATCGGACTTGGCGTGCAGGTGGCACACCAGATGTCGCCGGACATGAAGCAACGCTGGGGCGTGCTGTCGTATGCGCGCGGATTGGCCAAGGCCTTTGCCTCGTTCCGCCCCTTTGTGGCGGACATAGTGTGCGATGGGCGCCGCCGGCGGGTGCGCTCGATCCAGATCGCGGTCGGTAACGGCCGGCATTACGGCGGCGGGATGACGGTGGCAACCGATGCGAGCATTGATGATCACCGGTTCTTCCTGTACAGCATCGAGCCGCTGGAGGCGTGGGATTTGCTCCGCTATGCGCCGGCTTTTCGCGCGGGCAAGTTTGAGCCGCACCATCCGGTCGACATCGACCATGGCCGCCACGTGACCGTCACCACGAGCAGGACCATGACGGTCAGCGCCGACGGCGAGGTGCTGACCCGCACGCCGGCATCGTTCGACATGGTGGCCGGTGCTGTCAGCGTCTTTGTGCCGGCAAGTTACTTCGATCAACAACAGGAGTTGCATCATGCTGCTCAGAGATGACAGGCAAATGGCGATCAGCGAAGTGGAAACGCTTTGCATGGAAGCTGCAGAACGCTACGCGGCGGCGGCAGACAAGGCGGACGACGCCGCGCTGAAGGCGCTGTTTTCCGAACTGGCAGAACAGCACCAGCAGTTTGCCGCCGCGCTCGCACGGCATATCCGTGCGGACGACGACCTGCCGCAACCGCCCGACCCTGACCGGGAAGCGGTCAAGGAAGTCCTCACCGGTATCAAGAGCCTGCTGCAAGGCGGTGTACGCGACACCCTGCTGGATGAACGCGTGCAAGGAGAAGATGCGCTCGCCAACGCAGTGCGCAATGCGCTGAAGCTCGAAAACCAGGATGAAGAGCGCCATCTGCTGCAGGAAATCCTGGCACACGCCGAAGCGGCAAAGGGCCGACTGGCCGCGGCACGCGGAACGTGATCAGCGCAGGCTCTTGATGCCCAGCACGGCGGCCGATACCAGCCGCGCCATGAAGCTGTTTTCGCGCCGTGCCTGCCGCAACCACATGCGCAGCCGCCGTGCCCAGGCACCGGACAGATTGCGCAACACTTCCGGGATGTGGCGCAGGACATGCAGGCGCGACCGATAGATGACGACATGGTCGAGATCGCGTTGTACGCCAAGAAGCCGTGACTTGTACTCATCCTGCCCCCACAGGAAGTGGTATTCCTTGCCGCCCCGGGCGATGCATTCGCAAATCGTCAGGTAGCAACACAGCGTGCCGATCCGATAGTCGTTGTAGACCGGATCGTGCGCGAGCACTTCCAGGAAATAGTTGTCGCCGACGCGATAGTTGATGGTGCCGGCGCAGATGCGGCCGTCGATCATGATCGCGCCGATGAAGCCGCATTGCTGGGAAAGGCGGAGGATGCGCTGCGCTGTCTTCTCGTCATTGATGGACACCTTGCCCTTGCCCTGCATCCGGCTGCGGTTGAGTTCGATGATTTCATGGACCTGCTGCGGCTGGATCTGCACGGCCTCGAACGCCTGGAAGCGGAAGCCGGGAAAGTCCCGCTTGAGCTTGTTGAGGTAGCGGTTCACATAACTGCGCGTGGATTTGCCCAGGCTGGCGAGGTAGTCCGCTGCCGTGCGCGGCATCTGCAGCACCATGTCTTCGAGGCAGTGGTACTGCTGGCTGGGATACGGCAGCTGCCAGCGCTGTGCCTGTATGGCATGGAAGGCGATCATGTGCGCCGACGGATAGCTGGCGAAGACCGTGCTGGCGAAGCGCATCACTTCATCGCGGTCGGGCCGCATGCCTTCGTTGATCACACGAACGACGTTTCCCTCGTGCCGGAACAGCCAGACGCAGACGATCTCCTCGCCGTCGCGCACGACATAGGTGCTGGCATTCTCCGCCCCGCCAAAGACCTTGTTGTAGGCGAGCGAGGAAAACAGGTTTCCATACAGCTGCCGCAGCGCCTCGTCGGCGAACGGCGGGATCTCGTTGTCATGGCACCGTATCGATAGCCTGCGCAACCGCGCCCCGGGCGAACCGTATTCGGCGGGCGAATTGGCGACAATGCTGCTCTCCAGCGGACTGCTCGTATTCAAATGCATGCTCCATGGATCGATGCCCATCCTTGCTGCCTGTTGCGTTGGCAGCCCGCCTGTCGTGCCAGGCAATGCGTCCGGACAAAATCCCTCCCTGCCGCAAGGCGGCGCCAGGATGTGCTCAGTCGGGAGGGTTTATGCAATCCACACATCGTTGATCGTGCTCCCAGGAGAGGGATGCCAGCACCAGAGTGCTGGCCAACGTGGTGTCGCGCTGCCGGTGCCAGTTGCCGTGACTAATCGTTGTGGCTCATACAGTTTGGATGAAAGCGTGAAGAATGGTTCATCCTACGATGACGCTCACGGACGCTTCTTTGTGTGAGCGCAAGGAGCGACTGCAATTGGTGCGGCGCGGCGGGCCGGCAGCGCACATATTTGATGCGCGTCGTACGAATGGCGGTTAGTACCCTGCGTTCTGTGTGTTCTATGAGACATGCACGCAAGGCATTGTGGTGCCATGCCGGCCAACTCTGTTGCAGAGGGAATGTGGCTTGGGAGGAGCCTGTCGGCGACGCAACAAATGATAGCGGCACTCAAGCAACGCCTCTTCATGCTCCTCGCAACCGATCCGACTTTCCGGGACACCGGACGAGAATCGTTGGCCAAGGGGGATAGCGTGGCTGGATAAAACTTGCGCTACAGAAATGATGTAAAAATAGCGGGGTCCGCTGTCCATGCCGCCTTAGCAGGTTGTTGAAAAACGTAGCGAGCGGGCTGAGGTTTGGGTTGAGGAGCGCAAGCGTACGAGCGATACGCCGAGCACCGCAGACCCAAAAATCGGTTCGCGCAGTAGTTTTTCAACAGCCTGCTAGGGCTTGCCCGCCGCTCTGGCAGCATGCAGCGGACGGACCGGCAATGTCGTACGACGAAGGGACGGAGGTACTTACTGGCCCTTCGTTGATGTAGATCATAGGAAATTGTCCTACCGGAAATTACGCTGGATACGACCTCTACCGGTCCACGCCGACGTCGGCCCGTCGCAGCAAACCGTAGCGCCGGACGCCGATGCCACTCGAACCAGACAATGAAGGAAAGCAGCATGGGATACAAAACAATTCTGGTACACGCGGACGAATCCCGTCATACCCCCAAGCGCATCAAACTTGCCGCCCGGCTCGCCATGGAAAGCGACGCTCACCTGATCGGCGCCGCAGCCACGGCATTGCCCGGCACGTTCTACCTGCCGGGCGTGGTCGGCGAAAGCGCAGTGACCGTAACGGCTTATCTGGACTACCTGCGCGAGCGCGCCAACGGCACATTGATGGAATTCGAATCGATCGCGCAAAAGACGGGCCTGACCGCGTACGAGAAACGGATCGTCAGCGACGAGGCCGGCGCCGGCCTGTGCCTGCAGGCACGCTACAGTGACCTGGTCGTGGTCGGCCAGACCGATCCGGAAGAGGCGCTGCCGGCACTGCGTGCCGGTTTCCCGGAATACGTGGTGATGAATTCCGGCCGCCCGGTGCTGGTCGTGCCGTATGCGGGAGAATTCCAGCAGGTCGGCAAGCGCGTGCTGGTTGCGTGGGATGCGAGCATGGAAGCCACGCGCGCCGTCACGGCGGCGATCCCCTTCCTGCGCAAGTCGGAACTGGTGCAGGTCGTCGTCTTCGATTCGAAATCCCGCCCGGACGCCCATGGCGAGCAGCCCGGTGCGGACATTGCACTGTGGCTGTCGCGGCACGGCATCAAGGTGGAAGTGTCACAACAGACCACCGGAAACGACATCGATATCGGCAATGCACTGTTGTCCTATGTCACGGACTTCAACGCCGACATGCTGGTGATGGGTGGTTACGGTCATTCCCGCTTCCGCGAGATCTTGCTTGGCGGCGTCACCAAGACGATCCTGCAGTCGATGACCGTGCCGGTATTGATGGCACATTGAGCAGGAATCCGGTGAAGCGCGGTGTGGTCATTGCTTGGGTTATTACCAGGACGCGCGCGCCGCAACGGGAGAAACGCCCCGCCTGCGGGGCGTTTCAACATCAAGGTCCCAGTAGAGATTGCTTGAGTGCAACTGCATTGAACTGGGCGTAAAATTTGACGCAGGCTGCGTCCCTCGGCATACAGTGCCATCCCCGGACGCATTGGAACGGAACCACCGCAAGTTCTTTCCGACGCCACCGGTTTGCCAAGCAGCACAATCCCAGGAAAGCTCATGCCGGAAGCAAGCACTCTCCAATCCGTGCCCAGCCACGAAATTTCACAGGAACGGCTGGATCGCCTCGTGCGCCATGCACAACGCGCGAGCGGAGCATCGATTGCCTTTCTCGCCATGGGCCGCGCCGACGAACCGCATGTCGTCGCACAACAAGAGTTGGGCGCGGCCGAGCTTCAATATTGCAGGACCTTCTGTGCATGCACACCGGATGGCGAGGCGCCGCTGATTGTCGAGAACGCCGCCGACGATCCGCGTTTCTCCTCCCTGCCGCATGCAACCGGTGCCGCGCGGCTGTGCTTTTACGCGGGCTGGCCGCTCATGGACCGCGACGGCCGCCGGCTCGGCACGCTCGCCGTGCTCGATCCTTCCCCGCGCACGCTCGACGCTGGCGAGCGCGAGGCGCTGCATGACCTGGCATTGTGGGCATCGTCGGAACTCGACCGCCAGGCACTGCGGCGCAGTCTCACCGCGGCGCGCGAACATCAGTCGCGGCTGCATACGGTGATCCACAACATGGCCGAAGGCATCATCACGCTCAACGGGCACGGCCAGATCGTCAGCATGAACCGCGCCGCGATGCGCATCTTCGGTTACGAGCCGGAGGAAGTGATCGGCCTGAGCATCAACAAGCTCATGCCCAGCAAATACCATATGACGCATGACGGCTATCTGCAGAAATTCCGCGATACCGGCAAGACACGCGTGATCGGCCTCGACCGCGAAGTCACCGGCCGCCGCAAGGACGGTTCGGAATTCGCGATGGCCATCACCGTCAACGAGATGTGGCTCAACGGGCAGCGCGGCTTTGCCGGCATCGTGCGCGACGTCAGCGAGCACCGCGACAATCAGCGCAAGCTGCGCGAAACCAGCGCGCTGCTGCAGGCCGTGATGAGCAGCACCGCCGCCTTTGTGTATGTGCGCGACCTGGAAGGGCGCTTCATGTTCATCAACAAGGAATATGAGCGCGTGTTCAATGTCACCTCGGAACAGGTGCTCGGCAAGACGCTCGACGAAGTGTTTCCTGCGGCGGTGGCGCAGCACAACCGGGAGAAAGACCACGCCGTGCTCGAAGGCGGTGACAGCTCGCGCCTGGAGGACGAGCTGCGGCTGGAAAACGGCCGCCATACCTTCCTCGTGGTGCGCAAGCCGCTGGTCAACGAAAGGGGAGAGGTGTACGGCGTATGCGGCGCCGGCACCGACATCACCTTGCGCAAACAGGCAGAACAGTTCAAGAACGAGTTTATCTCCACCGTATCGCACGAGCTGCGCACGCCATTGACGTCGATCCGCGGCTCGCTCGGGCTGCTCATCGGCGGTGTCGCCGGCGCCATGCCGGAACGCGCAAAAACCCTGATCGACATTGCGCACAACAATTGCGAGCGCCTGGTGCGCCTGATCAACGACATCCTCGATATCGAGAAGATCGAGTCGGGCCACATGCGTTTTGACATGTCCAGACAACACCTGCTGCCGCTGGTAGAGCAGGCGATGGCGGCAACGCGCGACTACGCCGCGCAATTCGACGTCACGTTCGCGCTGCAAGCCGATGCGGCGGATGCCGTCGTCAACGCCGATGGCGACCGGATCGTGCAGGTCATCGTCAACCTGCTGTCGAACGCGGCAAAGTTTTCGCCGCAGGGCGCCTGCGTGCAGTTGCAGCTGGCACACCATGCGGGTGGTGTACGGCTGTCCGTCATCGACCGCGGCCCGGGCATCGCAGAGGAGTTCCGTCCGCGCATCTTCCAGAAATTCGCGCAGGCCGATTCGTCCAATACCCGGCAGAAGGGAGGCACCGGCCTGGGCCTCAGCATTTCGCGCGCGATCATCGAACGGCACCGCGGCAGCATCGGCTTTCGCAGCATGCCGGGCGAGGGCACCGCGTTCCATTTCGACCTGCCCTTGTCAGCCACCGGTGACAGCAGCGCACCGCAACCCGGTTGCGTGCTGGTGTGCGAAGACGACCCGGACATCGCACGGCTGCTGGCGATGATGCTGCAGCAGGCCGGGATGCGCAGCGACATCGTGCATGACGCCGTGCAGGCGCGACGCCGGCTGACAGAGGGCGATTACGCTGCGATGACGCTGGACCTGTCGCTGCCGCGCGAAGACGGCCTGTCGCTGCTGCGCTGGATCCGCGAACAGGACAAGACGCGCGACCTGCCGGTGGTCGTGGTCTCGGCGCGCGCCGAAGAGGGCCGCAAGACGTTGACGGGCGGCGCGGTAGGCATCGTCGACTGGATACCGAAGCCGATCGACGAAGGGCGGCTGGTGTCTGCCCTGCATAACGCCATCCGCAGCGCCAGGGACGGCGCTCCGCGCGTGCTGTACGTGGAGGACGATCACGACCTGAAGCAGGTGGTGGCGGCGCTGCTGGAGCCGGCTTACTCGCTTGAGCATGCGTCGACGCTGGCCGAAGCGCAGGAGAAGCTCTCGGTCGAATGCTTCAGCCTGATCCTGCTCGACCTGCACCTGGCGGACGGCGATGGCCTGGAACTGCTGGGTTCGCTGCCGGCACGCAATGCCGCGACACCGGTGGTCGTGTTTTCTGCGGAGGAAGCCGATCGGGCAACGATTGACCAGGTGCGTGCCGTGCTGGTGAAATCCCGCACGTCCAACGAACAATTGCTGGCGGTGCTGCAGGAACTGATGCATCCTGTGCCGAAGGAAAGATAAGGAAGAACAATGAGCCGTGCTCCGCTTCAACACATTCTGTATGTGGAAGACGACCCCGATATCCGCACCGTAGCGCAGCTTGCGCTGGAAGCGGTCGGCGGTTTCCGGCTGCGCGCCTGCGCGTCCGGCCGGGAGGCGCTCGATGCGGTCGCTACGGGCTACGTGCCGGACATGATCCTGCTCGATGTGATGATGCCAGAGATGGACGGCCCGACGACGCTGGCACGCTTGCGGGCGATGGAAGCCGCCGCGCACCAGCCGGCGGTATTCATGACCGCCAAGGTGCAGCCGGCAGAGATTGCGTATTACACATCGCTCGGCGCAAAGGGCGTGCTGGCAAAGCCTTTCGACCCGATGCAGCTGCCGCAACAGGTGCTGCAACTGTGGGAGCAGGGCGACGAACAAGGCCGGGAGATGCGCCATGCCGAATAGCATCGACCTCGGCAAGGACCTGGATGCCACGCTGCTGGAGATCCAGGCCGCCTACACCGCGCAGTTGCCGGAACGCCTGCGCGAGATCGGCACCTTCCTGCAGCATTGCCTGAGCGAGCCGCATATCGACACGCATTTCCAGCAGTTGCTGATGCGCCTGCACAAGCTTGCCGGCTCGGCCGGTACATTCGGCTTCGCGGAGCTGGGCCAACGGGCGACGGAACTGGAAATCCTGCTCGACAGTTATCTGAAGGGAATGTCACGGGGCGGCGATGATTCTGGCGACGTCTCTGGCGATGGTGCAGGCGCTTTTGCGGACATTGCCGCCGGCGTGCGGGACATGCTGGCATCGGCCGGTGACCAAAATTCCTCGCAACTCGCTCCGCAGGACGCGCTCTAAATACCATTTGCTTTTCGTGTCTTGCGAACCGGCACACTGATGCTTGACGGATCGCGAGGGAGGAGCTGGCGATGGTACAACCCGCACACGACATCCAGGCTGTCCGGATTGCTCCGCATGGTCTTGAAGGCTTTCTTGGCACCGGTTCAACACCGACCGGACTGGTCATCTTTGCGCACGGCAGCGGCAGCGGCCGGCACAGCCCACGCAACAACTTTGTTGCCGCCGGCCTGCGCCAACGCGGCCTGGCAACGCTGCTGATCGACCTGCTCCTGCCGCAGGAGGAGGCAGACCGCGCCAATGTGTTCGATATCCCACTGCTCGCGTCGCGTCTGCAGGAAGCGACGCATTGGGCGCGCGGCCAGCCTTCGCTGGCCCGGCTTCCTGTTGCGTATTTTGGTGCCAGCACCGGCGGCGCAGCGGCGCTCGTTGCAGCGGCCCAGGATCACCGGATTGCGGCCGTCGTCTCGCGCGGCGGGCGGCCGGACCTTGCGGGCGCGGCACTGGCCGAAGTACGCGCACCGACGCTGCTGATTGTCGGCGGCTTCGACACGCAAGTGATTGGACTGAACCGCGAAGCGATGGCGCAACTGCAGTGCAGGAAGGAACTCGTCATCGTGCCTGGCGCGACCCATCTGTTTGAAGAGCCCGGTACCCTGGACCAGGTACTGGCATTGGCCGGCGACTGGTTCGTGCAGCATTGCGCGCACGCTGCCGGCGAGGAGCACGGACATGCTGTTTGATCATCCGCCATTCCGTGACCGGCGGGACGCCGGCCGCCAACTTGCCGCTGCGTTGATGCATCTGAAGGCCGACAAGCCGGTGGTGCTTGCATTGCCGCGCGGCGGCGTACCTGTCGCCTATGAAGTGGCACTGGCGCTGGACGCACCGCTAGATGTGCTTATCGTGCGCAAGATCGGCGCCCCCGGCCATCCCGAACTCGGCCTTGGTGCCGTCGTCGACGGCGCGCACCCGCAGCGCGTGCTGAACGATGCCGTGGTACAGCAGGTGCACGCCTCGCCGGAATACATCGAGGCGGAACAGCATCGCCAGCTTGCGGAGATCGAACGGCGCAGGCAACTCTATTGCGGCGACCGCCCTCCCGTACCGGTCGCGGGTCGCACGGTGATTGTGGTGGACGATGGCATCGCCACCGGCGGCACGATCAAGACCGCACTCATGGCACTGTCGCAGGCCGATGTGCAGCACCTCACCTTTGCCGTGCCGGTGGCGCCGGCAGAAGTCGTGAACGAACTGCAGCGTGATTTTCCCGATGGACTGTGCCTGCAGACGCCGAACTTCTTCCGCGCCGTCAGCCTGTATTACAAGGACTTTGCGCAGACAACCGACGAGGAAGTAGTCGCGCTGCTTGATTCCGCCGCTCAAAGGCAACCAGCCGAGGATGCCGTGGACGACCTCGGCCCAGGCTCGGAATTGGATGCGGTTCCGCCTGACGCCAGCCGCGACCGCATGCCGCCGGACGCCGGATTGCCGCGCCAAGGCAGGCCATAGTGCCTGTTGCAGCCTGCCGCAAATACGCTCACCGCTGCCGGATGATCCACTCCGTGAGTTCGGCGGCGTTGGCAAACGGCGCCGCGCAGGAGTAGGGCGCCAGTGCAGCCGGATCGGTATAGCCCCAGCCGACCGCAGCAAAATCCAGTCCGGCTTCGCTCGCCGCCTGCCCGTCGCGGATCTCGTCTCCGACGCACAGGATGTGCTCTGGCGCGATGCCGACGGCTTTCATGACCTTCCTGAACTTGGCCTTCTTGCCGAACATCGACGCGCCGCATTCGAAATGCCGCACCAGCGGCACATGACTGTCGCCAAGGATGGTCCGCACGTTGTCCTCGGTGTTCGATGTCACCACCCCCAGCGCGATGCCGCTTGCCGACAGCTGCTCCAGCATGCCGCGCACACCGCCGAACAAGGAGATCGCCGTTGCGCTTGCCGTCATCAGTCGCCGCATGTCGCTGGTCACGGCGGGCAGCTTCCACAACGGCAGGCCGAGATGCGCCATCAGGTCCCGGCTGCTGAGGCGGCGCAATTCGTCCACTTCATCCTGCGCAATGCGCTTGAAGCCGTGTTTGTCGGCGAGCGAGTTGATCGTCTTCAGGAACCACGGAAACGAGTCGGCCAGCGTGCCGTCGAAATCGAACAGGACCAGGTGGTAGGACATGCACTTCCTTCATGAATTGCGCGGCACGGAGGGTGCCGCAGGCGCTTGAGAAGACGCCGGATCGGTCGCCGGATTGTATACAATCCGCATCTGCAATCATCACGACAAGGCTTGAAAGGGAGGCTATGAAGTACAGTTTGAGCATTCTGATGTCGGCAATGGTACTGGCCGGCTGCATCACCAATCCGATCAACAAGCAAAGCGCGGCGGAACCAGCCACAACTACCGCGCCGGCGGCATCCGCTGCACAGGCTGCTCCTGCGGGAACGACGGCAGCACCCGCCACGACCAACGCCGATGCACCCTGCACACCGGCTGCATCAACCAAGGCTTCCACCACCGGCAAGAAAAAATCCGCGAAGACCAGCAAGAGCAAGTCCAAATCGGCGGCGGCGCCCGCAACCGCTCCTTGCGCAGCTGCGGCAAGCCCGGCGAACGCAGCCAGTGCAGCACCGGACAGCAAAGAGCAGGCGCCAGGCCAGGCGAACGCCAACCGCAAGGAAGTCAAAGGCATCAATGACTGGACCGGCTATGTGCAAGGCACACCTGTACGCAACAGCAAGTTCGGGAAGCTGAAGATCGGCATGGGAGAGAAGGAAGTGATCGACCTGATCGGCGCACCGACCGACCAGAGCATGCACATGACCGGCAAGGCGTGGATCCCGTTCTATGTGGGTTCCGGCAAGCGTGAGGTGTGGTTCCACTACAAGGGCGTCGGCCGACTGCTCTTTGCGGACAATGCCGGCTTCACCACCGATACCGGCCTGATCGGTATCGAGCACGACGCCAGCGAGCGCGGCTACAAGTAGTCTTCCACCCTACCTCCGGACAGGCTCGCAGTGCTTTTGCGGCCCTGTCCGTAACATCCTTCTCGATCCGATGTTCCGGCGTGCGGAACATGTCGCCGCCAAACCACATTGCATGAATTGCAATACCGGCCAATCTAATGCCCTGCACCAAATATGCTCATCGTAGCGTGCGTGTAAGGCAGATTACTGCTCCCCGGCATTTTTCCTTCTCCTCCAGATCCATACCCTTTTCACGAAAAGCCCCATTCTGGAATAGTATTGAGGCAATTCGCTTTCGCTCATTCAAACAACGACGCTGCATGACTGCACAGCCCACCATCGACGCGCTGCTCGAAGACAGCTTCCACACACTTCCCCAGCTGATCTGCCTGCACGCGCGCAACGCGCCTTCGCAACCGGCGCTGATCCAGGACGAGGAAGCGGTCAGCTATGCGCAACTCGATGGATTGATGGACCGTGTTGCAGCCGCGCTACAGCGAGACGGCGTGCAACCGGGCGAAACGGTGGCGATCTGCGCCGCCACTTCCATCGCTTATGCGGTGCTGTTCCTTGGCAGCCTGCGCGCCGGAGTCGCCGTTGCTCCGCTTGCGCCGTCCTCGTCGCCGGAAAGCATTGCGTCGATGGCAGCCGATGCGGATGCGCGACTGCTTTTTGTCGATGCGGCGGTGGCAACGGCGCTGGCGCCGGTGCGCGGCAAACTGCCGGCCCAGATCGTGACACTCGACGACACCGCGCCGGGACGAACCTTCAACGACTGGCTTGCAGCACACGGCAGCGCGCCGCAAGCCGTCGCGATCCAGCCCGACTGGCCTTTCAACATCATTTACTCGTCCGGCACCACAGGCGCACCGAAAGGCATCGTGCAGCCGCACGGGATGCGCTGGACGCATGTGCAGCGCGGTCGCGCCAACGGTTATGACGCCAGCGCCGTGTCGCTGATCTCCACGCCGCTGTATTCGAACACCACGCTGGTGTGCTTTTTCCCGACCATTGCGCTTGGCGGCACGGTGGTGCTGATGGCGAAGTTCGAGGCCGGCGCGTACCTCGCGCTGGCCCAGAAGCATCGCGTCACGCACACGATGCTGGTGCCGGTGCAATACCAGCGCATCATGGCGCGCGAGGATTTCGCGCGTTACGACCTGTCCGCGTTCCGCATGAAGTTCTGCACCAGCGCGCCGTTCTCCGCCGCGCTGAAGGCTGATGTCGTTAAGCGCTGGCCGGGCGGCCTGATCGAGTATTACGGCATGACGGAAGGCGGCGGCACCTGCATGCTCGCCGCGCACGAACATCCGGACAAGCTGCACACGGTCGGCCAGCCGGTGCCGGGCCACGACATCCGCCTGATCGACGAGCAGGGCCGCGATGTGGCGCAGGGTGAACTCGGCGAAGTGGTCGGCCATTCCGCAGGCATGATGGCCGGCTACCACAAGCAGCCGGCCAAGACCGCCGAAGCGGAATGGTACGACCCGAGCGGCAAGCGCTTCATCCGTACCGGCGACATCGGCCGCTTCGATGCCGATGGCTTCCTGACGCTGATGGACCGCAAAAAGGACATGATCATCTCGGGCGGCTTCAATATCTATCCGAGCGACCTGGAAGCGGTGCTGGCGCAACATCCGCAGGTGTTGGAAGCCGCCGTCGTCGGCGTGCCGTCCGAACGCTGGGGCGAGACGCCGGTTGCTTTCGTGGTGCCGAAGCAGGATGACACGCTTGATGCACAGGCACTCATGCAGTGGGCGAATGCGCGCCTCGGCAAGACGCAGCGGCTGGCCGCGGTGCAAGTCACGGCGCAGCTGCCGCGCAGCGCGATCGGCAAGGTCTTGAAACGCGAGCTGCGCGACAGCTTCACTGCGCAACCCTCAACCCTTTAGCTCTTTTCTCGCCGTCAAAAAATATACGGCGGCATCCAATATCCGATTTTCTTTTCTCAGGCAAGACAACCATGCTGGACCAATCTCTCTACAACACCGAAGAAATCCTGCAGCTGCTGAAGCTGGAACAGATCGACAACGACCACTACCGCGGCCAGAGCCATTTCATGGGCAGCCCCAATGTGTTCGGCGGCCAGGTGCTCGGACAGTCGCTGTACGCGGCGGCGCAAACGGTAGAAGGGCGGCGCGTGCATTCGTTGCATTCGCTCTTCATCCTGCCGGGCAATCTCCGCCTGCCGATCGAATACGAAGTCGAGCGCGTACGCGATGGCGGCTCCTTCACGACGCGGCGCGTGGTCGCGTACCAGGAGGGGCGGCGCATTTTCGTCACTGCCGTGTCATTCCAGCAGGAAGAAGACGGCCTGTCACACCAGAAGGAGATGCCGGAAGCTGCCGACCCGGAATCGATCCCATCGAGCATCGTCGCATGGAAAAAACTGAGCGACGCGGGCAAGCGCCCGTTCATGCCGGTGCCGGTCGATTTCCGCGCCGACCATGAAGGCGACATCTACGGCGGCCATATCGGCAAGCCGAGCAAACTGGTATGGACGCGCGCGCCCATGGCGCTGCCCGACGACAGGCTGACGCACGAGACGCTGTTTTCCTATGTGTCCGACTACGGCCTGCTGTGGACATCGCTGCAGCCGCATGGCGTGAAGATGGGCGACCCGCGCCTGCAGATCGCCAGCCTCGACCACACGATCTGGTTCCACCGGCCGTTCCGCATGGATGAATGGCTGCTGTTTGCGATGGAAAGCCCGAATGCCTCCGGCGGCCGCGGACTGTGCTTTGCGCACGTGTACAACCAGAAGGGCGAGCTGGTGGCGACGCTGGCGCAGGAAGGCCTGATCCGCATGCGGGACAAGAAGCCGGCATGATGTGCGCGTTGCACGTCGCGTACGTCGTGCAACGCTCCCGAGGGCACGGCGACCTGCGGCGCTGCCGTTCACTGCGCCGCTCTTCTCTGCATTGATACAGGATTGGATATGGATTTGGTGTTATCGCCGGAAGTGCTGGCGATGTTGTTTGCCGCGGCTGCCATTGCCGGCTTTGTGGATGCGATTGCCGGGGGCGGCGGCCTGATCACGATTCCGGTGCTGCTGCTGGCGCAGGTGCCGCCGCTGCAGGCGCTGGCAACCAACAAGTTCCAGGCCAGCTCGGGTTCACTGACGGCCTCGCTGATGGTGATCCGGCGCGGCCTTGTCCGCATTCCGGAGGTACGACCGCTGTTCATCTGTTCCCTGATCGGCTCCGCGATCGGCACCGTGGCCGTGCAGTTCATGAACGCGAAAACGCTCGACGTGGTGATCCCGTTCGTCCTGGTGACGATCGCACTTTACTTCCTGCTGGCGCCGGGGGCCGGCGCGGTGGAACGCCAGCCGCGCCTCAACAGCGCTGCCTATCAAGGGGTGGTCGTACCGGGCATCGGCTTTTACGACGGCATGTTCGGCCCCGGCACCGGCTCGTTCTTTTCTCTCGCAGGCGTCGCATTGCGCGGCCAGAACCTGATCACCGCCACCGCCAATGCCAAGGTGCTCAACTTCGCCAGCAACATCGCTTCGCTGGCGGTGTTCATCGCCGGCGGCAAAGTGCTGTGGACGGCGGGCGCGGCGATGATCTGCGGCCAGGTGATCGGCGCCTGGGGCGGGTCGCATGCCATGGTGCGCGGCGGCACGCGGCTCATTCGTCCGATGATCGTGACGGTATGCATGGTGATGCTTGGGCGCTATCTCTGGCAGAAAGGCTTGCTCGGCTTTTAGGCCACTGTGTAGGAAACGCAACCGCAAGCATACGGTCGAACCGATATGTTCCGCCGCGGCATAATGGCTTGTTTGCCGTTACTTGTACTCATTGCACACATTGCACTCGCTCACCCCGCCGATGAAGCAGCTAAAAGACATTCCCCTTTCCATCCTTGACCTGGCGCCCATTCAGCGCGGCGGCACGGCGGCCGAAGCCTTCCACCGCACGCTCGACCTGGCGCAGCACGCGGAGCAATGGGGCTACCAGCGCTACTGGCTGGCGGAACACCATGGGATGCCGGGCATTGCCAGCGCAGCAACCGCGGTCGTGATCGGCTATGTCGCCGCAGGAACCAGCAGGATCCGCGTCGGCTCGGGCGGCGTCATGCTGTCCAACCATGCGCCACTGGTGATTGCGGAACAGTTCGGCACGCTGGCGTCGATGTATCCGGGACGCATCGACCTCGGACTGGGCCGCGCACCGGGTTCCAACCAGTTGACCGCCCGTGCACTGCGCCGCTCGCTGGATGTCCGGGGCGAGGAGTTCCCGGAACAACTGGCGGAACTGCGTTCCTACCTGCAAGCGCGCGACGACGGCGCTGCTACGCCACGGGTACGCGCCGTGCCGGGCGAAGGACTCGACATCCCGATCTGGCTGCTCGGCTCCAGCGATTTCAGCGCGCAGCTCGCCGCCCATCTCGGACTGCCCTTCGCATTCGCCGGCCAGTTTTCCCCGGCGCACATGCAGACCGCGCTGTCGCTGTACCGGCAACTGTTCCGGCCATCGAAGGTGCTGGACAAACCGTATGCGATGGTGGGCGTGAACGTGATTGCCGCCGACACTGCGGAGCAGGCGGCAATCCTGTCGACCACGCAGCAGCAGATGCATGTGAGCCTGATCCGCGGCATGCCGGACACGATGCCACCGCCGGTCGCGAGCATGGACGGACTGTGGACGCCGCTGGAACAGGCATCGGTGGAGGCAACGCTGCGCGCCTCGATCGTCGGCGACCCGGCGACGGTGAGGGAGCAGCTGCAGGCCTTTGTCTTGACCACCCAGGCCGACGAGCTGATCATCAACACCATGGTCTACGACCATGCCGCCCGGCTGCGCTCCTCCGAGATCGTCGCGCAGGCATGGCGCGGCTGAACGCAAACACGGGAGCAGTGCGATGTACATGGTGTACTGGACCCAAGTCGACAACGGCACGCCCCGTCCGCATGGCCGCGCATTCGACACCAATGAAATGAGCACGGCGCTGCAATTCATGGAAGCGCTGCGCACCCGGCAGCGCGCCGGCGAGGCGATCAGTTTCGTCACGATGTCGTCGGAGCATCCGCATTCCGTCGGCCACCCAGGCGCGTCCGATCCGGATCCCGACTACAACTGGAAGAAGCGCCGGAAATAATCCAGGTCAAGAACGGCAGAGGGGCGTGCTCCCGTATGCACGCCTACGACAAAAAAGGCCTGTTTCCGTGCATGGTTGACGCGTTTTTTCGATGCAATGCGGCACCGTTCTGTGACACACTTGCAATGCTGCGGAATGCTACGGCGCACTTCTCCTGCCATCACCATCGTTCTCACGAGCGCCATCGGCCAAGGCCGACGCGTCCAGCAGAAAATTCTCCGGCTTGTTTTTAGGATTTGTTGAAGTGGAAGCACACCAGGCATTGCCATACCTGCGCGAGACACTGCTGTTCCTCGCGCTTACCGGAATTCTGATCCCCCTGCTGCAGCGCTGGCGCGTCAATCAGGTGCTGGGCTTTCTCGCCGCCGGGACGCTGATCGGGCCGTTCGGCCTCGGCCTGTGGGCGAACGAACTGCCGTGGCTGCAGTACTTCAGCTTTCCGCGGCGCGAAGGCGTGGTGGCACTGGCCGATCTCGGCGTGCTGTTCCTGATGTTCATGATCGGTCTGGAGCTTTCGGCGGAGCGGCTGTGGGCGCTGCGGCGCTGGGTGTTCGGCGCAGGCACCGCACAGGTAGTGGTCAGCGCGGCGGCCATCGGCGGGCTCGCCTATGCGTTCGGCAACACGCTCGAAGCTGCGGCGATTCTCGGCTGCGTGCTGGCGCTGTCGTCCACTGCTGTGGTGATGCAGCTGATGACGGAACGGCACATGCTCGGCACACCGCTCGGGCAGGCCGGGTTTTCGATCCTGATGCTGCAGGACCTGGCCGTGGTGCCGATCCTGATCATGATGGGCGTGCTCGCCAAGGGCGGCGACGATGGCCTCGTCATGCTGGCCGGCGGCACGCTGCTCAAATCCGTGGTGGCGATCGTGCTCATCTATCTGCTCGGCCGTCGCGTGATCCGCCCGTTGTTCCATTCCTTTGCGCAGCAGCGCCAGCCCGATGTCTTCATGGCGCTGACGCTGCTGTCGACGCTCGGCATTGCCAGCCTGACCGAGATGGCCGGCCTGTCGATGGCACTTGGCGCTTTCCTTGCCGGCCTGCTGTTGGCCGAGACCGAGTTCAAGCACGAGGTGGAAGTCACGATCGAGCCCTTCAAGGGTCTGCTGATGGGCCTGTTCTTCATGTCGGTGGGCATGGCCATCGACGTGCGCGAAATCGCGGCGTCGCCGGTATGGCTGCCGCTGTCGGTGGTCGGCCTGTTCCTGATCAAGTCCGTGGTCCTTGCGGTGATCTTCCGCATCGGCGGTTTCAACTGGGGGAGAGCGGTCGAAGGCGGCGCACTGCTCGGACAGGGCGGCGAGTTTACTTTCATCGTGGTCGGCTATGCACTCACGACACAGCTGATGCCGCAGGCAATCGGCCAGTTCATCATGCTGGTGGTCAGTTTGAGCCTGTTTGCCACACCGGTGGTCGCGAAGGGCGGACGCATCGTTGCCGAGTGGTGGGACAGCCGCCATCCGGACAGCAACAGCATCGACAATGCGGAGATCGAACCGGTCAACGGCACCGTGATCATTGCCGGCTTCGGCCGCGTCGGCCAACTGGTGGCGCAGATGGTATCGGCCCACGGCGCTCCCTATATCGCCTTTGAGAACAACGCGCGCCTGATCGCGAAGATGCACCCGATGGGCATTCCGGTGTATTTCGGGGATGCCGCGCGCGTGGAACTGCTGCGCAAGGTGCATGCGGAAAAGGCAGCCGCGATCGTGCTAACGATGGACCATCCGGCGTCGGCGCTGCACGCGGTCACGGCGATCCGCCGCGAGTATCCGAATGTGCCGCTGTTTGCCCGTTCACGTGATGAGAAGCATGCGCTCGCGCTGAAGCAGGCAGGCGCCTCGTATGTGATCCCGGAGACGCTCGAAGCAGGATTGCAGCTGTCGGCATTCGTTCTGCAAACGCTTGGGGTATCGGAAGGGACATCCGCGCATTTGATCCAGGTCGAACGGGATCGCCGCATTGCCGAGATGCATGGTTAATGTTCCGGCGTTATCGTCTTATACTCACTCGGCAGAGACAAACCAAAAAGACAACCAACAAGAAAGGAAGCCATGAAGATCGTTAACGATGTCACGCAATTGATTGGCAACACGCCGCTGGTGCGCATCCGCAAGCTGGTTCAGCCGGGCGGCGCGGACGTGGTGGCCAAGCTGGAGTTCTACAACCCGGCGCATAGCGTGAAGGACCGCATCGGCGTGGCGATGATCGATGCCGCCGAACAGGCCGGTCTGATCAAGCCCGACACCATCATCGTCGAACCGACCAGCGGCAATACCGGCATTGCGCTCGCGATGGTGTGTGCCGCACGCGGCTACCGCTGCGTGCTGACGATGCCGGAGACAATGAGCAAGGAGCGCCGCATGCTGTTGCGCGCCTACGGCGCCGACCTGATCCTCACGCCGGGCCCGGAAGGCATGGGCGGCGCGATCAAGAAGGCAGAGGAGCTGTGCGCGTCCGACCCGCGTTACCTGATGCCGCAACAGTTCAAGAACCCCGCCAACCCGGAAATCCATCGCAAGACGACCGCCGAGGAGATTTGGCGCGACACCGACGGCAAGATCGACATTCTGGTGGCAGGCATCGGCACCGGCGGCACGATTACCGGCGTCGGTGAAGTGCTGAAGGCACGCAAACCGTCGTTCCAGTGCATTGCGGTGGAGCCGGATGCGTCGCCGGTATTGTCAGGCGGCCAGAAAGGCCCGCACCCGATCCAGGGCATTGGTGCCGGCTTCGTGCCCGACATCCTGAACACCAAGGTCTACGATGAAGTGGTGCGCGTGAAGAACGACGATGCATTCGACTTCGCCCGCCGCGCAGCGCGCGAAGAAGGCCTCTTGGTCGGCATCTCGTCCGGTGCAGCATTGTGGGCTGCCTGTCAGGTAGCGCGCCGCCCGGAAAACCAGGGCAAGCTGATCGTCACGATCATCCCGTCCTTCGGCGAGCGTTACCTGAGCACGCCGCTGTTTGCGAACCTGGCCGACTGACGGCCGGGGTATTTGCGGCAGGGGTGTGCGGAAATCCGGCGCCGAGCGGCGCCGGAAAAACTGGTCGGAAGTTGGTGGGAGATTGGTGGAATTAGGCCGCGCCGGCGAGAATGGCTTCCGCCACTCGGCGCGCGCTCGGCAGGAAGCGCGCAATGGTCGACAGCAGATCGTCTTCCGACACCGGCTTGCCGAGATAGGCATCGCATCCCGCCCAACTGCCGCGGAACTTGTCGAAGGCAGAGGACTTGCTGCTCAACATGACTACTGCGGTGTCTTTCGTCACTGGACTGGACTTGATGCGCTTGCAGACCTGGTAGCCATCCATACCGGGCATCAGGATATCAAGGAAGATGCAGGTGTAATTCTTCGCCTGCGCCATGTCGATCGCTTTTTCGCCATTCTCCGCGTAGTCCACGTCGAAGCGGAACGGGGCCAGCTTGGCGCGCATGAAGGCGCGCACGGTCGCACTGTCATCGACGACCAGTACCGATTCCACCGGCCGGGTTTCGACGAAGACCGGGGGCGGCGGCAATTTCTTGTCGCTGGCGCGGCGGAAGGTGCGTCCATCCCATTGATCCGGGGCGTGCGCGCGGCGCGTGCGCTCTTCCAGCGCCGCCTGCATCTGCAGGTCCATCTGCTCGAACAGGCGCATCCAGTGGATTGGTTTTTCCACCAGGGGCCACTCGCTTGGCGCCGGCCCGCGTCCGATCAGCACCGCCGGCGCGTGGATGTTCGGTGCGCGCGCCTGCAACTGATGCAGGCCGTCAGTGCTGTCTGCATTCGCCAGGTAAATATCGGCACGCTCGCCCGGCGTACTGGCTTCCGCGTAGCAGAAGGGACGCCGTCCCGTCAGGCGGAAGGTAGAAGCCAGCATCGTTTTTTCGGCGGCGGTGAAGCCCAGCATTTCCAGCACGAAGCGGCGGCTCGTGGTTGGTGTGGGTGCGGATTCGAGTGTCGTATCCATGGCGAGGACGACCTGTTCAGAGAGGGTTGATCTTAGCCCGCTATCATTGCATAAGTGACAATGCATTGGCTAGCAAGCGCGTTGATTTTATTGCTTTAGTTTCATGCCAACTGTCTCATTCGGGACAGTTGGCCCGGCCCGTCATCGAAAAGCCGGATAATGGCAGCTTTGCCGATTTTTCTTGTACACCATGAGCGATTTTCGAAGTGACACCGTGACCCAGCCGACCGCCGCGATGAAGCAGGCGATGATGGAAGCGCCCTTGGGCGACGACGTGTTCGGCGACGACCCGAGCGTCAACCGCTTGCAGGAGACGGCGGCGCAGATGCTCGGCTTCGAGGCGGCGCTGCTGGCGCCGAGCGGCACGCAGACCAACCTGATCGCGATGATGACGCACTGCCAGCGCGGCGACGAAGCGATCGTCGGCCAGCAGTGGCACACCTACCGCTGGGAAGCGGGCGGCATGGCGGTGCTGGGCTCGATCCAGCCGCAACCGCTGGAACACCAGCCGGACGGCACCATTGCGTTGGCAGACATCGAGGCTGCGATCAAGCCGGACGATCCGCATTTTGCGAAGACACGGCTTGTCGTGATCGAAAACACGACGGGCGGCAAGGTGCTTCCGCTGGCCTACATGCGCGCAGTGCGCGACCTGGCGCAGCGCCATGGCCTGCGCACCCACATCGATGGCGCGCGCCTGTTCAACGCGGCCGTTGCACAAGCCGAGCTGGAAGGGACCGACCCGGTGCAGCAGGCACGCGCGATCTGCGAGGGCTACGACTCGCTGTCCCTGTGCCTGTCCAAAGGCCTCGGCGCGCCGATCGGCTCCCTGCTGCTCGGCTCCGCCGACTTCATCCGCCAGGCAAAACGTGTGCGCAAGATGCTCGGCGGCGGCATGCGCCAGGCCGGCATGATCGCCGCAGCCGGCATGCATGCGCTGCAGAACCATGTGCACCGCATGGCAGAAGATCATGCACATGCCCGGCTGTTGTCCGAAGGCTTCGCCGACATCGCGGCCATGCATCCGAAGCTGGCCGGCAAGGTGTCGGTGCATCCGGCGCACACCAATATCGTGTTCTGCGATATCGAGAGCGACGTGGCTGAAGCATTGCAGCAGCACCTCGCAACGCACGGCGTGAAAGTCACCAGCGGCTACTTCCGCACGAAGGAACGGGCGATGAAGCGCATGCGTTGGGTGACGCACCTTGATGTGAGTCGTGCGGACGTGGAACACGCATTGCGCACTGTTGCGTCGTTCTAGCAGGCTCTCGTCAACTCACCTCGGACCGTTTCGACGCATCACCGAGGTGCGCTATTGCGCATTTGCTGGTTGCCCGGCCAGCCAGCCGTGCATGCGCGCATATACGTCTGCGCTGCTGAGCAGATCCATGTGTCCCGTTCCGCATGCCACCCATTGCCGCTCGGGCGCAAAATCCAGGCGACGCTCCGGCTGCTGGTGGATGCCCAGCGCACTGTCCAGCGGCACCAGGCCGTCGCCAAGGATGCGGTCGGTGATGCTGCCGATGCTCTTGCCCAATGTCGCCGCAATCGCGTAACACTCCACGTCGGGCGGCAAGGGCAGAAGCTGGCGCCTGTCCGGCCCGCGCGCAAAGCGGTCGCGTCCGCTCCAGTCCTCTTCCAGCACATTGCCGAAGCGCAGATCAGTAATTCCGGCGCTGCGGATCTTGCCCAGTCGCGCGAGGGGTGCCGCATAGCGCGTCGCCTTGAGCAGCACATCGATCCAGTTCCCGATCCGCTCCAGCGGAGCGCCGTGATGCGGTGTGCCGAGGAAAACCAGTTTGCGCAGCAGCGGCGGCCAGGCATGGTCTTCCGCAGTGCCGTAATGGCAGGCGCTGCGGGCGATGAGGCCGCCCATGCTGTGGCAGACAAGGACCAGTTCCTCCACCGGCTGCGGCCATTCAAGGATCAATTCCTGCAACAACCATGCGAGATTGCGTCCGTTGTCCGACACGTGCCTCCCGCTGTTGTAATGCAGGTAGAGCGGCGTGTAACCGAGATCGTGCGCGAGTGCGGCGCCATGGTCGTGGCCTAGGCGGCGCCACTGCAGGTCATTCATGCAAAGGCCATGCACCAGCACGACAAGTCGTGGACCTGCATCGGGCATGACCGCACTCAACGCGTCGCGCTCCAGGCGCAGGATGCTCCCGCCATGGCGCAAGTGCATCGGAATGGCGAGGGAATTGCCGGTGCTCGCCATGTAGTCGCCAAGCACGCCATTGAGTGCCGCCAGCATGGCCTCGCGCTCGGGTGAAGAAGCGCTCTCGCCAAAAAACGGGATCAGCTTTGCCAGCAGCTTGTCGATACCACCACCAGTCACACGCGCTATGCCGCGCACCGTGTTGTAGACCATGCCGCTGATGCCGCGCGTACGGTGCACGGCAGGCGCCGGCACCACTGCCGTCCCGGGCAACCGGACAACGGTGTGATGCACCGCTTCGACGAGGTCGGTCAGGCCGACGGTCGCATCGGTCGCCAGCCGGGCCAGGGCGCGCACATCGGAAGGATGGAGATGCCGCTTCTTGTTCATCTGCTTTGTCATGCCATTAAATAATGTTGAGGTAGCTCAACTCATGTCGTCATCGCGGACGACCACTATGCGGCCAATCCGGCGGGGCATGTTGATAAATGCTGACCCGTACCTGATTTTTCACGATCTTGCCACGATCTTCTTTCTTCTTCTCAATATTTCCTTCAAGAATTCCTAATTTCTGCCATCTGGAAAAAGTCCGGAACCGGCAAGAGTTGCCGTAGTCCTAGAACCCTGTACGCGGGGCAATTTTGCAAAGGCGAAAAATTTGCTTGTGCATTCATTCATGGACAGGAGCGACATATTGAAGACAGGATTTGCGGCTTTCGGGTTGATGGCAGGTTTGATGATGGCAGCGGGCGCACAAGCGAATCCCGCCGATATCGACAAGCTGGATGATGTCGGCGTCGCCGGCGCAGTCGGTACCACCGGCATCGGCTTCCACACCACGATCCCGCTGCGTCCGAACCTGAACGCGCGCTTGGGCATGGGCTATCTCGGCTACACCTACAGCGGCCGCACCAGGGACATGGATTACGACCTGAAGCTGACTGCGAACACCTATGATGCGCTGCTTGACTGGTATCCGCGCAAGGACAGCGCGTTCCGCCTGACTGCCGGCCTGTCCTACAACGGTAACAAGATTGATGTGGATGCGCTGCCGAATGCAAGCGGCACCTATACCATCCAGGGACGCACTTACGACGCCGCGAGCGCGGGCAAGGTCAACGGCAAGGTCGATTTCAACAAGGTTGCACCGTATCTGGGCATTGGCTGGGGCCGCTCCTCTGCCAAGGAAAAAGGATGGTCATTCTCGACCGACGTCGGCGTGATGCTGCAGGGCTCGCCAAAAACCTCGCTGACCAGCAGCGGCTGTACCGCGCCGGATTCCGTCTGCCGCGAATTTGCAAACGACATCGCGCGCGAAAACGCCGCATTGCGCGACGAAGTCGGCAAGTTCAAGGTTTATCCGGTGCTTCGCGTCGGTATCAGCTACAAGTTCTGAAGACGCCTGCTTCCGGTCTTTAATAGACCTTTCCTATTGAATTCCTTTAATAAATCAACTGGCTCAATCAAATGCGAATCACTATCATTTGCTGCATGACGCTTTGATTGGCAAGGAAAGGAAAACAATATGGTCACCGCCGCTAAAACCACGAGCCAGATCGCTGTACACATGGGTGTGGCATTCGCCACCATGTATGTGGTAACCGGTTCCGTCGCCTTTGGCGGCCTGGCGGCCATCCTCGAGCCGATCTGCAATGTGATCGTGATGCCGTTGCACGAGAAGCTGTGGGAGCGCATCCGCGCACGCATCGAAAGTGGAAAGTCGCGCATACCGCAGGCCAATGCGGGCGTAATGCAAGCGACTTGAACATGGCGCGGGCCGGCTTGATGCAATCTGAGTTTCCATCTCGCGATTGCGGCCCGGCCCGAAGGATTCCGTCTTATTTCTCCAGCAGCGAACGCAGCATCCACGCCGTCTTTTCATGCACCTGCATGCGCTGCGTCAGCAGGTCGGCCGTCGGTTCATCGCCGGCCTGGTCCACCGCCTTGAACATCGAGCGGGCAGTGCGCACCACCGCTTCCTGATCCTGCACCAGTTGCCGGATCATGTCCTGCGCCGACGGCACGCCGTCCGGCTCCTTCACCGTGCTCAGGCGCGCAAAGTCCGCGTACGTCCCGGGAGCATAACTGCCCAGGGCACGGATCCGCTCCGCGATCAGGTCTACCGCCAGTGCCAGTTCGTTGTACTGCGTCTCGAACATCAAGTGCAGTGTCTGGAACATCGGGCCGGTCACATTCCAGTGGAAATTGTGGGTCTTGAGATAGAGCGTGTAGGTGTCAGCCAGCAGTCGTGACAAACCATCGACGATGCTTTGCCTGTCCTGCTCGGAAATGCCGATATCGATATCCATCTTTTTTTCTCCTGTGAGGTAGGGTAGGGCTTGCCGAACGGGCCTTGTCAGCCCGAGAGTCGATCATGACGATATCGCCATGATACCCGAGTCATGTGGCGAGCGTCTCATCCCAGAACGCCGCTTCGATCTTGTGTCCGTCAGGGTCACGCACAAAGCAGCCGTAATAGGCCGGGCTGTATTCCGGCCGCGGCCCCGGGGCGCCGCTGTCTTCTGCACCTGCGGCCAGTGCGGCCGCGTGAAAGGCGTGTACGGCCTCCTTCGACGCCGCGACAAATCCGAAGTGCGTGCCGTTGCCGACCGACGCAGGCGTGCCGTCGATCGGCGTCTGCACCCAGAACTCCGGATACAGCTTGCCGTATGCGACGGCACCGGGATGCTCCATCAGCCGGCGTGCTCCGATTGCCGTCATCACCTTGTCGTAGAACGCGACCGCGCGTTCGAAATTGTTGGTGCCGACCGAGACATGCGAAACAATGCTGGGGTTTTCGGCTGCCATGCGACTCTCCTTTGCCATGCGGGGAAACAGGCATGATAGCGATTCATGAAAGGCCGTAACGTGGCAGCAAATTGGCGCATCTCAAGCGCAATGCATGTCCGGCTGCCGCGCGGCATCGAACCTCGCAAATCACGATTGCGTGGAACGGGTGCGTACAACATTACTCACCATAATCGGAGAACACGGCATCGTCTCCCGATGCCGCTTCGCCCCTCGACACAGATACAGATGCCCCCGAGCTTTGTTCCACCTGCATGCCGGTCACCGGGTCGCGCCCGAGCCTGCTGAGGAACCGGCCCAGTTCGTCGGAAGACATTGGCATCGGTGAACGACTGTCCTGGTAGTCCGGCATTTGCATGCTGTCCGGTGCGACGGCGACGGCATCGCTGTCGCCGTGCGTAATCACCACACCATAGCCCGGTGGCATCGTGCCGCTCTCCATTGCATCGGGCAGGGCGTTGACGATCAGCGGCGGCGGGCGTTTCGGTTGCGGGAATTTGGCCTTCACGTTGATCAGCTTGGCTTTGAGCGTATCGCGGAAAAAGTCGCCCACCAGCAGCAGCGCGTTGTGCCCGCCCTGACCCCAGTGGTCGCTGCGCATCGTCACGCGCGAATCGTTAAAGCCGACCCAGGCGCCGGCAACCAGGTTCGGGTGCATCAGGATGAACCACCCATCGGTATTGTTCTGCGTGGTGCCGGTTTTGCCTGCGATATCGGCCACGATGTTGAAGCGGTTCCGCACTTCGGTGCCGGTGCCTTGCCGCACCACACCGCGCATCATGTCGATCAGTTCGGTCGCGGTTTCTTCCGACATCACGCGTTGCGGCTCGGCGCTGAATTCGGCGAGGACCTTGCCTTCGCGGTCGGTGATCTTGCGGATGAACACGGGCGGGCGGTATTCGCCGACCTTTGCAATCGTGGAATAGGCAGTCGCCATCTCGAGCAAGGTCACCGGGCTGGTCCCGAGCGACAGCGACGGCACGGCGGCAAGCCGGCTTTGCTTGACGCCGATGGCGCGTGCAAGGCCGATCACATGGTTTGCGCCGACGTCCTGCATCACCTGCGCGGTGATCGTGTTCTTTGAATAGATCAGGCCCTCGCGCATGCTCATCATGCGGCCGCTGAAACCATCCATGTCGGTCGGCTTCCAGATACTGCCGTCGTCAGCATAAATCTCCACCTGCCCGTCCGGGTAGACGCGGTCGGGCAGGAATCCCTGCTCCAGCGCCGCGCCATACACGATGGGCTTGAACGTGGAGCCGGGCTGGCGCTCGGCCTGTGCCACATGGTCAAACTGGTCGCGTTCGAAGTCACGGCTGCCGATCCAGGCCTTCACTTCGCCGCTGGTCGGGTCGATCGCGACGAAACCGGCTTCAAGACGCGTCTTGTACTCGCGCAGGCGGTCCATGAATTTCGTGTCGGCTTTCAATTTCGCCAGTACCTTCTGCGGCGACTGTCCATCGGCAACGGCCTTCTTGTAGGCCGGCGATTCACGCACGAAGGTGTCCAGCAGGTCGGGGCGTTCATTCCAGAAGTGCTTGAACGGCTCGACCTTCTTGCGTAGGGCGGCATAGGCGCTTGGCGTATGCGACGCGACGCGGTCCGTGCTGCGCCCCCATTCCACATCGGCGATGTTCTGCAGCACCTGCGCCTGGCGTTCGACTGCATCCGCTGCCGCTTTCTGCAGCCGGTCGTCAATGGTGCTATGCACGATCAGGCCGTCGGTGTAGATGTTGTAGTTGTTAGCGTCGGCCCATTCGATCAGCTGCCGCCGCACATGGGCGGCGAAGTGGGGCGCCTCGCCGAGCGGATCGGGCTGGCGGTTGAGCGCCACGTTAAGCGGCTCTTCGCGAAGCGCATCGAACTTTTCCATGCTGAGCAGCCCATGTTTGACCATCTGGCCGAGCACCACATTGCGCCGCTTCTGCGCCCGTTCCGGATTGAGGATGGGGTTGTAGTAGCTGGTTCCCTTCAGCATACCGATCAGCGTCGCACTCTCCAGCACGTCGAGGTCGGCTGCAGTCTTGTCGTAGTAGGTGCGCGCGGCCATTTCAATGCCGACCACGTTGTACAGGAAGGGAACGGAATTCAGGTACAGCGCAAGGATCTCGTCCTTCGTGTAGGCCTCTTCGATCTTCAGTGCCGTGATGATCTCGCGCAGCTTGCGTTCAACCGTACGTGCGCGGCCGATTGCTTCGGGAAACATGTTTCTTACCAGCTGCTGCGTGATCGTCGATCCGCCCTGCGCATCGCCGCGGATCGTATGTACGATGGCCGACAAGGTGCGGTGTATGTCGACACCGCGATGCTCGTAGAAGCGGTGGTCTTCGGTCGCGATCAGCGCGTCGATCACATGCGGCGAGACCTGGCTCAAGGCCACGCGTTCCTGCTGGCCTTGGCTGAATGTTGCGATATGCGTGCCGGAAGCGGATAGCAGGACGCTGGGCTTCGCGTTCTGCGCTTCCAGCAACGCTTCCAGGCCGGGTGTCTTCGGGATCGTCTGCATCACGTAGGCTGCGCCGAGAATCCCGGCAGCCACTAACAGGATGAGGAACGACCCCACTATGTTCACAGTGTGCCGAACCACTGCACGCAGCAGTGGATGTCTTCTTGGGGGCTCCGGATTGGTTTGCTGCGGGTCTTGTTTCTGTGGTTGTTCGTTATCCACCGTCGGTACCCTTCTTCTTGCTTGACCGGGATTGGACACGGCTTGTCGCGATTGGTTTTGCAATTTCTGCAAATTGCCGCAGTGCACGCAGTTGGCTCAAGCCTGGAGCGCCGTTGGCGAATGTCAGCACGGCGCGAAGCGGAGCTGTTTAAATAGGGGCTGACGGTTTATCCTGCCAGTCGAACGCAACCCACAGCACCGCCACATGCCTTTCACCCTGTCCTGCTATTACCTGGATGAACCGCTTGCCGACAACGAACTGCAATTCGTCTCGCGCACGCTGGTGGGACCGTGGGCGACTTTTCGCACCAGGGCAAGCGACCTGGAGCAGCGGCGGGTGCCTGCCGTGCTGCCTACACCGGATGAGAACGGTATCTATGCGGAAAACCGCGAGCGGCGTGCTGCCCGCATGCGGGCCAATCTGCGCCATGCGGGCATCCGCGCCGACTCGGGACGTCAGGTGGTGTGGGTCATGCCGAAAGACAACGAGTGGGATGCGATCTTCCAGTTTGCGATACGTGAAGAAACCGGCTTTGCGCCATTCGTGGCGCAGCGATGGTTCATGGAACAGGGAGTACTGGTGCGCGGCAGCGTGCGCGTGATCGATACGCAGATGCTGTTGCGCGGCTTGTAGCACCGGCCCGCAACAACAGAAAGAAAAAAGCCCCGCAATGCCGAAGCTTGCGGGGCCAAATCCTTCCTTTAGGAGGGAGGAGGAGACAACTGGTACAGCCGTATTACACAGCGCTGAAATCGTGTGCGGGTTTCAGGTTGCGCAGGACGACGAATCCGTTATTCGCGGTGACGGTATCCGACACGCTGGCGATATCGCCAAATGCCAGGCCGGCCTGCGGACGCAGGTCAGCTCGCGCTGCCGGTGCCGAGATGCGAGCGGCGATCCTGTTCAGCGCCGGGCCCATCAGGTAAGCCACCGGGAAAGCGATCGGCCATGCTGTCAGCCAGCTTTCCATCCATGCACCGAAAAAGCCGTTGCTCAAGCCCGACCACATCAAGTGCATGACCGCGGTCATGACAAGCGTGATCACGCCGCTCAACAGCAGGGATGGCAGCATCGAAGCGAGGCTGTGCGAACGGCGCACGCGATAAACGGCGGAACCGGCAGCGCCCGTTGCGGCTGATTCTGTGCTCTTCGGCAGCGAAGAAATCGGATGCGATAACGTGGTCATGATTAGAACCTCTCGTCTGGATTAGTTCACGCTTAATTACGGGATGCGATCGAACGCAGTTCGGCCGCCAAGGCCGGATGGCTTGTCTCGACATCGCGCGCCATGCGGTGCATCAGCAATACGCTTTCCAGCATGCGGCGCGAGGAGCGCTCTTGCAGCGACTTGCGCGGGTGAATCACCAGCAGGGCGGCACGCAGCACGCCGATCAGCAGTGGCTTGAATACCATCAGTAGGGCGGCGAGAATGCCCAGACCCAGCAGGGGACGTGCAATGCTCAAGGCATTGGCCGCAAATACCTGAAAGGCCGGCAGTGCAGCTTCGGCAGGAAATGCGATGGCTAAAATGGACATGTCTTGCTCCCAATCAAAACGGAATTCTGAAATTTCTTTGTTGCGTTGCAGTATAGATAGACGAAAGTTATAAAACCAATTTAAAATGCGCATATCAGATATAATTTGCGTGAATAGCGATCGGGCGTTTTCTGTTTAATAATCATTGGTTTAGCGTGACATCATGAGTTTCCTCACATTGGATCTGAACCTGCTGCGGGTCTTCGATGCAGTGATGACCGAGCAGAATCTCACACGCGCGTCTAACCGGCTGGCAATGACACAGCCTGCTGTCTCCAATGCCTTGCGGCGCTTGCGCGACGCGTTGGGTGACGAGTTGCTTATCCGTACCGCGCACGGTGTCAAACCGACGCCGCGGGCGGAAAACCTCTGGCCCGCCGTGCGGCGTGCGCTTACCGAACTGGAAGAAGCGATCGCACCGGAGCAGACCTTCGACATTGCGGCGGCACAAACGACTTTCCGTATGGCAATGGCCGATGCGACTGCGGCCTTGTGGCTGCCGGCACTGGTGCGTTCGATCGAGCGCGAAGCGCCCGGCATCACGATTCGCATGGTGCCGCTGACCACCCGCGAACCCCGGCCGATGTTGTTAAGAGGCGACATCGACCTGGCGGTAGGTTTCTTTCCGGGTGTGGTGGCGCAACTTGCCGGGGGGCAAGGCGCTTCGGTGTCGCCGATCCGCCATGAGCAGTTGTATTCCGGACAATATGTCTGTGTGATGCGCAAGAACCACCCGCTAGCGCAGGGCGAACTGACATTGGACGACTATTGTTCGGCCAACCATCTGCTTGTGAGCTTTTCGGGGCGCGCGCATGGTCTGGTCGATGAGGCATTGGCGCAAGTCGGTCGCGAGCGGCGCATCCTGTTGACGGTGAACCAGTTTTTCACCGCGGGGCGCGTGGTTGCCACGTCGGACCTGATTACGGTGCTGCCGCGCCACCTGATCGCATCGACCGGCATCACCGGCGCGCTGGTCACGAAGGAACTGCCGTTCGCGATGCCCAACATGCACATCGACATGCTGTGGCACGAGCGCGACACGCGCAACCCGGCGCACAAATGGCTGCGTTCGCACCTGAGCGGCACCACGCGCGATACCGTCACCAAGACCGGCATTCTTTGATGCTTTTGATGCCTTTGATGCGGTAAGCGACCGAAAAGGGAAAGCCCGCTCAACGGGCTATGTAAAAAGTCTGTCAACCGGCGTCCAACAAATTGCCCCGCACAAGCGGGGCAATTTTTTTTGGGGAAGGGAATAAGCGATCAGGCGTGCAGCGCTCGCATCGTCAGACCGTCAGGCTGTTTTTACTCAGTCTGACGACGCGGGCTTCCTCATCCCGGCAATCCTTTACGCGAGGCTGCCGCCGATCAGACCGCCGTCGTCCTTGGTGATGACGACCGTTGCCGAACGCGGACGGGCAGTGCCGCCATCCGGCCAGTGGCTGCCAAAGCTGGTCGGGTCTGCGAAGTCGGGCGTGGTGTCTTCACCCGGATGCTGGATGTTGACGAACAGCACCTTGCCATCCGGCGTTTCGGCCAGGCCGGTGATTTCGCACTCCTTGGGGCCGACCAGGAAACGGCGCAGGTTGGTCTCGCCGGGCGCGGCGCCGACATAGGTATCGACTGCCTTTGTGCTCGCGCCATCGACATTGGTGATGGTCCTCTTGCCGCCGTCCCCGACTTTGCCGGGCACTGCAGCCAGCATCATGCAGTTGGTGGCGTCGGTATAAGCGCCATCGTCGGTCTGGATCCATAGCAGGCCGCTACGCGCAAACCACAGGCCGTCAGGGCTGGAGAAGTCGTTGGCCGCCGTCAGGTTGGACACGTTCACGTTGGTGGCGTCGGCAGTGGAGCGTGCACCGAACAGGAACACATCCCACTTGAAGCCGGTCGCCGTGACGTCGGCGTTGTCCTCCGCCCAGCGGATGATGTGGCCGTTCGGATTGCCTTTCTGCGCAGTCGCCCCCTTCGGGTCATTGTAGAAGCGCGGATTCGCCGCATCGGTCGACGCCAGGGTGCGGTTCGACGCATTGCTGTTGGTGAGCGTCATGTACACCTCGCCGTTGGCCGGATTGACCGCGCCCCATTCCGGACGGTCCATCTTCGTGGCGCCCGCGGCGTCGGCCGCAAGACGCGTATTGACCAGCACATCGGCCTGGTCGGCAAAGGCATAGGGCGCATAAGCGGCCGTGATGTTGTTGCTGCCGAACTTCAGCTCGACCCATTCGCCGCTGCCGTCGGCATTGAACTTCGCGACATACAGCTTGCCGTCGTCCAGGTACTTGTCACCGGCGGCCATGCCCTTGTTGGCGTCTGCCGGATCCCACGGCGCGTTCGACACGTACTTGTAGATGTACTCGTTGCGCGAATCGCAGCCCATATACCAGACCAGCGGCTTGCCCGGCACGACCGGACCCGGCCATGCGCCTTCATGCGCAAAGCGGCCGAGCGCGGTGCGCTTTTTCGGCGTGGAGGAGGGATCGAACGGGTCGATCTCGACAATCCAGCCGTAGGTATTGGCGACATTGCGGAAGTCGTCGCTGCCGTCGGCAGATGCGCCGGTCTTCATCGCATTCCAGCGCGAGAACGAGGTATCGGCCGGGTCGGCTGCCGTGACGGTCGCCCACAGTTCGCGGCCGTTGCCTGCCACGCCGTAGCGCGCAAACGATGCCCGTTCCTTCGCGCTGCGCTGCGGATCGTCGGTTGCCTTGATGCGGCGGAAGTAGCCGGCCCAGTTTTCTTCCGTGGTCAGGTAAGTGCCCCACGGCGTGTAGCCGTTGCCGCAATTGTTGATGGTGCCGCGCGTTTTCGAGCCGTCGGTGGAATAGGCGGTGATCATGTACGGCGTTTTCGCCACAGGGCCGGACAGGATCATCTCGGTGAAGGTGGTGATGCGGCGGTTGAATGCGGAATCCTTCTTGTAGCTGAAGGCGTTGCCGCTCCTGTTCACTTCAACGACGCTCACGCCGTGCGCATTCATTTCCTTGATGACTTCATCGGCAACGGTGCGCGTCATCGTCGCGGTATCGATGGTGGGGCCGTTCGGGTGCAGGTAGGCCGGGGTAATCGCTTCATGGTTCATGCACAGCAGGCCGCGGTCGCTGCTGGATGCGCTGAACTTGCCGTCGCTGCCGAGGCCGAAGTAATGCATGCCGTCGTGATGGTCGCCCGCGCGTTGCGCAAACGACGCTGCCGTATCGGTGCCGTCGTTCTTGTATGCGGCCACGCTGGCCGCAATCGGATCGCCGAGGCGATACAGCACCGTGGCCGTATAGCCTGCCGGGACAATCAGTGCATCGGCGAGGCTCTTGGCGACGGCATTGAAGTTGAGCTTGAGCGTCTTCGGCAGATCGGCCGTTTCGCCGCCGACCGATGGCGAAGGCGAAGCGCTGTCGGAACCGGAACCGCCGCATGCAGCAAGTCCCGCGCCGAAGAAGGTGGTCGCTGCCACGCCAAATGTTCCTTTCAGTATTGAGCGGCGGCTCAGGCGGGCGCGCAGTACGCTGTCAAAGCTCGGGTTGTTTGAATCGTTGGTGCCAACGTCTTCGGCATCGACGAGCAGCTCGTGTTTGGTCATGTCGTTCATGGATGATCTTGTCCTTTTCCTCTGTCGTTCTCGTTTTTTCCTGGTGTTCCTGTTGTGTATTCCGGGCCTCGGGGCGCAGGCAAATGCCATCTGCTTCTGTGCTTCCCGGCCGCCCGATGGAGAACGGCGTTCGTTTCAGTACAGCGGCAAGCGCTGCGCTTCGTTTCCGGCCATATAGCCATTGCTCGTCTTCATGATCGTCACGACCCCTTCGTCCTGGACTGCCACAGCCACTTCTTCGGATTGCAGCAGGATGTTCGCCAGGCGCAGGTGACCGTGCAGGAGGCGATAACAGTTGCCTTCTCGGACGATCAGGATGTCGGGACTGATGATGGGCGTGTCGGATATCGTCATGGCATTTCTCCACGCGCTGCATGCTACGCAGTGCGTGTGACGCGCAAATGACGACTGTATGAAGGTTTGATGACAGCGCGGTGGCGCCGGGAATCGCAGTCAGCTGTGCTGTTCAGTCGGCGGGAAGCGGCCTTGCTCGGTGTCCAGGAAATCGCCTTCGGCGATCGCGCGCAGTTCCGGCGCACGCGACTCGCTGCGCAGGTACTTGATCGGAGCCAGTGCGAGCACGATGATCAACGCCCAGAACAGGAGCATCGCGAGTGTGCCGAGCCAGTGCCATCCAATCCCGTCAGTCCACATCATTGCCTCGCTCCCGGTCCATGATTTCCTGCGCGCCCGCATCAACAAAATGCAGGAGAAAAAGGTAGTAAAACGCCTGTTTACTTTGACCTGTTCGGCATCAGGGTTCACTGATTCGAATCAAGGAGAAGCAGTGCCGTCAGCACGAGGAAATCGCGCTGTATGCAGGCAGCGCTGCGATGATGACAGCTCCATCGGCATTAATCATTCGCGCGCGGGTGCTGCCGATTGCGTCGGCAGCAATTGTTTCAGCAGGGATAGACCGATAGAGCGGCGCGGCGGCTATTGACTGGCGGCAGCACGTACCGACGCCGACTCACAGCACGACTTCGCGGCACAGCTACCGGCAACGATCAGCGGATCGGCAGCTTGGTCGTGTTCTTGACTTCTTCCATCACTGCATAGGTGTGCGTTTCGCGCACGCCCTTCAACTGCAGCAGAGATTTGCCGAGGAATTCTCTGTAGGCATTCATGTCCTTCACGCGCGCCTTCACCAGATAGTCGAAGCCGCCGGCGACCATGTGGCATTCCTGCACTTCGGGAATCACTTGCACGCTGCGCTTGAAGGCTTCGAATACTTCCGGCGTAGTCCGGTCAAGCACGACTTCGATAAACACGAGCAGGGACACGTCCAGCAGCTGCGGATTAAGCTGTGCCGTGTAGTTGACGATATAGCCGGCCTCCTGCAGCTTGCGCACGCGCTCGAGGCAGGCGGCAGGGGAAAGGTTGACGCGGGACGCGAGCTCCACATTGCTGATGCGGCCATCGTTCTGCAGTTCGGAGAGGATTTTCTTGCTGATTTTGTCGAGCATTTCACGCCTTCCGCGAAGAATTTTGTTCGGCGCGATTTTCACACAAAATACAAAATTCTGATAGCAGCACCGATTTCCAGAATTAATCTTTAGTGAGCCTCACTACAATCGCATCGTTATTTTCCTAATCCATACGGACAACATGCTTATTGCTACTAAAGAAACTTCTTCGGCTGCCACTGACACCGCCGCCGTGCCTTTCTCCGCGCTGCACGCCGAGATCGAGCATGCGCCGTCGCCGCTGCGCATGGCGATCACCGCAGCTTACCGCCGCGACGAACGCGAAGCGGTGCAATGGCTGCTTGCGCAGATCCGTCCGCATGCAGCAGCCCAGGATGCGACGCAGGCGCTCGCACGCCAGCTGGTCGAGGCCGTGCGCGAACAGCGCACCCGCTCCTCGGGCGTCGACGCATTGATGCACGAATTCTCGCTGTCGTCGGAAGAGGGCGTAGCGCTGATGTGCCTGGCCGAAGCGCTGCTGCGCATTCCCGACCACCAGACCGCCGACCGCCTGATCGCGGACAAGATCAGCAAGGGCGACTGGAAGAAGCACCTCGGCGAATCGCCGTCGTTGTTCGTCAATGCCGCCACCTGGGGCCTGCTGATTACCGGCAAGCTGGTCGGCACCAACAGCGAACAGGGCTTGGGTTCCGCATTGACCAAGCTGATCGCCAAGGGCGGCGAGCCGCTGATCCGCAAGGGCGTGGATCTGGCAATGCGCATGCTCGGCAACCAGTTCGTGACCGGCCAGACGATTGCCGAAGCGCTGTCCAACAGCCGCGACAATGAAAAGCGCGGCTACCGCTATTCCTACGACATGCTGGGCGAAGCGGCATTGACCGAAGAAGATGCGGCCAAGTATTACCGCTCCTATGAAGAAGCGATCCATGCGATCGGCCGTGCTTCCAACGGCCGCGGCATCAAGGACGGCCCGGGTATCTCGGTGAAGCTGTCCGCGCTGCACCCGCGCTATTCCCGCGCGCAGCGTGAGCGCACGATGAATGAACTGCTGCCGCGCGTGAAGCAACTCACGCTCTTGGCCAAGCAGTACAACATCGGCTTCAACATCGACGCGGAAGAAGCGGACCGCCTCGAACTGTCGCTGGACCTGATGGAAGCACTGGCATTCGACCGCGATTTGGACGGCTTCGAAGGCATCGGCTTCGTCGTGCAGGCTTACCAGAAGCGCTGCCCGTTCGTCATCGATTACCTGGTCGACCTCGCACGCCGCTCCGGCCGCAAGCTGATGGTGCGTCTGGTGAAAGGCGCCTACTGGGATGCGGAAATCAAGCGCGCGCAAGTTGACGGCATGCCCGGCTTCCCGGTCTACACCCGCAAGGTGTACACCGACGTCAGCTACCTGACCTGCGCGCAGAAGCTGCTCGCTGCTACCGATGTCATCTACCCGCAATTCGCCACGCACAATGCGCACACGCTGGCATCGATCTACAACTGGGCAAAAGTCACCGGCAAGGACAACGTTGGCGATTATGAATTCCAGTGCCTGCACGGCATGGGCGAGACGCTGTACGACCAGGTTGTCGGCGCAGACAACCTGAACAAGCCGTGCCGCATCTACGCGCCGGTCGGCTCGCATGAAACGCTGCTCGCCTATCTGGTGCGCCGCCTGCTGGAAAACGGCGCGAACTCGTCTTTCGTGAACCAGATCGTCGATGAGAATGTGTCGATCGACAGCCTGATCACCGATCCGCTGAAAGTCGCCAAGCAACTCGGCGGCGAACCACATGTGAACATCGCTCAGCCGCTCGACCTGTTCGGCGCAGAGCGCAAGAACTCGGCGGGCGTGGATTTCAGCAATGAAAACGTGCTGCGCGAGATCGACACGGTATTCAGCCAGCTCGGCAACCGCCAGTGGCAGGCCGCACCGCTGCTGGCCAGCACTGCCGCCAACAACGGCCAGCCGGTTGCAATCTGCAATCCGGCCGACCGCCGCGATGTCGTCGGCCAAGTGATTGAAGCCGGTGAGCAGGAAGTGGAAAGCGCACTTGCCGCAGCACAGGCGTATGCGACTGACTGGCAGACCACGCCGCCGGCAACCCGCGCCGACATGCTGGTGCGCGCCGCAGACTTGCTCGAAGAACACAAGCTGGAATTCATGGCACTCGCCATTCGCGAAGCCGGCAAGTCCTTGCCGAACGCTATTGCCGAAGTGCGCGAAGCCGTCGACTTCCTGCGTTACTACGCAGCACAGGTGCGCGACAATGCGAATGCGCAAGCTCTCGGCCCGGTCGTTTGCATCAGCCCGTGGAACTTCCCTCTGGCAATCTTTATTGGTGAAGTCAGCGCAGCGCTGGCAGCAGGCAACGTCGTACTCGCGAAGCCGGCGGAGCAGACACCGTTGATCGCGTGCCGTGCGGTGCAGTTGCTGCATGAGGCAGGTATTCCGCGCGGAGCATTGCAGTTCCTGCCGGGCACCGGTGAAACGGTGGGTGCGAAGCTGACGGCCGATGCCCGCGTGCGCGGCGTGATCTTTACCGGTTCCACCGAAGTGGCGCAGTTGATTAACCGCACATTGGCCAAGCGCGAAGTGCATGAAAAGCAGGACATCCCGCTGATTGCGGAAACTGGTGGCCAGAATGCGATGATTGTTGACTCTAGTGCCTTGCCGGAGCAGGTCGTGCAGGACGTCATCACCTCGGCATTCGACAGCGCCGGCCAGCGCTGCTCCGCGCTGCGCGTGCTGTGCCTGCAGGAAGACATTGCAGACAAGACCATCACGATGCTCAAGGGCGCCATGAAGGAACTGCGCATCGGCAATCCCGACCGTCTTGTCACCGACATCGGCCCGGTGATCGATGCTGAAGCACAACAGAACCTGCTGCGCCATATCGACCGCATGAAGTCGCAGGGCAAGAGCGTGCATCAGCTGCCGTTGCCGGAAGCATGCGGCCATGGCACCTTCGTCGCACCGACCGTCATTGAAATCAAATCGCTGGATGAACTGCAACGCGAAGTGTTCGGTCCGGTGCTGCATGTGCTGCGCTATCGCCGCGAAGCATTGCCGCAACTGATCGATGCGATCAATGCGACCGGGTACGGCTTGACACTGGGCGTCCACTCGCGCATCGACGAGACGATCGAGTTCATTACGTCGCGTGCGCACGTCGGCAACATCTACGTGAACCGCAACATCGTCGGTGCGGTCGTTGGCGTGCAACCTTTCGGCGGCGAAGGAAAATCCGGTACCGGCCCGAAGGCCGGCGGCCCGCTGTACATCAAACGCCTGCAACGCAATGCAACTGTTGCACGCGGCGCACATACGATCCACCAGCAACAGGCTTCGGCTGCCTGCAAGCCGGCATTCGACAGCCTGCTGGCCTGGGCGAGCACGCACGGTCATCAACGCATCGCTGCACTGGGAGAAACGTATGTACATGCGACGTTGCTGAATACATCGCTGGTGTTGCCGGGCCCGACCGGTGAGCGCAATACGCTGACGTTTGCTCCGCGCGGCACGGTGCTGTGTGCTGCAACGACTGTTGCAGGCTTGTTGAATCAACTCGCTGCGGCGCTCGCCACCGGCAACAGCATCGTCGTCTCGGCAGAAACGGCAGCTTTGTTGCCTCAGGGCCTGCCGCAGGAAGTGCGTGCGGCAATCAAGGTGGTGAAGCAACAGGAACTGTCCACCGTTGCGTTGCAGATCGCCTTGGTCGACAGCGCCTGGGGCGGCTCGGTGGTACCGGTGCTTGCCGCACGCGACGGTGCTCTGGTGCCGGTGATCGAAACGGGCGAAGCAGAGCCGATTCCGCTGTGGCGCCTGGTTGCCGAACATGCGGTATGCGTGAACACGACTGCGGCAGGCGGCAACGCAAGCCTGATGACGCTGGGCGCATAACGCGGATGCAATGAATCTTCTCTTCCGCGGTGAAGAGAAGATTCAGGACAGATAAGTCCCGCTTGGGAGAACGCCTTGCCGGCACTGCCGGTGAGGCGTTTTTTTTATTTTTTTTCTTTCTCGCACAACTTACTCGCGCCTGAACTCTTGCCCGCACGCCAAGTCCTATCCGGATGTCACGTGCATCAAGAATCGCCGCATGGAGCGGGCTTGCAGTCTTCGTCCTGCTCCTTGCCTGTATTGCAGTACTGCTCAGCTTCGACTGGAATCGCGCCAAGCCTTGGATTAATGCGCGCGTGAGCGAAGCCACCGGCCGGAACTTCGTGATCCACGGCGATCTCGCGCTGACCTGGCATGCGCCAAAAGGCGAGCGCGGCTGGCGCGCATGGGTGCCATGGCCGCGCCTGAATGCGCAGGATGTGAGCCTGTCCAATCCGGCATGGGCCAGGACGCCGCAAATGGCCCGCGTGCGGGAAATCACGTTTTCGGTCAATCCGCTTCCACTGTTGCAGCAACGGCTCGTCATTCCCTCCCTGGGACTGAACAATCCACAGTTGTCGCTCGAGCGTCTTTCCGACGGCCGCAACAACTGGACTTTCAAGCAGAAGGGCAGTGAGCCATCCGTCTGGAAAGTGGATCTGCAATCGCTTGTCTTCAACAACGGCAACATCATCGTTCTCGATGCAGTCAAACGCGCCAACCTGAAGATCGACATCACTGCGCTCAACAATGGCGGCATGTATCAGGTCGGCTGGCGGGTTGGCGGCATGTTCAACGGTGAGACGGCCAACGGCACCGGACGGGCGGGCGCGGTGCTATCGCTGCAGCGCCCGAATGCGCAGTATCCGTTCGAGGCAAAGCTGCGTGTGGGAAAAACCAGCATCGACGCGAAGGGAACACTGACCGATCCGCGCCGGCTTGCCGCACTGGATCTGAAGCTGAAGTTCTCCGGCGTGAGCATGGCGCATCTGTATCCGCTGATTGGCGTGACCTTGCCGGAAACCCGGCCGTTCACGACGGAAGGACGGCTGGTCGGGTCGCCCAATCGCGGTGCGCAAGGCGGGCACTGGACCTATGAAAAATTCACCGGCAGGGTCGGCAGCAGCGATCTGTCCGGCACCCTGCGTTATCAGTCGCCTCAGGCATGGCAACGAAGACCGCTGCTCGAAGGCACGGTGGTGTCGAACCTGTTGAACTTCAATGACCTGTCGCCGCTGATCGGTGCCGACTCGGATGCCAGCCGTGCACAACGCGGCGCGAGATCCGTGCAGCCAGACGACAAGGTGCTGCCGGTGGAAACCTTCAAGACCGAACGCTGGACGGCCATCGATGCCGATGTGCAGTTCACCGGCAAAAAGATCATCCGGCAGAAAGAACTCCCGATCAATAACCTCGTCACCCGCCTGCAGCTCAAGGATGGCGTACTGTCACTGGCGCCGCTGCGGTTCGGCGTCGCTGGCGGCAACCTGACCGCAACGCTTCGTCTGGATAGCAACAAAAAACCGATGCAGGCAGACATGCGGATGTCGGCGCGCCATCTGAAGTTGAATGAACTTTTCCCAACGCTGACCAGCATGCAGGCCAGCCTGGGTGAGATCAATGGTGAAGCGACACTGCGTGCCAACGGCAACTCGGTCGCCAGCCTGCTCGGTTCGTCGAATGGCGACATGCGCCTGATTGTCAACCAGGGAACGATCAGCAAGTTCCTGCTGGAAGCGGCCGGGCTGAACATCGGCAGCGTGGTGATCACGCGCCTGTTCGGCGACAAGCAGGTCGCGCTCAATTGTGCTGTGAGCGACTTCCAGATCAAAAAAGGCGTGATGCATGCGCGCGCCTTCGTGGTCGATACGCGCGATGCGACGATTTATGTGAAAGGGGATATCCGCCTCGGCCAGGAACAGCTCGACCTGACCGTGCTGCCGGAAACCAAGGGCGTACGCCTGATTTCGCTGCGCTCGCCGCTATATGTGAACGGCCCGTTCAAGAAGCCGCAGGTCGGCGTGGACAAGGGCACGATCGCCTTGCGTGCCGGCAGTGCGATCGCGCTCGGCGTGCTAGCGCCGGTTGCATCGGCGCTGATTCCTTTGGTGAACGTCGGGCCGGGCGCGCATAGCGAATGCGGGAATTTGCTGGCACAGGCTTATGAGCAGGCGGTTGCCGGCTCCGGGGAGCGCAACAGCATGGACAGCAGCGGCGAATAAATAGGTTTCCGTGTTCCCTGGCATGGAAGTGAGTCGGAACATGCCGTCCCCACTCGTTGAATCAGCAGGCTATCAAGAGGCAATGCACCTTGCTGTAAAGTCTGTCAGAGAACCGTCCCGTCCGGTAACGTTGTGCACGCGCTTGCAGAAAAGCCTCTGTCGCTTTGGCAAGAATGCTTTAGAACCGAGCATTCCAGAAAAATCATTTACTCGAGGCACTCGACGCTGAGCCGACTGCCGCAGCGCCGGAATAAAGGCGCAATTTGGAAGGAAGAACTCGCTGCCAAGCGCTCGTTCATTGCCCCCTCCCATTTCAAACCAACATTGACTGAGAAGATGCCTCAGCACCGTATGTGTCCATACGCGGGGGAGGATGTGGGCCGCACGCTTGACTGCGTCACGCATTGATTCCGGCATGCAGTTGATCGTGCTCTCAAACAACGAAGCCACGGCCTCACGTATATCGGGTCGCTTGTGCTGCTCCGCGACCTCTTGCTCTACATGTCGCCTGATGTCAGCAAACAGGGTAGCGCCAAAAGAAGGATATCGGCTCGGCAGCGAGGCGAGGAAGTCGCGCGCCGCCTCGGTGCGCATTTTGCGATGCGCGTTGCGCCGCGACTCGAATATCGCTGCGTCTTGCTCATTGAGGATGGTGAAGTGACCTTGCTTGTCGCGCTCGATTTCCGCGGCGATCATCTCGGCGCATCTCGATGCAATCCGCAAAGACAGCCTGGATTTGAACGTGGAACCTGCATCGACGCTTGTTCGTAGCAGCGTAAGAGCATCACTCTCCGAGTCCGCCGCCCCAGATGCCCCAAACCGGAAGTAGCACATTCCCGGAATCAGCCATTCGGCTGCAAAGGGCAGAGCTCGAATTCAGCTCTCGCCCAATTGTTCGAAAGCTCTGCAATTTGCTCTATCCGATGCTTTCAATATTCGCCAGGAAGCGCACTTTGCAACCGTCACAAAACGTTACATGCGTAAGTGCCCCATTTGCGCAGCAACCTTTAAAGGCGTGGAGAGGTGCATTTTCACTTTCCGTTGTGCTGTTGGAAACGGATGTTCGGTGGCGTAGTCACTGCACTGCAAACCTTCCCACTATTCTCAAGTTCAGAGTTTTCCAAGGTTTGATCCCATTTGCGGGAATGCACTTGATGTAACTAAGGGTCACCCGTACAAGCATCAGCCAACCCGCATCCGGGTGGAGCGGACATGACTCGGTTCTCCACGATGATTGGAAAGGCGTGTCGGCTGACGTGGCAACGCGCGAGAGCCGGTCTACTGCATGCGCCGATAAAATCACCAGACTAAAGCTCTCATGGGGAACGGCATTTCATGGCGACGACCGTCCCCCCGAGAGAGAAAGGATGAGACGCATCCTAATCTGTATCTTTTAGCAGGATACCGGCTGACTGAAGGCGTTACGGACCTGCTTATAGATCTAGATTAATGACGGCGCGCTCGCTTCCGGCGTCGCATCGTCATTTGGCTCGTTCTGAATGCCGCGCGCTGTTTTCCCGGGTTTTTACCTCGAAGCGCCTGTTTGAAAAAACGCTTCGTCCGGACCGCTTCTCGATCAGGGATTCGGCCGGCTCTCCAAGTGGCGCGCACTCCTGCCTCAATCGCGCTCATCCGCCTTCACTGAACGTGGTGTCGGCGGACCTTCAGACGTCTTGTCATACCGGCGCTCCGCTGCATTGGCAGATTCATTACACAGCAATAATTCCGGCGACATGCGTCCTACTCATACCATCCTTTCAACTTACATAAAGTAACGTTGACGACAGGAACCTTTCCTGGCGGAAATCACTCTTACCGCCAGTCATAGGGGGTGCGTTCCCTTCCCGGAACGGCGGGTACAACAAGCATCTGCCATTCCGACACCGTTTTTTCTATGCCTTAGGAGCACGCAGTGTCTTCCCGTATTACCTTTCCCTCCAGTCTTGTTCTCGCGTTGTTGCTCCCCGCCTGCGGCGGCGGCGACAGTGGAGACGCCTACGCCGGCAGACAACCGACAGAAGCAACCCTAGCGGCGGCGAGTTACGTTGATCCTGACTTTATTGAAAGCGCTACGGATACCGACGCCGATTCGGACACCCATGCCGGGACCGCCTCTCAAGACAACCGCTACCTGGCCGGGAGCACGGTTGTTGGCGCGAGTCCCTCCAACTACAAGGCGATGTGGTCTTGGCGGGATCGCGATATCTACAACGCGACCGAACAGCAAAAACTGTTGAATTTTGCCGTTGCCAACAAAATCACTTCCATCTATGTCAGCGCGGAATGGCTGATGCGTGACTACCCACAGCAGTTTGCCGCGTTCATTAACGCGGCCGCAAGCCGGAACATCACGGTGGAACTACTCTTGGCCAATCATGAATGGGCATTGACCGCCAATCACCAGCAAGCGATCGATCAGGTACGCAAAGCCAACGCTTTTGTGCGCAACCTGACAGGAGCCAAGCCGGTCGGTCTCCATTTCGATGTCGAGCCCCACTCGTTGCCGGGCTGGGAGACAAACAAGGTCTCCTACGGCAACCAAGTTATTGATCTGTATGCAAAGGTCAATAAGGTCAAGGATCCGAGCCTTTCCGTCAACGCCGACATGGCAATGAGCTATCGCACCATCAATATCGTTCGAAACGGCATCACCAAGACACTTCAGAAATGGGTCATTGACTCGACGGACCACACCACGTTGATGGCGTACCGGGATTATGCGCTTGGCGCGGACAGCATTACCTATCACGCCAATACCCCGGTAACCTATGCGGGTCGACGCGGCAAGGTAACCTATGTCGGCGTCGAAACAACCTGTAATCTTGCGCCGGAAAAAATCACTTTTTGTGAAGAAAAACGTGCTGGCCTCAACACGGAACTGAGTCATGTCGTAGCAGAGTATGCCGGGGCGCGCGGCTTCGGCGGCCTGGTCGTGCACGACTACGCGGGTTACTCCATTCTGCCTTGACCACAAACCGCACGCCTTGAAGCCGCTTATCCGCTTCTGGCGTGTTCACCTCCTGTGCCGGCGCAGTACCGGCACAGGTCATTACCGGAGCACGAAAATGGATTCCGGAGGATTAGTATCCGGCATCTGGTAATAGACCATTTCGGTGCATTCCGCGACGGTCCCGTCGATGTCCAGATACGTCTCCCGGTCACCATGCTGTTCGATAGCCCGGATGAGTAGCTTCACGATTTCAGTACTCAACATGGCAACTGCTCCTTTTAGGGATCAGACCGCTTATTCGACTGTGACGCTTTTTGCGAGATTTCGCGGCTTGTCGACATCGGCGCCGCGTGCCAACGCGGTATGGTAAGCAAGCAACTGCAACGGCACCACATGCTGGATCGGCGACAGCACCCCATAGTGCTGGGGCAGAGTCAACACGTGGAGCCCGGGTTCGGCCGATATATCTGAACCCGCGTCCGCTAGTACATAGAGTTCTCCGCCGCGGGCGCGTACTTCCGCCATATTGGATTTCAGTTTTCCCAGCAGGGCATCGTTAGGTACCGTGGTAATGACCGGCATGGCCGAAGTCACCAGGGCAAGCGGTCCATGCTTGAGTTCGCCTGCCGGATAGGCTTCGGCGTGGATATAGGAAATTTCCTTCAGCTTCAACGCTCCCTCGAGCGCTATCGGATAGTGCGCACCGCGCGCGACAAACAAGGCGTTCTCCTTGGTCGCAAACTCCTGCGCCCATTCCTTTAACGCCGGTTCCAGCGCCAGCACGGCCTGGATTGCAGTCGGCAGGTTCAAGACGGCCTCCCGGTAAAGACGCTCGCGCTGCAGTGCGAGGCGTCCCTTTGATTTGGCCAGGGACATTGCAAGGAAAAAGAGTGCCACCAGCTGCGTCGTAAACGCCTTTGTCGATGCGACACCGGTTTCGGTACCGGCCCGCGTCAGAAACGTCAATCCGGCCTGCCGGAAGATGGCGGAACTGGCCACGTTGCAGATCGCCAGCGTATTCCGATGGCCGAGCGATTTGGCATACGAGAGCGCCGCCAGCGTGTCCGCCGTTTCTCCCGACTGGGAGACGACCACGATCAACGATTGCGGATCGATTGCCGGCTTGCGATACCGGTATTCACTGGCAACTTCCACCGCTACCGGAACACCGGCGATTTCCTCGATCCAGTACTTTGCCGTCATCCCGGCATAAAAGCTGGTGCCGCACGCCAGAATCTTCACTTCGCTGCAGTCGCGAAAAATCGCCTCTGCGCCGGCGCCGAAAGCAGCGGATGAAAAACCGTCCATTGCCTTGATGGTTTCGTTAATCGCGCGCGGCTGTTCAAAAATTTCCTTAAGCATGTAGTGCTGGTAATCGCCCAGGTCGCAGGAGGCCTGTTCTGCGTCAAGCGTCACGACCGACCGCACGACGGCGTTGCCACCGAGGTCCTGGATCTGCACGCTTTGCCGCTGCACATCGACGATATCCCCATCTTCCAGATACATGATCCTCTTGCTCGCGCCGGACAGCGCCAGCACATCGGACGCAAGGAAATTTTCTCCATCACCAAGGCCGACAACCAGCGGACACCCCATGCGCACACCTACCATGCGATGCGGCTCGTTCTCACAGACCACGGCCAGCGCATATACGCCTTCCAGGCAGGACACGGCGCTCCGGACCGCGGCCAGCAGGTCACCCCGGTAGAACCGGTTCACCAGATGAACTACCGCCTCCGTATCCGTTTGCGACTCGAACGTATAGCCTTCGAGCATCAGCTCGTCTCTGATTTCGGCATAGTTTTCGACGATTCCATTGTGCACAAGCGCTATGCATTTACCGCTCGTGCGCGTTCGCGAGAGGTGGGGATGCGCATTGTCCATATTCGGGATACCGTGGGTCGCCCACCGGGTGTGCGCAATCCCTGCGGAACCCTCAATAGCCGTTTCGGCGACCTGGCGCTGAAGATCCGCGACCCGGGAAATTGTCCTGGCCCTCCGCACTCCCGTCTCGTTGATGGCAAGGCCGCAGGAATCGTATCCACGGTATTCGAGCCGCTTAAGCCCTTCAAGCAGGAAGGGAACCACATTACGTTGCGCAATCGCGCCGACAATGCCACACATACGCTTCCTTTCACCCGGCGAAGGCCGTTTTCACCCCAAACCTCTTAAACCAGCCTAATGGCCCGCGTTACCGTAATCGCTTTCCTCGTAAATCAGGAACACATTCGACATCAGGCGGGAGCCGCAGCGTTCGATCCGCTCGCCTACACGCTGCGATTTCAGTTTCTTGAACCGGCTTACCACCGCCGGGGCCAGATGATCGAGCTCGACGGGTGTCTTGCCTCCCTCATCGCGCCAGACATAAAGGCCAGAATTCGGCCGCTCTTCGATACAAATCATGACAACCTCCAATCCCGATCCACATCCCTTGCGGATCCTTCGTTAGTTGTGAACGCTCGCGACCTTGTCTTCCCTCGTCTCGCGCCAGAATGCCAGGCGCTCAATCGGGAAGTGGCGATCAAACTGCACGTTTACAGGCAGTACATTGACGCGATACTGCTCCGGCAAACCCTCCAACGGGTCGAGCAGCACCACGACCGAGTGGTGGCGGACGGTCAGCGGATTGGCGCGATCGGGCGGGAGCCGTTGCGCCTGCATCTTCACTTCGGTGACGCGCGCACGGTGCGAGTAGCCATCGAGGAAATTCACCGTTGCCCAACTGTTGACGGTGGCATATTTTGCCCACGACGGCTCCACGAACACTTCAATTTTTGCCGGCCGCTGGAGCCGCAGGCTCGCAACCTCGGCGCCCGCGGCGATCCACTCACCGTGCTTGCCGAAGACCTGCGCGACGATGCCGTCCTCCGTCGCGCGCACCTTCATTGCTTCAAGCATGGCTGCCTTCTCAGCCAGCCGCGGTTCCTGCGTTACCAGCGGCACAACCTCCGGTGACGAACCCGTTGCCCGGGCAGAGCGCGACCGGACTGCCTTCAGGTCATTTTGTGCCGTACGCAGGTTGCGCTGCGCTGCAGCCATGTCCGCGTATGCTTGCGCGACCTCCGTTTGCGTCGCCGCGCCTTGCCCGGCCAGTTCGCTCATCCGTTCGTACTGTTGTTTTCTCAGGGAAAACAGCTCGCGTGCTTCAGTCACCGCAGCGTTCAGGTTCGTGATTCCGCGGCCGCCGACACCGCGCGATTCTGCGTCGTTCGGCGCCGGTGCAGCCTTTGCCCGCTGGCTCTCAAGCAGAAAGTTATATTCCTGTTCCAGTACCTCGTTGCGCAGCTCGGCAATCACGTCGCCCTCCCTGACGCGTCGGCCGACCGGTATCGTGCTCACTACCCGTCCGGCGACAGGCGCCTTAAGTACCGTTTCATCCATCGCGACAAAGCCGGGCATATCGGCCCAGACGGCGCCATAGATGAGGCGCGACAGGAAAATAAGCAGCGGCGCCAGCACGAAAAGAACGAGAATGCGCCAGCGCCAGTTCGCGATTTCTCGCTTGCTCGCTGCATAACGGACGGCAAGGCCGTTTACCTCGTGGGCGACGGCCGGATCAGCAGAAAACCTAATCTTCATAAAGTGCTCCATTGAGGTAATCGTCCAGCGACTGGACAATGATTCCTGCGAAGTTCGGTTCGGCTTGCAGGCGCAGGGCAATCTTGTGGAATGCGCTTACCACGGTCTTTTTCGGCCTTTTCGCATAGCTCTCTTCCTTCGACAGGACGGGCTCGATCGACTGGGCCAGGCTAAAGCGAAGATCGGGATGCGAACGCATCACATTAGCGATGTTGTCAGTGACTCTGTCCTGGTTGGTTGAATACTGCATGAGCGCCACTTCGGCTGCTCCGGCGTCTTTCAGGCCGGAGAGCAAACCTTCGACCGCCACATCGCGCGGATGCAGCGTCACCGCGATGGGGAGATCGGTTTTCCCGTGCAGGTCGCGGACCAGCGAAACGAGTCCCGGTGCCCAAAGGGCCTTCTTGTCGTCGGGCACCTGGCTTTTTTCGATATCCAGATGGATCCCCGAAAAACCGAAGCCGTTGAGCTGCTCGACGATCCGGAGCAGTTTCTTGTCTTCGCCGGGTTGGATCCAGCCGGGATCCCCGAGCAACAGCCCTACTTCGATCTGCCGTTTTCTTGCGCTGGAAAGGAATGCGTTGAGGCGCCTGCGCTCTGCCCGGCGCGTTGTCACACCCTCGATCTGTAACGCGTTCAACGAGAGCAGCACACGGTTGGTTCTTGGAATTTTTTCCCAGAATGCGTCGGCGTTGGCGGGCTTGAACCTGTTGAAAGCGTGCCATGCATACCAGCCAAGCAGCGGTACGTTGCTGTCCCTCGCGGCAATGACCTGGTCTTTTTTTGCGCCTTGAAGCGATGCCGAACGGAAGTGCAGCGATTGCGGCGGCAGGAGCGTCTGCATTAGAAGTGGCTCGGCCTGGGTGACGAGGTCTGTGCGCGCCTTAGCCTCGCCGGCGCAATCGCCCAGGCCCATCATGTCGATGCGTGCCTTTGCAAGCATCAGTTCCGCGTCCAACTGCTCATAGAATGCCTGGTACAGCGCATGACGCGTCCGTACCAGATGCGCGACGGTATCCCCGTCCCGATGCGACACTCTCAAGCGCGCCACTCTTTCAGCTTCTTTTGCCGCGCCGAGCCGCTGTTCGAGCATGGCAATATGTTCCTGCCGAACGACCACTTCTCGTTTTACTTTCTCGATCGCTGAAAGATATTCCTGCCTTTGCTGATCCAGCTCGATCTGTGCCTTGGCCATCTCGGCTAGCGCAAGGTTCTTTGCCGTACTGTGCGGATCGGGCCCACCCAGCGGGAACATAATGTCGATGGAAACAGCAGTGCTTGTGCCGCTGTGGCCGTTCTCGTAACGGCTCAGGCCCTGGCTGATGGTGAGGCCGGAATCAGGAAGCCGCCGCCCGGCCAGCGCAAGCGCTCGCCGCTTTTCCTCCAGCGCAGACGCCAGCAACTGCAGCGTCGGGTGCGTCTGGGCGTCGTCCGCACCCGCCGTCGCCAGCCTGCAATTGACGGGAAATTGCGGCACCTGAACCTCGAAATCGTTCCGCGGATAACCGGTGATTTTCTGTATTTTCGCGGCGCTCTCTGCCGCGAGCGCGTTGGCGGCGACTTCGTCATTGCCCGCCGTATGGAGGCTCGCCTTGAGCGCCTTGTAATCGGCATTCAGGATCAGCCGGGCATTCATTCGGGCGTCGAGCACCTTGAGCGTATCGCCCTGGCTATAGGAATATGAGCGGGCCAGCCGCGCCTGCTCGCGACGAAAATAGTGTTCGGCATACGCATAGCGCAGACCCTTCAGCGTCTCCATCTGCGCGACCTTCTCGCGTGCCTTTGCAATGGCGATATTGGATTCGGCAATTTCCGCGGTCTTGAGCAGCGCGTCGCGCCTTCCGAACAGCGGTATCTGCAAACCGATCACGGCAGAATACCGGGCATACCGCTCCTGATCTGCGGTAAGCACTGTTTCTGAACGGTTAACGGCGCCCGACGCTTGTGTCGTCTCGACGCCGTACCGCTCCGGGCGCACCGGATCCTTCGTGGAAGCCGCCGTTCCGCTCACAAAAAGCTTTGGCGCCATGTTGGAGAGTGCCAATCCATGGCGTGCCTCGGCCGCTTCGCGCTCGCTCACGGCGATCCGTACGGGAGGAGACGACATCACCATGCTCTCCAACATCGGCAGGCTTAGCTTTTCCTGAGCTAAAGTTTCCACGGTGGAGGCGACTGCCGCCACGAATACAAATAGCTTTTTCATTTCAGAATTTGGTTTTCTTGAGAACCCACCAGGGCGCCATCGACGTATCCAGATGGCCTCGATTAAACACCTCGTGCATCAACCCTATCGTGCTGCATACCCGTTCATAGAATGCGAAAAGCGGGTAAATAGGCAGATAAAGAAAGTAGAAGGCATCGGCCTTGGGCCGCTCCGACACGAGCAGCCAGTACAGCGCGAAGAAAATGGTCAATGCCGCCAGATAGACCAGGTATACGAAAAATAGGATGCCGACCACAATGCCCGCGTCATACGCGAGGAACAGGTAGGAGGTATATCCGAGGATCAGGAAAGGCATCATGATCTGGAAGATCACGCCGGTCACCAGGTGGGAGATGAAGTTCTTCCAGCCAAGCAGCCCCGGACGCAGGTTCTTCCGGTACTTCCTGAGGTAGATGTAGAAAAGGTCCCCGTCCCAGCGCAGGCGCTGCATGAAGAAACTCCAGAACGTGTCAGGCACGTCGGTGTGTCCGACCACCTTGGGATCGAACACGATGCGGTAATCGGGGTGGCGCCTGAAGTACTGCTTCAGGCGCTGTGTCATATCCAGGTCTTCGGCCGTACCGGCGTCCCAGCCCCCGACCAGGTTGAGGATGTCGGCGCGAAAGATGCCGAATGCGCCGGAGATGTTGTTGACTACGTTGAACGCAGCCAGGCCGGTCTTTCCTCCGCCTATCGAGATCAGATACTCCAGCGCCTGAAAACGCGTCACGAGCGACTTCGCAGCGTTCCTGACGCGCAGATTGCCCGCAACCGCTATCACGTTCGGATCGTTGAAGTGACGCACGGCGTTGTACACCATGTCGTTGTCAAAAGAGGTGTCGCCATCCAGTGCCATCACTATCTTGCCAGTCGCAATGGAACGGCCCGTGTTAAGGGAAGAGACTCTTCCACCGCGCTGCCACTTCGGCAGGACGATCAGTTTGCGCTGCGGCATGGCATTGATCGAGCCAAGGTGGCGACGTGCCGCCAGCAGCGTATCCCGGTTCTGTACCGCTCCGTCGATGACGGCAATGATTTCTATTTCACCCGGATAGATCTGCGTGGCCAGCGATTGCAGCGTAAACCGCACGTCTTCCTTTTCCGAATAGCAGGTAATCACGCATGACACCTTCGGAAATTTCTTGGGCACGTAAACTTGCGCAATATTTTGGAGAATGGCATACCGCATGATGCCGAGCATAACGATCAGCATCAGGGGAAGTTCGAGGAATAGTGCGAACGGAATAAATCGGGTCAGGATCTCGCCGAAGGTTGATGCGCTCACGCCCAGCACCATGGTGAGGAAACTGACCAATGCGGAATAAAGCATGGGAATTCACCTTGCCAGAAGCGCCTGCATGATGTTGTCGGAGCTTTCGCCGACGGCGATGTCGCGCGGGGCAAATGCGCTCTTGATGCGGACAGCGAAGGTCACCGCAGCATTTGCCGGCTGGATTTCCTTGACCTTTGCCACCAGGCGCCTTTCGATTTCCTCCGGGTGCGAGAACGGCAGCAACAGCCACAGGCGTTCACTGCTGTCGATGCAGGTAATGTCCGACTCGCGCAGCATCTGGCGCATCCGCGACGCATACTCGTTGATCAGCGAATGCACCTTCGCTGTTCCTAATGCAGACAGCAGCTCCGGGATATTCGTGAACTCCACCACCATGACGCCGAAGTTCACCGTTTCATACCGCTGCTGGGTCCTGGAAGACCAGTCCAGGAGGTGGCGGAAATAAGCGGGAATCACATGATTACCGTCATCCGTAATCGAGAACGATTCATGGAATTGCCCCTGGCGCAAGGCCTCCATGCCACGTGAGTTCAAGGTGAGCGTGTACACTTCCTGGACATCGAGTTGATCGGGGTCTACCTTGGCTTCGCAGTCAAGACAATGAGCGACGATACGCGGCTCCATTGCGAAGGAATTACACTTCCTGCAGGCGTATTGCGCCGTCGGCAAATCGTAATCGACGCCGATGTGGCGCAGCCGCGCCTGACACTTTGGACACACCAGCGCGCCTTCGAGCTCGAAATCCCCTTTACGGGATGAATGACCGCACGTAAAGCAGTGGAGAGACGGCGTGTGCTTTACGTCGATACTGGAACAACTGGGACATACGTCAACGAACGAAACGTGCCCGCTGCCGCACTCTTTGCATAGTCGGATCCTGTTGACCAGCCGTGCTGGAGAGAGCAGCCGGTTGCGGACCAGCCGGTCTATCCATTCGGAAGTTTCTTCGTTGGCGCCCAAGTATTGCGCAATCGGATAGACATAGAGCGATTTTGCCTGCGGCGTGTATTGCGGAATCAGTTCGTGATCGCCGCGCACGTACAGGTAGAGCAGGAGTTTCTCCGCCGGGATAAGACTGCCGAAGTCGATATGCAGGCCCTTCTTTGCCAAGTCTGCACGTGCAATACGAATGACGGCTTTTTCAAACTCTTCACATCCATCAAGTATTGGACAGGAGCACTCTACTTCGGTGAATGCCAACCTGTCCCACCAGAATGAACTCCTGATTTGGTCTGCAAGCTTTGAAATGTCGCCTTGCCAGGTTCTGTCGATCCAGAAACCGCTTGCATCACTATTGGATTGAATGAAGTCATCCCATCTTTCAAAACATCGTGTGCCGTCGGGATAGACATCCGGGTTCGCCGTTAACACAGTTACAAAACTCATGGCTTCTCCTCAGGGAGTCTCGATAGAAAGCTTCGCGCGGTTCACGAGGGGGCAATGCAATGACGCAGTCCTAACCGACTATCAGTCACTTAATAATCCAAGGCCCTTATGATGAAGACGTATGCAAGAAAACATTTGTGGTACCTCAAGCACCGCGGTATTGAAAAATGTTTATTGCAGCGTTTGCAATGCGTAAGAATTTCAGACGATGTGACCTGCTATCAGAGATTAGTACGGCAATGATGTAGAGACTGCCCATGGGATGCAGGCATGAAAAAGCGATTCACAGAAGAACCGATGATCGGCGTCTTAAATGAAGCGAAGCGGACATGAAGGTGGCAGAACTGTGCCGCAAGTATGGCATTAGCGACGCAACCTACTACAACTGGAAGGCCAAGTTTGGCGACATGACCGTGTTTGAGGGGCAGCGACTGAAGGTGCCGGAAGCCGAGAACAACAAGCTCAAGCGATTGCTGGCAGAGACCATGCTGGAAAATGGGGCCTTAAAGAATGTTGTGGGTCGAAAGTGGTAAGCCCGCAAGCCAAGCGTGCAGCGGTGTTATATCTTATGACTGCCCATCAATTGGGTGTCACGCGCGCATTTCAGGATCACCTGCCGCGCACAGAGGCTCGCTCCAACTGCCGGCGAACGAGGGCGCGTCAGCTGAGTAGGCCGAGAGCGAAAGAAGCAACGCACACAGGGCTAAAGGGCAGCGGATTAGCATATGCTCTCTAACTGCGTATTTCGATAGGCCGATGAAGAGGAAAGATGCGCTGTGCGGTGCAGATGTCGAGTGGCTGGTGCGGGCGGGTGCGCTTCGGGAACAGCCAGTCCTGCGGCCACGCGTACTTCCAGTAGGTGCGCAGTTGGGCCAGCAGTGCCGGCGACAGCAGCGTGTAGCGGTCCTTGTTCCCCTTGCCGCATACGACGCGGATCATCATGAGGTTTGCATCGATGTCGGCGCACCGCACATGGCAGGCTTCGCTCACGCGCAGCCCGGCCGCATAGGCCGTCACCAGCAACGTGCGGTGCAGCGGCTGCCGTGCCGCGTTCAGGATGCGGGCCACTTCGTCGCGTGACAGGATCTCGGGCTGCCTGCTGCCGGCGCGCTGCCGTTCGGTGATCAGGTGGTGCAGGTACTGTTCGATCTCGGCAATCGACAGCGTGTCGGGGGAGCGGTGGTAGTGGCGGGCGATCGCCGCCACCGCGCCGATGTACGCCTTCTGCGTACCGGGTGCCAGGCCGCGTACCACCATGTCGGCCTGCATCTACTGGCGTAATACGCTCATGTGCGCCTCCTTGACTGGACCGGGAACATTCCATCGTCCAACGTAGGAGACGCTTTAGCACCGCACGCATCGGGTCGCGCTTCTTGCCACTACGCAGCGGTTTAGTTCAACGTTGAATAAAGTCCAGCTCAGAACTTTCAAAGCTGCTACTGCTCTACCTTGCTCACTGATCGATTTGCCGAGGACAAGGATGAACATACTCATGGTGTTGACGTCGCATGACCAGCTGGGCGATACCGGCAAGAAAACCGGCTTCTGGCTGGAGGAATTCGCGGCTCCTTACTACGTATTCAAGGATGCAGGCGCCAAGATCACTGTGGCCACGCCCAAGGGCGGCCAGCCGCCGCTCGACCCCAAGAGCGATGCACCCGACGCGCAGACCTCGGCCACCGAGCGATTCAAGAAGGACCAGGAAGCACAGCGCTTGCTCAGCGACACCGTGCTGCTGTCGAGCGTGTCGCATGAAGAATTCGACGCTGTGTTTTATCCCGGCGGACATGGTCCCTTGTGGGATCTGGCAGCGGATCAGGATTCGCTCACGATGATCCAAAGCATGCATGCCGCCAACAAGCCGGTCGCTGCGGTCTGCCATGCGCCAGGCGTGCTGCGCGATGCCAAGCTGCCCAATGGCCGTCCGCTGGTCGAAGGCAAGCATGTGACTGGTTTTACCAATACCGAGGAAGAAGCGGTGCAGTTGACCAAGATCGTGCCTTTCCTGGTCGAAGATGCATTGAAGAAAGCCGGCGGCATGTATTCCAAAGGACCGGACTGGGCGCCGTATGTGCAGATCGACGGCATGCTGGTCACCGGCCAGAATCCGGCGTCATCGGAAGAAGCCGCAAAAGCGGTACTGAAGCTGCTCGCCGAACGGCACTAAAGCCTTCGTTGCGGGCTGATGTGGGCTGCTAGCAGCGTGTTCGGTGCAGTGAAATGTCGGTTGAGTTCCTACGAGCAATGGCAGAAAAGCACTGTTGATCGGACACTGCAAAGGATTACATAAAGGCAAAAATCGATCCAAAGCGGAAGTTCACATTGACGAAAAGCTGCCGCTCAGCGCCGGGATTGGCGCCTCATGATCTGCTATCACGATGCTGTCGAACTAAGCTGTCGGACGCATGAGCGCCTATCAACTCGGACCGATTTGCTAGGCTAGATCTATGGGATATGACCGAGAAATTTCATCTTGGCAATCTACTCTTGCGAGGTTAACGGCGGAACTCGCAAGGACTTGCAATTGCCTTAGCGTATTGTTCACTTGTCTGAGGCGGGTCTAAAGCACTTTCTTTTCCAAAAACAGACGCTTCGCATGGTGGTATTCGGGAGTGTTACTTGCAACGGTGGCGATACCGTGGTTCTGAATGATAATTTTCCCCTGTGGCGCGTTTCATTCTACGCACTTATCGCTCGTCCACGTAAAGATACCGCCAGATAATTTGTTACTCCGGCTTCCCCAGTCCTTTCTTCATGGCTTGCCGATGCACGAACCTACATGAATCCATGGGGTCCTAAAGATTCCCGTCCGTAGTGTTTTTCTTCACACGCGCCGCGAAGGCGCTGTTTCAGAAAGTACATCATGGCCGTCAACACGGTCCTCATCGTTTCCAACGACGATCCAGACGCGAAGTTGCTCAAAGACACGCTCGCTACTGCGCGGGATGGACCCTTTGTCACAGAATGGGTTCGTCATCTGTCTGATGCCGTAAACCGCTTGGAAAAGCATGACGTCGACATTATTCTGGTCGACCTTTTCCTCCCGGACAGTCACGGTATCGCCACCTTCGATGTGCTCTTCACGGTGAGTCCGCCCATTCCGATCATGACGCTCTGCGACGAGGAAAATGAACAACTCGCCATGGAAGCGGTGCAGCGCGGTGCCCAGGGTTTTCTCAGCAAGGGCCACTTCCAGAACTCCCTGGTGCCTCAGGCCCTTCGCAACATCATCCAGCGCAAGAAAGTGGAAGAAGCGCTCTTCGTGGAACGGGAGCGGTCGCGCGTCACCCTTGAATCAATAGGGGACGGCGTTCTTAGCACCGATCTCGCGGGTAACGTTACCTACATGAATGCAGAAGCGGAACGGATGACAGGCTGGTCACGTGACGAGGCGTTGAGCCGGCCGGTTGCCGAGGTTTTGCATCTGATTGATGGCGAGACGCGGCAGTCCGCAAGAAACCCGGTAGAAATGGTCATCGTGCATGGCAAAAACCTGGCCCTTCACGCCAATTCGGTTCTGGTGCGCCGGGACGGATATGAATCGCCGATTGAAGATTCCATCGCACCAATCTTTGACCGATACGGCGACATTACTGGCGCGGTTGTGACGTTCCACGACGTCTCCGAAGCCAAGTCCATGGCACAGAAAATGGCGCACCTGGCGCAACATGACTACCTTACCGGCCTGCCGAACCGCTTGCTGTTAAACGACCGCCTGACGCAGGCCATTGCCTACGCGAAGCGGTATACCACCCAGCTTGCGGTTCTGTTTATGGACCTCGACAATTTCAAGCACATCAACGACTCACTCGGGCACGCAGTGGGCGATAAGCTGCTCGAATCCGTCGCAAATCGACTCTTATCTCAAGTGCGGCATTCCGACACGGTAAGCCGCTTGGGTGGAGACGAGTTCGTTGTCCTTGTGCTGGAAGATGCACTGGCAGAGCACGCCACCATTACGGCTGAAAAAGTCCTCCATGCACTCACATCACCGCACCACATCGCTGGTCATGAGCTCCACATCACGACGAGCATCGGCATCAGCGTGTTTCCTGCCGACGGGGACGACGCCGATACGTTGGTCAAGAATGCAGATGCGGCCATGTATCACGCGAAGAAAAAGGGCAAAAGCAACTACCAGTTCTTCAATAGCGCCATGAATGCGTTAGCAGTGGAGCGCCAAGCCACGGAGGTGGAACTGCGTCGCGCAATTGCTGGAAACGAGCTCCTGGTGTATTACCAGCCAAAGGTCGACTTGATTTCAGGAATGGTTACTGGCGCGGAAGCACTCGTTCGTTGGATTCATCCCAAGAAAGGCTTGATGTTTCCGGACTCATTTATTGCCATAGCTGAAGATTCGGGCCTGATCGCCGCTATAGGGCAAATAGTCCTGCGCCAAGCATGCCAGCAGGCCAAGGCATGGCGCGACCAGGGAATGCAATCCTTCACCATTGCCGTCAACGTATCGGCGATCGAATTTCGAGATAGTCGCTTCGTGGAGAATCTCCGGAATGTGTTGGACGAAACAGGCTTGGACGCGCGATTTCTTCAGCTCGAGCTGACTGAAAGTGTACTGATGCGAAACGTGGTATCAAGCAGTGCGGTCCTTCATGAACTGAAACAGCTTGGCGTGCAGCTTGCCATCGATGATTTCGGCACCGGCTATTCCAGCTTGAGCTATCTCAGCCAGTTCCCGATCGACGTGTTGAAAATAGACCAGTCCTTTGTGCAAAGCATCTCATCGAACGGCGGTAATGGCGTCATCGTCAATGCCGTGATCGGTATGGGAACGAGCCTTGGGCAAAGAGTCGTTGCGGAAGGTGTCGAAACACCGGCGCAGCTTTCATTTCTCCATGCACATCACTGCGCCGAGGGGCAGGGGTATCTTTTTAGTGCGCCAATACCGGCAGACGAATTTATGCGGCTTATACAGCGGGGCACCATCGGTGCCAGTGTTCCGCTGCAATAACGGCGTGCTCCTAATTTCCTAATTTACCAATTACCTCGCATAAACTGCGCCATTTTTACGCCCGTTGCCGAACATCAGACCTTCCCGTCCTCTGGAGCTCCACTCAGTCGAATGCGTCTGCATCGACAGACTTTAGTGCTCGAGATCACCCGCTTGCCTGCAAGCCGTCCGCCTCGCGGGCTACGAACGATCAGCGTGCGACCGGATGCGGCCAGTCGCCTTGTGTACACAGGCGCTTGACGATGCCGAAGGCATAGCGCGATGCAACGCGGTCGATAAATTGCATGAAGTCGAGCGGCGAATCTTCATTCGCGCCGTCGGAAATCGTGCGCACCACCGCAAACGGCACGCCGAACTCAAAGCAGACCTGCGCAACGGCCGCGCCTTCCATCTCCACTGCCAGTAAGGCAGGAAATGCTTCCTTCAGCGTCACTTGCCGTGCACGGCTGTCAATGAATTCATCACCACTGGCAATCAAGCCGCGATACACACGCGGCTGACTGAGCCGGAACGTGTCCCGATCCTGGGCGGTAATCATGGTGCCAAGATCTTGGGAAACAAAGTCCTGTGCCGATTGCACAAGCCTGTCGGTCAGGTGCAAATCCGACGCGAAATGCGACTGGCCGAGCAGCGGCACTTCAAAGCGTGGAAACAACGGCGTGGCATCCATGTCGTGCTGGACCAGCGATTCCGCAACCACGATGTCGCCGACCTGCATGTCCGGTTCCACCGCACCGGCTACGCCGGTAAATACGATATGCGTGACGCCAAAGCGCTCGATCAGGGTTGCGGCGGTGGCTGCGGCAGCGACCTTGCCGATGCGCGACAGCACGCAGACCGTATCGATCCCCCACAGCTTGCCCGTCACGTAATCCCGCATGCCGCGGCTGATCGTTTGCGCGTCCGGCATGGTGTCGATGAGGCCGGCCTGCTCCTGGTGCAGTGCGCTAATCAGGCCGAGGCGGGGAGTAACTGAAGACATGGGGGAGACCTGTAAAGACCTGCGTTGTACAGAAATGAAGCGAAAAGGCGTTTTTTTGAAGCACGACCGTAGCGTAGTGTGGATGCGGATCTTTGTCCAACCGCGGCTGGTGAGAGGTTTGGGGTTTTTTATTTTGTAGTTGATATATATATCTGGTAGTGATTGTTAACAGTGCATCACTTCTGTGGATAAGTGGGTAAACGGCTACGTAAACAAGCGCTTAAGCGAAGCATAAATAGCTGAACAAGGCGTGTATGGCGAAAGGATAGTTTCGGGATAAAAAACGCCTCGTTGGTGTTTTCAATCCTTATCCTGTTTACATCCAGCGCCTATCCAAAGACTTATCCACAGGATGCTGCAAAAAATATTTTTCAAACCGCGCGATTTATTGCCTTGTAGGTAACGAAAACCGCTATGCCTGCCACAAATCGTGCAATAACGAGAACACCGCAGCGATCAACGGCTCATTTTTCCGTTTCGCCAGCGCAATAAAGGACAGTTCGGTCGACAGGCTGACTGCATCGGCAATCACCAGCCCATGCACATGCGCTTCCCGCAGCGCGACCGATTCGCGTACCAGTGACAGGCCGACACCCGACTTCACCAGATCCAGCATCGACGGCTCCTGGTCGACCAGCGCAACCTTGTTCGGCGTGACCTTGTAGTGGGCGAAAGTTTTCGTCAGCAGGCGGTTGTGCGCGGATTCCGGCGGCGTCCAGATCCACGGCAGTTTGGCCAGCTCCGGCCAGTCGCGGCCGGCGATCCGGTTTTTCCAGCCTTGCGGCGCAACCACGTTGTAAGTGAAGGAGGTCAGCGTCTGGGCATGGAATTCCTTGCCCGGCGCGCCGAGAAAATAGCCGGCATCGAGTCCACCGCTCTTGATCTGCTGTAGTACCCAGCCCGACATGCCGTGTTGCAGGCGTGTCGAGACCTGCGGGTAGGTTTCCACCAGCCGTTTCAGGAAGGGGCCGAGGCGGATGAATTCCGGATCGAGGATGGTGCCGATCGACACCTGGCCGGACAGTGTGGAATGCAGCGAGGCTGCGCCCTGGCGAAATTCCGTGACGCTTTCCATCACGCGCTCCGCAAACGGCAGCAGCTTGGCTCCGTCATCGGTCAGCGCCATGCCGGACGGCGTGCGGGTGAACAACTGCAGGTTCAGCTCCGCCTGCAGCGACTTGATCTGCAAGCTGACGGCCGGTTGGGTCAGGTGCAGCCGTTCGGCCGCCCGTGTCAGGTTGCCCTCATCCGCGACGGTGACGAAGGCACGGAGTTGTGTCAGATCCATGGGGCAGGTCCATCCATTATTAAATCCGCTTATAACAAACTTGATAATAACTCATTGGATTCCGCCGGAAAGCGCCGTTATGCTGCTGAAAATCGCCAAACTTCCAAAGGAATTCTTATGACGCAGGTAATCCAGCATTACATCGGTGGCCGTGTGGTTGAGTCGACCAGCGGGCGCAAACAGGACGTATTCAATCCCGCCACGGGTGAAGTCAGCGCGCAGGTCGCGTTGGCCAGCGTCGATGAAGTCAATGCTGCGGTTGCCGCCGCGCGCGAAGCGGCACCGGCCTGGGCCGACACGGCGCCATTGAAGCGTGCGCGTGTGCTGTCGAAGTTCAAGGAACTGCTCGAAAAGCATCATGACGACCTCGCCGCCGCGATCACGCGTGAGCATGGCAAGGTGTTCTCCGATGCAAAAGGCGAAGTCACGCGCGGCTTGGAAGTCGTGGAATTTGCGACCGGCATCCCGCAATTGCTGAAGACACAGTTCACCGACAACATCGGCGGCGGCATCGACAACTGGCAGTTGCGCCAGCCGCTGGGTGTGACCGCCGGCATCACGCCGTTCAACTTCCCGTTCATGGTGCCGATGTGGATGGCGCCAATGGCCATTGCGACCGGCAATGCGTTCATCCTGAAACCGTCCGAGCGCGATCCGTCGCCGTCGTTGATGGTTGCCGACCTGTTCAAGCGCGCCGGCCTGCCCGATGGCATCTTCAATGTCGTGCAGGGTGACAAGCTGGCTGTCGATACGCTGCTGCACCATCCGGATGTGAATGCGGTGTCCTTCGTCGGCTCCACGCCGATTGCGGAATACATCTATACCGAAGGTGCCAAGCGCAAGGGAGCGTATCCGCTGCGTGTGCAGGCATTGGGCGGTGCGAAGAACCACCTGGTCGTGATGCCGGACGCCAACCTCGACCAGGCCGTCGATGCGTTGATCGGTGCCGCTTACGGTTCCGCCGGTGAGCGTTGCATGGCGATTTCGGTCGCAGTCGCAGTCGGCAGCGTCGCCGACAAGCTGGTCGAAGCGCTGATTCCGCGCGTGAAAGCATTGAAAGTAAAGAACGGCATGGAGCCGGATGCGGAAATGGGTCCGGTCGTGACCGCGCAGCACAAGGCCAAGATCGAAGGCTATATCGCCGCCGGCGTCGAAGCGGGCGCAAAACTGCTGGTCGATGGCCGTGGACTGCAGGTACCGGGCCATGAAAAAGGCTTCTTCCTCGGCGGCTCGCTGTTCGACCATGTGACGCCCGAGATGACGATCTACAAGGAAGAGATCTTCGGGCCGGTGCTGTGCGTGGTGCGCGTGCCGGATTTTGCATCGGCAGTACAACTGATCAACGCGCATGAGTTCGGCAATGGCGTGGCGCTGTACACATCCGATGGCAATACCGCCCGCGAATTCTCGCGCCGCATTGAAGTCGGCATGGTCGGCATCAACGTGCCGATTCCGGTGCCGATGGCCTGGCATTCCTTCGGCGGCTGGAAGCGTTCGCTGTTCGGCGACGCGCATGCCTACGGCGAAGAGGGCATCCGTTTCTACACCCGCTACAAGTCCATCATGCAGCGCTGGCCGGACTCGATTGTGAAGGGCGCGGAATTCACGATGCCGGTGGCAAAGTAGTAAGTCCTGTTAATACTGCCTGTGGATAAGTCTCTGGAGAAGCGCTGGATGTAAACGGGATAAGCAATGAAGTCTTCACAAGCGCATTTTTTGTCCCGAATCCATCCCATCGTCATACAGGGATTATTCAGCTGTTTATGCAGCGCCTAAATCATTGAATCGGCAATGGTTTACCGACTTATCCACAGAAAAGGGGAGTTGTTAACAACTACTACTATTTTTATATATCAAATACAGATATAAAAATCCGCTTCACTTCATCGGCGGCCGCAAGGCAAAAAACGGAGCAACAACATGGAATCCGCAGGAAAGTACGACTACATCATCATCGGTGCCGGAACAGCAGGCTGCGTATTGGCAAACCGTCTGGCACAGGATGCGGGTGTCTCCGTGCTCTTGCTGGAGGCAGGGCGCAAGGACGACTACATGTGGATCCATATCCCGGTCGGTTACCTGTATTGCATCAACAATCCGCGCACCGACTGGCTGTTCCGCACCGAAGCCGATGCCGGATTGAATGGGCGCAGCCTGATTTACCCGCGCGGCAAGGTCCTGGGCGGTTGCTCGTCGATCAACGGCATGATCTACATGCGAGGGCAGTCTCGTGATTACGATACGTGGGCAGAGCTCACCGGCGACCCGAGCTGGCGCTGGCAGCAAGTGCTGCCGGTCTTCAAGAAGAGCGAGGATTACCACGGCGGCGCGGATGCTTTCCACGGCGCCGGCGGCGAATGGCGCGTCGAACGGCAACGCCTGTCATGGGAAATCCTCGACGCTTTCCGCGATGCGGCGGAGCAGGTCGGCATTCCGAAGTCTGACGACTTCAACCGTGGCGACAATGAAGGTTGCGGCTACTTCGAAGTAAACCAGAAGAAAGGTTTGCGCTGGAACACCGCACGTGCCTTCCTGAAGTCTGCCGAAGGGCGCAAAGGCCAGCTCGACATCATGACCGGCTGCCACGTAAAGCGGCTGCGGCTGCAACAGACGGAGCAGGGCATGGTGTGCACCGGCGTCGAGTTCACCGGAGGCGGCACGGAGTGGTTTGCCGAGAGTAGAAAGGAAACGATTTCCACTGCCGGTGCCGTCGGTTCGCCGCAGATCCTGCAACTGTCGGGCATCGGACCGGCGTCGCTGCTGCTACAGCATGGTGTGCCAGTGGCTGTTGATTTGCCGGGTGTTGGCGAAAACCTGCAAGATCATCTGCAACTGCGGATGGCGTTCAAGGTGAAGGGTGTGAAAACGCTCAACACGATGGCGAACAACTGGTTCGGCAAGATGCGGATCGGCATGCAATATGCAGTGTCGCGCAGCGGCCCGATGTCGATGGCACCGTCGCAGCTCGGCGCATTCACGCGTTCGGACGCGTCGCAATTGACGCCAAATCTCGAATACCACGTACAGCCGCTATCGCTGGAAAAATTCGGCGAACCGCTGCATGCGTTCCCTGCATTTACCGCTAGCGTGTGCAACTTGCGACCGACGTCGCGTGGTCATATTCGCATTGCAACCGGTGATCCGTTTGCTGCACCGAAGATCACACCCAATTATCTGAGCACGCCGGAAGACACGAAGATTGCTGCACAGGCACTGGCGCTGACACGTCGCATCGTTGATGCACCGGCACTGAAAAAATATGCACCGGAAGAATTCAAGCCTGGTCTGCAATACCGCACCGAAGACGAACTGGCGAAAGCGGCGGGCGATATCGGCACCACGATCTTCCATCCGGTCGGCACCTGCAAGATGGGGCGCGACGATGATCCGATGGCGGTCGTCGACAGCCAGATGCGCGTGAAGGGCGTGCGCGGATTGCGCGTTGTTGATGCCTCGGTAATGCCGACAATTACATCGGGGAATACCAATTCGCCGACGATCATGATTGCGGAAAAGGCAGCGCAGTGGATTCGCGAAGCGCGTACCGGAGAAAAGGCTGCGACGTTCAATATGCCGGAGGTAGTGGTAAGCCCTGTAAGTTAGCTGTAAGTAACAAAAAATTTCTTCGTGCTAACATCCGTGGACGCTTGCATCGAACAAAACAGAACATTGATGCAGGCTAAACAATCAACAGATCAATTGTCTGTTGTATTGCCACCCCCCTAGTCGTACTGTGTACTGTGCATCATCGTTATGCACAACCTTCTGTCCAATAACAGTCAACAGGGAGAACCAATGGCGGATGTTGTTTTGGAGACGAGACGGCTGACCAAGGAGTTCAAGGGGTTCACAGCCGTCAACAACGTAAGTTTGAAGGTGCAGCGTGGACACATCCATGCATTGATCGGCCCCAATGGCGCCGGCAAGACGACCTGTTTTAATTTGCTGACCAAGTTCCTGACGCCTACTTCAGGGCAAATCCTGTTCAATGGGCGCGACATCACGGCGGCCAAGCCGGCGCAGATCGCGCGTCAGGGCATTATTCGATCCTTCCAGATTTCCGCCGTGTTCCCGCACCTGACCGTGCTGGAGAATGTGCGCATCGGTTTGCAGCGCCCGCTCGGCAATTCTTTCGCCTTCTGGCAAACCGAAAGGAAGCTGAACACGCTGAATGATCGTGCGATGTCGCTGCTGGCACAGGTCGATCTGGAAAAGTTCGCCGACACGATGACCGTCGATTTGCCGTACGGCCGCAAGCGTGCTCTGGAAATTGCGACGACGCTCGCAATGGAACCGGAACTGATGCTGCTGGATGAGCCGACACAGGGCATGGGCCATGAAGACGTGCATCGCGTGACCGAGCTGATCAAGAAAGTATCGGCCGGCCGCACCATCCTGATGGTCGAGCACAACATGAGCGTGATCGCCGGCATCAGCGACAAGATATCCGTGTTGCAGCGCGGCGCCGTCCTCGCAGAAGGCCCGTATGAAGAAGTATCCAAGAATCCGCAGGTGATGGAAGCCTACATGGGTACCACCGGCGGTGAATTGCAGGGAGCCCATTGAATGGCAGCGGCGCTTGAAATCAAGGATCTGCACGCCTGGTATGGCGAGTCGCACATCCTGCATGACGTGAATTTGTCGGTGAACCAAGGTGAAGTCGTCACGCTGCTCGGCCGCAACGGCGCGGGTCGCACTACGACGCTGCGCGCGATCATGGGGCTGACCGGCGCACGCAAGGGTTCGATCAGGATCAATGGTGTGGAGGCAATCAATTTCGCGACGCACCGCATTGCCCATCTCGGCGTCGGTTATTGCCCGGAAGAGCGCGGTATCTTTTCTTCCCTGTCTGCGGAAGAAAACCTGTTGCTGCCGCCGGCGGTATCAAAGACCGACAAAGGCATGTCGATCGACGAAATTTACGAGATGTTCCCGAACTTGCGGGAACGCAGGGCAAGCCAGGGCACGCGTCTTTCGGGTGGTGAGCAGCAGATGCTCGCCGTCGCGCGCATCTTGCGCACTGGCGCACGCCTCTTGCTGCTGGACGAGATTTCCGAAGGCCTCGCGCCGGTCATCGTGCAGGCGCTGGCGCGCATGATCACCATGCTCAAGGCCAAGGGCTACACCATCGTGATGGTTGAACAGAATTTCCGCTTCGCTGCACCGCTGGCCGATCGCTTCTTCGTGATGGAGCACGGCCAGATTGTCGAGACTTTCGCTGCATCCGAACTGGATAACAAGATGCCCGTGCTGCATTCGCTGCTCGGAGTATAAAAAGCAGGCCGAAGAAATAAATGGGCCGCCATATTCATAAAAGGAGATCGAGATGAAATTGAAAGCACTTGCACTTGCAGTATCAGCAATGTTTGCAGTTGGTGTCGCAGGAAGCGCGTCTGCGCAGATATCCGGAGATACGATCAAGATCGGCTTTATTACCGACATTTCCGGCTTGTATTCCGACATTGACGGTGCCGGCGGCGTCGAAGCAATCAGGATGGCGATCGCCGATTTCGGCGGTTCGGTGAACGGCAAGAAGATCGAGCTCATTTCAGCCGATCATCAGAACAAGGCGGACGTCGCGGGCAGCAAGGCACGTGAATGGTTTGACCGCGAGGGCCTGGATGTCCTGATCGGCGGTACCAACTCCGGTACCAGCCTGGCGATGGCGAAGGTCGCGGCGGAAAAGAAAAAGCCGTTTCTGGCGATCGGTGCCGGCACGGCCCGCCTGACCAATGAAGAGTGCACGCCGTACACGGTGCATTATGCGTATGACACCGTGGCGCTGGCCAAGGGAACCGGGTCTGCGGTCGTGAAGCAGGGCGGAAAAAGCTGGTACTTCCTGACGGCTGACTATGCGTTCGGCGCGTCGCTGGAGAAAGATACGTCTGACGTCGTCAAGGCCGCGGGCGGCCAGGTGCTCGGCAGCGTCAAGCATCCGCTGTCGGCCTCCGACTTCTCCTCCTTCCTGTTGCAGGCACAATCCTCCAAGGCGCAGATCCTCGGTCTTGCGAATGCGGGCGGCGACACGATCAACGCGATCAAGGCAGCCAACGAGTTCGGGATTACCGGTTCGATGAAGCTGGCCGGCTTGCTGATGTTCATCAACGACGTGCATTCGCTCGGCCTGAACCTGACAAAGGGCATGTACCTGACCGACGGCTGGTATTGGGACCAGAATGACGACACCCGCAAGTGGGCGAAACGCTACTTCGAGAAAATGAAGAAGATGCCGTCCATGCTGCAGGCTGCGGATTACTCGGTCACCATGCAATACCTCAATGCGGTCAAGGCCACCGGCACCGACGACGCAGACAAGGTGATGGCGCATTTCAAGAGCACCAAGATCAACGACATGTTCGCGAAGAATGGCGTGGTCCGTCCGGACGGGCGCATGGTGCACGACATGTACCTGATGCAGGTGAAGGCACCGAACGAGTCGAAGTACGCCTGGGATTACTACAAGGTCGTACAGACGATTCCGGGTGATCAGGCATTTACCACCAAGGCCGAATCGAAGTGCGCGCTCTGGAAATAACGGCCGTGTAGCAGGGCGGGGCGGCATTGCATGCTGTCCCGTTTTCTGGATCAAGGGACAGAAGCGATCCCTTCCTCTTGCGCGAGAAGCGGTGCACGTTGTTTGCGCCCGGTTCTCGCGCTCTCATTGTGAGAAAAGTTCGACTGCGCAAGTCGCTGAATTGCCAGTGCCGCTGGTTCACCGCATTGCGCGCATGCGAATACTTACTTTCAATGGAAGCCGCGCGCCATATGACAATGGCAATATCAAGGCAACACCTTCTCGAAACCGGTCGCTATGGAAATCTTTGGCATACCTTTGCAAGCAATGTTGAGCCAGCTGCTGTTAGGCCTGGTCAACGGCTCGTTCTACGCGATGCTGTCGCTGGGGCTGGCGGTCATTTTCGGCCTGCTCAACGTGATCAATTTCGCGCATGGCGCGCTGTACATGATGGGCGCGTTCCTCGCATGGATGGGCCTGAATTACTTTGAAATCAATTACTGGGTGATGCTGCTGCTCGCACCGATCCTGGTCGGCATCTTCGGCATCCTCATCGAGAAATCCATGCTGCGCTGGCTGTACAAGCTCGACCACCTGTACGGGCTGCTCTTGACCTTCGGCATCACGCTGATGCTGGAAGGCCTGTTCCGCTCGTTCTATGGCGTGTCCGGCCAGCCGTACTCGGTGCCGGAAGCGCTGGGCGGCGCGTTCAACCTCGGCTTCATGATCCTGCCGAAGTACCGCGCGTGGGTCGTTGTTGCGTCGCTGATCGTGTGCTTTGCGACCTGGTTCGTGATCGAAAAGACCAAGCTCGGCGCCTACCTGCGGGCCGGTACCGAAAACCCGAAGCTGGTCGAAGCGTTCGGCATCAACGTGCCGCTGATGGTCACGCTGACCTACGGCTTCGGTGTCGCGCTGGCCGCGTTTGCCGGCGTTTTGGCCGCGCCGGTGATCCAGGTGTCGCCGCTGATGGGGTCCAACCTGATCATCGTCGTGTTCGCGGTGGTCGTGATTGGCGGCATGGGATCGATCATGGGCTCGATCATCACCGGCCTGGGGCTCGGCGTGATCGAAGGCCTCACGCGTGTGTTCTATCCGGAATTGTCGGCCACCGTGGTGTTCATCATCATGGCGATCGTGCTGATGATCCGTCCGGCCGGCTTGTTCGGTAAAGAGAAATAAGGAGTTGGAAATGAACAAGAAAGTCGGATATGCCATTGCGCTGGCCGCGGCGCTGGCCTTGCCGTTCTATATGTACCCGGTGTTCCTGATGAAGGTGCTGTGCTTTGCGTTGTTTGCGTGCGCCTTCAACCTCTTGATCGGCTTCACCGGCCTGCTGTCGTTCGGCCACGCCGCCTTCTTCGGCGGCGCCGGCTATGTCGCCGGCCATGCGCTGAAGGTGTGGGGCCTGCCGTTCGAGCTGGGGCTGGTCGCCGGCATTGCTGCGGCCGCCGTCATCGGCCTGGTGATGGGCCTGCTCGCGATCCGCCGGCAGGGCATCTACTTCACGATGATCACGCTCGCGCTGGCGCAGATGCTGTACTTCGTCGCGTTGCAGGCACCGTTTACCGGTGGCGAGGATGGCTTGCAGGGCGTGCCGCGCGGCAAGCTGCTCGGCGTGGTCGACCTTGGCAATGACTTGACCTTGTACTACGTGGTGCTGGCAATCTGCATCGGCGGCTTTGCCCTGATCGTGCGCACCGTGCATTCGCCGTTCGGGCAGGTCTTGAAGGCGATCAAGGAAAACGAGCCGCGCGCGATCTCGCTCGGCTACGACGTCGACAAGTACAAGCTGCTCGCGTTCGTGCTGTCGGCCTCGCTCGCCGGCCTGGCCGGTGCGACGAAGACGGTCGTGTTGGGCTTCGAGACGCTGACCGACGTGCACTGGAGCATGTCGGGCCTGGTGGTCTTGATGACGCTGGTCGGCGGCCTGGGTACCTTGACCGGCCCGATCGTCGGGGCAGTGGTGATCATTGCGCTGGAGAACAAGCTGGGCGACTTCGGCAACTGGATGGCGGAGCTGACGACGATCGAATGGTTCCGTTCGATCGGTGAATCGGTGACGATCGTTACCGGCTTCATCTTCATCGTCTGCGTGCTGGCATTCCGCAGGGGGATCGTGGGGGAGATTGGTGCATTAATGAAACGCCGGCCTTCGAGTCCCGCGCACTCAGCTCACTGAGCTAATAATTATTCGAAAAAACCGGCAGCCAATCTGCCGGTTTTTTTTGCTCCGTACTTTTACAAAGCTGCAGCGTAAATTGCCCGCGCGTCTTCACGTGAAACCTGACGCGGGTTATTTGTCAGCAAACGTGTCTGTAGCATGGCGTCGTCGGCGAGGCGGTCGAGATCCGATTCGGCGATTCCCACTTGCCGCAGGCGGGTTTCGATACCGGTACGTTGTGCAATCTCATCCATGCGGTCGATCAGCGCCTGCGTGCGGGCTTCCGCACTTCCGGTAGCACCGGGCGCGACGATTTCTGCCAATTCTGCATACAAGGTCGCTGCATTCGGAGCGTTGAAGCGCAATACATGTGGCAGGACCAAGGAGTTCGATAACCCGTGCGGCACATGGAAAATCCCGCCGATCGGGTAGGCGAGGGCGTGTACCGCGGCGCATGGCGCATTGGCAAAGGACTGGCCTGCGAGCATCGCACCGAGCAGCATTGCTTGGCGGACCGCGAGGTTTTTCCCATCTTCACAGGCGGTAACGATATTCTCCGAGAGAAGCTGTAGTGCCTGCCGCGCCAGCATGTCCGACAGCGGGTTCTTTTTAATCTTCGTTGTATAGGCTTCGATGGCGTGCACCATTGCGTCGATGCCGGTTGCAGCGGTCACTTTGGACGGCAGGCCAACCGTCAGCTCGGCATCCAGAATAGCCAGGTCGGCATACAACTGCGGTGAGACGACGCCCATTTTGGTCGTTGCTCCGGTGGTTACGATCGAGATCGGCGTGACTTCGGAGCCGGTTCCCGCCGTCGTCGGGACCTGCACCAGCGGCAGGCGGCGGCCTTTAACATTGCCAATGCCGTACATGGATTTCAGATCCTGTTCGCTGTTCACCAGCACGGCAATCAGTTTGGCGACGTCCATCGAGCTGCCGCCGCCAATGCCGATGACGAGGTCGATTTCCTTTTTCCGTGCGTCTTCCACGGCTTTCATGACGACCGCTTCCGGCGGATCTGCGATAACGTCTGAGAAGATGCTGACGGTCAGGCCGGCTTGACCGAGGCTGGCGATGGGAGATTCGAGCAGCCCGGTCTTCAGAAAACCAGCGTCGGTGACGATGAGCGCATGACGCGCGGCGGAAAAGTGATGCCTGACGGTAGCGCCGAGGCGGGTAGAGGCACCGGGTTCGGATACGAGGTGCGGTACGGTGCTGAAAGTGAACGCTGCAGAAGTGCTCATCATCTCTCCTTTTTGTAGGTTACTGATTGTAGCAATGCGGCTTGCAGTAAACATTGAAGCAAGGATCTGATCGCGCAAAAAAGCGGGATAAGGTTACTTACAAATATTTGCTGCAGCCGTTGTGCATTTGGTATAGCGCGGCAGGACACACGTCGTTACGATAGACATTTCCTGCTTGCAAGATACCTCGCGAAGCAGCAGGGTAAGTGTCAAGGTCAGTCATAAGAAGAAAGTTTTATGTTTCACGTGAAACATACCCTTGAAAGGTTTCATCATGTTTGATCCGTCGGTTATCTTTCAGCGCACGCATGAAGGACGTGCTGAAATAAAACAAAAAAGCCATGGACTGACGCAAAGTGAACGCCTGGTGCTGATCATGGTGGATGGCGTATCGACTTACCAGCAAGTGCGCGACAAGCTGCCGTCCCTGACCGACGACCGCTTCAATCGCGGACTTCGCAAGCTCCATCAGAAAGAACTGATTCTCGAGGTGTTCATGCCGACCGAGGAAGCCGAGGCCGAGCATCTGGAGCAGGAGGTAATCGACCGATTCCTGCATCAGGACGCACTCGACCCGGTGACGATCATCATGTTTGACCCCGAGGATGAGCTGGGCGGTATATCCGCTCCGGCCGTGTCTCCCTACCAAAAACTGCTCGAGAAAACGCCTTCGGCAGCACAACCACTACCGCAGCTCGAACCCCAGTGGTCACGGCAAGAGCCGGCCCAGCCTGCACCGCAAACAGCACCGCAAATAGGTGCAGTCGCTCAGGCAGCTTCTGAAGCCGCTGTCCTTGAGCCCCAAGAAATCCATACGCCGGCTGCGTCAGCCGAGTCCGCGCCGCCCCCGGTGGAGGCGCTGGACGACGTTCATAAGGAAATGGTGGATCTCCTGGCGGAGGAGGTGAGGCAGAGAAATGTGGCGAGACCCGCACGGATGGCTGGACGCCCTGAGGCTCCTCCTCTCAACATCCTACCGCCCAAGCCGGCCGAGCGAAGAAGTTCCTCGGTACAGCTGCACTGGGGCTATTGGATGATGGGCATCGGCGCAACGTTTATCGTTGGCTATTTCGTACTTTAGATTCAAAATCGGTTTGTTTCACGTGAAACAAACCGTCATGCGACAGACCGTTGATCGTGGCACCGATTAAAAACACTTTATAATCTCGCCTCTGGCGCATACGGCGCCACTCCTGTCTATTGCGTCTCGCCGAGGCGAACTATGTATTTTCCAACCGAATTTGATGTCATCGTAGTGGGTGGTGGCCATGCCGGCACCGAAGCTGCGCTCGCCTCGGCCCGCATGGGCCAGAAAACACTGCTGCTCACCCACAATATCGAAACCTTGGGGCAGATGTCCTGCAATCCGTCCATCGGCGGCATTGGCAAAGGACACCTGGTGAAGGAAGTGGACGCGCTTGGCGGCGCGATGGCGATTGCCACCGATGAAGCCGGCATCCAGTTTCGTATCCTGAATTCATCCAAGGGTCCTGCGGTCCGCGCCACACGTGCGCAGGCTGACCGCATCCTTTACAAGAAAGCGATTCGCGGCCGCCTGGAGAACCAGCCAAACCTCTGGCTCTTCCAGCAGGCAGTTGACGACCTGATGGTGGAGGGCGATCGTGTCGTTGGCGCCGTGACTCAGGTGGGTATCCGTTTCCGCAGTCGTGCCGTTGTGCTCACCGCGGGAACCTTCCTTGATGGAAAGATCCACGTCGGCCTGAACAACTATGCTGCCGGCCGCGCCGGCGACCCGCCCGCTGTATCACTTTCGGCGCGGTTGAAGGAATTGAAGCTTCCACAGGGCCGCTTGAAGACCGGCACGCCGCCACGCATTGACGGCCGCAGTATCGACTTCTCGGTGTTGGATGAACAGCCCGGTGATCTCGATCCGGTACCGGTATTTTCCGTGATGGGCTCGGCTGACCTTCATCCTCAGCAGCTGCCGTGCTGGGTCACGCACACCAACGAGCGCACGCATGACATCATCCGCAGCGGACTTGACCGCAGCCCGATGTACACCGGCGTCATCGAAGGCGTCGGTCCGCGTTACTGTCCGTCGATCGAGGACAAGATCCACCGCTTCGCCGACCGCACCTCGCACCAGATCTTCCTCGAACCGGAAGGCCTGACCACCAACGAGTTCTACCCGAATGGCATCTCGACGAGCCTGCCGTTCGACGTGCAGCTGGCGCTGGTGCACTCGATGCGTGGCCTGGAGAATGCACACATCCTGCGCCCCGGCTATGCGATCGAATATGACTACTTCGACCCGCGCGGCCTGAAAGCCTCGCTCGAAACCAAAGCGATCCAGGGTCTTTTCTTCGCCGGACAGATCAACGGCACCACCGGCTACGAAGAAGCGGCTGCGCAAGGACTACTCGCCGGACTGAATGCCGCACTCTTCACGCAGGAGCGGGATGCCTGGACGCCGCGCCGCGACGAAGCCTACCTCGGCGTCCTCGTCGATGACCTGATCACGAAGGGCGTGCAGGAGCCGTACCGCATGTTCACCAGCCGCGCCGAATACCGCCTGAGCCTGCGCGAGGATAACGCCGATCTGCGCCTGACGGAAATCGGCCGCCAGCTCGGCTGCGTCGGCGATGCCCAATGGGCGGTTTTCGAGAAGAAGCGGGAAGCGATCGCTCGGGAGCTGGAACGCCTGAAATCGACATGGGTGAACCCGCGTCTCGTCTCAGAAGCAGAAGCGGAACGCGTCTTAGGAAAAGGCATTGAGCGCGAGTATGCGCTTACTGATCTCCTGCGCCGCCCGAACGTGCGCTACGAAAGCCTGATGACGCTGAAAGGTGTCGACGGCCAGGAACTCGCCGGTCCGGCTGTCGACGACGAAGCGGTGCGCGAACAGGTCGAGATCCAGGTGAAATACGCAGGCTACATCGACCGCCAGGCACGCGAAGTCGAACGTCACGACTACTACGAAAACCTGAAGCTGCCGACGGTACTCGATTACATGGAGGTACGCGGCCTGTCCGTCGAAGTGCGCCAGAAGCTGAACAAGCATCGCCCGGAGACGCTGGGCCAGGCGTCGCGCATTTCCGGTGTCACGCCGGCGGCAATTTCGCTGCTGCTGGTGCACCTGAAGAAGGGCGGTTTCAAGGAATTCAGCGACGCGCAGGTGGCCACGTAATGGCGGGCTTCGACCGTGAGCAACTGACCCGTACGCTCGCATCCGGTGCGAGCGAACTGCACATTACACTCAGCGGCACCCAGCTTGCGCGACTGATCGACTACCTCGCGCTGCTGGTGAAATGGAATGCCGTCTACAACCTGACGGCCGTGCGCGACCCGGCACAGATGGTGACGCAGCATCTGCTGGATTCGCTGGCGGCAGTACCCGCATTCGCAGGCGCGAAGCAGGTGCTGGATGTCGGTGCAGGCGGCGGTTTGCCTGGCATCGTGCTCGCGATCTGGGCGAAAGAGGCGCAGCCCGACATGCGCATCTCGCTGATCGACACGGTGCACAAGAAGACCGCGTTCCTCACGCAGGTCAAAGCAGAACTGGGCCTCACCAACGTTACCGTGCACACCGCGCGTGTCGAGCAGCTGCAGGTGCTGCACAAGTTCGACATCATCACATCGCGCGCGTTTGCCGAACTGGCCGACTTCGTCACATGGTCTGGCCATCTGCTGGCAGAAGGAGGACGCTTCATCGCATTGAAGGGCGTGATGCCGAATGAGGAAATCGCCCGGCTGCCGGCAGGCTGGAAGGCAAACACCGTGCAGCCGCTGCACGTGCCCGGTCTCGGCGCAGAGCGCCATCTGGTTTTCATTGAAGCAGGAGCGTGACAATGAGTGCGTTGTTTCATTCCATGGGCATCACCGACATCTGGCAGCTGATTGCTGCGACGATGGTCTTCCTGATGCTGCCCGGCCCCGGCACCTTCTGCGTGCTCACATCGACCGGACAGCACGGCCTGCGCGGCGGATTTGCATCGCTCGCCGGCCTGATGCTTGGCGATGCAGTCCTGATGTTCCTTGCGGCGATCGGCGTCGCTGCGCTGCTGAAGGCAAACGCGCTGCTGTTCCAGGGAATGCAGTACCTCGGTGCAGCGTATCTCGCTTACCTCGGCATCAAGCTGTTGACGGCGAAGCAGGGGCAGGGCGGGGCAGTCGTGCCTTTCTCCGATGCTGCTGACTTCCGGCGCGGCTTTCTCGTCACGCTCATCAATCCGAAGGCGATCGTGTTTTACATGGCGTTCTTCCCGCTCTTCATCAATCCCGCCACGCATCAGGGCAGTTTCACGTTCCTGACGATGGCAGCGGTCATTTCCACTTGCACCCTGTTTTACGGCAGCCTGCTCGTCATTGCTGGCAATGCAGCCGCCAAGCGTCTTGCACGCAATCGCCGCATCGCCGCTTTTGCCTCGAAAGCAGCGGGCGTTTTCCTGATCGGTTTCGGCGTCAAACTCACCACTAACTAAAACAATATGGCCAAAATATTCTGTGTCGCCAACCAGAAGGGCGGCGTCGGCAAGACCACCACCGCAGTGAACCTCGCCGCAGGACTGGCGGCACATGATCAGCGCGTACTACTCGTCGATCTCGACCCGCAGGGTAACGCGACGATGGGCTCGGGCATCAACAAGGCCACGCTCGAAGCCTCCGTGTACGAGGTCCTGCTCGGCATGTCGGATATCAAGACTGCGCGCAAGACCTCCGAATCCGGAAAGTACGACGTCTTGCCCGCCAACCGCGAACTGGCCGGTGCGGAAGTGGAAATGGTTGAGCTCGAAAACCGCGAAAAGCGCCTGAAAGACGCCATCGCAGAAGTCGACACAGAATACGATTTTGTCCTCATCGATTGCCCGCCGGCGCTGTCGATGCTGACGCTCAACGGCCTGTGCGCAGCCCACGGCGTGATCATCCCGATGCAGTGCGAATACTACGCACTCGAAGGCCTGTCAGACCTCGTCAACACCATCAAGAAGGTGCATGCCAAGCTCAACCCTGACCTGAAAATCATCGGCCTGTTGCGCGTGATGTTCGACCCGCGCATGACGCTGTCGCAGCAGGTATCGGCGCAGCTCGAGCAGCACTTCGGCGACAAGGTCTTCAAGACCATCATCCCGCGCAACGTGCGCCTTGCCGAAGCGCCGTCCTACGGCATGCCCGGGGTGTCCTTCGATCCCGCATCGAAAGGCGCGCAAGCCTATATCTCGTTTGGTGCGGAGATGGTCGACCGCATCAAGTCAATGTAACCGGTAAAGAAGATGGTCACGAAAAAATCCAAGGGCCTCGGGCGCGGACTCGAGGCATTGCTCGGCGGCTCCTCTGACATCAATGAAGCGGTGCCGAGCGTACCTGGTGCGCCGTCATCGCTGAACGTCACGCAAATGCAGGCCGGTAAATACCAGCCGCGCACACGCATGGACGAAGGCGCACTGAACGAACTTGCGGCATCGATCAAGGCGCAAGGACTGATGCAACCGATCCTCGTGCGTCCCCTCGCAAATGGCGCCAACAAATACGAGATCATTGCCGGTGAGCGGCGTTTCCGTGCAGCCCAACTTGCCGGCCTGACCGAGGTCCCGGTATTGGTCAAGGATGTCGATGACCAGGCTGCTGCTGCGATGGCGCTGATCGAGAACATCCAGCGTGAAGACCTCAATCCGCTGGAAGAGGCGCAGGGTATCCAGCGCCTGATCACTGATTTCGACTTCACCCATGAACAGGCAGCCGGTGCTGTGGGCCGCTCACGCAGCGCCGTCTCCAATCTCCTTCGTCTGCTGAACCTCGCCAAGCCGGTGCAGACGATGCTGATGGCCGGCGACATCGACATGGGTCATGCCCGCAGCCTGCTCGCCGTCGATTCCGCGACACAGATCACGCTGGCCAACCAGATCGTCGCCAAGCGCATGTCCGTGCGCGAAGCGGAGAAACTGGTCGCCCGCGCGACGACGGAGCAAGCCTCCGGCAAACCGCGCGCCGGAAAAGAAAAGTCGCGCGATCTCACCCGCCTTGAAGAGGAGTTGTCCGACGCCCTCGCCACACAGGTCTCGATCAAGCTCGGTGCCAAGAACAAGGGCCAGCTCGTCATCGACTTTGCCGATCTCGATGCACTCGACGACCTGATCGCAAGGCTGCGCGCGGAAAGCTCTCCGGCGTAAACCTCACAAGATGAACCACACCATCCTTATCCTGCCCGGCCTCTACAACTCCGGCGAAGGCCATTGGCAGACGGTGTGGGAATCACTGCTTCCCAATGCACAACGCGTGCACCAAACGGACTGGAATACCCCGGATTGCGCACGCTGGGTCGCGACCCTCGATGCCATGATCGCTGCAGCCGACCGACCGGTTGTTCTTGCCGCCCACAGCCTCGGTTGCGCACTCACCGCGTGGTGGGCGAAGGAATGTGGCACCCGGCCTCATGCGGCAAAAGTGAAGGGTGCGCTCCTAGTCGCACCACCTGACGTCGAGCATCCTTCCTTCCCGGCGTTCGTCAGCGGTTTTGCTCCCATGCCGCGAGCGGAGCTTCCTTTCAGGTCCATCGTTGTCGCCTCCTCCAACGACCCCTGGTGCGTCCAATCGAAGGCGCAGCACTGGGCTGCCGAATGGGGCGCGCAGTTCAACGACATCGGCCCGCGCGGTCATATCAATGCCGACAGCGGACTTGAAAACTGGCCTCAGGGACTGCTCTGGATGAACGCATTGCAGGACGTCCTACCGTAGTTTTACCGTATGCCGTCAAGGGATTACGCGACCTGTCGGCGTTTGACGATGACTGTGGAAAACACTTATAATCCCGTGGTTTGACAAAACGCACCACCCTGAACACCGCGGCCCGTAGCGGGAGCCAAAAGCCCGACGGATTGCATGACTCTGGACCGATATGCTTCGCGTTGTCCTGCTGCAATTTACGACTACGGTGATTGCCGGCCTTATTGCTGGCTTGCTCGGTGGCGTTCATGCGCTGATATCAGCGCTTCTCGGTGGGCTGTGCTGTGTAGTGCCGAATGGCTTGTTTGCCTTGCGTCTGTTTGTAGGCGCGCGCAAGCCGGGCGCTATCAATCCGATGACGTTTTTCATCGGTGAATTTATCAAGATTGCATTAACGATTGCGCTTCTGGGCGCAGTGGTTTGGCTGTACCGCGATTTGAACTGGCTGGCGCTGATCGCCGCCTTCATCGTGGCGCTGAAGAGTTACATAATCTTATTATTTAGGCACTGACATGGCATCCACAGGACACGCTCCGACACCATCAGAATACATAGTCCACCACCTCGGACACTTCTCCACCAAGCACCAGGACAAGATCGTCGATTTTTCGATCATCAACATGGACACGGTTTTCTGGTCCGTCGCGATGGGCGTACTCGGCTGCTTCATCATGTGGCTCGCAGCACGCAAAGCGACCTCGGGTGTGCCGGGCCGTTTTCAGGCCTTCGTCGAAATGGTCGTCGAAATGGTCGAAGACCAGTCCAAGTCCATCGTGCATGGTGACCGCCGCTTCATCGCTCCACTGGCATTGACCGTGTTCGTGTGGGTTGCACTGATGAACTCGCTCGACTTCCTCCCGGTCGACATGTTCGCATCCCTGTTCGCGCTGCTCGGCCTCGAAAACGTCATCCCATATCACCGCGTCGTTCCGACCGCTGACCTCAACGGCACGCTCGGCATGTCGCTCGGCGTCCTCGCTGTCGTCATCTATTACAACCTGAAGATCAAGGGTGTTGGCGGCTGGCTGCACGAGTGGCTCGCAGCACCGTTCGGCATCTGGATGGCACCGTTCAACGTGCTGCTGAATGCAATCGAATATCTGGCACGTACCGTTTCCCTCGGCATGCGACTTTTCGGCAACATGTACGCCGGCGAACTGCTGTTCCTGCTGATCGCGCTGCTCGGCTCCATGGCGACGGCCTTCGGTTTCATTGGCCACGTGATCGCCGGTTCGATGTGGGCAATCTTCCACATCCTGATCGTATTGCTGCAAGCCTTTATTTTCATGATGCTGACCCTGGTGTACATCGGCCAGGCACATGAAGCTCACTAAGAGCACGAAAGAATCGAAAGATAGTAGTAGTAAAGAAGTTCGTTTTTAGCTTTTCAATTTTGTTTTAACTTAACCTTTTAAAGGAATTCAAATGACTGACGTATCTTTTGTTGCTCTGGCTTGCGGTTTGATCATCGGCCTCGGTGCTATCGGCGCATGTATCGGTATCGCATTGATGGGCGGTAAATACCTGGAAGCATCGGCACGTCAGCCTGAGCTGATGAACACGCTGCAAACCAAGATGTTCCTGCTGGCTGGTCTGATCGACGCGGCGTTCCTGATCGGTGTTGGTATCGCAATGTTGTTTGCATTCGCGAACCCGTTCGTTGCGGGGTAATTCGGCTCCTTAGCCGACTCTCAACTGCCGAACCTTCGTGTTCGGCATTCGTTACTCTGAGAAGGAAAACACCGTGAACTTAAATGCAACCTTGTTTGCGCAGTTCGTGGTCTTCTTCATCCTCGCCTGGTTCACGATGAAATTCGTGTGGCCACCGCTGATGAAGGCGCTCGACGAACGCGCCGAGAAGATCGCGAATGGACTGGCTGCCGCTGACCGGGGCAAAGCAGAAATGGCGGCCGCAGAAAAGCGCGCGCAAGCCGAACTGGCTTCCGCCCGCGACGAAGGCCAGAAGCGCATTGGCGACGCAGAAAAGCGCGCCGCAGCGATTATCGAAGAAGCCAAGAAAACTGCAGCTGACGAAGCCGCGCGCATTATCGCCGCCGCCAAAGCTGATGCAGAACAGCAAGTTACTCGTGCACGTGATGAACTGCGCGGCCAGGTCGCGAGCCTCGCGGTTCGTGGTGCCGAGCAGATCCTGAAGCGTGAGGTGAATGCAGCGGCACATGCCGACCTGCTGAACCAACTCAAGACCGAGCTGTAATCATGGCCGAACTCGCAACGATTGCTCGTCCTTACGCAGAAGCACTCTTCCGTGTCGCCAAGTCTGGCAATCTCGCTGCCTGGTCTGACCTCGTGTCGGAGATGGCAGCAGTTGCTGCCCTCCCTGACGTCAAGTCTTTCGCCAGCAATCCGAAGCTGACGGATAAGCAGGTTTCCGAAACGTTCCTGTCCCTGTTGAAGTCCAATGTCTCCCCCGAAGCGAAAAACTTCGTCGGGATGCTGGTCGAAAATGGCCGCCTGACTCTGTTGCCGGAAATCGGCAATCAATTCCACGCATTGAAGAATGCAGCGGAAGGCGCGGCGGATGCGGAAATCACGAGCGCGTTCGAGATGACCGACGCACAAGTGAAAGACCTGGTGGCGACGCTGGAAAAGAAATTTGGCCGCAAGCTCAATCCGACCGTGAAAGTGGATAACTCCCTGATCGGCGGCGTACGTGTCGCAGTCGGCGACGAAGTGCTCGACACTTCCGTCCGCGCCAAGCTGCAGAACATGTACGTTGCGCTCGCATCGTGATTGATGGCTACGCCAGCGTAAGCAGAGATTAAAAAATTTAGGAGTTAACATGCAACTCAACCCGTCTGAAATCAGCGAACTGATCAAGAGCCGGATTCAAGGCCTTGGTGAAGGCGCTGAGATTCGCAATCAAGGCACGGTTATTTCCGTGACCGACGGTATCTGCCGCATCCACGGTCTGTCCGACGCGATGCAAGGCGAGATGCTGGAATTCCCGGGCAACACCTTCGGCCTCGCTCTGAACCTCGAGCGTGACTCCGTTGGCGCCGTTATCCTGGGTGAATACGAGCACATTTCCGAAGGCGACACCGTCAAGTGCACCGGCCGCGTGCTGGAAGTGCCGGTTGGCCCGGAACTCGTTGGCCGCGTCGTCAACGCACTCGGCCAGCCGATCGACGGCAAAGGCCCGATCAATGCAAAACTGAGCGACGTGATCGAAAAGGTCGCACCGGGCGTTATTGCACGTCAGTCCGTGTCCCAGCCGATGCAAACTGGCCTCAAGGCAATTGACTCGATGGTGCCGATCGGCCGTGGCCAGCGTGAGCTGATCATTGGCGACCGCCAAACCGGTAAGTCGGCCGTCGCGGTTGATGCCATCATCAACCAAAAGGGCCAGAACATGACGTGTATCTACGTCGCGATCGGCCAGAAGGCATCCACCGTCAAGAACATCGTGCGCGCTCTTGAGCAGCACGGCGCGATGGAGTACACGATCGTCGTTGCCGCCACCGCATCCGAATCCGCAGCGATGCAATACATCGCCGCCTACTCCGGTTGCACGATGGGCGAATACTTCCGTGATCGTGGCCAAGACGCACTGATCATTTATGATGATCTGTCCAAGCAAGCTGTTGCATACCGTCAGGTTTCGCTGCTGCTGCGCCGTCCGCCGGGCCGTGAAGCGTATCCGGGCGACGTGTTCTATCTGCACTCCCGTCTGCTCGAGCGCGCAGCTCGCGTGAACCCCGACTATGTCGAAGCGTTCACCAAGGGTGAAGTCAAGGGCCAGACCGGTTCGCTGACCGCATTGCCGATCATCGAAACCCAGGCAGGTGACGTGTCCGCATTCGTTCCGACCAACGTGATTTCGATTACTGACGGCCAGATCTTCCTGGAAACTTCGCTGTTCAACGCCGGTATCCGTCCCGCGATTAACGCCGGTATCTCGGTGTCCCGCGTCGGTGGTGCAGCGCAGACCAAGGTCATCAAGGGCCTGTCCGGTGGTATTCGTACCGACCTCGCACAGTACCGTGAACTGGCAGCGTTTGCGCAGTTTGCTTCCGACCTCGACGAAGCAACCCGCAAGCAGCTCGACCGCGGTGCACGCGTGACTGAACTGCTGAAGCAGACCCAGTACTCGCCGCTGCCGATTTCGCTGATGGCTGTGTCGCTGTTCGCCGTGAACAAGGGTTACTTCGACAGCATCGACGTGAAGCAAGTGCTCGCCTTCGAATCCGGCCTGCATAACTTCATGAAGACCAGCCACGCCGCTCTGCTGCAGAAGATTGAAGATACCAAGCAACTCGATAAAGACGGCGAAGCAGCACTGGCCGCCGCGATTGCCGACTTCAAGAAAACCTTCTGATCACTGGAGCTAAAGGAGTAATTACTCATGGCTGCAGGTAAAGAGATACGCGGCAAGATCAAGAGCGTAGAGAATACGAAGAAGATCACCAAGGCGATGGAAATGGTCGCCGCATCCAAAATGCGCAAGGCGCAAGACCGGATGCGTTCGGCCCGTCCTTACAGTGACAAGATTCGTAATATCGCCGCTCACTTGTCGCAAGCCAATCCGGAGTACACGCATCCGTTCCTCGTCAAGCAGGACAGCGCAAAAACGGTGGGCGTCATCGTCGTTACGACCGACAAGGGTCTGTGCGGCGGTATGAACACCAACGTGCTGCGCCTGTTGACGAACAAGGTGCGTGAGCTCGAAGGGCAGGGCAAGAAGATTGAAGCAGTCGCAATCGGCAACAAGGGTCTCGGTTTCCTGAACCGCATCGGCGCCAAGGTCGTGTCGCAGGCAATCCAGCTTGGCGACACGCCGCATCTGGAAAAGCTGATCGGCCCGGTCAAGGTGCTGCTCGATGCATACCAGGAAGGCAAGCTCGACGCGGTCTATCTGTTCTATACCAAGTTCATCAACACGATGAAACAGGAACCGATGCTGGACCAGTTGCTGCCGTTGTCGTCTGACCGCATGGAAGCTGACAAGAACTCGCACTCGTGGGATTACATCTACGAGCCCGATGCTCAGTCCGTGATCGACGAACTGCTCGTGCGTTATGTCGAGGCACTGATCTACCAGGCGGTTGCAGAGAACATGGCGTCCGAGCAATCGGCGCGTATGGTTGCGATGAAGGCTGCTTCCGACAATGCCGGTAATGTGATCAGCGAGTTGAAGCTTGTGTACAACAAGACTCGTCAGGCTGCAATTACCAAGGAACTGTCCGAGATCGTCGCCGGCGCGGCTGCGGTTTAACTAAAAGAATCTACTTATATTGAGGGAACGAAAATGGCTGAAGGCAAAATCGTTCAGTGTATCGGCGCTGTGGTGGACGTGGAATTCCCCCGCAATGCGATGCCCAAGGTGTACGACGCCTTGAAAATGGAAGGCTCCGCGCTGACCCTGGAAGTGCAGCAGCAGCTGGGTGACGGCGTGGTCCGTACCATTGCGCTGGGCTCCTCCGACGGTCTGCGTCGCGGCATGCTGATCAAGAACACCGGCGCGCCGATCTCGGTGCCGGTTGGTCCGGCAACGCTGGGCCGCATCATGGACGTGCTGGGCAACCCGATCGACGAACGCGGTCCGGTCAACGCAGCAACGACCGCATCGATCCACCGCAAGGCTCCCGCGTACGACGAACTGTCGCCGTCGCAGGAACTGCTGGAAACCGGCATCAAGGTGATTGACCTGGTTTGCCCGTTTGCGAAGGGTGGTAAGGTCGGTCTGTTCGGCGGTGCAGGTGTGGGCAAGACCGTGAACATGATGGAACTGATCAACAACATCGCGAAGGCACACTCGGGTCTGTCCGTGTTTGCCGGCGTGGGTGAGCGTACCCGTGAAGGTAACGACTTCTACCACGAAATGGCGGATTCGAAGGTCGTTGACCTCGACAACCTGGCCAACTCGAAAGTGGCGATGGTGTACGGCCAGATGAACGAGCCGCCGGGCAACCGTCTGCGCGTGGCACTGACCGGTCTGACCATTGCGGAATCCTTCCGTGACGAAGGTCGTGACGTTCTGTTCTTCGTCGACAACATCTACCGTTACACGCTGGCCGGTACCGAAGTGTCCGCGCTGCTGGGCCGTATGCCTTCCGCGGTGGGTTACCAGCCGACGCTGGCCGAAGAAATGGGCCGCCTGCAAGAGCGTATTACGTCGACCAAGACCGGTTCGATTACGTCGATCCAGGCCGTGTACGTGCCAGCCGACGACTTGACCGACCCGTCCCCGGCAACCACCTTCGCGCACTTGGACTCCACCGTCGTTCTGTCGCGTGACATCGCTGCTCTGGGTATTTACCCTGCGGTTGACCCGCTCGACTCCACGTCGCGTCAGCTCGACCCGAACGTCGTCGGTGCAGAGCACTACGAGACCGCACGTGCCGTTCAGGGCACGCTGCAGCGCTACAAGGAACTGCGCGACATTATCGCGATTCTGGGCATGGACGAACTGGCACCGGAAGACAAGCTGGTCGTGGCACGCGCTCGTAAGATGCAGCGTTTCCTGTCGCAGCCGTTCCACGTTGCTGAAGTGTTTACCGGCTCGCCGGGCAAATACGTTTCGCTGAAGGACACGATCAAAGGCTTCAAGATGATCGCTTCGGGCGAACTCGATCACCTGCCGGAACAAGCGTTCTACATGGTCGGCACGATCGAAGAAGCAATCGAAAAAGCCAAGAAGATACAGTAATCGGGCGCGGCGCAGTGCGCCGCCGCAAGTCGCGCACAGTAGGATGTGCGTGGCCTGATAGCGGCGGCTGCATCCAAACGGTCTGGTCTTCAGACGAACAGCAAAGGTTCTAACATGGCACACACTATTCACGTAGACGTCGTCTCCGCCGAAGAAGAGATCTTCTCCGGCGAAGCCGAATTCGTCGCGTTGCCGGGTGAAGCAGGTGAGCTGGGTATCTATCCTCAGCACACGCCGCTGATCACGCGCATTCGTCCTGGTGCGGTACGCATCAAGGTGCCGGGCCAAGCCGAAGATGAATTCGTCTTCGTTGCGGGCGGTATCCTCGAAGTGCAACCGAACAATGTCACCGTGCTGGCCGATACCGCTATCCGCGGTCACGACCTGGACGAAGCGAAAGCGGCTGAAGCCAAGAAGTTGGCGGAAGAGGCGCTGGCGAACCGCGAATCGGAAATCGACTATGCAAAGGCACAGGCCGAGCTTGCGGCCGCCGTTGCACAGCTCGCAGCGATCGAAAAACTGCGCCGGAAACGCTAATTCGGTGCTGGCATTACAATGAAAAGGCAGCTTCGGCTGCCTTTTTTTCTTCGTAGTTCTCTGCAAGCGGAATTGCCATGATCCAAAAAGAAAAATCCATCCCGGACATCCTTGGCGAAAGCCGGACCATCGCCGTCATCGGTCTCTCTTCTCATCATGACCGCCCCAGCCATGAGGTAGCGGAGTATATGCAGCGCCACGGTTACCGCATCGTGCCGGTCAATCCGACCTACGCAGGTACCCATATTCTCGGTGAGCATTGTTATGCGACTTTGACCCAGGCCGCCGCAGCACTCGCCGAGACAGGGAGCAGTATTGATATCGTCGACTGCTTCCGGAAACCGGAACACATCCTGCCGGTTGTGGTCGAGGCCATCGCCATCAATGCACACTGCGTCTGGATGCAACTTGGCGTGGTTGATCATGCTGCCGCCGAGAAGGCAAGGACAGCCGGCCTTGCGGTGGTGATGGACAAATGCATCAAGATTGAGCACGCCGCGCTTCAAGCCTAGCAAGATCGATGTCACCCGCAGAGCGGGAAGCGGCATACGCAGCACGGCGCCCAGTCCATGTGCCAACAGATAGCGCGGCACCAGAACTGAGCGCAGCTCCAGTGTAACTAACAACAGAGCGTTGCTGCAGCCCGCCTTCTCCTCGGCGAAGCCATCGGCTCCCAGCCGTGCGCCCAGGACGCCACGCCGCCTTCGACGTGTTGTACAACCTTATTTCGCAAGTAACTATTTCGCCCGGAATCGCCCAGCCAGACCTGAAATTGTTCTTGCAAGACGATCTTCCTTTCATGCATACGCTCCATGCGTCATTACCTGCCTGAGCTCATCGCGATACCGCTACTCCCGTTTCTGATTGCGCAGGGAAAGTATGTACGTCGAGTCACCCCGCGCCTGCCGGAAGCCATGGGACCAACGACCGGAGTCGCCGGCGAACATCATCCGGGCCGTACGCTTTCCCTGCTCGCGGTAGGCGAATCACCGGTAGCGGGCGTCGGTGTCGATACGCACAACGACGCAATCACCGGGCAACTCGCTCATACGCTTGCAGTGATGCTGTCGCGACCTGTTGTGTGGCGAGCCTACGGCAAGAACGGTGCGACCGCTGCGGAAGTGCTGGAGGAGATTCTGCCGACAATTCCCACGCTGCCGGTCGATGTCGTGCTGGTCGCCCTTGGTGTCAATGACACGACGGCGTTTCGGACGATTACGCACTGGCGCACCGATCTGCATGCCGTGCTGGCTGCAGTCGCAGAACGTTGCACACCGCGACTCATCCTCGTGTCCGGTGTGCCGCCACTTGCGCATTTTCCGGCATTGCCGCAGCCGCTGCGCTGGGTCATGGGCCTTAAGGCACATTCGCTTGATATCGCGGCTGCCGAACTTGCTCTGAAGACGCCACGCACCGTCTATGTTCCCCTCGCGCTCGACACAAGTGATGCCACAATGATGGCGCGTGACGGCTACCATCCGTCCACAAAGGGCTGCACCGAGTGGGCGCGCCTGCTGGGTGACGCCTGTGCCAGCGCCCTTGAGCGTGCAGGACCGGATTCCGCCGTGGTCAGCGGAGCGTGTGATCTGGAACTGGGACAGCGCGACTGAAGTAAACGCCAGCCTGCGATACACAGCGATACGCAGCGATACGCCATAGCGGCATGCGGCAAGGAGGGTAGCGCGCACCCTTTACTAGGTCGTGTTTGACAAGCTACTGCGCGACCCGGATTGATGTCTGCGGTGCTCGGCGTACCAGTCGTACGCGTGCGCTCCTCGACACCACTCCGAACCGCTCGCTACACTTGTCAAACACAGCCTAGCGCGGTTTCGCCCTGACCTGCTCGCCGATGCCGGGCGCCTTACCTCCGTCACTACGTTGCGTGGGGGCCTCCGAGGCCTCCTTGTCATAGCCCGGAGGCACCGAGCCCGCTACGCCGCGTCGCCGCGCCTTGTTACGAAGGCAATCCGCCTCGGCTTCGTTTGAGCCAGTCAGGACGAAACCATTCTAATGCAGACGGATGCTTGTCGGGATGTGGCTTCAGGAACGGCGCATCGCGGTGTTGGAGGCCGCTTGCAGTATCCGTACTGTGAGCCGCGCCGATGGTTGGGCTACGGTAGCCACCGATGGGAGGCAGCCCCGCGCTGGCTCATGAAAGCTTCTGCGCACCGGCAACGGCGATGCCCGCAAAGAACTGTACGATAGCAAGAGCGCACCGGGAGGACGCTATGGAATTCATCATCAATCCTGCTTTCTGGGAAACCGCCAGCTTTGTCGTGACCGTGTTCGGCCTGCCGTTCGCGATCTTCCTTTTCCTGTACGAGCAGCGCAAGGAGCGCGACGCCGAGGATGAGGAGGCGTACCAGTTGCTGCAGAACGCCTATAACGATTTCCTGAAGATCGTCCTCGACAATCCTGACCTTCAGCTGCGCAGTACCGGAACGCGTCTCGACATGACCGACGAACAGCGTGAGCGCACGCTGATCATCTTCGAAATGCTGATTGCACTTTTCGAACGTGCATATATCGTTTCGTATGAGCCGGACCTCAAGGGCGTCGCACTACGCCGGTGGAATTCCTGGGATGACTACATGCGCGAATGGTGCCGCCGGGAGGACTTCTACTTTTTGCTGCCGCAACTCCTGCGCGGAGAGGACCCGGACTTCGCAGCCTACATTCGCCGTTTGGCCGATGAGGAACATCGGAATACCTTGCTTGCGGGGTAAGAAGGCACGCAGTAGGCGAACGTGCGCGAAAACAGAGCAGCGGCTGCTCCCGAGAGCGTCATGAATCGACGCCTCCCAAGCGCAACGTAATCTTCAGCGTTGTCGCTGACGACCACTGCGCAATCACGCTGCCCCGGCCAGCATCACCTCCCTGACCGGCACCATCCATTTCGTACTGCAAGGCTCGCCATGTTGTGCCGCCTGCGTCCTTGCAACCTCCCTGCAACGAAACAAGCGACGCAGGTCAATTTTGCAAACGTCTAGAATTCCGGAGCAAATTTTCCCGATTCAGACGCCGGAACGGCGAGGCAAGCCAAGGCACAGAAGCGACCACGAGTGCATGTCATCGGCGATAATGGCGGCTTACTGAAAGGCGATCCCCATTATGTCCAATCAATTTGCTCCCCTGAAGAACGATACCTTCCTGCGCGCCTTGCTGCGCCAGCCGACTGAATACACGCCGCTGTGGCTGATGCGCCAGGCCGGCCGCTATTTGCCGGAATACTGCGCCACCCGCAAGCGCGCCGGCTCCTTCATGGGACTGGCCAAGAGCCCCGATTTCGCCACCGAAGTCACGCTGCAGCCGCTGGACCGCTATGCGCTGGACGCGGCGATCCTGTTCTCCGACATCCTGACCGTGCCGGATGCGATGGGACTCGGCCTGTACTTCGCCGAAGGCGAGGGCCCGAAGTTCGAGCGCCCGCTGCAAGACGAAAAGGCAGTGATGGCACTGCAGCTGCCGCAACCGGGTTCGCTGCAGTACGTGTTCGATGCGGTCACGCAGATCCGCACCGAGCTCAACGGCCGCGTGCCGCTGATTGGCTTTTCCGGCAGTCCGTGGACGCTCGCCTGCTACATGGTCGAAGGCGGCGGTTCGGACGACTTCCGCCGCGTGAAGACCATGCTCTACAGCCGTCCGGACCTGATGCACCACATCCTCAAGACCAATGCCACCGCGGTCGCGCAATACCTGAATGCGCAGATCGACGCCGGTGCGCAGGCGGTGATGATCTTCGACACCTGGGGCGGGGTGCTGGCCGACGGCATCTACCAGCAGTTCTCGCTGGCGTACATGCGCGCGGTGGTCAGTCAGCTGAAGCGCGAGCACAACGGCGTGAAGATCCCGGCGATCGTGTTTACCAAGGGCGGCGGCCTGTGGCTGGAGCAGATTGCCGACATCGGCGCGGATGCGGTGGGATTGGACTGGACCGTGAACCTGGGCGAGGCGCGCAAGCGTGTCGGGCACAAGGTCGCATTGCAGGGCAACCTCGATCCGAACGTGCTGTTTGCCGGACCGGAGCAGATCCGTGCGGAAGCGACGAAGGTGCTGGAATCGTTCGGCAAGCCGTCTGCACACGCCGGCGGCAGCGGCCATGTGTTCAACCTCGGGCATGGGATTTCGCAATTCACACCGCCGGAAGCGGTGTCAGTGCTGGTCGAGACCGTGCACGAAGTCAGCGGAAAAATGCGCGCCGGCGGCTAATGGCAACACACGTCTTGTGACGCATGTGGAAATCTATCGCAGACGAAACACTTTCCGACGGACTTTACCCGCTTATTCACAATGATGGGCCAGCGGGAGAGAAGAAAAAAATTTATTCGTATAAATTTTTCTTCTCTCCAATGCTTTCGTAAGTCGTTGATTTTAAAGGGTCAAAAAACTGCTTTTCAATTTGGCAGTTTGTCGGAAGCCGCATGAAATCAGGGCTTTTACCGTGTCAAGAGGTGCTTGTCCACAAAGTTATCCACAGACTTTGTGGATAGGTAAAAAAGCACTTACAAATCGGGCATTTAGATCGAATTATTAAGAAATACATTAAGTTTGACATCTTGCATTGCAGGACATTTCTTGATCGACCGGCGCTTGACATTTGCTGCGATGTCAATGCATTCATTTCCATCTCTCAGCTGCTTGACAGAAAGTCAAGCGTTTGATCAAAAAATGGCTGAGTAGAAGGAACCATTTTTGATCCGCTACCCCAACTTATTCACAAAATCAAGTCGGATGGCAACTTGTGCAAAGCAGCAGATTTAGAGGAAAAAAATTTTTCCGAGCAACACTTCTAAAATATAAGCCATTGATTTAGAAGGAAAAGTTTTTTGCTTTTCTAAGCAGCAATTTGTTGAAAGCCGCATGGCGCTTGGGGTTTCTGCCTGTCAAGCGGTATTTCTCCACAAAGTTATCCACAGCTACTGTGGATAGCGAAAAAACTTCTTATGAATCGCGGCCTTAGCCAACTTTTTCAAGCATCACCTTAAGTTCTTGACATCCCGTTACCTGAAACTTGCACTCGATACGCCTCTTGACACCTGTTTCGACTATCGCTGGACGGACGGGGGAAACACGGCGCAAGAAGCGGCTGATCACGCTGTTAGTAATAATGAGCCGCAACCCGGCCAACTCGCGCTCGTACCATTCGGGCGCAGGGAAGTCATTGGGGTCATTGTCGGCGTCAGCGACCGTACCGATGTGCCCGCCGACAAGCTGAAGGATGTCATCGCTGTTCGGAGCCAGCTTGCACCGCTGTCGGACAAGTGGCTGGCGCTGTGCGCGTTCGCCGCAGACTACTACCAACGTCCGCTAGGCGAAGTGACTGTGCCTGCACTGCCCAAGAACCTGCGTGGGGAAAAAACGGTCGCACTCGAGCGAGCAATGAAGAAGCTCGCAAAGACCGACTTCACGCACGACGCCACACCGGCCGATGCGCCGACCCTGAACGCGGCACAGCGCCAGGCCGCGGATGCGATCGCTTCTGCCCAGGGGTTTGCGCCCACGCTGCTGTATGGCGTCACCGGCAGCGGGAAAACCGAAGTGTACCTGCAGGCTGCGGCACAGATTCTTGCGCAGGCGGACGCACGGCAGGAGAGGGCGCAGGTACTGATCCTGGTCCCCGAAATCAACCTCACGCCTCAGCTCGAAGGCAACATCCGTGCACGTTTTCCCGGCGTGGCACTGGCGACGCTGCACAGCGGCCTCGCGGAAGGCGAACGGCTGACAAACTGGCTCGCTGCCCACCTCGGCCATGCACGCATTATCCTCGGCACGCGCCTGGCGATCCTCGCATCGTTGCCGCACCTGAAGCTCATCATCATCGATGAGGAACACGATCCGTCCTACAAGCAGCAGGAAGGCTTGCGCTACTCGGCACGTGATCTCGCCGTATGGCGTGCGCGCCAGCTCGCGATCCCCATCGTGCTCGGCTCCGCGACACCTTCGCTCGAGACCTGGCAACACGCGCAGTCGGGACGCTACAAGAAGCTCGAGCTGCGCGAGCGCGCATCGAAGGATGCGGTGCTGCCGAAGGTGCGCCTGATCGACATGGAGCGCGACAAGCCGGCCGAAGGGATCACATCCACCCTGGTGTCGGCCATCAAGCGACGGCTCGCCTGCGGCGAACAGTCGCTGCTGTTCCTCAACCGGCGCGGCTATGCACCGGTGCTGGCCTGCGATGCCTGCGGCTGGATCAGCAATTGCCCGCGCTGCACCGCGTTCATGGTGCTGCACAAACCGGAGCACCGGCTGCGCTGCCACCACTGCAGCCTTGAAATGCGCATCCCGAGGTCCTGCCCGACCTGCGGCAACATCGACCTGCAGCCGCTGGGACGCGGCACGCAGCGCGTCGAGGAGGGCCTGCAGAACATCTTCCCGCAGGCGCGCATCAAGCGCATCGATGCCGACTCCACGCGACTGAAGGGCAGTGCGCAAGCGGCGTTCGATGCAGTGCACCGCGGCGACGTCGACATCCTGATCGGCACGCAGATGGTCGCCAAGGGCCACGACTTCCGTAACCTGACGCTGGTGGGCGTGCTCAATCCCGATACGGCGCTGTTCTCGCACGACTATCGCGCCAGCGAACGATTGTTTGCGCAGCTGATGCAGGTCGCCGGACGGGCCGGACGCGCTGGGCAGAAGGAGGGCGGCAATCCCAGCGAAGTGTGGATCCAGACACGTTATCCGCAGCACCCGCTGTACGCGGCGGTCATGGCGCACGACTACGACCGCTTCGCCGGTGAACTGCTGGAAGAGCGCCAGCAGGCGGGCATGCCGCCTTTCCTGTACCAGGCGCTGCTGCGTGCGGAAGCGCGCGAGCTGCAGATCGCCATCGACTTCCTGAAGCAGGCAAGCCAATGCCTGGACTCCCCCGGCATCACGATTAACGAACCGATCCCGATGACAATGACGCGCGTGGCAAATGTCGATCGCGCACAGCTGCTGGTCGAGTCGTCATCCAGGCCGGCGCTGCAGGCATTCCTGAAGGCGTGGATGGCGGAACTGCGGGCGATGAAGACGCGGGCGAAGTGGTCGCTGGAAGTCGATCCGGTGGACATCTGAGCATAGGTAGACCACGATCTCCGCGGCAGGCTGAACGTACCGCTGAAGTGGGCGCATACCCACCGTTGCCCGCGACCTCCGCTGCGCCCCGCCCGTCTCGGCAGACATTTCTTGATTGTAGGAAACCAAGTTGGAAATGTAGAATGGTCGAATGTTTCGCCGGATAAAATTCCAGATGCCGATTGCCTGGGCCGTGCTGTTCGCGGTCCTGTTCAATATCGCGCTGCCGACGCTGGCAGCGATCCAGGCGAACACGAGCGACACACCCTTCGTTACGGAGATCTGTACCGCCACCGGTACGAAAAAAGTCGTTGTATCCGGTGCATCGACGTCACCGGCCGACCCGACGAACCTGCTGCATGAAGGGCATTGCCAGCTTTGCCCTTCCGGCGTGGCTGCCAGCCCGGTTCCGGCAACAGCCATCGTGCTGCCGCTGGCATTCCAGCCGCCGCATCAATGGGCTCCGCTACCGCCCACACCCGTCAGCCAGCGTAACGGCTGTCCTCCTCCGCCTTCGCACGCACCTCCCGCTTTTTCCTGACCCGGCCCGTTGCGTCTGCAAGCCTGCCGCCAGCCTGTCCGGCTGCCTGCTCTTGCGTCGCCATTAACGACATGCGCGCATCGCCCTGCGGTGCGTGCCGGCGCCGACCGCATGGTGCGGCGCCTGCCCAACCAGGAAAAAAATGAAACGCCTTACCCTCACTCCCATCGCGTATGCGGCCAGCGCGCTGCTGCACGCCGCGTTTGCCCAAACCGTCCAGCCCGCTCCGGAGCAGCTCGCGCCGGACCAGCTTAAGCGTCTGCCCGACGTCGTCGTCACCGCCCCCCGGATGGAGGCACCGCTGACCGTGAGCACCGACCCGAAAGCGCCGCGCCAGCCAGTGCCCGCGCATGACGGCGCAGACTATCTCAAGACCATTCCCGGCTTTACCATGATCCGCAAGGGGGGAACGGACGGTGATCCTGTCCTGCGCGGCATGGCAGGCTCGCGCCTGAACATCCTGCTCGACGGCCAGCATATCCTCGGCGGCTGCGGCATGCGCATGGATCCACCGACCGCCTATGTCTTTCCCGAAATGTACGACAGCATCACGGTGCGCAAAGGGCCGCAGACGGTGCTGTACGGTCCGGTCGGTTCTGCCGGCACCGTGCTGTTCGAACGCAAAAACAGGCGCTTTGCCGAGCCAGCCGTCAAGTTCAATGGCAGCCTGACGGTCGGCAGCGCCGAGCGCTATGACGGCGTGGCCGATGTCACCTACGGCAACCCCAACCTCTATCTAGACGCCGTTGCCACCCACGCGCAATCGGACGACTACGAGGATGGCGACGGGCGCGAGGTGCACTCCCGCTACAAGCGCTGGAGCGGCAGCGCCGCGCTGGGCCTGACGCCGGACGACAACACGCTGCTGGAGCTGTCGATGATGCGCAGCGACGGTGAGGCCGCGTATGCGGACCGCGCGATGGACGGCGCGAAGTTCGCGCGCGAAAACGTCGGCTTCAAGTTCAGCAAGCGCAATGTCTCGCCGCTGGTCGAGAAGCTCGAAGCGCAGCTCTACCACAACACCATCGATCACGTGATGGACAACTTCAGCCTGCGCACCGCGACAGGCATGCGCATGCTGAACAATCCCGATCGCACGACAGCCGGCGGTCGCGCGGCTGCGACGATGCGGCTCGCCGACACCAGTACGCTCATCGTCGGCACCGATCTGGAGAAAAACGACCACACCCTGCGCAATGGCTTGAACTACCAGAGCCTTCCGCGTGTCGAGGATGCCAATTTCCGCAATGCCGGCGTATTCGGCGAACTCACGCACATGCTGAGCGATAGCGACCTGGTCGTTGCCGGCCTGCGCGCGGACCGCTGGCGTGCCGAGGACCCGCGTTCCTCGGTGCGGGTCACCACCACGACCGGCATGGCGGCGAATGTCGCCAACCCGACGGCTGGTGAAACGCGCAAGGAAACGCTGACCAGCGGCTTTGCGCGCTACGAGCGTGAACTCGGCACGACACCCGTCACTGTCTTTGCCGGACTGGGCCATAGCGAGCGCTTCCCGGACTACTGGGAAATGATCGCGAAGGAAAGCGCGACCAGCGCCAGCGCGTTCCATACCAAACCCGAAAAAACCAGCCAGCTGGACGTCGGCGCGATCTGGCAGAGCGACGCGCTGCATGTTTCCGTCTCCGGCTTCTACAACAAAATCGACGACTTCATCCTGATCCAGTCGATGGTGGCCAAGACGGGGCCGAACCGTAACGCCACCATCGCGCGCAACATCGACGCCACCACCTGGGGCGGAGAAATCGGGGTCGCCTACGCCCTCAATGCGAACTGGAAGGTGGACGGCTCGCTGGCCTATGTGCGCGGTGACAACGACACCGACGACACGGCGCTGGCGCAACTGCCGCCGCTGGAAACCCGCTTCGGTCTGAGCTACGACGACAGCACCTGGTCGGCCGGCGCACTCTTGCGCGTGGTGGCGGAGCAGGACCGGTTCGACACCAACAAGGGCAATGTTGTCGGGCAGGACATCGGCCGCACCGCCGGCTTCTCCGTGTTCTCCATCAACGGAGGATGGAAGCCCAAGAAAGGCGTGCAGCTCACCGCCGGCATCGACAACCTTTTCGACAAGACCTATGCAGAACACCTGAGCCGCAGCGGCGCGATGGTTGCGGGATACACCCGCACCACCCGCGTCAATGAGCCGGGCCGAACGCTCTGGCTGAAAGCACAGCTTGCGCTGGACTGATGTGCCTGAGACGTGCCCGGGCGGTCGCAACATCGCACAGGCGGGCTAATGCAGAAGATCCATTGTGAAAGGTCAACGCGATGCAAAGAACTGGAACAACAGCTTTTGAAGCAAGCCGGCTGCGGCCGGACCTACGGAGTTGCAACCGTGCCCCGCGCCGGGATGCAACATGGGCCTGGGTGGAGGAGAGCATCTGGACGGGGCGCATGCTGGCAGCGCTCGGCAACGGCCGTACACGGGCAAGATGGTACAGCCTGATCGACAAGGTCTACCGCGGCGCCACCCTGCGCGCCGCATGGCAACAGCTGAGGGGCAACCTGGTCAGTACAGACAGTCAAGGCGTGGCGGCATTCGATGCACACGCCGATACCAATCTCACCGAGCTGGAAGACGCGCTGCGCAGCGGCCGCTATCAGCCACCAGCCACCGAAGCCCTGGATATTCCGGGAATCAAGGACCGGATTGCACAGACAGCGCTGAAGATGGCCATCGAGCCGATCTTCGAAGCGATGTTTCTCAATACGAGTTACGGATATCGTCCGACGCGCGGCGCCAGCGAAGCCTTGCGCGATGCGGAGCGGATGTTCAGGGAAGGGCGGACACATGTGGCAGATCTCGACCTGACCAGCGCAGTTGCGCATCTGCCGCATGAGCAGGTCATCGAGCGCGTGCAGGAACGGATCAGCGACAGGCGTGTGCTGGCGCTGATCGACGCCTGGCTCCGCCAGGGCATCATGGCACGGCTGGCGAACGTGACGAATCCGGCGACCGCCGGCCAGCAGCATGGCGCAGTGCTTGCCCCGCTGCTGGCCAACGTGGTCCTGCATCCGCTCGATGTGCGGATGAAGGCGCGTGGTTGCCGGATGGTGCGTCATGCGGGCCACATGCTCATCCTGTGTAGGACCGCACAGGACGCACAGCATGCGCTGCGCGACGTGCATGCCTGGGCGGGGGAGCATGGGCTGGCCCTCGGTTCGGACAGCGCGCTTGTCCGGGACTGCCGGCGCGACGGGGAGGGCTTCCACTTCCTTGGGCAACAGTTTGCAGCGGGGATGGCACGGCTGCCCGTTCAGAACAGGCTCCTGCCTACCCATCCTTTTTTCGAGGGGGCGGATTTGTTCTGGCAGGCAAGGCTGCTTGCACAAGAAAAAGCGATGGCCCTGAACAGTTAGCGCATCTTTCCAGACCGTGGGCGCCTCGCCAGGCAGACGGATTCATCTGTTCCGATGTGCCGCCCCATGCCACGCGGGCAAACCGCTCGCGTGGCGGGTCCGCCTTCCGCACATGCCAACCGCCGGCTGCAATTTGCCGGCGCATCGACCGGAGGCGTCTATCCGTCGCCATCCGTGATCGCCAGTAACGTTGTCGTCTTGTTCACAACGATTCGACGAGATAGACTGCGTGACGGTTCATGGCAGTGCAACCGCATTCGCCATCGACCGCGTCCATTTCCCACGCAAGAAAACATGTTCCTGCTCCTTCTGCTCGTCACGTTTGCAATCGCCGCGGCGGTTTCCATTGCCGTCGCGCGGGCCTTCAACAAGCCGCTCGACAGCATCCTCAAACGCATCATCGCAGACGAGATCAGCACCGCATGGCTCAAGTACATGAAGTTCGCGACCCTGGTCGTTGGCATTTCGGCGGGTGTGCGCATCCATGAACTGGAAAAGTACATCACGCCGCAGCAGCGCTGGCAGAAGGATGCGCAGATCATCGAGCTCACGGCCGAGCGCTGGGTGCTGGAGATCTACCGCACCGTGATCGAAACGCTGCAAGGCATTGCCTGGATGCTGCTGGTGTTCTTCGTGTTCGCACTGATCGCGTATGTCGTCGTGCGCATTGCGGAAATGAAGCGTGCACAGTCGGTCGATCCATCCAGACAATAGCGGCCGGCACGTCGCCGGCTTGCCAACACTGACCAAGGAGGGCACATGATCGAAGTTGCCGGGTTCGACCACATCTACATCACAGTGTCTGACATGGCACGCGCGGAAGCCTTCTATGACCGCGTGATGCAAGTGCTCGGTTTTCGCAAGAACAGTTTCACCATTGGCGGCGATCCGCATATCCAGTACTTCAACCGCCATTTCGGCTTTGTGATCCGGCCCGCGCGCTCTGCCGCCCCGCACGACTCCTATGCACCGGGGCTGCATCATCTCTGCCTGCGCGTGGATTCCGTCGATGACGTGGTGCAGGCCGCAACGGCATTGCGCGCCGCTGGTATCGATGCCAGCGAGGCGAGGCTTTACAAAGAGTACGCGCCCGACTACTGGGCGACCTTCTTTTCTGATCCCGATAGCATTCGCCTTGAGATCACGAATTATCGACAGGAACGCCGTGACCGGCATGATCAGTGGGATCGCGCCTGACGCCATCCGTCATATGTCAGCGAACTCGCCTGCAAAGCGAAGAATGGGGAACCCATGACCGAACATCGCCTGCGCGTTCAGGAAATCCAGCGGACCCGATTAAAGCTGGAGCGAGACGGCTTTCCGCGTGTGCAGATGTTTTTGTTAGTGATGCTCACTGGTGCAGCGGGGTTCCTCGCGTCTTACCTGATGCTGCAGGCTGGCGTGCACCAGATGTGGCTGCGCTATCTCGGCGCAGTTTGCATCGCATACCTGGTTTTCCTTCTGCTGCTGTGGCTTTGGCTGCGCACCAGCGCGGAGGACTATGTCGACCTTTCCAATCTCGTGCCCAGCGGACCCGATTCAGGACAATGTCGTGCCACACGCGGCACGACGGAAACGCGCAGTGCGGACGATGTCCCGTTCAAGGGCAAGGGCGGTGAAGCCGACGGCGGTGGCGCCAGCGGCTGGTTCGATACGCAGGGCGATATGCCGATTGCGGACGACACATCCAATGTGGTGGGTGACGCGCTGGGTGCGGCAGCAGAAGCCGAAGAACTGGCGATTCCGCTCGTTGTCCTCGTGCTGGTTGGTGCGGCGCTGTTTTCCTCGTTGCTGGTGGTGTACTCCGCGCCGTTGCTGTTTGCCGAATTGCTGGTCGACGGCGTGCTGGCTACGAGCCTTTACAAGCGGCTGCGACGCATCGAACGGCGCCATTGGCTGCAGACGGCACTACGTCGCACGATGCTGCCGTTTGCGCTCACAGCAATGTTTGCCGCAGCGTCCGGATTTGCGATGGCACTGTATGCGCCAAATGCGGTGTCGATTGGCGGCGTATTCCATCCCCTTGCGTGGTGACGGGCACCTTGTTTCCGCCTCAACACCAGGCAGGTCGCCACGGACGGTGTGCGTATTTCTTCTCTTCACTTTGCCGTTTGATGTGCCTCAAGCGCGAATCACTCCGTTACACCATGGTGCCAGGCGCTACCTTCCGATACAAAACTGCCATTGAGTTCAACAGGTCGGCCGCGCTACGCTTGGCTGTATACGGCACTGGCCGGCTTTCATCGTAGGGGGATGCCATGCAGCACCGACAACACCGCAAGACTCTTCGTTCCATGCTTACTGTGTTTATCGCAATGGCATCGCTTGCCGTTTCCGGTGCGGCGGAGGCCGGCCCATTGCGGGAGCGCCTTGCCCAGGCTCGGCATGCAGCGGCACAAGCCGACGATGTCGGCATCGACGGCCAGGAGGAGAGTGCAGGAGATGCAGCACTGGCGCCCGATTTACAGGTGGTGCGTGATGTCGCGTATGGCGCAGACAATGAACAGCGCTTCGACGTGTATCTGCCCCGCACAGCGCAAGGACAAAACGCTCCCTTGATCCTCATGGTGCATGGCGGCGGCTGGCACCGCGGCGATAAGGCAATGAAATCGGTGGTCGAAAACAAGGCGAATTATTGGGTCGGCAAGGGATACATATTCATCTCGACCAACTACCGCCTTTTGCCGAAGGCGGCCCCCCTGGAGCAGGCGGAAGATGTGGCGCGCGCACTCGCCGTGGCACAGCGTCGCGCCACCTCCTGGGGAGGAGATCTGTCGCGATTCATCCTGATGGGACACTCGGCTGGGGCGCATTTGGTTGCGCTGCTGGCATCCGAACCGGAAAAGGCCCAGCGGCTCGGTGCACAAGCGTGGCTCGGCACGGTCATGCTCGACAGCGCCGCGCTCGATGTGGTGAAAGTGATGGAGCAACCGCATGCGAAGCTGTTCGACAATGCGTTCGGCAGTGACCCGCAGTACTGGCGTCGCGCATCCCCGTTTCACCAGCTCCGTGCCGGTGCTGCGCCGATGCTGATGGTGTGCTCGACGCAGCGACCGGCAGCCTGCCCGCAGGCGGATCAATTCGCCGCTCGCGCTGCCACGCTCGGCATCCGTGCGCACGTGTCCCGGCAGGACTTGTCGCACCGCGAAATCAACATGCTCCTCGGCGAGCCGGGCCGTTATACCGCTGCCGTGGACGCATTCATCCGCAGCATCCTGCCACGCTGAAGGTTTTCTGCAGCCGTGGGAGAATGGCGGCTTTCCATTTTGATATGACTGAAAACCGCCCATGATCATCGTCCATCATCTGAACAATTCGCGCTCGCAGCGCGTGCTCTGGCTGCTGGAAGAGCTCGGCCTCGACTATGAGGTGAAGCGCTACGAGCGCGACCCGAAGACCATGCTCGCTCCGGAGTCGCTGCGCAAAGTGCATCCACTCGGCAAATCGCCGGTGATCACCGATGGCGACCTGACCATTGCCGAATCAGGCGCCATCATCGAATACCTGGTGGAGCGCTACGGCAGGGACCGGCTAGCCCCGCAACCCGGCACACCGGAACGCCTGCGCTATACCTACTGGCTGCATTTCGCCGAAGGCAGCGCGATGCCGCCGTTGCTGATGAAGCTGGTGTTCGACCGCATCGAGAGCGGCCCGATGCCGTTCTTCGTCAAGCCGGTCGCCAAAGCCATCGCCGGCAAGGTGAAGAGTTCCTTCATCGCGCCTAATATCAAGCGCAACCTCGATTACATGGAGGCGGAGCTCGGCCAGCATGCCTGGTTTGCGGGCGACGCGTTCAGTGCAGCCGATATCCAGATGAGTTTTCCGCTGGAAGCAGCGGCGGCGCGCGGCGGGCTGGACGCGTCGTATCCGAAGCTCAAGCAGTTCCTTGAGCGCATCCACCAGCGCCCGGCTTACCAGCGTGCACTGGAGCGTGGCGGCAAGTACGATCTTTTGCGCTAACAGGCCGTTGAAAAACTACCGCGCAAGCCGGCCTCAGGGATTGCGGTGCTCTGCGTACTCACGTACGCGTGCGCTCCTCATCCCCGATCTCGGCTCGCTCGCGACGTTTTTCAGCAGCCTGCAAAGGCAATGTGTCGGCGACTTGCCGCTGCCACCTCACGAGCGTCTCGCCTACGTTTGGACCGTTGAACTAGTGCAACTGCCTTGCACCAGAAACTAACCCGGTAGCCACGCGTCGAATAGGAATTGCTGCATTTCTTTTCGACACGTGAGCGCACCACTACCAGAACAACATTCCGAGCTCCTTCCTGCATCCACCGGCCTGTTGCAGCCCGGGCGCAACTGTTGGCGCATCGAGCATGCCCACCGTTTTGCCATGCTGGTGGATGCCGACGTCTATTTCCGGGCGGTACGTGCGGCGATTCGCAACGCGCGCCACAGCGTCTTCATCCTGAGCTGGGACATCGACAGCCGTACGCGCCTCGTGCCCGAGGGCGCCAATGACGGCTATCCGGAGCCGCTGGGCGATTTCCTGCACGAAGTCGTCAAGTCGCGGCACGGCCTGCGCGCCTATGTGCTGAATTGGGACTTCGCGATGCTCTACGCACTCGAGCGCGAGTGGTTGCCGGTCTATAAGCTGGATTGGCGCACGCATCGGCGTCTCGCTTTCCGCATGGATGCGAAGCATCCGATCGGCGGGTCGCACCATCAGAAAGTCGTGGTGGTGGACGACTGTGTCGCCTTTGTCGGCGGCCTCGACCTGACCAAGGCGCGCTGGGACACGCCGGCACATGCGGCCAACGAACCGCTGCGCTGCGACAGCGAGGGCAAGCCGCATGCGCCGTTCCACGATGTGCAGGCGATGGTGGACGGGCCCGCTGCGCGCGCGCTCGGCGAACTGGCAAGGGCGCGCTGGAAGCGTGCCACGTCGCAAGCGCCGGCGGCATTGTGCAACACCACGCACGACCCGTGGCCGGAGGATGTCGTGCCCGACCTGACCGACGTCGACATTGCAATTTCGCGCACCGAACCGGTCTTTAACGGCAACCCCGGCGTGCATGAAGTGCGGCAACTGCATCTCGATGCCATTGCCGCCGCGCGCAACCATCTCTTCTTCGAGAACCAGTACTTCACCTCAGGGATGATCGCCGATGCACTTTCGGTGCGTCTGGATGAGCCCGACGGGCCTGAAGTGGCGATCATTTCGCCCAGGACGCAAAGCGGCTGGCTGGAAGAGGCAACGATGGGGGTGCTGCGTGCCCGCGTGCACCGCCGGCTGAAGGCGGCCGACCGGTACGGCCGCTACCGGATGTATTGCCCGCATCTTCCCGGCCTCAACGGCCATTGCCTGAACGTGCACAGCAAGGTGTTTGCGGTTGATGACGAATTGTTCTCCGTGGGCTCGGCCAACCTGTCCAGCCGCTCGATGGCGCTCGACACGGAATGCAACATCACCATCGAGGCGTGCGGCGACGAGCGCATCCGCGCTGCAATTGCGCGTTTGCGCAGTCGGCTGCTGGCAGAGCATCTTGGCACCGAGCCGCATATCGTCGATGCCGAAGTCCGCCGTTGCGACAGCCTGCACCAGGCGGTTGCAGCATTGCGGCAACCGGACCGGTATCTGGAGGTGATGGAGCCGGTCACCACGCCGGAGCTGGATGCACTGATTCCGGAGCAGGCCTTGTTCGACCCGGAGACGCCGATCGATCCGGATGAGCTGGTCAACCAGTTCGTGCCGAGCGACGCGCGCAAGCCGATGCCGCGCCGGCTGATCGGCCTTGGCATGCTGGCCGTCGCGTTGGCATTGCTCGCTGTCGCATGGCGCTGGACGCCGTTGCGCGAGTGGATCAACCTGCCGGCACTGATCGGGTTTGCAGAAAACCTGGATGCATTGCCGTTTACGCCGGTGGCTGTCGTGTTGAGCTACATGGTGGCAGGTTTACTTATGGTGCCGGTGACCTTGCTGATTGCCGTGACCGGCATCGTCTTCGGGCCGGCGCAGGGGACCCTGTTTGCGATGGGCGGCGCGTTGCTCAGTGCATCCGCCAGCTATGGCCTCGGGCACTGGCTGGGCAAGGAAACCGTGCAGCGCATGCTCGGTCCGCGCATCAGCAGATTGTCCAAACGTATTGCCAAGCGCGGCATTCTTGCGATGGTGGTGGTCCGCCTGCTGCCGATTGCGCCATTTACCGTGGTGAATGTGGTGGCCGGTGCATCGCATATCCGGTTTCGCGATTACCTCGTCGGTACGGCGCTCGGCATGTTGCCGGGTATCGTGATGACGGTTACTTTCGTGCATCACCTTGCCGAGGCAGTGCGCAACCCGAGCGTGGGCACGGTGGCGGTGCTGGCAATCGTCGCGGCACTGGTCATCGGGCTGGCCATCGGTTTGCAGCGGCTCCTGCGGCCCAAAGAGGACACTCCGGCGTAATGAATGATGTCATCGCACCCAACTCGTCCCTGCTCACCAGCGATCAGCCCGACCTCGATCCCTGGCCGCTGACGATTGCCACCTACAACATCCATGGCGCCGTCGGCTGCGACGGCAAGTTTTCGCCGGGACGGGTGGCCGACGTGCTGCGCGAGATGTCAGCCGACATCATCGCCTTGCAGGAAGTGCCGCTGGGCGGCACCAAGACGCCGAATGTACTGGCGCAGCTGCAGGAAGCGACGGGATTCGTTGCGGCGGAAGGCCCTGCCTGTGTCCGTCCTGAACGGCGCTACGGCAATGCGGTGCTGAGCCGCTATCCGATCGTGTCGATGCGTACCATCGACCTGTCATTCGGCAGCCGTGAACCGCGCGGCGCGCTCGATGCCGATGTCGACTGCCACGGCCATCTGCTGCGTGTCGTCGCGACCCATCTCGGACTGCGCCCGGCAGAGCGGCGCGACCAGATCCGGCGCCTGCTGCAGGTTTTCGATACCGAAGAAATGCCGGTGATCCTGCTCGGCGATATCAATGAATGGTTCGTCTGGGGCCGCTCTCTGCGCTGGCTGGTCGACCATTTCCAGGCGGTGCCGGCGCCGCGCACGTTTCCGTCGCGGCGTCCGCTGTTTGCGCTCGACCGGATCTGGATCCGGCCGCGGCACCGGCTTGTGCATGTCGAGGTGCATGCGACGAAGCTTGCGCGCATCGCATCGGATCATCTGCCATTAATTGCGCATATTGACGGTTAGAGCATTCTTCTCCTAACCGTACGCGCCTCGCCGGCCGCAACCAGTCTCGAGCCTGCGATGCTCGCCTTATCTCATGTATGGCTGCGCTTCTCGGACTCGGCGTCCACGCCGACCGTGCCTCGCACACAGTCAGGCTAAATCGAGGGCAGTGCTCACACGCGCCGTGCGGGCGCGGGCGCCTGCGGCAGGTCCGGCGGCGGTTGTAGCAACACCGGCGTGGACAGCGGATCGAAGTCCGTCCAGTCGCCATCCTGGATGGTTCCGTCCGCGCGTTCGATGTCGTCTGCGCCGAGCGAGCGCAAGAGCTGGATGGCGTGATCCTCGTTATCGTGGTCGCTGACCGAGACGGCGAGCATCATTCCCGATTTACGCAGCGGAGTCGCATTGTCTGCATCTTCACCGTGTTCGCCGGTTTCACCGCGCTCCTTCATCTCCGACAGGCTTCCAACGAGGCCGCCAACATGGGCGCCGAGCAGGGCGCCGGTCACGGTACCTACCGGCCCGAGGAACGAAGTTGCCGCAGCGCCGACCACTGCGCCGGTGGCCCCGCCTTTCACAATACCTTTACCGGAAGCATGTGCACCCTGCGACTCGGCATGGTCGCCGCCGATGGGATAGGCATCGTGCTGCCCGGCAGGATTGACAAAGAACGAAGCAATGCATTCGCGCGCAAACCCGGCACGCACCAGTTCCTCGGTTGCTTCCTCTACAGATTCCTGCTGCTGAAACCGGCCTGCAATAATCGTACTCACTGCTGCCTCCATGACGAAAAGATGGTTATGAGTAAGAGCCTGAGGCAGTCCAAATAGTTCGTGCGCGTTCGCCATGTAATCTTTTCCCCATGGCGGTAAAAACGGGCAAGGGAGGCAGTCACGCGGCCTGTCACACGGTGCCGGCGCTTCCGCACTGCGCTTCAGGCGTGCTAATTGCATGCCGCCCCATCCTTTGATCCGAATGGAGCGGTTCGCCATGGCGCATGCTACTGAAGGCTCCAATGATGCAGGCCGCCTGGTAGGCGCGCGGGTCGTCGATGCACAAGGACACCAGGCCAGTGTCGTATCGATCCAGCAGATACCGGATGAGCCTGATGCCCATGCCTGGGTACGGCTTGATGATGGCGCGCAGGTGCTCGTTCCTGTGGGCTTGCTGGCACCTGATGCGGAGGGCGCCTATCGCCTGCCTTTCTCCATCGATTCTTCCACGGTTCAGCGCCCGGTGCAGATGACTTTTCCAGTGATGGAAGAGGAGCTGCAGGTGGGCAAGCGCACTGTTGATACCGGCCGTGGCGTACGCATCCACAAGACCGTCTCGGAACGTCAGCAGGTCGTGGACGAGCCGCTGCTGCGTGAGGAGCTCGTGGTGGAGCATGTCCCCGTCGGGCGCGTGGTAGCCGACACCGACCCGCCGCAGACGCGCTATGAGGGCAATACCTTGGTCGTGCCGGTGCTCGAGGAAGTGCTGGTGGTGCAGAAGCAGTTGCTGTTGAAGGAAGAACTCCGCATTACTCGTCAGCAGCACCGCGAAGCAACGCCACGCACCGTCTCACTGCGCGCAGAAGAAGTGACCTTGGAACGTTTCGATGAAGGAAAGGATCGGCAGGCATGACTTATGCGTTCGCCGTACCGCTCTACACGGTCCCGGGGAACCTGCCAGATTTATCCGCACACAGTTCCTGCAGACAGTCCCCGCAGGCGTAGTCCCTTAACTTAGGAGAGAACGATCATGGAAAACACCGTCATTGGCGTATATGACAGCTATGCACAGGCGCAGAATGCAATGAATGAACTGGCATCCTGCGGTTTCTCCCGTAACGACATGCAACTGAATCCCGAATCGGATACCACGACGACTGCGGCCGGCAGCGACACGGGGGACACGGGCGGCGGCATCGGCAATTTCTTCCGCTCCCTGTTCGGCATGGATGACAAATCCGAATACCGCGAGCATGGCGACATCTATTCGGAAGCGGTGCGGCGCGGCAGCTGCGTGCTGACCGTGTATGCCGACAGCGACGAAGAGCGCGAGCGTGCAATCGATGTGATGAACCGCTACGATCCGGTCGATATCGACGAGCGCTCCACGCAATGGCGCAGCCAGGGGTGGACCGGCTACGACGAAAGTGCACCGATGTACAGCGCCGACGAGATCGAGCGCGAGCGCGGTCTGTATGCACAGGGCCGCACCGATACCGGCATGGATCTGTCCGGCCAGAGCGCCGGCACGAGTGCCACGCAAAACCTGCAGCAGGGCGAAGGCAAGACCCGCATCCCGGTGGTCGAGGAAGAACTGCGCGTCGGCAAGCGGGAAGTGCAGCGCGGCGGCGTGCGCGTCTTCCAGCGCATACGCGAGCAACCCGTGAATGAGTCGGTGCAGCTGCGCGAAGAGCACGTGAAGGTCGAGCGCCATGCGGTCGACAAGCCGGCAAGCGAAGCCGACATGGCCGCATTCAAGGAAGGTTCGATCGAGCTGCGCGAGACTGCTGAAGAGGCCATCGTGTCGAAGTCCGCCCGCGTGGTCGAGGAAGTGGAAGTCAGCAAGGAAGTCGGGCAGCGCACCGAGGAAATCAAGGATACCGTGCGCCGCACCGATGTCGAAGTCGAACAGCTCGGCGCAGCCGGCAATGCGGCCCGCACGACGGCAGGCACAACAACGGGCACGACAGCAGGCTCGACCGCCAGTGCCACGCGCGGCACCGACTACGCGGACACGATGGCAACCGGGGATGACTCCGACTACCGTACCCACTGGCAGAGCGCCTATGGCAGCGCGGGCGGGCGCTACGAGGATTACGATTCTGCCTATCGCTACGGCTCCACGATGGCCGGCAGCGACCGGTTCAAGAACTATGAATGGACCGACGTCGAGCCGCAGTTGCGCAGCGACTGGGAAGCCAATCATCCCGAGAGTACCTGGGACAAGGTCAAGGATGCGGTGCGCTATGGCGCAGAGCGCGTGAGCGGTCGTTCGCAGCGGCATTAAACCGTGAAAGCGTGAAAGGCATGGAGGCGGCGGCTTGACCGTTTCCATGCCTTGAGCGCAGCACAGCGTCACCGCAAACGAGGCACCCAGCGCACTCCGCACATCCCGCACATTTCGCAGAACATTCCGCTCACCCCGGGCGTCCTCGCAAGGGATGCCCGTTTTCTTTCCTGGCGCTTCTTCAGTCGCCGAGCCGTCCCGATTCCGCCATCTGCCGTATGGTGCGGATGGTATCGATGTCCGACTCCTGATAGGCGGAGCGCTTGAATTCGTTGTAGAAGGCTTCCTCGGAGCCGGCCGCCTCGCTGGACTCGTCTTCGTACTCAAAGCGCACGAAGAAAATTTCGGGCTGCGGTTCCTCGATCGTCATCGTCAGCTGCGACGCAGGAATTTCCTTTTGCTGCGGCACGTGATACACGATTCGTTGCTGCGGCTGAAAGGTCACATGGTCGCGCACAACCAGGTCGCCGTAGTGCAGTTCGCGCGAGATCACCAGTGCCGATCGCTCCAGAATCTCGCAGCGGTCGAGGTAGGGGACGAAATCGGTGGGCGTTTCCGCACGCAACACGAGGCCGCGCCACAACTGCTCGCGCGACAGGCTTTCGATCAGCGGGTTGCGCGGATCGTTGATTTCAACCAGATGGGAAAATTTCATGATGCATTACACCGGTCAGACAATCGCCTAGTGTAACGCTGTAACGTGCCGGGTGCGGTCAATACGAGCGAGCCGAGGAAGGCAACTGCCGCATCGGCATTGACCGGTGCAATGGTGTTGCGCCACTGCACCGGTCCACCGGGATCAGCGATGGCATCAGAAGAAGTGTGACCACTCCTCGATCCATTCCGGCACCGCATCGTGCTCCATCGGCTTGGCGATGTAATAGCCTTGCGCATAGTTGCAGCCCAGGTCGCGCAGCAGGTCCCAGTCCTCGCGGGTTTCCACGCCGACGGCCACCGAGTTGCGTCCCAGCTTCGTTGCCAATTCCAGTGCGGATTGCAACGCGATCCGCGTGTGTTCATCCTTGGACGCACCCGCAACGAAGCTGCGGTCGAGCTTCAGGTCCTGGAACGGAATGCGCAGCAGCTGCTGCACGTTCGAATGCGCGGTGCCGTAGTCGCCGATCGACAGCCCGAAGCCCTTCATGCGCAGCCGCGCAAGATTCTCGAGGCAGATCGGCACGTCGGTCATTGCCATCATTTCGCTGATCTCGAACATGACGTACTGGCAGTCGATCTTGTGCTGCTGGATATGCTTCTGGATCTTGTCGGCAAGCCCCGGTTCTGCCAGCGACGTGACCGACAGGTTGATCGATACCGACAGCATCAGTCCGCTGTCGTGCCATTTGCGGCACGCGGCCACGGCACGCTCGATCATCGCCCAGTTCAGTTCATCCATTTGGCCACTGGCTTCCAGTTGCGGGAAGAATGCCGCCGGTTGTACCAGGCCGTATTCCGGATGGCGCCAGCGTACGAAGACTTCCACCAGGCGCACCTTGCCGGTCGCCAGTTCCACCTGCGGCTGGAAGAAGGGCTCGAACTGCCCCGCCTGGATGCCTTCATGGATGTCCTGCAGCGTGAATGCCGGCGGCGCTTTCGTGCCGGCGTTGCGCGCATGCGGCGGTACGTACTTCGAGATCAGGTCCGTCAGCAGTTCCGGCGTCGCAGGCTTCTCGAAGGTGCCGAGCAGGTCAAGGCCGTAGGCTTTTGACATCGTTTCCACCGACAGCAGAAGGGCAGAGCCGAGGGCGCTGGTGAGCACGATGGATGTGGTGTGTTCGTCATTGGCCAGATGGCGCACCAGCTCGATGCCATCCATATCGGGCATGTTGAGGTCGACGAAGCTGATGTCGATCGGAGGCGTCCTGCTTTGCAGGATGTTCAGCGCTACGCGGCCGTCTTCCGCTTCGACGATATGCTGCGCCCCCAGCTTGGCCAGCATGACAGCCAGCCAGTGGCGCTGGAATTCGTCATCTTCCGCGATCAGGAAATGCAAGTCTCCAATGGATACCAGTTCGTCTTTTTTCATGACGTCTTTTTTCAAAATGACAAGGCGGATAGGGAAATTTTCCGCGAAGTAATTATGACGTCACTTTGTCTTGCGGAGAAAGCAGTTTATGTGCGCGTTGCGGGAATCGCACTGCCCGCTTGTGGTCAACGCAAGAGGCACTGCTTCACTGCCCCATTTTTTTATTTGCAGGAGCAACAATTGAACAGAACAACCGCATCATGGTTGGCGTCGCTTTCGTTCGTGCTGGCAGCATGCGGCGGAGGTGACGGCGCATCGGAATCCACCCCCTCTCCCCAGCCGGAACAGGCACCGTCGAATACGCCCAGCCAGTCCGCTGCACCAGCGCCCGGCCCCGCCGATTCGACGTCACCCACTGCGCCTGTCACCGCAGGAGGGCTGCCCGCAGACAAGACCTGCGGCATCCCCGGCTTCCAGCAGCAAATCGTCACGCTCATTAACCAGGCACGCGCCTCCGCCCGCACCTGCGGCAGCACCTCCTATCCTGCCGTGGCCGCGATGGGATGGAACAGCAAGCTGTTCGATGCCGCCGCCGCACACGCGCTCGACATGGCAAGCAACAACTACTTCTCGCACGACAGCAGGGATGGCCGCAGTTTCAGCGACCGCATTACCGCTGCCGGCTACACCTGGTCCGCCGCCGGTGAAAACATCGCCGCCGGTTATGCGAATGCCGAGGGCGTGATGCAGGGCTGGCTCGACAGCCCGGGACACTGCGCGAACATCATGAGCGGCAATTTCACCGAAGTTGCCGTCTCGTGCGTGCGCAATGACAGCGCCGCGTATCGTTACTACTGGGCGATGGAGCTGGCGCATCCACGGTGAGCAGATGCCTTGAACGAAGGAGCACACCATGCGGCACCTCATGAGACCATTCTTCTGCATGCTCGCGCTGCTGCCGATGCCGGCACTGGCCGGCGGCTCCAATTACACGGTCGCGCCCGACGTATCGCAGCCGGCGGGCAAGGTAACGGAATGGGCGGTGCCCACACCGAAGTTTGCGCGTGACCCCGCTCCCGCGCCGGACGGCAGGATCTACATCGCCGTCATGCAAGGCAACAAGCTCGCGCGTTTCGATCCGGAGACGCAACAGTTTGAGGAATGGGACCTGCCGCCGGGGACGCGCCCGCATGGATTGGTCGTCGATGAGAAAGGCACGGTCTGGATGACGGGGAACGGCAATGGCACGCTGCTCGAGATCCCTTTTCGCGACGGCAAGCCGGGCACGATGGTGGCGCACAAGGTGCCCTCCGGCGGGAGCCCGCACACGATCATCTTCGATGGTCGCGATGCGCTGTGGTTCACCAACCAGTCGGCCGACAAGGTCACGCGCTTTGAACGCACAAGCCGGAAGATGACGGAGTTCGATACCCGCGACGGCCCCTACGGCCTGGCGATGGACAGGCAGGGTAACGTCTGGTTCTGCCAGGCTAGCGGCCAGCGCGTCGGGCGCATCGACGCTGCGACGGGACAGGTGAGCGAGATCGACCTCGGCGACGGTTCCCTGCCGCGCCGCATTGCTGCCGCGCCGGACGGCTCGCTGTGGGTGGTGCGTTACGGTGACGGCAAGTTGTCGCGCATCGACGCCAAGAGTGCAAGGCTGGTCAAAAGCTACGACATGCCGGCCGGTGAATCAGGCCGGCCCTATGCCGTAACGGTCGATGGTGCCGGCAAGGTGTGGGCGAACGAGATCCGCACCGACACCGTCACGCTGTTCGATCCGGCCACCGAGAAATTCCGCGTGTTTCCGCTGCCCACCGAGAATGAGGGCATCCGCAAGATGATTGTCGATGCCAAGGGTCGCCTCTGGTACATGGGCAGCCACAGCGGCAAGCTAGGCGTCGTCGAGTGACTGCATGACGCATTGATCGGCGCCCGCCTGCCGCACGCGACCGCGGAGTACTACAGCTTCGCCAGGTCCAGCTGCGCGCGACTGCCCGCCCATGCCTTGTCGAGCAGTTCCTGCGCCGCTGCGGCGCGTTGCGTATCGCCGCGCTGCTTGTACACCTGCGTCAGCCCGTACAGCGCCCAGCCGTTGTTCGGCGTACGCGCCAGGCTGGCGCGGAAGGCCTGTTCCGCTGCATCCAGCTCACCCTTCTGCAGCAGCACCGCGCCCAGCGACTGGCGCACCGGGTAGTACCAGTACGGCGGCTCCATGTAGGCGAGCTTGTCCTCCAGCACGGCAGCTTTCTCGAAGTTCTCCACCGCCTCGTCGAGGTCGCCGTTTGCCTGCGCCATGCGCGCATTGAGGACATTGCTCGCGATCTGCAGCACGTCATCCGCCGGGATGCCGGCGGTCTTCAGGTTGTCGAATTCGCCTGATGTCATGAGCTGGTCGATCGCCTGCTGCTCCTTGCGGGCGCTGTCCATATTGCCTTTCCCGATAAAGGCGATGCCGCGCGCGTAGTGCCACAAGCCTTCCACATACGGCAGGCCGTCGCCCGGCCGGGGAATCGCGAGAATGGTTTCCGGACGGCTGAACTGTGCATGCGCAAAGTAGGGTGCAACCTTCACCGGCTGCGCGATCGCAATGGCGCGCGCGGTGTCGTCGCCAACGAGGCCGGCCAGCTTGTCGGCCGCCGTGATTGCCGTATCGCCGTCGCCGGCCATCTGCGCGGATACCAGCACGAAATGCACATTGTGCGGGTAATACGCGAGCGGATAGACGCCGGTCGGCTTCTGGTCGGCGATGTAGGCTTCATCCACCGCGACCGCCTGCTTGTTGGCAGCGAGGGAATCCTTGTAGCGCCCGACCCGATAGTAGATATGCGAGGGCATGTGCACCAGGTGCCCCGCCGCCGGCATCAGTTTGCCGAGACGCTCCGCATACGGTTCTGCACGCTTTGGATCGGTCGACGCTTCGACGGTGTGTATGTAGTAGTGGATCGCACCGGGATGCTCGGGATTGTCTTTCAGCACGCGCTCTAGCGTGGCTACAAGGTCGGCGGTACGGCCCTTCGGCTTCGCGCCGCCTGCTTCCCAGTAATCCCATGGCGACAGGTTCATCAACGCCTCCGCATACAGCACGCCGATGTCCTGGTCGTTCGGGAAGCGCGATGCAACCGTGCGCATCGCGTCTGCATAGGCGGCGTCGAGCGTCGGGCGCTCCGCTGTCGGGTCCGGCGAATAGCGTAAGGCCAGCGCATCGATCAGTGCCTGCTCACGCGGGCTGGCCTGCTTCTTCAGCGCCACAGCCTTGTTGCTGGCGGCAAGCGCCGATCCATTTGCCTGCGGATCCATCGGCATGTTGATGTTGGGCCCGAGCACCAGCGCCTCGCCCCAGAAGCACATCGCACAGCCTGGATCGAGCTTTTGCGCCATGCGGAAGGCGCGCGCCGACTCGGCATGATTGAATCCATACGCGAGCCGCAGTCCCTGGTCGAAGAAACGCTGCGCCAGCGGATTGCGGGTGGTGATCCGGTACGAATGCGTGCCAAGTTCCGCCATCAGCGGCGGGTCTTCGGTTGCAGTGCCGTCTGGCTGTTGTTGCGCCTTCTGCTCGTCCTGCGGCAGCGTGCCGTAGGGTTTCAGTTCGTTCTTCTGCTTATCCTTCTGGTTGGCCGCGATCTTGTAGAGCCACCGCGCGTTACTGCGCACCGTGTTGCCCGCAGCTTGCGTGCACACAGTGCCGTCGATGCCGAGGATCGTCCTCGCATCGGGCATGCGGTCGGCGCGCATGCCATCGCCCAATGCGCTGCTGGCGACAATGCTGGTACCAAACAAGGCAAGCGCAGGAATTTTTCTGCTGAACATGACTGCCTCCTTTGCGCATTTCCGGTATGCCGGAAGACAACAGGCAGGCAGCCGTTACGCGCTGATAAACCAAGAACCGTCAGGTACAGCGTAATGGCCGCGACACAGGTTAAAAGAGCAGGTTGGCCATTTGATTGAGCGGCCTCAAGCTGCATTCGACGAAGAAAAAGGGCGGCAGGGCAGCCATCCCTTTCAGCGAAGCATTCCGCTTTGTGCAGGGAAAGAATTCCCGGCTGCTATGCGCGTTTTGCGTACACCGGTTTCCGTTCAAGTGCATCATGTACCAGCGTGCCGAGCGTGCGCACAGCGCTTTCGACTTCCTTGCCCCACACATGGCCGCAATTGAGGCGCATGCAGTTGCCAAACTTGCCGGATGCAGAGAACAGCTGTCCCGGCATGTACGCGATATGCCGCTCGATCGCGCGCTGATGCAGGGCCAGCGCATCGACTTCGTGCGGCATCTGCACCCACAGCACAAAGCCGCCCTGCGGTGCCGATACCGAGCATTCCGCCGGAAAGAACTCCGACACCGCATCCGCCATGCGCGCAATGCGCTGCGCCATCGCACGCCGCATCTTGCGCACCTGGTTGTCGTAACTGCTGCTGCTGACAAACTCGGCCAGCACCGCCTGGAAGAAATGATTGGTGCCACCGCTGGCGACGTTCTTCAGGAAGGCCACCTGTTCCGCATAGCGCCCGGCGACGATATAACCGACGCGCGCTGACGGGCTGATGACCTTCGAGAACGATGAGCACAACAGCACATGACCGCTGGCGTCATAGGCTTTCACCGGCCACGGCCGTTCCGCGGAAAAGCACAGGTCGCCGTACACATCGTCCTCGATCATCGGGACGTCATATTGCGTCAGCAAGCTGGCAAGGCGTTTCTTGTTCTCCTCCGGCATGATGCAGCCGAGCGGGTTGTTCGCATTGGGCACGAACAGGCAGGCTTGCACCAGTCCTTCGCGCACTGCCAGTTCCAGCGCATCGACCGACAGCCCGGTCTTGGGATCGGTCGGAATCTCCAGCGCCTTCATGCCGAGGCTCTCGATCAGCTGCAGCAGCACGAAATACGTCGGCGATTCGATGGCAATGGTGTCGCCCGGCTTGGCGACGGCGCGCAGCGCAAGGCTCATTGCCTCGGTGCAGGAATTGGTCGCGATGATCTCGCGCGGATTGATGCGCCCCCAGTCCACGGCGCGGCGGATCACCTGACGCACGAAGTTCGGCTCGTTGGTGTCGAAGCAGCCATCCTGCGTCAGCATCTCGGGGCGATGGCGCGCGACGCTGCTCATGATCTGTTGCATGCGCCTGACCGGCATCAGGTCATCCGGCGGCCACGATAACGCCAGTTGCATGACGCCGGGCGACTTGTTGGCGCGCAGCACGCGCATGAGCAGGTTATGGATACCGACATAGGTCGGTTCTTCGAGGCATTGCGAGTCGCAGGCCACCAGGTTACGCGCCCGATGGCGCACATAGAAACCGGCCTGCGGCCGCGCATCCACCAACCCGCGATCCTCGAGAACCCGTAGCGCCTGCATCACCGTGCTGATCGACAGCCGCTTCTGCTGCGCGAGGTGGCGAATCGACGGCAGCCGGTCGCCGGGGGCAAACACGCGGCTGGCAATCAGTGCGCCGAGTTCATCGGCCAGGTGTTCGTAAAGGTTGAGCTGGGAGGACATGGTTCGATTGTGGCGCTGCGCCGTGGCGCGACAAAGACACAGTCGCATGGTTTTTTGACCATAACAGTTTAATGCGGCCGTGACTGTGACCATCACAATTTCGATTTGCTGCGCCTGTTTTCCGTTTGGTGTTGCACGTACTGTATGGCTTCAGAGGCGAAAGCGTCAAAAGACGAAAGGAGCGATGCAATGAAACCGAAAGCAATGGAACCCAAAGTACTGGCGGCAAGTTACAGCCGGGTCGAGTGCAGGCTGGTGGAAAACCTCCCGCTGCGGCTGGTCGGCGCCAAGGGGCGGCGGGTACAGTGCGTGAGCGGCGTGGCATGGATCACTGCCTGCGGCCAGCCGACCGATGTCTTCCTGCGGCCGGGACGCGTGTACGAGATCCCGAATGGCGGCCTGGTGCTGGCGGAAGCCGTCGGCGACTGTACGATTCGCGTCGACCTGCCGCGTTCGTTCGACTATGCGCGCCTTGGCCCTGCCATGCCGGTGGCAGTTGTGCGGCTGCTGCAATCGGTGCTGCACCTTGTGCTTCCCCGGCGCAAGCCGGGCGTTTAAGCCAACGCCTGCCGATGCGCCTGGTCGCCGACAGCAAATGCATCATCGGCACACCTTTGGCGCAATCGCTGTTTTGGCGAACCATGCCGCTGTAATTTCGTCCAAAGAGTTTCCGGTTCGACAGCTCATCCCGCCGACTGTTGGCCAAATCAATCACCCGTGTGACCGAACCGGCCAATTTGGTGACTTATGCGGACAACCTGTTAGCACCTGCTTGCCTGTACATAGGGCGGTCACTAGCATGCGCTGAAATCGGCGAGGACTTTGCCGACCCTGGTTCAACAAAACAACGAGAGCGAGACAAGATGGAAAAGGTTTGGCTGAAGTCGTATCCCAAGGGCGTTCCCGCCGAAATCGATTACACGCAGTACGAATCCCTGGCACAGCTCCTCGAAGACGCCTACAAGAAGTATGCAAGCCGCAACGCATACGTGTGCATGGACAAGTTCCTGACCTATGCAGAAGTCGATGCGCTCTCCAAGAAGCTGGGTGCCTGGCTGCAAGGCAAGGGCCTCCACAAGGGCGACCGCGTGGCGCTGATGATGCCGAACGTGCTGCAGTATCCGGTCGCAATCGCCGCCGTGCTGCGCGCCGGCTACACCGTCGTCAACGTCAACCCGCTGTACACGCCGCGCGAGCTGTCGCACCAGTTAAATGACTCTGGCGCCAAGGCCATCATCCTGCTCGAAAACTTTGCCACCACGCTGCAGCAGGTGATCGGCAAGACCCGTGTCAAGCACGTCATCGTTGCCAGCATGGGTGATTTGTTGGGCGGCTTCAAGGGCACGCTGGTCAACTTCGTCGTGCGCAAAGTGAAGAAAATGGTGCCCGAGTATTCGCTCCCGGGCGCGGTGCCGTTCAAGAAAGTCATCGCCGAAGGCGGCCGCATGAGCTTCAAGCGCGTAAAGCTCGACCATGACGATATCGCCTTCCTGCAATATACCGGCGGCACCACGGGTGTATCGAAGGGCGCGACGCTCACGCATCGCAACGTCCTCGCCAACGTGCTGCAGGCCGATGCCTGGATGCGCCCGGCGCTGGAAGCGGAACCGAAGATTGAACCGATGACCATCGTCAGCGCGCTGCCGCTGTACCACATCTTCGCGCTGACCGCCTGCAACCTGATGGGTACCCGTTGGGGCGCACTGAACCTGCTGATCCCGAACCCGCGCGATATCCCGGGCTTTATCAAGGACCTGCAGAAGCACAAGTTCAATATGCTGCCTGCCGTGAATACGCTCTACAACGGCTTGCTGAACAACCCCGATTTCGCCAAGCTGGATTTCTCCGGACTCAAGATCGCCCTCGGTGGCGGCATGGCGGTGCAGCAGGCCGTCAACGATCGGTGGTTGAAGGTGACCGGACGCCCGATCCTCGAAGCGTACGGCCTGTCCGAGACCTCACCGGCCGCGACCATCAACCCTGCGGACTCCACCACCTTCAACGGCACCATCGGCGTGCCGATTTCGTCGACGGAAGTGGCCATCCTGGATGACAACGACAAGCCGGTGCCGATCGGCGAGTCGGGCGAGATCGCGATCCGCGGCCCGCAAGTCATGATCGGCTACTGGAATCGTCCGGACGAGACGGCAAAGGTCATGACCGCCGACGGCTTCTTCAAGACCGGCGACGTCGGCATCATGGACGAGCGCGGTTTCGTGCGCATCGTCGACCGCAAGAAGGACATGATCCTGGTGTCCGGCTTCAACGTGTATCCGAACGAAGTCGAAGGCGTGGTCGCAGCGCACCCGGGCGTACTGGAATGCGCCTGCGTCGGCGTGCCGGACGAGCATTCCGGCGAAGCGGTGAAGCTGTTTGTTGTGCGCAAGGATCCGACGCTGACGGCAGAGGCACTGATGGCTTTCTGCAAGGAGCAGTTCACCGGCTACAAGAAGCCGAAGTACATCGAGTTCCGCGATGAGCTGCCCAAGACCAACGTCGGCAAGATCCTGCGCCGCGAGCTGCGCGACGAGAAAAAGGCGGCCTGACGTATAGTCCCGCTTGCCGCACCGAAGAAAAGCCGCCTGCTTGTCAGGCGGCTTTTTCGTTTGGGCGGTATTCAGGGCGCATTTCCTTCCCGGGATGCACCTTTAATAACATTTTTGCCATGCTGCAACGTTGACCGTGGACTGTATTAAGATTGCACCCGGCGTCAATTGGAGGGGCAATGAGCGAATGGACAACATCGGCGTCCTGGGTCAGGGGCATCGTGGAAAGGCTGAAGAGCGTCGGGCTCGACGTGCACGCCTTGTTCGACGAGGCGCAGCTGGACATGTCGGTGCTCGATCATCCGGACACCCGCTATGCGACGGAAAAGATCAGCCGCTTGTGGGAGCTTGCCGTCGCCCGGTCCGGGGATGCAGCGCTTGGGCTGGCGACGCAGGATACGATGCAGCCCGCCGGTTTCGATGTGGTTGCCTACGCGATGATGACCTGCCCCAACATGCAGGCGGGCCTCAACTTCCTTGTACGCTACCAGCGCATTGTCAGTGACGCCGTCAGCATCAAGCTCGACGAGGACCATGTCGGCAACTGGGTGCGCGTCGATCTGTCCGGCGGCAGGCGTCCGGTGCCGCGACAGCGCATCGAGTTCGTGCTCGCGACATTGCTGACCTTCTTCCGCTGGACCACCGGCCGTCACTTGCATCCGCTTGCAGTGGAGTTTGCCAATCCCGAGCCGGCGAATCCGCAGGCGTATCAGGCAGCTTTCGAATGCCCGGTGCACTTCAATGCGCCGGCCGACCGTTTCCTCCTGTCGCATGCCGATCTTGCCTTGCCCTTGCAGGCATCCAATCCTGTCCTCGCCGAGCTGCACGACCGTTATGCGGGAGAACGCCTGGCACGACTGGATGAAACCAGGATCACTGCGCGCACGCGCGAGCTGATCATTCGCCGCCTTCCCAACGGCGATCCGCTACGCAAGGATATTGCCGGCGCCATGTACATGAGCGAACGCACGCTGCAGCGCCGTTTGCACGACGAAGGCACATCGTTCCATGAGATCGTCGATGACACGCGGCGCGAACTGGCACAACGCTACCTTGGACAGGACCGCCTCGCGCTGTCACAGGCAGCCTGCCTGCTCGGCTTTACCGATCGCAGCACCTTCAGCCGCGCCTGCAAGCGCTGGTTCGACCTCACACCGAGTGAATACCGCACGCGGTGTTCCCCGAACAGACGCAAGGCCTGAGGGCAACGGCGAAGCGAATGCTTACGCCGCCGGGCAATGCGGCACGTGCGGCGGAAAACTCTCCTCGGCCCTTCGCGTAGCGAACTGGCAACGATGCCGTGAAAAGCGTTTTGCACTGCTACAATCGTTCGCTTTTGCCTCTCCCGCTTCCGCATGTCACACGCTCCCCATCACGCAACGCAAGGCATGAATCGCCCGCAGAGCGAAGCCGTCAATTACATGGATGGTCCCTGCCTGGTGCTCGCCGGCGCCGGCTCCGGGAAGACGCGCGTGATCACGACCAAGATCGCGCATCTGGTCGAGAACTGCGGCTACGAGACACGCAATATCGCGGCGGTGACCTTCACCAACAAGGCCGCGCTCGAAATGCAGGAGCGCATCGCCAAGCTGCTGAAAAATCCCAAGGAAGCCAAGCACCTGACCGTCTGTACCTTCCATTCGCTCGGCGTGCAGATCCTGCGCCGCGAAGCGAAGGAACTCGGCCTGAAGGACCGCTTCTCCATCCTCGACAGCGACGACTGCTATTCGCTGGTGCAGGATCTTGCAATGACGACCGACAAGCAGGAAATCCGCCGCATCCAGAATGCGATGTCGCTGTGGAAGAACGGCCTCGTCGATCCGGAGATGGCGCTCAAGCAGGCGGTCACGGAAGACGAAGCGCAGGCGGCGCGCATCTACCGCAACTATGTCGCCACGCTGTCGTCGTACCAGGCGGTCGACTTCGACGACCTGATCCGCCTGCCGGTCGAACTGTTCCGCAGCAATGAAGCGGTGCGTGACCGCTGGCAGCGCAAGCTGCGCTACCTGCTGGTCGACGAATACCAGGACACCAACACCTGCCAGTACGAGCTGGTGAAGCTGCTCGTCACCGGCCTTGGCAAGAAGCCGATGTTTACCGCAGTGGGCGACGACGACCAGGCTATCTATGCATGGCGCGGCGCCACGATTGAAAACCTCAAGCAGTTGCAGGTGGACTTTCCCGACCTGAAGGTGATCAAGCTGGAACAGAACTACCGCTCCAGCACGCGCATCCTGCAGGCAGCGAACGCCGTCATCGGCAATAACCCGAAGCTGTTTGAGAAGCAGCTATGGTCGGAGCATGGCCTGGGTGATCCGGTGAAGGTGCTCGCGATGGCTGACGACGAGCAGGAAGCGGAGCAGGTCGCGATCATGATCTCCGCGCACAAGTTCGAGCGCCGCGCGAAGTTTTCGGATTACGCGATCCTCTATCGCGGCAACCACCAGGCGCGTGTGATCGAACAGGCGCTGCGCAAGGAGCGTATCCCGTACACGATCTCCGGCGGACAGAGCTTCTTCGACCGCGCCGAGATCAAGGACATCATCAGCTACCTGCGCCTGATTGCGAATACCGACGACGATCCGGCATTCATTCGCGCCGTTACTACACCGCGACGCGGTGTTGGCCAGACGACGCTGGAAGCACTCGGCGCATTTGCCGGCCAATGGCAATGTTCGCTGTTCGAAGCAGTGTTCAAGGGCGGCATCGAGTCGAAGCTGAATGACCGCCAGCTGCATCCGCTGCGCGACTTCTGCAACTTCATCAACAACCTCGAGGCACGCGCCGCCAAGCGCGGCGAAAGTGCGGCCGAGCTGCTCGACGAGATGATGAAGGAGATCAATTACGAGTACTACCTGTACGACACCTTCGACGAGCGCCAGGCGCAAGGCAAGTGGCAGAACGTGATCGACTTCACCTCGTGGCTGAAGGAGAAGGGTACCGGCGGCAAGGACGGCAGCGGCGAAGAGAAAAGCCTGCTCGAGCTGACGCAGATGGTCGCGCTGATGACCATGCTTGAAGGGAAAGATGAAGAACCGGATGCCGTGCGCATGTCCACACTGCACGCCTCCAAGGGGCTGGAGTTCCCGCACGTGTTCCTGGTCGGCGTGGAAGAGGGCATCCTGCCGCACAAGGGCGACCCGGACGCACCGATCGAAACGCTCGGTGCGCGCATCGAAGAAGAGCGGCGCCTGATGTATGTCGGCATCACGCGTGCGCAGCGCAGCCTGCACGTCACCTGGTGCAAGAAGCGCAAGCGAGCACGCGAAAGCGTGAACTGCGACATGTCGCGCTTCATCAAGGAGATGAAGCTCGATGAAGGCGATGCGGTGCCGAAGGAAGATGAAGTGATTACACCGCAAGACCGTCTTGCGAACCTGAAGGCGTTGCTGTCGAGGCCAAAGACTGCATAACGATGGCTGCTCTCTCCAGCAGCGTGTCGAATGTATTCCACCTTTTCTTGTCCTGCGCTGCTGTTCGGCAGCGCAACGTTTCTTCACTTTTTCACCTTATAAGTTTCTTCCTTGCCGGCGTGAGCAAGAAACCGTTTCACCGGTTCTCCCCGTTTGCTATTTCCACACGGAATTGCATTTCGCCCTTTATTTGCAGGGTGGATATTGAATTTCTGAAAGCTGTGGCGTGCATGCGTCAGAAGATTTCCGCAGTTATACAAACCATAACGTCAGGCTTGACGCGTGTGGCAGAGCGTCATGACAATGAGTCGTCAGTCTTCAGTTCGCTTGCGACAATAACGCGCAGCCTTTGAAGGCCGCGCGGGTATGCATCGGCTCCGTCCGGAGCGGTAGTTCCAGGTTTGGTTAATCAACTATTGGAAGGTCAAAAATGAAAAAATCACTTCTCGCACTTGCTGTACTGGGCGCATTCGCGGGTACAGCTTCCGCACAAACTGCTGTCACGATTTATGGCGTTGTTGACGCCGGCTATCGATTTGAGAAAAACACTCTCGGAACGGACGGCGAAAAACTGCATCGTCTTCAGAGCGGCCAACAGTCTGGCAGCCGTCTGGGTTTCAAGGGTACTGAGGATTTAGGCGGTGGATTACAGGGAATCTTCACCCTTGAGAATGGTTTTTCCATTGACGACGGCAGACTAGGACAAGGTAGTCGACTGTTCGGCCGTCAGGCATGGGTCGGACTCAATGGGGGATTTGGCTCGGTCAAACTTGGCCGTCAGCAAACACCGTTGTATTACGCACTCAACGCAGTTGATCCTTTTGGCATCAACCTTGCTGGTAACGCACAAAACTTCTTCGCTTATGGTTTATACGCACTGGATCCATTGAGCCGTACTGACAACACCATCAACTATACAACCCCGAACTTGGGCGGCTTTACGGGCACGGTCTCTTATGGTTTCGGTGAGGTGGCAGGTGACACAACGGCTCGCCGTCAGACTGCTGCCGGCTTAGCCTATGTAAACGGTCCGCTTAACGTTCAGGTCGCCTACCACAAAGCTAACGATGCTGATTTGACCAGCGCTACGGATACTGCGATTGGCGCAGTCCGTGGAGTATTTGGTGCCACGCCTGATGTGCGAACGGCATTTGTTGGCGCAACGTTCGACTTTGGCGTGGCGAAGGCTCATGCCGCATACGCGGACAGCAAAGCGGAAACTACTGCTGAAATCGACAACCGTAACTTGATGCTCGGTGTCTCCGCACCGATCGGGCCTGGCACGGTAATGGCCTCATATAATCGCAATGACTTGCGCGACATTGACGAGGGCGCTACTGACCACTATGCAATTGGTTATAGTCATGCTGTATCCAAGCGAACGAACCTATACACTTCGTTCGGCTATACGAAGAATGATGATGGGGTAGCTTTGAATGCGTACCGGGCAGGCGAAAGCAGCCGCCTGTTCAATGTCGGTGTTCGCCACACCTTCTAACAACCGGCACCAGCGTCTTCATCCGTAACGGTAAAAGGCGCGCCATCCAAGGCGCGCCTTTTACTTTGATGCAGCGACTCCGCAGTTATTTGTCCTCGCTACCACGCTTTCCCAGCTGCTTCTCAAACGCAGCATCGTGTTTGCTGATCTTCGCTTTTTTCTGCGGACCGGTCTGGTTGACCAGTTCCACAAATTCATCCAGCGGCAGATCAGCGCTGATTTTTTCCGGCCGGCTTCCCGGTGCAATGCGCAGGAGATGAAACAGGCCGCTTGCACCGATTCCAAGCGAATATCGATAGCTGCTGTCACGCGTATTGAGTCGTGCGATCGCGGCACTGGCTTTGGTAGATCTCATGGCGATTCCTTGTCGAAGCTGTGCGGCCCGGGTTTCGGGCGTATGCACTCATCATAGTGCAGCAGGGATCGGCCTGCATCGGCTGCTTGCGTTGCATTCATCCCTTAAGCGAAATGCGCCCGACGCAGGCAAGACCCAGTTTGCATCGAAGTCAGTATGCGTCACCCGCATGCCGGTATCCGTTGCTGCCGCAGCGGAGCCGTTGGGGCGGCCGCGATAGAAGAAGGTCATCGCGCAGTTCCACACGAGCGCACCATGGGCCCGCATGCGTGACTGCAAGTCCAGCTGGCAACGATCCCTCGCCACGGTTTGTACATTGGTGCCGCGTCGCGCTCTGGCCGTACAATAGCGCCTGCCTTGCCGGCGCCCGATTGCCGTTCCGCGCGGACAGTACAGGCGATACCGGAAAAGAAAAACCTACCTGACCAGGAAGACAATGACCGCACTGGACCTGACCGGCAAACGCGTGCTCGTGACGCAAGCCGCCACCTTCATGGGCCCCGCCTTGTGTGAGGTCTTCACCGAACTCGGCGCCGACGTCATTGCCGACGAAAGGGAACTCACCGATCCGGCGTTGCCGGAAGCGATCGTGAAAGCGGCCGGCCATGTCGATGCCTTGCTGATCAATCTCGCCATCCCTGCACCGACGACACCCGCTGCGCAGGTAGCCGACGACGAATGGCGCATGGCTTTCGAACATATGGTCGATCCGCTGCCGCGCCTGGTGCGCGCCGTGCTGCCGCAGATGGTGCAGCGGCGCTCCGGCAAGATCCTGCTGCTTGGGAGTGCTTCCGCCCTGCGCGGCATGAAGCGCACCTCCACTTACAGTGCAGCCCGCGGTGCGCAGCTTGCGTACATCCAGTCCGTCGGCGTGGAAGTCGCGCAGCACAATGTGCAGGTCAATGCGATTGCGCAGAATTTCGTCGAGAATCCGACCTACTTTCCGCCCGAAGTGCAGGCCAATCCCGCCTTCCAGGAACGCCTCAAGCGCGAGGTGCCGCTGGGCCGGCTGGTCGCACAGCGCGAAGATGCGATGTTCGCCGCCTACCTGTGCAGCGACGCAGCGAACTGCTTCGTCGGACAGGTATTTCCTGTCTGCGGCGGCTGGGTCGCGCGCTAACACACTTGAAAGGGAGCACAGATGACACATGATGATCGGCTGGTTGATATCGAGATCAAGATCGCGCGCCAGGAAGACCTGGTCGACACACTGAACCGCACGCTGTACGAGCAGCAGAAAAAAATCGACGAGCTCGAAGCGCTTTGCACCGCTTTGGCGCGTCATATCAAGGAAATGCGGGAAGCCTCCACCGAGCGCGGTCCCGCCAACGAAAAACCGCCACACTATTGAACCGATGAACGAGAACTACGAAGAAGGCGATCTGCTCCGCGCCAAACTGAACGGAGAAACCTCGCGCCTGCCATGGAAAGAACTGGAACGCTTTTTCGCCGCGGGTATCATCATCGCGGTCCGCAACGAACTGGACCTGGTGGAAGTCGCCACCCGCATTGCCTCCGATGACAAGAACGCCGTCGCGCAATGGCTTGCCGACGGCAGCATCAGCCGGGTCAATGATGAACAGGCGCTTGCCTGGCATGATGCCGATGCGTCGCTGTGGACCGTCGTCGTCAAGCCTTGGATCCTGGTGCAGCAGGAAAAGACACCGGCCGCACCGAGAAACATGCATTAAGGTTGCCAGCATAGCGTTGCCGAAAGCTGACAAGCCACGTGCTTGCACCGGCTTTTTGCGCAAGCGTGTCGAGCGCCGGCATGCACGCCGTTAGAATGGTGCCTCCGCATCACATCACACCGCCATGTCAACACGAAACTCCCGCGACCGCTGGTCTGCCTTCACTGTTGGTGCCGCGTTGGTCATCCTTGCCGTGGGCTTTGCCTTGGCCTGGTTTTACATGCAATACCGGGAAAGACTGAGCGCGGAAGTGAGCTTCCTGATGCTGCCGCCGATTGCCATCAGCCATAGCGGGCACTCGATGTCGGCTACCGTCGCCGTGCAGACCAGCGCTGCAGATGCCGGCTGGGCCGCGGACAACAAGCGTGTGCTGGAACAGGTGGTCAAGCGGGTACTGATGGATGCCGACCCGCAGAAAGTCGCCGGTGCGCCGACCGCGCCGGCAGGCTTGGACGCGCTCCAGAAAACCTTGCGCGACGCGAGCAATGCCGAGCTGCAGACGACCCGGGTGCAGGACATGCTGCTGACGGAATTCCTCGTCTCCGAAGGTGATTTTTAATCAATCCTTCTACATTCGCAGCCGATTGTGAATGGCGGTTGCCGCGACCGCCGCTTGTCCCATGGCGACGGCGATCTGGTTCAGCCCGGCCACCACGTCACCCGCGGCATACAAGCCATCCACCGCTGTCTGCTGGTGGGCGTCGACCAGCAGGTCGCCCTTGTCGCCGCATGCTGCACCCAGTTTTCGCGCCAGCCCGGAATTGACTTGCGTGCCCAGCGCGAAGTACACCACATCAAACCTCAGACGGTTCCCGTCGCGCAGTTGCAGGTACATGGTCTCGTCGCTATCGTAGGCCAGCAGCGCGACCGGCTCGGCGACGACGTCGATGCGCGCGGCGCGCATCTTCTCCTGTTCGTCCGCCGTGAGGCGGATCGGTTCTTCGATCGACAGCAGGCTCAGCGAATCGGCGAAATGCCTTACGAACAAGGCTTCGCCCATGCCACCCTTGCCCCAGCCAACGACCGCCACCCGCTTGCCGATCGCCTCGAAGCCGTCGCACACCGGGCAATAGCGCACACATCCGGCAGCGACTGCACGTTTCAGGTCGGGAAAGAGCGGGGCGATATCCACGACGCCGGTGGCGAGGATGACGGAGCGCGCATGCCATTGCATCAGGCCCGACACCGCGACGAAGGTGCCGTCGGCCAGCTTGTCGATCCGGTCGACGGTGCAGGTGGCAATGTCAGCGCCGTAGCGTGCTGCCTGTTCGCGCAGGCGCACCAGGAGGTCTTCGCCATGCACGCCCCCCGCAAAGCCGGGAAAGTTGTGCGAGGTGGGAATCCACAGCATGCGGCTGGCGCCGGCATCGAGCACCTGTATCTGCCGCCGGAAGCGCGCAAGGTAAGTTGCAGCGGTGAGGCCTGCCGCACCCGCCCCGATGATCACGCAGTCAAGAAGGGGAGAGGGGGCAGGCAAGCGGACTCCTTTCGTTCAGCGGCTTTTTCGTTGCGCACGAGTCGGGGAGAAAGTCAGCGACGGGACTGATTTCGGTTGGGATGACGCGTGCGCGGCGACAGTTCATCCCGCATGCCGTAGTCGGGCATGCCTTCATCGTCGGCATACATTTGGTCGATGCGGTCGACATCGATGTCTGCGCCCATTTCGATGTCCGAGTCGCGGCCGGCTGTGCCCACTTCGCCGGTGCCGCGGGCATCGGTATCGCTGTCGAGCTCCGCGTCGCCAATGTCCGGGCCAGCGCTGCGGTCGCGGCGCCCGCTGTCCGGGTCTTCATTCGTGCCCTTGTCGAGGCCGATGTCGGCTTCGGACGCCCACCGCAGCCCACCCTGCACATCGCTGCCGGTGTCGGAAATGTCGCTCGGCCCGAGTGCGTCGGTGCCATGTCCCTGGGTAAGCTTGCGATCCGGTTCCGGAATGTTTTCCGGATCCAAAGTACTTGTCATGATGTACTCCTGAAACACTGTTGAAGAAGGTGCAATCCCCGATGGTCATGCCGAGCTGCGGCAGTGCCCATCCTGACAACCGGCAGCAATATCCGTGCCGCCAACGATGGCAGGGAAATGCCATGGCAGAAGGGCTTGTTTTGTAAATTCTCCTGCGGCTGCGGCAAAACTTGCGTAGCGCCGACTTGCACGCGGACATACAGGTCCAGCGCGCCGTACAATGCCTGCTTCCCTGTTTTGTTGTTGCTGTCGTGAGCGTGCCGCTTCGAAAAATCATCCATTGCGACTGCGATTGCTTTTATGCAGCAGTGGAAATGCGCGACGATCCCAGCCTGCGCGGGCGACCGCTGGCCGTTGGCGGCCGCCCCGACCAGCGCGGCGTGGTCGCCACCTGCAACTACGAGGCGCGGCGCTACGGCATACGCTCGGCCATGGCCACATCGCAGGCGCTGCAGCGTTGCCCCGATCTGATCGTGCTGCCGCCGGCAATGGACAAGTACCGCGCGGCGTCGAAGCAGATTCTCGCGATTTACCGCGACTACACCGATCTCGTCGAGCCGCTGTCGCTGGACGAGGCTTATCTCGATGTCACCGATTCTCCGCACTGCAAGGGTAGTGCAACGCTGATCGCGCAGGAGATCCGCACGCGTATTGCCGACACGGTCGGCATCACCGCGTCGGCCGGCATCGCGCCGAACAAGTTCCTTGCCAAGATTGCCAGCGACTGGAACAAGCCCAACGGCCAGTTCGTGATCCGTCCGCAGGACGTCGACGCGTTTGTCGCCGAACTGCCGGTTGACAAGTTGTTCGGCGTCGGCAAGGTCACCGCGAAGAAACTCAACAAGCTCGGTGCGTTTATCTGCGCCGATCTGCGCCAGTGGAGCATTCCGGAGCTGCAGCATCACTTCGGCAAATTCGGCGGCGAGCTCTATGGTTTGTGTCGCGGCATCGACCGCCGTATGGTGAGCCCCAGTCGTGAACGCAAATCGGTCAGCGTCGAAGAAACCTATGTCACCGACCTGCCCGACCTTGCGGCCTGCCTGCGCGAGCTGCCGCCGCTGATCGACTACCTGAAGCAGCGCATCGCCCGCGCGCAGGCGGAACGCCACATCCGCAAGCTGTTCGTAAAGATCCGCTTCGACGATTTCCGGCGCACCACCGCCGAGTGCGTGAGCGCGACGCTCGACGAAACACTGTGCCGCACCCTGCTGGAAGCTGCGCATCGCCGCAGTGGGCGCCCGGTGCGGCTGCTTGGCGTCGGCGTACGTGTGGAAGACGAGGAGGATGTCAACCAGCTTGGGCTGTTTGGTGAGGAAACAACAGTTGTATCAGGCTGAAACTCGGCACTGACGCTGCACATCACGGCAGGTAAAATGGCGCCTCGCATTTTTTCAGGGGCGCAATATGTGGTTCAAGAATCTCCAGATCTATCGTCTCACCGCGCCGTGGACGATGACTTCCGAACAACTCGAAGCCAGTCTCGCGCCGCAGGCGTTTGCTGCGTGCGGCAATCTCGACATGCAGACACAGGGCTGGGTTCCGCCGCGTCCGTACAAGGACGGTACCGGCCCGCTGGTGCACACCGTCAACCGCCAGTTGCTGCTGCAGCTGTCCACCGAAAAGAAACTGCTGCCGTCGACCGTCATCAACCAGGTCACGAAGGCGCGCGCCGCCGAGATCGAGGAGCAGCAGGGCTTCAAGCCCGGCCGCAAGCAGATGAAGGAACTCAAGGAGCAGGTCACGGACGAACTGCTGCCGCGCGCATTCAGCGTCCAGCGCAGCACGCGCGTGTGGATCGATCCGGTCAACGGCTGGCTGGTCGTCGATGCCGCCAGCCCGGCAAAAGCCGATGAAGTGTTCAAGCTGCTGCTGAAATCGCTTGAGACGCTGCCGTTTGCATCGCTGCACACCGAGCGCTCGCCGCAGTCGGCCATGACCGATTGGCTCGCCGCCGACGAGGCGCCAGCGGGCTTCACCGTCGACCAGGACACCGAGCTGCGCGCCACGGGCGAGGGCAAGGCGACCGTGCGCTATGTGCGCCACACGCTGGAACCGGAAGACGTGCGTCGCCATATCGAATCCGGCAAGCAGTGCACGCGCCTGGCGATGACGTGGAGTGACCGCGTGTCCTTCGTGCTGACAGAAACGCTCGCGGTCAAGCGCGTCGCGCCGCTGGATGTGCTGAAGGAAAACACCGATTCGACCATGCAGAACGAGGACGAGCGTTTCGATGGCGACTTCGCACTGATGACCGGCGAACTGGCCAAGCTGATCGGCGACCTCGTGCAGGCGCTGGGCGGGGAAGAGCAGCAGAAGAAGGCTGCCTGATACAAGAGAGGGAAGCGGTCGCTGCGGCGGCTGCTTCCAGTTGTTCCGGGTACGTCGGAACGTACAGGCGAAAAAAAAGACGAGCCAAACGGTTCGTCTTTTTTGTTTTGGCGGAGCGGACGGGGCTCGAACCCGCGACCCCCGGCGTGACAGGCCGGTATTCTAACCAACTGAACTACCGCTCCAAAACCGGTAATGCGCGACGTTTGTCACAACGTCTGAAGGGGGCGAAGTCTACAGGAAATTTTTGCGTTTGGCTAGTGCGGAGCGTGTTATGCACTCCAGAAGGTGCTGGAAGCCGCCATAATAGGCCGTCTGCTGCGTTGTGACTCCTTGTCGTAACCGGTTACTGCCGCGTCGTCATGCCTTGCATCTGGCCCATTCTGACGACTACCAGGTGCCTCCTGGAGTCCAGAACACTCTCCTGGCTCAAAATGGCTACGTGCACACCCTCTAAGCTACCGCGATGACCGACCTGATAACCGAACTCAAGCTGTTCCCGCCGATCGAGCCCTACCGCCACGGCATGTTGCCGCTCGACGCCATCCACACGATGTACTGGGAGGAATGCGGCAATCCGGATGGCGTGCCGGTGCTGTTCCTGCATGGCGGCCCGGGTGGTGGCTTGTCGCCACGGCATCGGCGTTTTTTCGACCCGGCGTATTACCGTATCGTGCTGTTCGACCAGCGCGGCGCCGGCCAGTCGACGCCGCTCGGTGAATACCACAACAACACGACGCAACTGCTGATCGACGACATCGAGCGCCTGCGTGAGCTGTTGAATATCGAGCAATGGCTGGTGTTTGGCGGTTCCTGGGGCTCGACGCTGGCGCTGGCCTATGGGCAGGCGCATCCGCACCGCTGCCTTGGCTTCATCCTGCGCGGCATCTTCCTGTGCACGCCGGCCGAGATCGACTGGTTCCTGCATGGCATACGCTGGTTTTTCCCGGAAGCCCATGACGATTTCCTCGCGCCGATTCCGCTCGAGGAGCGCCGTGATCTGCTGCACGCCTATGCGCGGCGTCTGTTCAGCGACGATCCGGAAGTCTATTTGCCCGCCGCACGCAGCTGGAGCCGCTACGAGGGCCGCTGCCTGTTCCTCGAGCCGGATCCGGAGGCGATCGACGACTTCAGCAGCGATGCCGTCAGCCTTGGCATCGGCCGGCTGGAGGCGCATTACTTCCTGCATGAAGGTTTCCTGCCCAACGACCGGCTGATCTGCAACATCGACCGCATCCGTCACCTGCCTGCCATCATCGTGCAGGGGCGCTACGACGTGGTGTGCCCGCCGGCGACCGCATTCCGTCTCCATGCGGCATGGCCCGAGGCGCGGCTGCAGGTCATCGGCGATGCGGGGCACTCTGCTGCCGAGCCGGGCATTGCTACGGCGCTGGTGGCAGCGACGGAGCAATTCAGGGTGCATCGCCGCTTTGACTGAGTGTGCGGCGCTGCCTCGCTTCAAGCTAATGCACGTTGCGCCGCTCGATTTCCCGTATCACTGCTTCGACCATGCTCTTCACATTGGCCTGGATGAGCGCATCGCCGACGATGGGCGGCAGCGGGAAATCCGGTTCCATCGCGCCGAGCAGCGCAATGCGCGTGCCTTCGTCGCCCGGCTGCGCCACCGGCTCCAATTCCCATCGCGCCCGGTAATGCCGCATGTCGCCGGACAGCCGTTCGACGTTCAACATGGAATAGGGCTGCTCTTCGATGCGCACCACCATGCGCACCGTATGCACGAGGAACAGGACGGCTGTCTGGCTTTTCTGCTCGATGATCGCTTCATTCGTGTCGCGCGACAGAATCTTCGATGACACCAGGTCCGGCACGAATTCATCCAGCCTCTCGTAATCCGTCAGCACATTCCACGCCTGCTGCAGCGTGGCACGCGCGATTCCCGCAGCCTGCACTTCGAAGAACGACTGGCCGTTTTTCCGGACACGGCTGGCGGCGGCATGGACATGCCGGTGATTGGTGCTTCCTCGCAAGTGCATGGGACGGCTCCATGAAATACAACATTGATAACGACAGGACAGGAAAACGCATTTCTGTAGGTTAGAAGAGACACGTGCGGATGCAAGGTTGAGGTTTGTTTGTAACGGTGAGTAAGATTGCTTCTCGGCATGAATCCTGCAAATTATGTTGGTAGCGGGAAGTTGCCCATAGGAAATTCTTATTCTGCATGGACGTCGTTGTTTCTTGGGATGTCCAGCCAATTCAACGGAGACCTTCATCATGTACATCAGAATCGCAGCACTTGCGGTGGCAGCAGCAGGCATTCTTGCGGGCTGTGCAACGCGCACTGCCGATACGCCAGTCGAGAAACCGGTGGAAAAAACCGCCAAGTCAAAAGTCGAACTGCCGACCGGGCCGCTGTCCAGCGCCAAGAGCCTGGACGACTACAAGCGCGAGCTCGCCCTGCGTATCTCGTCGGTGAACTCGAAAAAGGTGTACCCGGGACGTCCGCAGGCGCTGCTGCGTTCGGTCGTGGTGCTGCGTTATTCCATCGATGAGGGCGGCAACCTGGTTCGCAGCGAAATCATGCGCTCCAACCGCGATTCGGAAACCGAATCGATCGCATTGGCCAGCCTGCGCAGCGCAGCGCCGTTCCCGCGGCCGGCTTCGCATCTCGTGCGCGGCGGCCGGCTCGAAGTTTCCGAGACCTGGCTGTTCAACAATGACGGGCGCTTCCAGCTGCGCACGATCGCGCAACCGCAGATGGATCGATAACAGGCCGCAAACGCTACAGCGCCCAAGGCTCAGCCTGCGGCGCTTGCTACCTCTTCAGGCGCCCGCAAGCGGGCGCCTTTTCATTACCGCAGGAACCGTCCGTCCTTCGAAATCACGGTCAGCTCGATGTAGCGATGGCCGAGGTGGCTGGTCTTCGAGAAGTTGAGCGCCACACCGTCGTAGTCGATCCGGCCCATCGTCTCGAAGGCGTCGATCAGCTTTTCACGTGACAGGTCGCGCCCGGCGCGCCGGAGACCGTCGACGAAAACCTTCGCATTGATGAAGCCGAGTATCGAGGCGAACGACCAGTTCTTCACGCCCATTTCCTTCGTCACCTTCTGATACTCCTGCACCACGCGGTTGGTGGCAGAGAACGGGAATGGCGCGGTCTGCGACACCACCACGCCGACACCTTCCGGCCCGAGCGCCTTGACCGCGGCCTGCGACGCCATCACGGACAAGGCAAAGTACTGCATGCCCACTGCGCGCTTGTTGTAGGCCTTGATGAAATCGGATGAAGACTTGCCCGCCGTGATCAGCAGGATCGCCTGCGGAGCCGCCTTGAGCAGCGCATCGGCGGCCTTGTCGGCATCGACGCCGGTGCTCTCGATGCTGGCGGTGCCGACAAGGTTCATCTTGCGCGCCGCAGTCAGACGTTCCAGGTTGGCGGCGCCTTCCTTGCCGAAGGCATTGTTCTGGTACACCGCCGCCACTTTCATCAGGCCGCGCACATGCAGGTGCTCCAGGATCTTGTCGATCTCGTCCGCATAGCTCGGGGTGATGTTGAACACGAGTCGGTTGAACGGCACGCGCACCATGTCCGAGCCGGTAATCGGCGCGAAGTTCGGCACGCGTGCCGACTCGATGATCGGCATGATCGCCACATTGGCCGGTGTGCCGAGCACGCCGAACAGCGACAGCACCTGCTCCTTCTGGATCAGGTGCTTCACGTTCTCGACCGCCTTTTCGGTGTTGTAACCGTCGTCCAGCGTGACCAGCCTGATCTTGCGGCCATGCACGCCGCCATGCAGGTTCACGTAGTCGAAGTAGGCTTTCGAACCGGTCGATACCTCCTGCCCGAGCTCTGCCAGCGGGCCGGTCAGTGCGGCGGACTGGCCGAGAACAATCTCGGTGGGAGTGACGCCTTGTGCGTGAACATGAATTTGCAGCGCCAGCCCGGCAAGCAGCGCGGCCATACGAAAAATGCGTCTTGGTTCCAAGATCAGTGCCTCATTGTGTTGTTGTTTAAAAAGATGCCGGCCGAGTATGAAAACTTGTTGTCGTCAAGGAAAGTACAATGTTGCCCAAAGACAACGACTGGCTAATCGCGAAAGTGATCTGCAGAGGCGGGAAAACGGCGACAGGGAGAAGGCGAGGCGGCGCGGGCCGTGGCGCACCGGCGGTAGGCGGGGATTTCGACTGCTACTGTGCCGCTTACACTTTATTACATTGTCAATTCGCTTGAGATTCAAGGGCTTGTCGAGTTTTCAATCTTCTGCGGCCTCATATTGGCCAGCTTTGCTGAACATGCTGGTCTGCTTTGCGTCCAAGCTTCTGCATGTTTTTCACTCAAGGAGTTTGTGATGACGTTGAAATCTACAGTGCGAGCCTTGTCTTTCCTCATGGTCGCGTCGGTATCTTCGGTTGCCTTCGCCCAAGGCTCCGGATCAGTCAACAGCGCCACCTCGGCTTCCCAGCCCATGCCGCAGGATCAGGGAAGCGCAATGCCTTCCGGCAAAGCCGGCCCAGTCGACACCTCGCCCGCAGCCAGCACCGACTTGCCATCGGGCGCGACACGTTCGGGCGCCAGTCCCTCTGCCGTCTCCACACCAACCGATACCTCCGGCTCGTCGACCTCCGGAAGTAGCGCATCCGACGGCTCTTCCGATGCTGGCAGCACCGGCGCTTCAGGTTCGGATCCGGCTGCCGCCGCCTCCGGCGCCTCACCTGCGCCGACGCCTGCCGGCTCCGATGCGAGCCCGGAGAACAAGCCAAAAGCCAGCCAGTCCGGCACGTCGTCCGACGATACATCGGGATCGTCGACGAGTAGCGGTGCTTCCGGCGATACAGCCTCGCCTTCATCGAGCGGCAAGTAAGAAAGTCACTGAGTAAACAACGGTGCGACACGGCGGCCTGTGGGCCGCTGTTTTTTTGCCTTCGTGCTGCGCGGTGAGGCGAGGCGATGAACCGCCGTCATCAAAGCAGTAGCACTTTTGCTTCTGTAAAGGCGCAAGTTGCAAGAACATTACGCACATTAATTGCGTCGATTGTTGGATTGCTGAAACACTTTTAGACAAAATGAGGCATCGGTCGGCGAATGTAAGTCATGCGACAGTGTTGCTTCCTAGAATTCACTAGGATCAAGGAGCGGAAATACGACGCTGCGAGCATCCACCAGATGCAGTGCAGGGCAGACGCTGCTCCGCCTGTTTTCCTGTGAATGCCCACGGAGCTCAATCATGTCGATTCGTATTTCCTTGTTCAAGCTGCATCGCTTCACGCAGTTCGCTACTGCCCTGTTGTTTTCTGCATCCACGTTCACCGCCGCCCATGCGGAAAGCGGCGTCACCGCCGATGAAATTGTGCTTGGCCAGACCAGTGCGCTGACCGGTCCGCTCGGTGAACTCGGTTCGGACTCCGCAACCGCGTCGAAAGCTTACTTCGAGTACATCAACGCCCAAGGCGGTGTTCATGGCCGCAAGATTCGGCTGATTACGCTGGATGACGGTTATGACACCGACAAGGCGATCGCCAATGCACAGCAGCTGATCGAGAAAGACGCCGTATTTGCGCTGTTCAATGTGTTCGGTACGCCGGCCAATACCGCGCTGCTGCCGGCCATCACCAAAGCTGGTATTCCCAGTATTGCTCCGTATACCGGCTCGGATGCGGTACGCAAGCCCATGAACCGCTACGTGTTCAACGTGCGTGCCAGTTACGCCGATGAAACCCACGAGATCATTCAACACCTTGGCGTACGCGGCATCGATCGCGTCGCGATCGTGTACCAGAATAATGGCTTCGGCAAGGATGGACTCGCCTCTGCCGAAGCTGCCCTCGCCAAGCGCAAGCTGCAGCCGCATGCTGTGGCTACCATCGAGAACGATGCCTCGGATGCGGCGCAGGCGGCCGCAACCCTGGCTGCATCGTCACCGCAGGCGGTGTTGATGATCACGGCAGGCAAGCCTTCTGCGGAATTCATCAAGGCGTACAAGAAGCTCGCCTTCGGCATGCAGTTTTTCACGCTATCCGTGATGGGCACGCAGACTTCGGTGACCGCACTCGGCAAGGAGGGGATCGGCGTCGTGGTGTCGCAGGTTGTGCCATTCCCGTTCTCCGCCACCAGCGGCATCGTGCGCGAGTACCAGCAGATCATGACCAAAATGGGCGTGAAGAACTGGTCCTTCGCATCGATGGAAGGTTTCCTGAATGCGAAGGTGACGGTTGAGGCATTGAAGCGCACCGGCCGTGACCTCACCCGTGAACGCTTCATCACGGCGCTTGAATCGATGGGCAAGGTCGATTTCGAAGGCTACATGGTCAACTTCAGTCGCAACAATCATCAGGGTTCGCACAACGTCGAACTGACGGTCATCTCGCGCGACGGTCGTTTCCTGCGTTAATCGTGCATCTTGCTGCTGCGGCGCCCGCCGCAGCAGCGCGACACCGGCGCCTGATCTGAGTCAAAGAACCCAGTTCTCGAAAGGCAACGGTGCGTCCTCTACCTGCCGAAGCCTTTACATTTCGTAAATTACCTGAGATAAATAAGCCATATCCTATTCGCAGCCGCACACGTTTTCGTGTGCGGTTCGCTATCACAGTGCTAATTTCTTCAGGAGCTTCTCATGATGAGCAATAACATCAAAACCGTTAGAAACGACATGAACACACTGGTCAAGGACGCGCAGGAACTGTTCCGTGAAGCCTCGCAGGCAACCGGTGAAAGAGCCGAAGAATTGCGAGCCAAAGGCCTGGTGATGCTGGAGAAAGCCGTTGAACGTGCACACGAACTGCAGGCTGTCGCGGTTGAAAAAGGCAAGGCTGCCGCGCGTACCACTGACGAGTTCGTGCATGAGAATCCATGGAAGGCCGTCGGTATCGCAGCCGGCGCAGGCTTGCTGATCGGTATGCTGATCTCCCGCAAGTAAATCGCGCATGGTGGAACCTCAAGAAGCGCAAGCAGAGTACGAGCGGCCCGGCCTGATCGCCGGGCTGGCCGGCGTCGCCAAGAATCTGCTCGGTCTGGTGATGAACCGGATCGAGCTCGCCGCACTCGAGCTCGGCGAAGTCCGCGACAACGCCGCAAAGCTGCTGCTGATCGGCGCGCTGGGTGTCGTCGCAGTCTGCTTCGCGCTGGGCTGCTGGACTGTATTGCTGGTGGTGCTGACCTGGGAGGCGCTGGGCTGGAAGATATTGCTGCTGGTCGCGGCATTCTATTCAGTGCTGGCCATTGGCATCCTGCTGTATGCGCGGTCCATGCTGACCCAGGACAAATTGTCGCTGACGGCAACCATGGCGGAACTGCGCAAGGACCGCGATGCACTGCTTTGATCGGGACTAACGGATAGCGCAAGCCTAGGAGTTGCACAATGAACCGAGCAGAACGCAAGCAGCAACTGATCTCGCAAGGTGCGCTCTACCGGGCGCAGGTTGTCGTCGCCCGGCAGTTTGTGCACGACGGGCTGGAGCCGCGCACGCTGGCAAAGGGCGCGCTGCAACAGCTTGCAATGGCAGCATTCTCTGCGATCGGCGCACGTGGTATACGTAACGGGAGTGGCCTTGCCGGCCTGAACCTCCAGGCAATCCTGCCTGTCGCAACCGGCCTGGTTTCCGCACTGTCAAAAAGGAAGTCACTGGTGAAGGGTGCGCTGCGAGGTTTTATCGTCGCAGGTTCCGTTGCCGGGCTGGTGGCATTCATGGCGCGCAAGAGACGCGCGAACTGGGAAGCTTCGCTTTACGATTCCGACGACATCGCCGACTACGGCGTTTGAGTCCGGTCTTTGACCATTCCGGCAAATTTCTCCAAATTTATCCATTTGTAAATTGCCGAACTCGCATTACCTTCGCCTGTCAAAATGACATTTGATCAATACGAAGGAATGCATGATGCGCAAGCAACTTACAGTCAGCACGCTCGCCGCCGTTCTGGTGCTGGGCGGCTGCGCCAACATGAATGAAGTGGAGCGCGGTACTGCCACCGGAGCAGGCATTGGCGCGGGTGTGGGGGCGGTGCTCGGTGGCGTTACCGGGCCGGGCGGCGGACGCAGGGCCGCGACGGGCGCGGTGCTCGGCGGCGCCGCTGGTGCGGTAATCGGCAATATCTGGTCCAGCCGCATGGAACAGCAGAAGCGGCAGATGGAGGCCGCTACCGCAGGCACCGGCGTTCAGGTTTCGCAAACACCGGACAACCGGCTGAAGCTCGACATCCCGACCGATATTTCCTTCGATACCAATCGCTCCGACATCAAGCCGAACTTCCGTCCGATCCTCGACAAGTTCGCCGCCACGCTGGTCGAAAACCCGTACAGCAAGGTGAGCATCATCGGCCATACCGACAGCACCGGCAACGACGCGATCAACAACCCGCTGTCTGTCAACCGCGCCGCACAGACGCGCGAATACCTGGTCTCGCGTGGCGTCGCTTCCAACCGGATCAACATCGACGGCCGCGGTTCGCGGGAACCGGTCGCATCCAACGACACGGAGGCCAACCGTGCGCGCAATCGCCGTGTCGAGATTTTCGTCGCCGAGCCGCAGGCCACTGCGCAGGCGCCGCAACCGGGGCAACAGCCGATGCCGATGATGCAGCCACAGCGCTGAACATATGGCGTCGCCATGAAGTGCATGGCGATACCTGAAACAGGGAAGTAAAGGCCGGTAAAAGGGCCGATAAAAAAGCCGACCCGCGGGTCGGCTTTTTGTCTTGTGTGACCGCTTCGGCTTACTTGGCAGCGGCAGTCATGTAATCCACGGCTGCCTTGACCTCTTCGTCAGAGGCGCTGGAGCCACCTTTCGGAGGCATCGCATTCTTGCCCTTGATTGCGCTGTTGTACAGGGTTTCATTGCCTTGCTTGATGCGCGGCGCCCATGCTGCCTTGTCACCGAACTTCGGAGCGCCGGCTGCGCCTGTGGCGTGGCATGCGGCACAAGCGGTTTCATACACCTTCTTGCCATCCGGCTTGCTTGCACCGCCGGTGACATCTTTGACTTGCTGCGACGGCGAGGAGGCGACGGGTTCGGTAGCGGAAGCAACTGGTGCGCCGGCATCTTGTGCTGGAGCGGTCGCAGTTGCGCCGTCCTTGGCTGCCGGTTCCTTCAGCTTGCCGCCAGACTGGTTGGCCATGTAGACCACCGCACGCTCGACTTCGATGTCAGCTAGGTCCGGGTTGCCGCCCTTGGCCGGCATGCCGCGGATGCCCTTGATGGCGTTGGTCACCAGTGTGGACTGGCCTTGCGCAATGCGAGCGGACCAGGCACCGGCGTCGCCGGTCTTCGGTGCGCCTGCAACGCCTGTGCCGTGGCATGCAACGCAAACTGCCTGGTACACCGCGTCGCCAGCTTTCAGTTCCTTCGCTCCACCGCTGGCGCCCTGGAAGGTAAATCCTTGATCAGCGACCGGACGCAGGCGGTCAGCGATCGCTTCATCGCTCATCGCGTTCGAGCCGGCACCGACCTTGTCGGAATTGGAGACATACTGCACCAGCAGCACGATGACAATGATCGGTACCAGAAAGCCGGCAGCCACTGCAGCTACAAGCTGCTTCGGTGTCTTGATTCCGGATTGGTGTTCGTTATGTGCGTCGCTCATTTTTCCCTCAATGCAATATAAAAGCCGGCGGGGCGGGTATGCGGAGCGGGCCGGCGGCCTCTGGTGTGTTGCAGCGCAATACCTCGCAAAACCCTTGATTATAGTCGGAAAGATAGGGGTTTGGAACGCAAGCGCCCTGCTTGCATGGACGTGCAACGAGAAAAACGGTATGCTTCAGGCCTCTTCACCGTTCCTCCTACGCGGCTGTAGCTCAGTGGATAGAGTATTGGCCTCCGAAGCCAAGGGTCGTGGGTTCGATCCCCGCCAGCCGCGCCATCATTCCTTAGAAAATCCAAGCAGTGCCTGACCAGCGTCATGAAATGGCGGCATCCGCCAACTCATTGCTTCAGCCGCTTCCTTCTCGGAATTTTGTGCCATGCCGGCGCAGCATGGCCGGCATTGAGAACCTTGCTCTCATTGCCATGCCGCTGTTTTACGCTGCCCGCTGCTGACTTCCCTTAAAAACAATCATTGCATAACGCTTTTAAGCTACTGCATCGGCATGATGTTGTTGTAGTTGCAATTCCTTTCCAGGTACTTGGCCAAAATCCTCTAACGCCTTTCCATGCGAGCCCGTGTCGACATTGCTGGTGTTCGCGTAAGTCGCCCACTCTTGTGAACAGATGGGGCGTGAAGGCGGTTCAGTGCCGGGAAGCAATTCAGGCAGGCGCCGACTATCGTTTTTCGACCGATGCCGCAAACGAATTAAAGGATAGATTAAAGACGATTAAGCGTCTGGAAAAGTCATTTAAGTCTTTGAAATAAAAGGAAATATGCGATCTCTCCGCACGCTTGGAATACGTCGTTGCCGCGCTCGGCATACGATTCTGACGCGCTTCGCATACGTGCCTGTCTCTCTGGAAAAACGATGATCCACGCCCGAATGACGATGGGTGTCCACGCGTGGAAAACGATAGTTTCCGGTGCTTTTTTGTCAGGATGCTGCTCTATATCGCTCCAAAAACGATATTTCATGTGCCTGAAACGGGAAAATCTCGCTGGAAAGACGATAGCAAGGCTTCTCCACGCTCCAGATACGCGCCGCGCGGCGGTAAAACAGAGAATCCGCGCGCCTGGATAGGCTTTTTCCCCAGTATGAGACCACGCTCGAGCGACGAATCCTGCATCAACTCGCCTGGAACGCGGGGCGCAACGCTCGAAATACGTTATCTGCCAGTACTTCCCGGCGTCGGACACGGCCTCTTTTGCTTGCTGCAGGGAAAAACTGCAACGTCCACCCCGCTCGCACCACGCTCGAAATACGAATTTCGTGCCTGAATTTGCGGGAACGCTTCTGTCCACGCTCGAAATACGCGTCGAGCGGTACATGGAAATCGATTTTGGTTCCGTGCCCCTCGCTCGACAAACGTGTGTCCACGCTCCAACAACGCGGCCCCACGCTCAAAAGACGAGTCTTGCCATGATACCTTTGCCACCCGTCAACAAATCTGCTGGAACCAGACATGTCCGCAACGACCGCCAAGCCCAAGTCGCTCAGCGAAGTGCTGCTCAAGATCGAGGCAACGATCGCCAACAACAAGAAGAAAAAAACCGCAGCCGGGCAGTCGGAAATGGCGTTTGGCGACGGCCTGATGGCGGCGGACAGCGTACCGCGCGAGGTTGAGGATGCGCTCAACATCATCCAGCTGCCGCTGTGGGAAAACCAGGTGCGCGGCCTGCCGAATCCGCTGGCGCGTTCGGCTCTGTTCTCCGTGGCGCGCCAGAACGAACCGCGTCAGCACCTGAAGGAGCGGCCGATCACTTCGGTCAAGGGTGTCGAGATTTTCTATACCGGGGAAGAGCTGCGGCAGGACGACGAAGACGTGTTCCTGAACCTGGTGCATCTGGCGCGCAGCCAGCCGCTCGGGCATGAAGTTTCATTTACCGCCTACTCGATGCTCAAGTCGATGGGCTGGCCGACCTCATCGCCGTCTTACGAAAGGCTGCGCCTGTGCATCCTGCGCCTGACCGCGAACGCGGTCGAGATCCGGTTCGACGCCGGGTCTGGCAAGCGCGGCTATGGCGGCACGCTGGTGCAGGAATTCACCTTCAAGGACGAGGAAGACCGCCACTGGAAAGTGCGCCTGAATCCGAAGCTGATCACGCTGTTTGCATCCGACGCCTATACCCAGCTCGACTGGCGTCAGCGCCTGAAATTGCGCTCGCCGCTGGCCAAGTGGCTGCATGGCTTCTACTTCACGCATCGTGAGCCGTTCGGCTACAAGGTCGAAACGCTCAAGGGACTGTGCGGCTCATCCGCGCACCAGCTTTATCACTTTCGCAATGGCTTGAAAAAGGCGCTGGACCTGCTGGTGGAAGAGGGTTTTTTGAAATCCTGGCGCATCGATCCGGTCACCGATGTCGTCACCGTCCTGCGCGCCAGCCGAACGCAGGTGCTGCAATAACGGCGGCCGCACGCGCTGTGCCAATTCGTTGACCGCATCTGTCAGTGCCTGCGACCGGATGGTGCATGGTGCTGCAGACAGACGCCTATCCCGCGCTCGGACAATCTCCTGAAATTCCGGATCGGCTGTGCAATCCTGCAATCGTCCGGGAGTTCGGGCGGCGGGTTGTTCCTTCACTATTTGTACGCCTTGCGGCCGTGAGGGCAGAAAACCCTCGTTGTGCGGCGCGGTACAATTCACGCCCTTTGATCTGCCACGCGCGTTCCGCCATCACTGTGCACCCATGAGTCCGTTCTCGATCCAGATGTATCCCGCCGAGGTTGTCTATCTCGCCATCGTCCTCGCGCTACTCGTTATTCCGAAGATACTGCAGCGCTTTCGCATCCCGGCGCCGCTGACCGCGTTTGCGTTCGGGATCATCGGCGGCCTGCTGGTGGACGGCATCGGCAAGGATCCGACCTTGGCGCTGCTGGCGACGCTGGGCATTTCCTCACTGTTCCTGTTTGCCGGACTGGAAATCGAGCTGGATGTTTTTCACAGCGTGCGCTGGCCGCTGCTCGGACATTTGCTGCTGCGTGCGGCGGCGCTGGCTGCCGTATCGTGGGGCACTCTGCAGTTCCTGGACGTGCCATGGCAGGCGGCTTGTCTTCTGGGCCTGGCCTTGCTGACGCCATCGACCGGATTCATCCTCGATACGCTGGGACAGCAAGGCTTGAATGACAACGAGCGCTTCTGGGTCGCGGCGAAGGCTGTTGCGGGCGAGATCCTCGCGCTGCTCGTCTTATTCTTCGTCCTCCAGTCTGGCTCGGCGATGAACCTGGTCATCTCTACAGTCGCACTCGCTGCGATGATGGCCTTGCTGCCCGTACTTTTCATCCTGTTCGGCCGCTTCGTCCTGCCGCACGCGGCCGGGTCGGAATTTTCGCTGCTGGTGCTGGTGGGGCTGATTGCCGCCTACATCACCAAGCAGCTGGGCGTGTATTACCTGGTTGGCGCCTTCCTGACTGGCCTGGTCGCGCGCTTGCTGCGCGAACGCATGCCGTTGCTCGCATCGGACGACAACCTGCGCGCGGTGCGCCTGTTCGCCTCATTTTTCGTGCCGTTTTACTTTTTCTACAGCGGCACGCGGATTCCTTCGGAAGCTTTCCAGTGGCAGTCGCTTGCACTCGGTCTGGCGATCTCGGCGATCGTGCTTCCCGCCCGCATCGGCGTGCAATGGCTGCACCGCCGCTTTACATTCGACGAAAGCGCGCAGAGCAGCCTGAAGGTGTCCGTCACGCTTGCACCGACGCTGATCTTTACGCTGGTGCTGGCGGGCATCCTGCGCGATCGCTACGGCATTCCCGAAACCCTGTACGGCGCGCTGCTGGTCTACGCCTGCCTGAGCACTGCGCTGCCGTCGGTGATGAAGGGCAAAACGGTGGACTTTGACCCGGCCCAGCGGGTGTAGGCGAGTTTCCCGATGTGGGCAGAGCCCTCCGCGCAACGCGATGCTCAGCGTTGAGGGCAGGGCACAATACAGGTTCTTCCGCGGCGCCCCGCTTTATCCGCGGGAAGCACAATGGCAGGGGCAAAAACAAAAAGGCACCGCAGTTTCTTGCGGTGCCTTTTTGCACTTCTGGCCTTCAATCTTCTTCTATCGGGATGGGCGTTGCGCCTCATTTCCCCGTCAAAGCCGACCGCCTTTTCAGCCGCCCAGCAGCTTCTGCTTCAGTGCCGCATCGGCCGGCTTGTCGCCCAGCCAGATGCGCAGGAATGCATTGGCGAACTCGATGCCTTGCAGCGTGTCGCCAACCTTCTTGTCATTCACCAGAATGTTCAGGCCGGTGCCCGGGATCCAGTCTGCGGTCACGGTGTCTCCCTTGTTCAGCGAAGGAATGGACGCGAAGATCTCGCCCATCTTGACCGTCTGGTTCACGAATTTCGCCTTTTCGGCCTTGTCGGAGTTGGCATTCAGGCCGTCCATGAAGGCCTGGCCGAAGTCCTCGCTGCTGACTTCGCGCAGCAGCACCAGCCTCAGGCGGCGCGGCCCTTGCGTGGCGAGCACGTCGGCGGCGGTGGTTTTCTTTTCCTGCAGGTACAGGCCCGCGACGTAGACCTTGAACATCAGGCGGGTACGGATGCCCGCGCCGTTGAGCTTGAGCTCCTTGCCTGCAACCTTGACCGTTTCGTCGAGCTTGACGCCGGCGACTTCCGTGGCCTGCGCCGTCTGCGCCAGGCCGAACATCATTGCTGCGACTACCAGGAAACGATTGATTTGCACGTTGAACTTCACTTTGCCTCCAGAGGATGATGTTTGCTTGTGCTTGGGCGTGCGCCCAAGCTGCTCACCGTTTCAAACACGTTGCGGTGAAATGTTAAGGCCACGCTGAACAAGTATACGTGCCATCGCGGCACTTGTTCAGCGTAGCCTTTTTGGTCCGCTTCAGAACTCTTCCCAGTCGTCATTGCCCGACACACCGGTGCGTGCCACCTGCCTGCTGTTGGCGGGAGAGGGCGCGAGCCGGACCGCAGCCGATTTGTGTTCCTTCGGCGGCAGGGATGGTTGTTCATTCAGCGGATGGGTTTGGGTCTTGTCCGGCGCGGCAGATGCCACGGCGGCGTAAGCGGTGCCGAGCTTGAATACGCTGACCACGCGCGCCAGGTTGGCTGCCTGGGTCTGCATCGTTTCTGCAGAAGCAGCGGCTTCTTCGACTAGCGCGGCATTCTGCTGCGTGACGCCGTCCATTTCGCTGATCGCATGATTGACGTGTTCGATGCCGGTGCTTTGTTCCTGGCTGGCGGCGGTGATCTCGCCCATGATGTCGGTGACGCGCTTGACGCTGGCGACCACCTCGTCCATCGTGGCGCCGGCCTGGCCGACCAGCTTGCTGCCGGCGGCCACCTTTTCCACCGAGTCGTCAATCAACGCCTTGATTTCCTTGGCGGCAGCGGCAGAACGTTGCGCAAGATTGCGCACCTCCGCCGCGACGACGGCAAAACCGCGGCCCTGTTCGCCCGCACGTGCCGCTTCCACTGCCGCATTCAACGCCAGGATGTTGGTCTGGAACGCGATGCCATCGATGACGCCGATAATGTCGACAATCTTCTTCGACGAGTCGTTGATCGCACCCATCGTCTCCACCACCTGCGACACGACCGCGCCGCCCTTGATCGCGACATCGGTCGCCGAGGCGACCAGTTGATCGGCCTGACGGGCATTGTCGGCGTTCTGCCTGACGGTGGAAGTGAGCTCTTCGATCGTCGATGCGGTTTCCTCCAGCGAACTCGCCTGCTGCTCGGTGCGGGTCGACAGCTCGAGGTTGCCGGCGGCGAGTTCACGCGATGTGGAGGTGATGGTGTCGGTGCCCTGGCGTACTTCACCGACGAGCCTGGACAGGCTGTCATTCATATGCTGCAGCGCGAGCATCAGCGCACCGGTCTCGTCCCGGGTCTTGACCTGGATATCGCTGGTCAGGTCGCCGTCGGCGACGCGCTGGGCGACTGCAACCGCTTCATTGAGCGGGCCGGTGATCTTGCGCGTGGTGATGAAGGCCACGGCAGCACTCAATACGCTCGCGGCAAGCGCAAGCATCAGGATGAAGACGCCGGTGCGTTCCGCAACCTCGACCGAATCGGCTCCGGCCTGCGCCATCTGGCTGTCCTGATGGTGGATGAAGGCATCGAGTTGCGCAAAGTATTTCGCCTGCAGCGGCCGCACGGAGAACATGAATTTCACCAAGGCCTCATCCTTGCGGTCTTCGTTGACGAGGGCGATGAACTTGTCCTCGTTGGGCCGGAATTTGTCGCGGAACTCGGTGATCGCCTTCAGGTGCTCGCGACCCTTGTCATCGGTGATGATCTTGTCCAGCTTCGCAATCGCCTCGTCGGTGCTCCGATTCTTGTCCGGGATGTTGGCGAGTTCCTTCTTGATCTGTTCGGCGTCGTTCATCACGAGAACGTTGAGCATGTTGCGCGAGATTTCGTTGAGGTCGGCCTTGATCTGGTTGGCGATGACCGTTTTCGGGTAGCGGTCCTTCACCATCAGGTTGATCTCGTTGCTCAGTCCCCCAATGCGGATGGTGGACAGGACGGCCAGCGTGATCAGTAATGCAATGACAACGCCGAAACCGAGTGCGAGCCGTTTACCGATGGTGGTCTTCTTGTGAATCATTCTTGTCTCCCTCTTTACAACCCTCCCCCGGCGAGCAGGCGGTCGATTTGTAAATAAAGCAAACGCGTGACTCATTTGCGTTTCTTCGTGTTTTTTTGATGGTATTGCATGGTGGCAACGTTCTGCAAGCAGCATTCGCCGAATAGAAGCAGTTGTCTAGAAAGCGTCTGACAAGCAGGGTTCGTGGCGGTGCCGATTGCAGGCAGCATCGCCGTTCTCTTATGGTGCCAAAGATGCAAGGTCAACCGCGCTGTTTTGGATCTCCATCACATGAAAGGCGCGGTTGGCGTGCTCATGCTCGTCCATGAGGGTTTGCCGATGCTTTTTGCTCCAGGAGGTTTGTTTTTGCTTCGCCATGCATCGCACCGTGGTGATGGCAAGATTGCGGTCTTGCATGACTCGGACATCACGCAAATTGACATGCAAATTGAAGCGCATAGCGAAGCTGCTCAGCCTGACGTCTGCGAAGCGTTTGGAGCAAAGGCATCAACAAAAAACATCAGCGCGCATTGGCACCGGACAACGCATACGAAAGGACAAGGGAAAAACAATGCAGAATTTGCATGTTTGCCTCTTTCAGGCAGTTTCATGGGGGGCGAAGTATGCTGTAATCAGCAGCGCTGTCCCGTGTTTTGCCATCCGTCCGTTTTCGTTTGCACTTACTTATCAGGAGAAGAAGATGAACAAGTTTGCAGGTGCATTGCTGTTGGTATTGCCGGTATTGTTGAACCCTGCATTCGCTGCGACCGAGCAGCAGAACAGAATGACCATGTGTAACAAGGAAGCCGGCGACAGGAAAGGCGACGAGCGCAAGGCATTCATGAAGGAGTGCTTGAGCAAGCCTAAGGCCAGCGCCGCGCAGAAGGCGCAGCAGGAGCGGATGAAGGCCTGCAATGCCGAGGCTAAAGACATGAAAGGCGACGAGCGCAAGAAATTCATGAGCGAGTGCCTGAAGAAAAAGAGCTGACCTCCTTCGTATCCATTACCGAGCCCGCACAAGCGGGCTTTTTTCTTGCTTGCAGTTTCAGCACGAGACCGTCGATCCTCCCGGATTCATCAGAATTTCTATAATGGCGTATGGGCATCTTCACTTTTAATTTTCCGCCGGAAATCGCGTTTCTTGCGATCCTCGCCGCAACGGTCTTTTTATATGGCAATGTCAGGACGGCGCCGTGGCGACAGCTTGCCGGACCGGGTGCTTTTTCTGCCTGGTGTGCGCTCATCATCGCGTTGCCGCTGTTATGGCGTTTTGACATTCCCATTGCGCAGGGAATGGCACTGCACATGCTCGGCATGCCGCTGTTCGTGCTCATGTACGGACGGCAGCTGGCGATGGCAGGCATCGCCATTTCCGCGTTGGCATTTACGGTGCTGGAAAATGGCTTGTGGAGCAATCTCGGCATGAACCTGCTGCTGCTCGCGGTGTTACCGGCTTACTGCGGCGATGTGGTGATGCGGCTGACGGAAAAGTACTTCCCGCGCAATGTGTTTGTGTACTTGCTTGGCAATGGATTTTTCGGCACCGTCCTGATGCTCGCGACGATCGGCCTGATGTCGCTCGGTGTGCACCGCATGTGGATCACCGGTACGCCTCCCGGCGGCGACGTGATTGCCTACATGCTGCTGCTCTCCTGGGGTGAGGCTTTCCTGACCGGCTTCCTGCTCACCATCTTCACCGTGTACCGGCCGGAGTGGGTGCTGACCTTCGACGACGAAGTGTATTTGCGGGGCAAGTAGTTCCTGCCCATATGAATTATCGAGGTGTCCTTGCCTTGATAAATTCGCCTGCGTTCTCGATCAGCCGTTGCGGTTGATCCCGGTGCGGCGAATGGCCACATTCGGCCAGCGGTAACGCCTGTGCGCCGGGGACCCGGCGGGCGATGCCGAAGATCTGCTCCAGCGTCCCGTATTCATCGCCTTCACCTTGTATCGCCAGTACCGGACAGGTAATGGCGTGCAGCTCTTCCTCGATGTTCCAGCTGCGGAAGTCCGGCTTCAGCCAGGTATCGTTCCAGCCGCGGAAGACGGCATCGACATCCTTGTGGTGGCGTCCGAGCCGGCTGCGCAGGTCGGTGCTCCGATACGCTTCGCGTGCATCAGCAATGCCGGCGATCGTGATGTCTTCCACGAAGATATGCGGTGCCACCACGACGATGCCGCTCGCCTCTTGCGGAAACCGCGCCGCATACAGCAGCGCGATCGATCCGCCATCGCTGTGGCCGAACAGCCAGGGGCTTTGCACGCCCAGTTTCTCCAGCAGGGCCGGCAGTGCAACATGTGCCTGTTCGTGCAGGTAATCGACCGCCACTTCCTCGCCGGGCAGGCGCGGTGTGGAACGACCGTAGCCATAGCGCGAGAACACCAGCCCGCGGAAGCCATGCTCCGCGCAGAAGCGGTGTGGAAAATCGCGCCACATGCTGATCGAACCCAGTCCTTCATGCAGGAATACCACAGGCGGATACGATGAATCCGCATCTCCCACCCATTGGTATTCCAATTGGATGATCCGGTTTTTCCACGGCAGTTCGGCAAACTGGGTGTCGGCAGTGTTCAATCTCGCTCCTTGGCGGTTTGTGGAAAAGATGGCTCAGGCGTAGGCTCCCAAATCGACGCGCGTGCAGCAGGCAAGGCATGTTCGTCCTTGCGCTATTCGGCAGATGAAAATTCCGCTGCTGCCTTCGCTGTCCACAAAGCCTTGTTATAGCTCTCGAATGGCTCGTCGTATCCATCGACCTGTCCATTCTCGCCGACGAATTGCGTCCACCATCCGGAGGCATCCTGCACGATGGCAATATCGCCGGCACTACAGTGTGCAGCGATAGTTTCCCCCGGTTCCAGGGTGACGATATTGATGCGCCGATGGGTAATCACGGTCGGCATATGCGCTCCTTATTGAAGAAATAACAGATTGCAACGGCTCCCTGCGTCCTCCGTTCGATCACTATAGCGCTCGAATATCGCAATTGAATGCCTGTTATTTAAGCTTGCTTGCCACATGGTTCACGAACTGAAAAAAGATGTATCGCATGCCTAAAATACTTGCGGCGTATAAAATCGAGCGCTATATTGAAGCCAAGCGCTCGCAAATGCGAGTGTGAATACGAGAGCAGATTCATCACTGGGGCCACTCTCCAGATAGGTTAGGGCTTCAGGAATCTACTCCCGTATTAGGAAGGATCTGCCCGCGCAAGCGGGCTTTTTTTTCGTCATGCCTTTGCCGGTTGGTTTGCGGTCCATAGGGCAGGGTGCGCATAGCGAGGGCAAACGGCGCATCTTGTCCCTGCACTAACGTTCGGCTATCATGCGCGCACAAAGCAGCATGAAGAAATCCACGACAGGACGTGGGATGGAGATACAAGGCCCGCTCGGCAATTGCCCCGCGGGCTTTTCTATTGCGTGAAGACTATGCGATGCACGTGTTGTCTCTCGGTTCGAACAGATAAAAAAGTGCGGGGGCTCTTCGAAGCGTTGGCTCCATTGTTATAAATAAAGCGTATAACGGGTATCACGACAATAAAGCAGACGACATTTCATGGCAGCGCTATAGTTCACCTGTCTCCTCCAACTCTCCTAGAATTGGATTCGCCCGCTAACCGCAAGGTCAGCGGGTTTTTTTTTGCCGAAGCAGCATGTCTTGCCGATATGGCAGCAGCAACATACAACAGTGGCTCATCTGGTGCTGTGCGGAAAAGTCGCTCAGGGTGTAAGCTTCCGGTCCGCCTGTCGTGCAGGACCGCAACAAAATGTGTTCCGTACTGACACGGCGTATGTTCGGTCAAACCCGTTGCCAGTGCTGGTTTTGCGCGTCGGAATGTGACGACTGGACACAATCAATAGGAATTTCGACAGATCCATCCCCTATATCTAGTTGTTTTGGTGCGGATTTGTTGGTATTCTGAAACCGCTTTTGAGACACCCTGTCGCCAGTGCGATTGATCCTCATCAGAGGAAAGCGATTCTGGAGCTCGACAGGACGACCGCCGGGCAGCCATCGCAGAACTGACTGACCCACGCACTTACTAACAAGACAAGAACCGCGAGTGACACCATGAATGCGACCCAGCTTTCTGTTTCCGTTTTGTCTTGGCAAGTGCATCGTTTCACCCGACCACAGCCTTAACCGGGCTGGCCGCCGCGTCATCAGTGTCTCAAAACCGGAGTTTCCCGTTTTTCTGCCTATTATTCTTATAGATCCGCCGGCGTGCGCGCCGGCTTCAAGGAGCCATGAATGCATAAACTAGAAAGCGCCGCCATTGCGCTCGCGCAGCCCCAGGAGATCTCCACCGAAGTGCTGATCGAAAAGTACGCCAAGGGCGACGAAACCACCGTCGAACAGGTACAGGAGCGCGTAGCCAAGGGCCTTGCAGAAGTCGAGCCGCAAAAGACTCGCAAGAAACACACGGAAGATTTCGTGTGGGCGCTTCAACATGGCTTTATTCCGGCCGGACGCGTCTCGTCCGCCGCAGGCACCGGCCTGCAGACCACGCTGATCAACTGCTTCGTGCAGCCGGTCGGTGACTCCATCACCGAAGACCACGCCGGCAAGCCGGGCATTTACACCGCGCTGGCACAAGCGGCCGAAACCATGCGTCGTGGTGGCGGCGTTGGCTACAACTTCTCCGCGATCCGTCCGAAGGGCGCACGCGTCAAGGGCACCGGCAGCAGCGCCTCCGGCCCGATTTCCTACATGAAAGTGTTCGACCGTTCCTGCGAAACCGTCGAATCCGCTGGCGCACGCCGTGGCGCGCAGATGGCGGTGCTCAACGTCGACCATCCGGACGTTATCGACTTCATTACCGTTAAGCAGGAAAAAGGTCAGCTCAACAACTTCAACGTCTCCGTCGGCGTGACTGACGAGTTCATGCGCGCTGTCGATACCGACGGCGAGTTCGAGCTCGTGCACGCCACCGAACCCAACGCCGACTTCAAGAAGAAGGGCGCTTACCAGCGCGAAGACGGCAAGTGGGTCTACAAGAAGGTCAAGGCGCGCGAAGTCTGGGACCTGATCATGAAGAGCACCTACAACGCCGCAGAACCCGGCGTGCTGTTCATGGACCGCATCAACCAGGAAAATAACCTCGCCTACTGCGAGAAGATCGAAGCGACCAACCCCTGCGGCGAACAGCCGCTGCCCGACTACGGCTGCTGCTGCCTCGGCTCGCTCAACCTGAACGCCTACGTCACCGACCCGTTCACCGAAAACGCCAAGTTCGACTTCGAGCTGTTCGCCAAGGTCACCAAGATCGCCGTGCGCATGCTCGACAACGTACTGATCGCGACCAAGTGGCCGCTGCCTGAGCAGGCACGCGAAGCCGACGCCAAGCGCCGCCTCGGCCTCGGCTACACCGGCATGGGCGACGCGCTGATCATGCTCGGCCTGCGCTACGACTCCGATGCCGGCCGCGCACTCGCTGCCAAGATCTCCGAAGTGATGCGCAATGCCTCCTATGAAAGCTCGGTCGAGCTGGCACAAGAGCGCGGCGCATTCCCGCTGTTCGACGCCGACAAGTACCTGTCCGCCGGTTTCGCCTCGCGCCTGCCGGAAGAACTCAAGGCCAAGATCCGCAAGCACGGCATCCGCAATTCGCACCTGACCTCGATCGCGCCGACCGGCACCATCTCGCTCGCCTTCGCGGACAACGCCTCCAACGGTATCGAACCGGCATTCTCATGGTTCTACAACCGCACCAAGCGCATGCCCGACGGCACCAAGAAGGACTACACCGTCGAAGACCACGCCTACCGCGTCTATCGCGCGCTCGGCCACGACACCAACAAGCTGCCGGAAGCCTTCGTCTCCGCTCTCGACATCTCCGCACGTGATCACATGCTGATGGTCGCCAGCGTCGCGCCTTACATCGATGCCGCCATCTCCAAGACCGTCAACGTGCCGGAAGACTACCCGTACGAGGACTTCAAGGGCCTCTACATGGAAGCCTGGCGCCAGGGCTTGAAGGGCATCACCACCTACCGCCCGAACAACGTGCTCGGCGCCGTGCTGTCTGTCACGCCGACGACCACGACCGACAATGCACCGCAACCGATGACGCTGTCCGAGCAGGACAAGCGCCTGGTGCTGAAGGAACTTGCAATGACCCCGGTACTCGCATCGCTGCGCTGGCCGTCGCGCCCGGGACTGCCGGCCGGCTCCAACGCCTGGATCAGCGAAATGATCGAAACCCCGCAAGGCGACTTCGCCGTTGCGGTCTCCGACAAGGGCGAGGTGCCGTTCGAAGTCTGGGTGCTCGGCGGCCAGCCGCCGCGCGGCCTCGACGCCATCGCCAAGACCCTGTCCACCGACATGCGCGCCAACGACCGCGGCTGGATGCGCCGCCGCCTGTCGCTGCTGTCCGGCGCCTACGGCGACCCGTTCGAAATGCCGATGCCGCCTAACGGCCAGATGGTGCAGGTGCCCAGCGCCACCGCCGCATTCGCCAAGCTCGTCGAGTACCGTTACAACGAACTCCACGCGCTCGACGAGCAGGAAAATGAACCGACCCCGGTACTCGACGCGCTGTTCGCACCGCATGAGCCCAAGACCGGCACCGATGGCACGCTGGCATGGGTCGCCGACGTGCGCAACCCGGCCACCGAAGACGACTTCGTGCTGATGCTCAAAGAGCTGCAGATGCCCGACGGCACCCGCCGCCCGTACAGCATGTGGTTGACCGGCGGCCACCCGCACACCCTCGACGGCCTGTGCAAGCTGCTGAGTCATGACATGCGCGTGGTCGACCCGGCCTGGATCGGCATGAAGCTGCGCAAGCTGCTCAACTACGCCGAGCCGCGCGGCGACTTCCTCGCCCGCGTCCCCGGCAGCGAGAAGCAAGCCAGCTACCCGTCCACCGTCGCCTACATCGCGCAACTGGTGATTCACCGTTACGCAATGCTTGGCATCCTGACGGAAGAAGGTTTGCCGGTGAAGTCGATGGGTGTGGTGACCGACGAGCCGACCACCCATCCGGCAAAAGCTGCGCCGACCATGCACGGCAAGGTGTGCAAGGAGTGCGGGAACGCGGCGGTGATCAAGAAGGATGGGTGTGAGTTTTGTACTTCGTGCGGGGCGATTGGCGCTTGCGGTTGATGTGCCAGCGATAGCAAGATGAATAAGGGCTCCGAATGGAGCCCTTATTTTTTAGAGCGGATTCCGGATTAGTGTAGGGGGCGCGCAACCCCGGGAAGCGGTTGAATGCTAGGCGCGGTGACGCGTCGTAGCGGTGCTACGGCAAGGAGCCGCAACAACGCAGGCGGCTGCTTCCCGGGGTTGCCCGGAGGGTTCGTGCGAGAAGGGCGCCGCGCCTTGCACTGCGCCCTTCTCGCACGAACGCGCCCCCTACACTAATCCGGAATCCGCTCTAGATCTTGGCAAGCGTGGGTTGCGGTTCAAACATTGCTCCGTGATTACGCCACCTTGCGCGCGTCTATGGTTCAACATCTCCACATATGGGATTTGCGATGGAAGCAACTTCTTGACCCTGGAAATCGGCGCGTCAGCCATCTCCTCTTCCACGGAAACCGAAGCTCTCGATCGGTGGTAAAGTGAGTCCCCTCATTCTCGCCATGCCGAACTAGAGCATTTTTTTCCTGACCGTACGCGCCTCGCCGGCCGCAGCCAATCTCGAACCTGCGATGCTCACCGTACCTCACGTACGGCTGCGCTTCTCGGTCCGACCTTGACTCGCGCACAGTCAGGCCAAAAACGCTTTAATCCGCCGGAGCCAGTCTCCCGGCGCACGGGCGCCACCGCAACCAGGCTTTCCATCATGAGCAACATCCCCGAGATCAAACCCGGCCAGTCGGTCGAGCTGCTGAAAGAACTCCATATCCTGACCCGCGACGGCAAGCTGAACCAGGACAGCCGCCGCAAGCTCAAGCAGGTCTATCACCTGTACCAGTTCATCGAGCCGCTGCTGCAGGAAGCCAGGCAGGACCATGCGGATATCAGCCTCGTGGACCATGGCGCTGGCAAGTCCTATCTCGGTTTTATCCTCTATGACCTGTTCTTCAAAAACCTGAACGACAAGTCGCACATCTACGGCATAGAGACGCGCGACGAGCTGGTGAAGAAATCGCAGGAACTGGCGCAGCGCTTGAACTTTCCCGGCATGTCGTTCCTGAACCTGTCGGTGGCGGAGTCGATCAGTTCGACGCAGTTGCCGGCGACGGTCGATGTCGTCACGGCGCTGCATGCCTGCAATACCGCGACCGATGATGCCATCCGTTTCGCGCTGAAGAAGAAGGCGAAGTTCATTGTGCTGGTACCGTGCTGCCAGGCAGAGGTGGCTTCTGTGCTGAAGAAGAACAAGGGGAAGTCACTGGGCCGCGACGCATTGACTGAGATCTGGCGTCATCCAATCCACACGCGCGAGTTCGGCAGCCAGGTGACCAATGTTTTGCGCTGTCTGCAACTGGAAGCGCACGGCTATCAGGTCAATGTGACCGAGCTGGTGGGATGGGAACACTCCATGAAGAATGAATTGATCATCGCCAGCTACAAGGGCTTGCCAAGCGAGCGACCGAGCAAGCGCCTGCAGCAAGTGCTGCAGGAACTGGGCCTGGAAGAAATGGGTGAACGGTTTTTTACCCCTGAGCTTGCGGGGTAATCCGCAGCACAGTAACTATGCAAACGAGGAATGGGGTCAGCACGGTAGGGCAATGGGATGGACTCCTCCTTTGTGAGCTGAAATATTTGTCGATACTTCAGCTTGGCACTTTAGATGCCGTGGAGGGAGGAGTCCATCCCATTGCCTGCCGCGCTGCCCCTTTTCTGGAAGTACGTATTGCGAATTAACTTGGTACCGGCAAGGATGACCAATTACCGAATGCGTTGATTAATAATTGTTCGGGTATCAATTTTTATTTGTGTTGGCTCTTTTATTCCACAAGCTGCATGCATGATGCTTCGTTTTGCATCAATTGAGTTTTGGACTTGCTTATAAGAGCCAGCTTCAAACTCGTAGTCACGCTTGGCTTGTTGGCAGGCGAATGATCCACCTTTTTCGGAACTGAGATCAGCCTCTGTCCTTCCGAGAACAGGCCTCGGTTGTCTATCCTTCTTAGCCGAGGCTATCCATTCCCAGTGTTGGGCAGTCATGGCCAAGCTCTCCGCGTGATTTAGATCACCATTCGAAATCGCTCTTCTTACAGCGTTATCTAATTGGCGAGAAAGCGGTGACTCCGTTGATACTGGCGGAAGAGTTGAGGACGTCGGAATGTCCGTTCTGGTTTGATTGCCATTGGAAGTGCACGGGTTGTCTGAATAAATGGTGCTCCCTTTTTCATCTTTGCATTTATAAACTTGTGCGCCTGCTTGACCAGCACTGGCTATTAATACTGCAAATATTAGAATCTGATAACGCATCCCACTTTCTCCAAAGCTGAAACACAGAAATACTCGCCTGCATAACAATTGACTACACTTTACTCTCGTGGCGGAACTGCCCGCTTGATCTGCTGATCATGCGGACATTCTTTGACATGTGAGGAACGCTCCAAGGGCCTTCTTAGCGCTTTCCGGCATAAGCGAAATTTGCTCGTAAACTTCATAGTCCAGAAGACTCATTCGAAGTAGGCGCTCATTGTCCCGGTCCATCCAATTAATGGGAAGACCGAGCAGCTGTTCTATACGTCTGGCCATGCTGTCTGTAATCTCCTTTTCGCCTTGCCCCATTTTGATTAAAGTGGTCTGGTTTATTACCGAGTCGAGTGCCTCTGTAACACCGCGCAACATTCCACCAAAAAGGCTACGAGCCAAAATTAAGTTTTTGCTACGGATGCTATTCATTTAGTTTTTCTCCATTTGGCTTGGTTTGAAAAACGTCCTGCCTATTTCGATAGGGCCGGTTGGCAAGCAATGATTTCTCAGGCGAACTGCGGCATGGCGATATATTTGTCTTCCCGCCTTAACTCCTACGCCGCGTTTATCCATAACTGATAGTCGTTGTAATCCTCATGAATGGTCTTCGCGTTTGTTAGAGCACGCTCATGTAACGCAAGAAACTCAAGCTCAGTTTTTGCTGCACCGACGCCGAGAGTCATCGCCTTTTCTAGGTACCGTCTTGCTGCAATTGGGTTCGGTGGAAGGAAGAGCTGAGCGCCATACTTCAGCACTAGGCCTTTAAGGAAAAATGCTGCAGGTGCCTTTCGCTCATTTACAAGAAAGTCGATTGTCTGCTGCACAAATCCAGTGTCCGGTACCACCTCCACAGAAGTGGTTTCCGTTCGCCCACCGACATAAGACACCAAAACTAAGCCAAGCAACGTCTCAGTCTGTACATGCTCGAGGGTGGGTACGGAAATATGTGGAATGAGGCCAGATCGAACGTAGTGATAGAACGGTGTCTTACATTCAGCGTCTCGCACAATATGCCAGTGGCGGCTTAACACCGCTTTCAGTAGTTGCCGTGCACGCTCGTACTGTCGTTGATAGGACAACTCCTGCTTATACGGTGAAGTCATCATTAGATCAGCTTTGAGCTGAATCCACTCGTACTCAAGGTCTTCAACCGTCATCGTGTACGGATCTTTGAACATACTGTTCAAAATCGATTGAAAGAAAGCCATAATTGCCTCTCAGATTGTGGTGCAGGTCCGACATGTTTACCATTGAATCAAAGTACTGCTAACGTCCCCATCGCCCGCTCCAATTTCTCCGCAAGCACAGACGCCTCCCCGTGCGTCATCACAAGCTCATGCGTCGCGCGTGTCATCGCCACATAAAGCAACCGCGCCTCATCTTGCAAGTCATCATCCTTCGCCAGCTCGCCGATCCCCGGAATACACACAAACGGGAACTCCAGCCCTTTACTGCTGTGCATGGTGACCAGCTTCACGCTGTCGTGTAGCGGATCGTAGGAGTGCTTCTTGTCCTGCTGCCATTGAAAGGGAATGCCCTTGCGCGTCAGTGCTTCAGTGAGTTCTTTTCCGACGCCGTAGCGGCGATAGATGACTGCCATGTCGTTCCACCGCGTACCCATCTTGTTCGCCTCCTTGAGTTTGTCTGCGATGTAAGCCGCTTCTTCCTTCAGCGTGGGTAGCTTGATCAAGAGCGGCTTGGGGCCATGTCGTCCCGCGCTCATCGGCTGCACGGTTGGCGCCTGATCTTCTTCGGTATGGCTGTCGGTGAGCAGGTCATCCGCGAAGGCGCGTGCAACGGAGAGGATCTCTGCGGTGTTGCGGTAGTTGAGCTTGAGGATGGTGGTGCGGCCTTGTGCCTGGATACCGACGCTGGAAAAAGAAAACCGCAGCTTCTTCGGGCCGTTGTAGATCGACTGCGCGTCGTCGTACAGAACGAGCAGCGAGTTGGTGTCGGGATGGATCATCTGCACGACGAGCTTGAACCATTCCGGCTTGAAGTCGTGGCCTTCGTCGATTAGCACCGCGTCGTATTGTGCAGAGGGGATGAGCTTGTTGTCGACGGAGCGGATGACGCGCTCGACGCAGGCTTGGAAATACGCATCCAGGTTCTTGTCATAAGGCGGTTTACCGGCGTTGTACGTGTCCAGCTGCCGCATGCACCACGCATGGAAGTTCACGACGTTGACCTTGTCCTGTATGCCCTTGGCTTCCATGATGCTGGCCAGTTTGGTGGCGAGTGTCTTGTTGTAGCAGAGGACGAGGATAGGGCGCTGGCACATCTTCGCCAGATGCTCGGCACGGTAACCGAGGATCAGCGTCTTGCCGGAGCCCGCCACGCCGTGAATGACGCGGTGACCTTCGCCGAGGCTGCGTGCCAGTTGCTCCTGCTGCAGGTCCATCACGCGCAGCACATCCGGGATTTCGATCTGCTGCTGGCCCGGTTCGTCGAACAGGTTCTGCTGCGCGGGTATCCGGATCTCCGGAAATATGTGCCAGCGGATGCGGTCGATTTGCGGAAGCGAGAGCGGCATCTTGAACTTGTACGGAAACATGTTCCACAGGCGCTGTTGAAATGCTTCCGCATCCACGCTCTCGGTCATTTCGTCTTGGCAGATCACCAGATGCGACGGCAGCACCTCGCCCATGCTGGCCGTGTCGAACTGCTTGCGGCTGATATTGGTGAGCACGACGCCGTGCCCGTAGGCGATGAAGGGCTTGCCTTTCAGTGAGCCGCTGGGAAAGACCAGTTGCGGATCGCGCTCGAGCCGGTTGGTTATCAGGTACAGATACTGACGTGCCTGTTCCAGCGGGTTGGCGACTTTCTTGAGGTCGCCGTGGACAAGGATCGTGGCCTGCTGCTTGTCCATGCTGTGGATGGTGTCGAGCTTCCAGTCTTTTACTTCCAGCACCAGCAGGCCGCGGCTGGGATGGAAAACGACGAAGTCGGGATGCTGCGTGCGCTCGCCGATGGAGACGTCATACCAGCACAGGTAGTCGTCTTCGAGTTTGTCTTCCAGACGGTATGCGAAGCGCTTTTCGCCCGATGTCATGCGCGACACGCATGCGCCGATCGCCGGTATCAGCGTGGCCATAGCCACCCCTCCATCGTTTATAGTGACTGAATATTACCGTAATGCAATACTTCTGGTCACCTGTCAGTTTTAGCGGAAAGCGCTTCTACCAAGTGCAATGGGCGCTGACGGGCATGTCGTCCGATCGGCAATTTGGAATGCTGCGGCTGTTCCTCAGTCAGGACGGTGTTTGGCCGGGATGTGGACGGTGATGCGGAAATGATTGCTGCCTATCGCGGTATCGACAGCACGTCATCGTTGTGATCGCCCTGCGGAGATACGAAGATATGTGGAGTCAGACTCGCTCACACCCGTCTCCAGCCGAGTCCCATATGCCACACTATATGCCCGGTGAAAGCCTGAACTGCGCGACCTGCGTTCGCCAAAATCCATCAAAAATATTGCGCCTGTGGCGCGTGAAAAAAGAGAGAAGAAAAACATGACAACAACGAGAACACGTTGGATCGCCGGGGGGGCGGTCGCTCTGGCTCTGTTCGCCGGTGCCCAGGCACATGCGCAAGCACTGCATCCCGCCGACCGCTGGGAGTTCGCGCTGGAGGCGGGCTACCTGGCCAAGGTTCGCAATAATTCCCCGCACGAGTACCGGATCGCACCGGTGAACCTAGCCTTGCGCAGCCCTGCGACGCGGGATCTCTGGCACTCGCCGAGTGGCGGTCGGCTCGTCCTGCGCCACCGCTTCGGCCTCGTGGCCGAGTCGATCGTGCGCGGTCCGGAGAGTCGCTATGTCGCGATCAACGGGGCACCATCGTTCGAGCTGTGGTCGGCCGACCGCAAGACTGCCGGGTTCTTCGAAATCGGCGGCGGTATCGGTTTCATCGATTCCCGGGGCGTGACGGGCGGCCAGGGTCAGGACCTCACATTCAACTGGTACACGCAGGGCGGGGTGCGGCGCCAGCTTGACGAGAACGTCGCCCTCACGGCCTCGCTGTACTTCACCCACCACTCCAACTTGGGCATGACCGATCCAAACCCCGGGATCGATGTGCTGGGGCTGAACTTCGGGGTGGTCTGGGGCTTTCGCTAGGTGAACGCGGTCGGCACTGGTTTTGGTGTCAATGGGACCGCCCTCGAGTCAAGCGGAGCAGTTGCCGTCTGTTCTCCATCGTCGGGGGAACAACTCGCTTCGAAAGGTATCCAATGAGTGTTGGCCTTTTGAAAGGATTTGCCATGAACAAGGACCAGATGAAGGGTAGCGTCAAGCAGACTGCCGGGAAAGTGCAGGAAAAGGCAGGAGAGGTGATGGACAGCAGGAAACACCAGCGTGAAGGCGTACAAAAGCAGGCCGAGGGCAAGACCCAGAAGACCGTCGGCAACGTGAAGGACACATTCGACAAATAGTTGCTCTGTGCGAACCAAACGCCCGCACGCCCGCCGATGCGGGCGTTTTCTTTTTCCTTCTGCGTGGGAAGCAGCATGCGTGGAGGTCTTCTCACGCTGCGGGCACCGGACTATCCGCGTGAGCCAATGCGCGCGATGGGCCGACATGGGCAGCATCGCATCAAAGCACAGGTAACGCCGCTATCAACCGCCCTTCAATTCTCGTAGCGGTCTTTCAGCCAGTCGCGCACGCCCAGGCCTGCGTGACGGCCGGTCGCGAAGCAGGCATTGAGCAGGTAGCCGCCGGTGGGCGCCTCCCAGTCGATCATTTCGCCCGCGACAAACACGCCGGGCAGGGCATTGAGCATGAAGTGCTGGTCAATGCTCTCGAAACGTACACCGCCGGCAGTGCTGATCGCTTCTGCAATCGGGCGGGTGGCGTGCACCGTGATCGGCAAGGCCTTGATCGTTTTCGCCAGAATCGCCGTGTCGGCAAGCTGTTCCCTGGTGAGCACTTCATGCAGCAAGGCGACCTTGACGCCGGTAATGCCGACGCGGCTTTGCAAGTGACTGGATAGGGAGCGTGCGCCACGGGGATGGCTCACTTCACGCAGCACCCGCTCCGCGTCGCGTCCCGGCACCAGGTCAAGCGTGAAGGTGGCGCTGCCGTGCACGTTGAGATAGTCGCGCAGCCGCTGCGAAAACGCGTAAATCAGGCTGCCTTCCACGCCGTGCGCGCTGATCGCCAGTTCGCCCTGCCGCTGTTCGGTGCGGCCGTGCACGTCGGTAAATGTCAGCGCCACCGACTTGAGCGGCGCGCCGGCAAACTTGTCTCGTATATGCGCGCTCCACGGCACCTCGAAGCCGCAATTGGCGCTTTGCAGCGGGGCGATTTCCACGCCCCGGTCTTGCAGCCATGGTACCCAGGCGCCGTCCGACCCCAGCGTCGGCCAACTGGCGCCGCCCAAGGCCAGCACGGTAGCCTGCGGCTTGATCACGATCTCTCCGTCCGGGTTGGCTAGGCGCAATGCACCTTCGGCATTCCAACCCAGCCAGCGATGGCGTACGTGCAGGCGCACGCCGGCGCTGCGCAGGCGGCGCAGCCACGCCCGTAGCAGCGGTGCCGCTTTCATCTCCGTGGGAAACACGCGCCCGGAGCTGCCGACAAAGGTATCGATACCCAAGTCGTGTACCCATGCCCGCAAGGCGTCGGGCGGCAGTCCGTCCAGCGCAGCTTGCAGCTGCTGCCGACGATCACCGTAGCGCGCGCAGAAGGCGTCGTACGCTTCGCTGTGGGTGATATTCAAACCGCCGATGCCAGCCAACAAAAACTTGCGGCCGAGGGAGGGCATGGCGTCGTACACGTCAACCTGTATGCCTGCAAGACCCAGCACTTCGGCGGCCATCAACCCGGCTGGTCCTCCGCCGATGATGGCAACGTGCGGGGCGGCGTATTCAGACATTGGTGGGCTGGAAGACGATTGGGAAAGCGTGCATTTTAAGCGCTGCGGGATGGCTGCGTGGTTGTGCTGGAGTGGCGATGGAAGATTTCGCGCAGGCGCCAGAAATGAAACGGAATCACGACAGGTCGAGTTGCGCCAAGCCGGACGCATTGTCAGTCGAGCAAAAACAGTATTTAACGCGCTTGCCGTACAGCGGAAAGTCGCAGAACCTGAGCGTGAGCAAAAACAAGAAACGCTGCAGCGGGTTGCACGCGCACCCCCGTCTAGACGAAACGAATATCAGCGAAATAGCTGCATATAAACGGTGACAGACCACGTTGTTCATCGTGGTCTGTCCGTTATTACCACTTATTTCTAGCTACTACTTATGCGTGCGTATATTCAGATAACGTCAGTGTAGGTCAGGGTCTATTCGCTTCCATGCGGCTGGCCATAACCCTGAAGCCCCCTTTACATGCAATAAGCGTCAAATTGGTACGACAATGGAACCACTCGCCTTGTCCAGAACCATCAATGCCTGTGGGCTCTAGCCAAATCTGTGAAGTCTGATACCGGTCCATCAATGCCTGAATCGCGGCACCATCGTTTGCGAGACGAGCCGAAAGTGTTTCGTCGTCCAACTCATACAACGCACGCAGCGGTGCTGGATCAACGAATGGAAGTTCGCTTGGCAGAATAATCACACTTGGACGATAGTTCCGAGGCGGAATTGCGCCAATTAATGGAGGTTGAGGCTCATTTACCAAGCGCCATTCACGAGTTGCCATCACCTCGACTGCCGAGCCAGATGCACCGGGAGGTGCATCATATGCAAGAATACGTGCCGCAAGGACACCGTTGACCATCGAACGCGTGTCAAGGTGTAGTACCGCCACTGTGTCATTGACTATGTTAAAGCGGGCTATTACAGGCCCCGAGCTATCTGGCGGGACGAGTTCAACATTACGTATGCCCGTGCCCCTGACTTCGAGAGTAACTACATCGAATAACCCCGCATCCTGACTAGGCGCCATAGTCAAGTAGGCAGTAAATGCTACAGGTTGAGGCTCGTTTGTCGGCTGCTCCTGTGGGGGCTCGGATGGAGGGGTCTGTGGCGGGGAAGCTGGTGGTGATTCTTGGCTAGGGGACGGGCTTTGGGTGCTGGGGCCTTGAGCTGGACTGGAAACAGATCCATCGCTTGTAGGAGGCGAGCTCGGAGTCGAGACAGGAACTTGGTTTAATACCGGTGCCGGCGCATCACCACTTTGATTTCCTCCCGAGGTGTTCTCGGTCGCAACCTGAGTAGTTCCCTTTCCACCTCCGCCACCACAGGCGGCGACCATCACAGAAAACAGCGCAACAGTAACTGACTTCACGAAAAATTTTGTCATCAGGGCAGCTCTTCTTCTTAGTGATAGCCCCCTGATGATTATTCCGCTTCTACTGAGCGATTTGCTCATCATGTCGAAAATATGCCGGTTACATTTTGATGTAAATCCAAGCCTTAGGTATGGATAGCGGAACCTGAGTGACAAAAATTTGAGCTTGAAGTGGTTCTTGTTACTAGCATTTTTGCTTAGCTATGAACATTTATAAGTTGCATTTCGTTAGGAGGAAATACTGCTCATTTGCATCAATGCAGTTGGCATTGATTTGTCATGATTCGAGCCCATGAACTTATGTTTCTGTTCATCGTTCCAAAGTTCAGACGGAGGAAGAATTCGATGACAGAACGCAGCTTGGAGGAGGGTAGGCATCCGGAAACACAAGAGCTGCGCGCCACAGCGGCGTTGCCTGGTGTGCCGGAGACGCACGCGACGAGCGATGCGACGCCAGTTCGCACGATCCTTCACCAGCTTGCTGCAACGGCGGCCGGCATTGGCGTGTGGGAAAGCGAGATTGCGACCAACAGCGTCATCGTCTGTCCGGTCTTTGCCCAAATGCTCGAGCTGCCGGCCGAGTACCACAGCCTGACTGAAGATGAATGGCAACATATCCTGACCAAGGAAGACATCGCCAGGACGAAACAAGCGATAAAGATCGCCGCAGAAGCCAGCAAGCCCTTTAACGTCGAATACCGCATCACGCTTCCCTCCGGGGCGATCGTGTGGTTGCTGGTGCAAGGGACAATTACAAAGGATGCATCGGGAAATCCCGAGCAACTCACCGGGATTGTGATGGACATTAGCGAGCGGAAAGGGATCGAAGACGCGCTTCGTGCCAGTGAAGAGCGCTTTCGATTATTAACCGAGGTCAGCCCTGACGGTATCCTCGTACTGGTCGATGGCAAGTTTGTTTACGCCAACCGCTCCATCATGAAGATGCTTGGCGTAACGGACGCGAGCGAAATCATCGGTCATTCGCCGAGCGATTTTCTCGATCCGGCATCGTGGCAGACCATGCGCACCAGAATCGTGCAGGCACTCGAGCGAGGCGGCCCCAATCCTCCGCACACTTGGCATGTTCGCCGTGTCGATGGCGGCATGGTCTATCTGCAGGGAATTTCCGGCAAGGCAACATGGAACGGACAGCCGGCCATTCAAGTCCTCGTGCGCGACCTGACGCAGAAGATGGCGGACGAGGAGCGATTTCGGCTGATGAACGAGCGCCTGAAACTGGCGCTGGAAGGCACGGGTGAGGGCGTGTGGGATTGGGATATCGATCGCAACACGTATAGCCTTTCCGAAGGGCTCAAGAAAATACTCGGCTTCCAAAAAACCGACCGCGTTGACGGTGAAGTGAGATTCCGCGAATTCGTGCATCGGGACGATCAGGCCCGACGGCAAGAGGCTCTGCGTGCGACGCTTGACGGCACCGCGCCTGTCTATGAATGCGAATACCGCATCCGGTGTGCGGATCACCGCTGGAAATGGGTGATCTCCCGCGGCGTTGTCGTGTCTCGTGACGAGAGGGGGCGGCCACTGGCGATGACGGGAATTGTCACTGACATCACGGCAAGAAAAGAATCGGAGGAGATGGTCTGGCGGCATGCCAACCTGGATCCGCTGACCGGCCTTCCTAACCGACGGCATTTCCTTCATGAAGTCCAAGACGAGCTACGCAAGGCACGGCGTACAGGGAACAAGGCGGCCTTGCTCTTTATTGATCTCGATGGGTTCAAGCAGGTGAATGACATCTACGGGCATGAAGCTGGCGACATGCTCCTGATCGAGGCCGCACATCGCATCAAGCGCTGTACCCGTTCAACCGATATGCTGGGACGCCTGGGCGGCGATGAATTCATCGTGCTGCTGAGAGACCTGCATGAGCCGGGGCACGTGGAATACGTGTGCCAGGAAATCCTTTCCTCCCTGGCGCAACCGTTCAGCGCAGGGAAAGAGCTTGCACAGGTCACGGCAAGCATGGGCGTCGCGCTCTACCCATTGGATGCCGACGGAATCGACGATCTGCTGCGCAAGGCCGATCAGGCGATGTACAACGCGAAGGCGACTGGTAAAAATCAGTTCAGCTATTTCACGCAAGAGATGGATGACCGCGCGCATGCGCGCCTGCGCGTATCAACAGAGCTGCGCCGGGCGATCTCTTCTCAGCAACTGTCCCTCGCCTTCCAGCCCGTGATCGATATGCGTGGCGGGCACATCGCTAAAGTCGAAGCACTGCTGCGTTGGGAGCATCCCAAGCTTGGCAAGGTGGCGCCTTCGGTTTTCATTCCGATTGCTGAAGAAGCAGGACTGATGGGAGATATCGGTAACTGGGTGTTCCACGAAGCCGCGACCTGCCTGAAACGATGGAGCGAGCGGACCGGCATGACGATCAAGATTGCCGTCAACAAGTCGCCATCGCAGTTCAACCGGCGCCATCTGGAGCATGACTGGCTGCAGTATCTGCAAGACCTCGGGATCTCGCCGTCGAATATTGTTGTGGAGATTACGGAAGGTCTGCTGCTCGATGCGTCTTCACAGGTGAGCGACAAGTTGCTGGAATACCGCGATGCAGGTATCCAGGTCGCTATCGATGACTTCGGGACGGGCTATTCTTCCATGGCGTATCTGCAAAAATTCGATATCGATTACCTGAAAATCGACCAGTCCTTTGTCAGAGGCATCCCGGCCCATCAAGGTAACTGCACGATCGCGGAAACGATGATCGTCATGGCGCACAAACTCGGGCTCAAGGTGATCGCGGAAGGCATAGAAACACAGGAGCAGCACGACTTCCTGACGCAAGCCGGATGCGACTATGGACAGGGGTTTTTCTATTCCGGCCCATTGCCATCCGATCGGGTTGAACACCTGCTGTCCGGGCGGTTTCATTAATCCGCCGCGCTGCGTCCTGAGTATGCATGGGCATAGGTTGGCCAAATGATTTAAGTCGCGCGAACTGCTGCCACAACTTGTCCTGCGTAACCTATCGAATAAACCGCCGATGCACTTCCCGAAACAGCGGCGCATCTGCGCTTTCAAGCCATTCGAACGCAACCATCTCGCGGCTCACGATCTCTGCTCCGTTCTGCTGCATTCTTCTTAGCGCGAGTTCCTTGTCGCGCGCACGACGGGAGCCGACGGCTTCGTCCACAACGAATACGCTGCGCCCCGCAGCCAGCAGATCAAGCACGGTCTGCTGGACGCACACATGGGCTTCGGTTCCTGCGACTATCCACTGCGGCCGGCTGGCTGCAGCGGCCTGAAGCAACGCGCCTTCGGTAACGGCTGAAAAATGGGTCTTCTCCACAATGCACTCAGGTTGGAGCTTCGCACGCAGCTCCGGAGCCGTCAGGCCGATGCGCTCGGGACAATGCTCATTTGCCAGCACAGGAACGCCAAGCGTTTGTGCGACATCGACCAGCCAGCCCGCCTGGGACAGGACGGCGTCTCCGCCATCTATCGCAGGCAACAGGCGGCCCTGGAGATCGACGATAAGCAGTACGGATTCGGATGCCTTCATGCGCATGGTGGGGCTTTCTGAATGAGTGTTATCGATAGGGGACATGCATGCGCCGATCCACCTACCACGCCCCGACCAGCGACAAACTGCTGAGGGTCAGGTGCGATACCGCCCCATCGTTGCCCGTCATTGTTGCCTGGCGGGGGATGTCCTTCGGGGGCTTCCTGTACCAGTGCGCGCACGTCTGCACGAGGTCGTTGTTGCGTTCATTGGCAAAGAACTCGCTCAGCACTCTGCTCGTCAGGTCCACATTGGGAAGCATGTGGAAGTCGCCGGGATTGCGCATCAGCAGCGGCGAATCCGACATTGCACTACGCGGTTTCTGGAACATCTTCCTGGAACAGCTTCCTGAAAGGCCCATTGCTTGCAGCGATTCGCGGAAGAGCGGGGCCATGAAGTCGATGATGTAGTCCTCGCACAGGATCCAGCAGTGGAATCCTCTGTCCGAGCTGAGATCCTCGTGATCCTTGTCTGCGAAGGACAGAACAGTCCCGGCGTCGTCGTCAACGCGGAAGAAGGCGGCGCCGGCGACAGGCTGGCAGCGCTTCTTGTAAAGCTGCTGGACGAGGAACGCGCCGGCCATGCTGAAAAAGACGTCGGGGTGCGCGGGGGCGGCATCTGCACTGTCGAGGACGGTCTTCAGGACGCGAAAGATGCGCTGGTAGTCGGCGAGCGGGAGTGGCGGGCGGGCTGTGGGCATACGGTGATTGATGTGGTGTTGAAGGTGTGCGCAGTCGTTGCAAGTCGTTGCGGTCGTTGCCGTTGTGGATCAATGGCTGGTCGGCGCGTTGGCTCGATGCCATCGTGCCGCCGAAACTCCGACAAGTGAATTGCCGCCGACGATACCAGATATCTCGCGGCGGAGAAATGCGGGAAGTGCACTCCGCCGCCGGGCATGGTTGCGCCGCGCAGTGAGAACGCTTTTCTCTCAGCTGCCAGATTCACGGTGACCGACCGCAAGATGCACGCGGTGCCACTCTCTCCATTTCTCACGCGGCTACGTTTCCAGGGAAAACATGGTCGGCGGAAAAATTTGCTTTCCTTGACCGCGCTTAAAACTTCCATGCGCGGTTATTGTCCGCGGCGCTGAACCGGCGCACATTGCATTCCGATCCATAGCGCCTGCTGTGTGCTTCGGAAGAGGCTTGGCATGTGATGACGCCTCTGCCGAAAACTCTTTCGGAATCCATGACAGGCTCTTTGCAGAACCGCCTCTTTCCTCACTCAAGGAGAATCCATGACAGCGAAGATGATGAAGGCCGCCGTATTTGTCGAACCCGGACGCATCGAACTTACCGACAAGCCGATTCCCGATGTGGGCCCGAACGATGCGCTGGTGCGCATCACGACCACGACGATCTGCGGCACGGACGTGCATATCCTCAAGGGCGAGTACCCGGTTGCCAAGGGGCTGACCATCGGCCATGAGCCGGTCGGTGTGATCGAAAAGCTGGGCAGCGCGGTCACCGGCTACAAGGAAGGCCAGCGCGTGATCGCCGGTGCGATTTGCCCGAGCTTCAACTCCTATGCGGCGCAGGACGGCTTTCCGTCGCAGGACGGCAGCTACCTGATCCCGAGCGGCCGCTGCGGCTGCCACGGCTACAAGGCGACCGCCGGCTGGCGCTTCGGCAACATGATCGACGGCACGCAGGCGGAGTATGTGCTGGTGCCCGATGCGCAGGCCAATCTTGCACCGATTCCGGATGGGCTGACCGACGAACAGGTGCTGATGTGCCCGGATATCATGTCGACCGGCTTCAAGGGCGCGGAGAACGCCAACATCAAGATCGGCGACACGGTCGTCGTGTTCGCGCAGGGGCCGATCGGCCTGTGCGCAACCGCGGGTGCACGCCTGCTCGGCGCGACGACGATCATTGCGGTCGACGGCAACGACCATCGTCTCGGCATCTCGAAGAAGATGGGTGCGGACGTGACGCTCAACTTCAAGAACTGCGATGTGGTCGATGAAGTGATGAAGCTGACCGGCGGACGCGGCGCGGATTCGGCGATCGAGGCGCTGGGCACGCAGGCAACCTTCGAGTCGTCATTGCGGGTGCTCAAGCCGGGCGGCACGCTGTCGAGCCTGGGCGTGTATTCGACCGACCTGACGATTCCAGTGTCGGCCTTTGCCGCCGGCCTTGGCGACCATCGGATCAACACCGCGTTGTGCCCCGGCGGCAAGGAGCGCATGCGTCGCCTGATGGCGGTGATCGAATCCAACCGCATGGATCTCGGCGTGATGGTCACGCACCGCTACAAGCTCGACGACATTGTCTCCGCCTACGACTTGTTCGCGAACCAGCGCGACGGCGTGCTGAAAGTGGCGATCAAGCCGGAGTGATGGTTGGCCGCGCATGTCCCTGCATTGCGCAGGGGCATGTGTCGTTTGTTTTGCGGCTGCCGCTGATGAATTTATCCCCTCCTATAAGCTGACTCCGGTCAGGGTTTTTCCATTTCAGCGCTGCGCACATGGGATCTGCCGTGGTATCGTCGAGCGCAACGGGGTTTGCGCCCATGGACTACCCGTCCATACGCAGCGGCCTCGATGTCGCCACAAGCGCTGCAATTCTCATCCCAGATATCAAATTGTTATTTCTCCCGGAGTAATTCATGCAGTTCAGCAGCAAAATGATTCCCTTGGTGGGCGCACTGGCGCTTGCATTTGCGGGCGCGGCATCGGCGCAGGAACAGGTGGTCAGGATCGGCCACGTCGGCGCAACGTCGGGTTCCGCCGCACACCTGGGCAAGGACAATGAAAACGGCGCGCGCATGGCAATTGACGAGCTCAATGCCAAGGGCGTGACCATCGGCGGCAAGAAGATCAAGTTCGAATTGCAGGCCGAGGACGACGCAGGCGATCCGCGCCAGGGTACGGCGGCAGCGCAAAAGCTGGTCGACGCCAAGGTCAGCGGCGTGATCGGCCATCTCAATTCCGGCACCACGATCCCGGCCTCGAAGATCTACAGCGACGCAGGCATTCCGCAGATCTCGCCGTCGGCGACCAATCCGAAGTACACGCAGCAAGGCTTCAAGACCACCTTCCGCGTCGTGGCCAACGACGGCCAGCTCGGCGGCACGCTCGGACGTTATGCGATCGACACCCTGAAGGCGAAGAAGGTGGCGGTGATCGATGACCGCACCGCCTACGGACAAGGCGTGGCAGCCGAATTCACGAAGAGCGTGAAAGCCAAGGGCGCACAAGTCGTGGCGCAGCAGTACACCAATGACAAGGCGACCGACTTCAACGCCATCCTCACCGCCATCAAGGCCAAGCAACCGGATGTGATTTTCTTCGGCGGCATGGATGCCGTGGCCGGCCCGATGTTGCGCCAGATGAAGGCGCTGGGCATCGACGCCAAGTTCATGGCGGGCGACGGCGTCTGCACCGAGAACCTGATCAAGCTCGCCGGCGATGCACTCGGCGAAGGCAAGGTGTTCTGCGCGGAAGCGGGCGGTGTCGACGAATCCGAGAAGAAGGGCATGGACGATTTCCGCGCCGCCTTCAAGAAAAAGTTCGGTATCGACGTGGCACTGTATGCGCCGTACACCTACGACGCCGTGATGCTGATGGTCGAAGCAATGAAGCGGGCCGGCTCCACCGATCCGGCGAAGTACCTGCCGGAGATGGCCAAGACCAACTATAACGGCGTGACCGGCAAGATCGCGTTCGACAGCAAGGGCGACATCAAGAACGGCGCATTGACGCTGTACACCTACAAGAATGCGCAGCGTACGCGCATTGGCGTGGTGCGCTGAGACCCTGGTCCGGCGCTAAGGGATGTGCGGCGAAGCAACGCCGCGCATCCCCTCGATACGATTCGACATATCACCGACAAGCCTCCTATACATCCTCCTATACATCCTCCTATACATCCTCCTATACATCCTCCTATACATCCTCCTATACATCCTCCTATACATCCTCCTATACATCCTCCTATACATCCTCCTATACATCCCGCACGTACCATGCATGGAATCGCGGCATGCCGTGTCACCCCGTAACACCGTGCGTAGAAAATTCCCCTGGCAGCGCACACGCCGGTGCAATGACAGTGTGCGCAAAGAAGCAGACAGGGGATGAGTATGAGCGCCATCAATTTCCATCAGGAGTGGTTTCAGCTGCGGTGAGCCGCTTTATTCCCGGCTGAAGTCGTAACATCTCTTTAGAGCCTGTTTGAAAACTTACTGCGCAGCCCGATTTTGGCTCTGCGATGCTCGTCGTACCTCACGTACGACTGCGCTTCTCCAACCAAACTCGGACCGCTCGCTACAGTTTTCAAACAGGCTCTTAGCACAGTGCCAGCCCGACTTTAGTGTGGGTGCCTGCCGCCTCGCTCGCGGCACGGCGTTGCGTGGGGTCGCTGCGGCCTCCTTGCCGTGATTCTGGAGCGGGACTACGCAGAGCGCCGCAGACCATCCGGTCGGCCCACACAGCAGTATTTCAACGTTGACGAGATGGGTATGCTCTTACGCCATACCGCACGGCCGACTTATTGTCCTTGGAGACACTTCACCATCCCCTGTTGACGAAAATTAATAAACTGGCATTTTCCCGGCATAAGATTGCCGGTCGACAGATAAGAAAGGGAGACTGGAAAATGACCTTGCTGCGCCTGCGTACCTTGGGAGGGCTGATTGCGGTGTCGCTCGCGTTGGCTGGTTGCGGTGCGGCGAAGAAGAACGAATACGCCGAACCCAAATTGCCCGGCGAGCTGCATTTCTCCGAACTGAGTGCGCCGGTGAGTATTCGCCGCGATTACCTCGGCATCCCGTTTGTCGAAGCGAAGAACAACGAAGACCTGTATTTTGCGCTGGGCTACATTGCCGCCAGCGACCGCCTGTCGCAGATGGTCAGCACCAAGCTGACGGCGGAAGGGCGGATGGCCGAATGGCTGGGTGAATCCGCGCTGGAACTCGACCGCTACATGCGCGTCATGAACCTGAAGCAGGCGGCGCAGAACTACTGGAAAGCCGCGTCGCCCGAACAGAAAGCCCTGCTGCAACGCTATGCAGACGGCGTAAATGCCTATATCAACACGGGCAACCTGCCGGACAGCATGCGCATGGCCGGCTACTACCCGGATACCTGGCGTCCTGCCGACTCGCTGGCGATCATCGCGCTCTACCACCTGGTGCTGTCGACCAACCTGCAGGAAGAGATCGCCTACCTCAAGCTCGCGCAGGCCGTCGGCCTCGACAAAGCCGCATGGCTGATCCCGGTCTATCCCGACCAGCCACTGCCGATGGACGAGGCGCGCAAGCTGTATGGCATCGCGCTGACCGGCATCGACGAGCCGCTGGACCGCCTGCTGCTGGCGCAGGACCTGCAGACCGGCATTGGACTGGGCGGCATGGCCGCGTCCAACAACTGGGCGGTGCACAAGTCGCGTACCAAGGGTGGCGCGAGCATCCTGTCCAGCGATCCGCATCTGCCGGTAGCCATGCCTTCCGTCTGGCATTTCGTGCATGCGCGGACGCCTGACGCGCAGTGGGCCGGTGTCTCGCTGGCCGGCATGCCCGGCCCCATCATGGGCTACAACGGCCACATCGCCTGGGGCGGCACGATGGTGATGGGCGACAGCCAGGACATCTTCCTTGAAAAGCTGCACATCTTTTGGGGCAACAAGCTGCATTACTTCTACAAGAATGAATGGATCCCCGTTTCGGAGCGCAAGGAAGTCTTCCACATCAAGGATCGCAGCCCCGAGGTGCAGACCTACTACACGACGCGGCACGGCACGCTGCTGAACAGCCTGCTGCAGCGACCGGCAAAGAACGGCGAGCTGCCGCTGAACATCAAGCTGAACTACGGCCTCGCTTTTCAGAACGCGATCCCGGAGCTGGGCGGCAATCCGCTCGTGTTCGGCGATATTGCCCGTGCGAAGACCGTGGAGGAGGCAACGCCGCTGATGAAGCAGTTGCGCGGGCTGCCGTTCAACATGGTGTACGGCGACCGAGACAATATCGCATGGCAGGTGACCGGCACGTTCCCGATCCGCAAGGCCGGCCGGGGACTGGTGCCGTCGCCGGGCTGGACCGGCGATTATGACTGGACCGGTTATCTCGACCCCGAGCAGCATCCGGCCGCGCTGAATCCCGAGGAGGGCTTTATCGGCACTGCCAACCACCGCACGGTGGCGCCGGACTTTGCCCATGTGCTGAGTTCATCCTGGTTCTATCCGGAACGCTTTGAGCGGATCAGGCAACTGCTGTCGGAGAACAGTCAGCATACGGCGGAAGACAGCATCAGGATGCAGCTCGACCAGCATTCTCTGCTGGTACCCAAGGTGCAGGCCTGGCTGAAAACCGACGCGAACAAGGAGGCGCTGGAGGCTGCCATCAGTGCGCTTCCAAAGCTGCGGCAGGCCCAAGCGCGCGAGGCACTGGCAGAGCTGCTGATCCTGGACGGCGACCTGCGGCCCGATTCGCAGGAAGTGGCGGTCTACGGCGCATTCCTGCACAGCTTTACGCGGCGCACCTTCCTCGACGAGCTGGGCCCGGCCAGCGGCGAAAACTGGAAAGCCTTCGTCAGGATCGCCAACCTCAGTTACTCGGCGCCGATGGACCACCTGCTGGTGCGCGAGGCCGATAGCCCGTTCTGGGACGATGTGACGACGTCGAAGAAGGAAACCAAGGCAGACATCATCGCCGAGTCGCTGGCCGACGCCATCGTCCACCTGGAGAAGACGCTGGGCCGCTACCGGACCGCCTGGAGCTGGGGCAAGCTGCACACCTATCACTGGAAGACCGACGGCACCGTCATGGCGCCCAAGAAGACGATCAAGCAAAAGCTCGGGTTGGAGAAGATGGCAAAGGTGCTGGCTCGCGGCCCGTTCCCGGCCGGCGGCGACCACACCACGCTCAACATCTCGTCGTATAACCTCGGCGCCGACTTCGACACATGGATGATCCCGTCGATGCGCATGATCGTCGACTTCTCCCGCGACGAACCGATGATGGCGATGAACAGCACCGGCCAGTCCGCACATCCGACCAGCCGCCATTACGACGACACCCTCAAGCGCTATCTCGGCGGCGAGTATCACACCTTCCCGTTCAAGCAGGAGAACATCGACCAGCTGTACGGGAAGCCGCTGGTGCTGCAGCCGCTGAAGTAGGGAAGAAGTAGGAGGGGAGGCAGGAGGGATTCGGGAACAGTTGCGTGTTCAGAAAATCATCGATGTGTCCTTTGGTTGAGTGATGCAACCTCCCATCCTGAATCTCGCCGTGCCCGGCCGAGGGAGAAGGTCAGGATGGGTCTAGTGTCAGGCATCGGTCCGACGTGCAAATCAGCCGAACCACATCAGCCGGTATTTAAAGCGTACCCACAACCGCACCCGCAGCCGTAGTCAGAACCGCCCCCTGACGCGCACTTGAAATCGACCTTTCCGGAGCCGTCGCACATAATCGCCGCACGGACCGCCACGCGCATCGGAACGGTGACCCCAGCACGCGCCGATTCCGTGTACCATCCTTGCCTCACCTGGCAACACATCCCTTCGATGAATTCCACCCCCAACCGGGCGTTGGCCTATGGCTGCCTCGCCCTTTCCATGTCGCTGGTCGGTAGTTATGTCGCCCTGTCCAAACCGCTGGCGATCGTCTTCCCGGTTTTCCTGCTTGCCTGGCTGCGCTTCGGCATTGGCGGGCTGGCGATGGTGCACTGGCTGAAGAAGCCGCCAACCGAGCAGCCGCTGTCGTGGCAGATAAAGAAGCTGCTCTTCCTCGAATCCTTCCTTGGCAACTTCCTGTTCACCCTCTGCATGATTACCGGCGTGTCGATGACCAGCGCGGTCTCGGCCGGCGTGATCATGGCGTCCATTCCGGCGGTGATTGCGGTGATGAGCTGGATCTTCCTGAAGGAGCGCATCAGCCTGCGGGTCTGGGCGGCGGTAGCGTGTGGCGCGCTGGGCATCGGCCTGCTGTCGCTGGCGAAATCACCGCATGCCGCAGCGGGCGCAGTGCAGGAAAAAGCGTGGATCGGCAACCTGCTGGTCTTTGCCGCCGTCGTATGCGAGGCATCGTACGCGGTGATCGGCAAGAAGCTGACGACGGTGATGAATCCCAAGCGCATCAGCTCGGTCATCAACCTGTGGGGCTTTCTCCTGATGACGCCGCTGGGCCTGTATGCGATGCAAGGATTCGATTTCACCTCCGTGACGTCCGGAATGTGGATGCTGCTGGTGTTTTATGCGCTGGCCGCGAGCGTCTGGTCGGTGTGGCTGTGGATGACCGGGCTGGAGTTCGTGCCTGCTGCGCAGGCCGGCGTGTTTACCGTGATGCTTCCGGTCAGCGCCGCCGTGGTCGGTGTGGTGGTGCTCGGCGAAAGCCTGAGCGGTATACAGATGGTCGCCTTTGCCGTGTCGCTCGCCGGCATTCTGCTGGCAACCGTCCCGGGCCGGAGCGCGGGTTTTGCAGGCTCGCGCCGGAAGCACTAACCCGTTGTTGGCTGGCCGGGCACGGTTCTGCCTGAAAAGCGTTCGTTCTACAGCCGTATCGACTGCGCATAGGCGTGTATCGACCTGATGCACGCTCAATGCAGGTGGCGATTGCATCTTGCTGGCGCTGCGAGCCAATCCGGTCTGGGTGCCGGTATGCCGTGCCCCTGCCGAGTGTGGAACGCTGTTCGGGCGCCTGTAAGACGTTCTCCTACCATGAATATGGTATTGCGGCTGACGTGCCGCATCGGGTGTTCATGGAGGCGCGCAATATCCTGTCGGAGCAGGTGCTCCAAAGGGGGGGAAAGCTGCTATTCTTCCGCCTTTCACTGGGAGGTCAAGGCGCTTCGACTCGCGTTCCCGCCAGCATCGGCGCCTTGTAAAAGTCTTTGCATTCCCGTATAGAAAAGCACTGCGCATTTGTTCGCCCGCTGCGCCGCATTCTTCGGGAAACAACACCACAACTCGCAGGGAGCCGGAGGCTTCGGTACGCCACAAGCGACAAGGGCAAGCCGCACCTGTAATGAGTGAGGATAATTAAATGAAGACTCAGGAGACAACCGGGGATGAGCGGCGATTCAATGCATTGGTCATTGAAGACAACCGGGATTATGCAAAACTGTTCTGCGACCTGCTGAACGTGCTCGGGGGCAGCGCAGAAATCGCGTCCAGCGCACAGGCCGGCATGGAGAAGGCGGCAGCCATGCCGCCCGATATCGTGTTTTGCGATATCGGCCTGCCGGGCGACAAGAGCGGCGTCGACTTTGCGCGCGCGTTCCGGCAGGACGGGCGTTTCGGAAAGATTCCTGTGATTGCGGTGACCGGCCTGAATTATACGGACGGCCAGGGCCATGACCTGCGCGCCGACTTCCACGACGTTTTCGAAAAACCGGTCAAGTTCGGCCAGCTCTTCCGCGTCCTGCGCAACCTCCAGCTCTGCTGAACCCGGTGCCCGGCTGAAAGCATGGTGCATCCTGCCCGTATCCGCACCGCCCGCTGCATCTCGCGGCATTTCTCATTCGCCTGCTGAACTGGTGCACGCAGCAAGACACCAAACCGGTGCTCAGAATCAACGCTTAAAACAAGCGCTTAAAACAAGCGTTCAAGACAACTACTCAGACACACAGCAGGCTGTAAACCTTCTTCGTAAAATCGGCCAGGTCGAATGGCTTGATCATGACCTCCGCGCCCCTTGCCTGCAGGCTGCTGCCGGCGGCGGCCTTGTCCGCATATCCGGTGATGAACATGACCTTCAGACCCGACCGCTGGGCGCGTGCCGTGTCCGCCAGCTGGACGCCGTTCATGCTGCCGGGCAGGCCGACATCGGTGACGAGCAGGTCGATGTCCTCCGCGGACTCGACGATCTTCAGCCCGGCCGGGACGTCCGCAGCCTGCAGCACGCGGTAGCCGAGCTCGGACAGCATCTCGGACAGCAGGTCGCGCAATGCCATTTCGTCTTCCACCAGCAGGATGGTTGCCTTCGTTGCGGGAATGGGCGGCTCCAGCGGCGCGGGCGGCGCCTTCTCGGCGGCCGCCTTTTCCATCGTCATCGGCAAATAGATCTGCACGCTAGTGCCTACGCCTGGTTCGGAGTCGATCCGGATGCCGCCCTCCGACTGCTTCGCGAATCCGTAGACCATCGACAGGCCGAGGCCGGTGCCCTGGCCGATCGGTTTGGTGGTGAAGAACGGGTCGAATGCGCGCTGGACCACATGGGGCGGCATGCCGGTGCCGCTGTCGCTCACGCGGATCGCGACATAGTGTCCGGCAGGCACGCCTGCGGCGCGTGCCTCTTCAGCGGCGAGTGCGGTATTGACGGTTGCGAATACCAGCTTGCCGCCCTGGGGCATCGCGTCGCGTGCGTTGATGGCGAGGTTGAGCAGGGCGGTTTCCAGCTGGTTCGGATCGCACCGCGTATTCCAGATATCCGGTGACAGCGACAGCTGCACACGAATGGCCGGGCCCACGGTGCGCTGGATCAGTTCCTGCATCGACGCGACGCGCTCGTTGACGTTGGTCACCTTCGGGCTCAGGGCCTGCCGGCGCGAAAAGGCCAGCAGGCGCTGCGTCATGGCCGTGGCCTTGTCTGAGACTGATGAGGCGGCGCTGATATGCCGTGCGATGTCCTCGGTCTTGCCTTGCGCGAGACGAATGCGCATCAGCTGCAGGTGGCCGACGATACCGGCGAGCAGGTTGTTGAAGTCATGCGCGATGCCGCCCGCCAGATGGCCGATCGCCTCCATTTTCTGCCCCTGACGCAGTGCTTCCTCGGCCTCTTCCCGACGTGTGATTTCGTTTTCCAGCTTGCGCGCGGTCGCACGCCAGCGCTGGCTCGTCGCGCGCTGCCGGTAGGCCTGCCGGACGACGACCAGCCACAACGCCACCAGCGCGGCGGCGGCGATGCTCGCCCACATCAGCACCGGCACGATCTTGCTACGCCATCTCTGCAATGCGGTGTCGATCTCGATGCTGTAGCTGACGTAGAGCGGATAGTCGTGGATCTGGCTGTAGGCATTCATCCGTTCGATGCCGTCCACCAGCGATACCGCGGTGTACACGCCGCGCGGCTGGCGGCGCACATGCGTCATGAAGGGGCCGTTCGGCTCCAGGCGGTCGGGATTGCCGACCGCCGGATAGCGCGCCAGCAGCACGCCGTCGTCGCGCATCAGCGGGATCAGGTAGCCGCTGGAGGGCACGAACTGTCTCCAGAAGCGGGTGAAGTAATCCAGCGGCACGGCCGCATAGATCACGCCATCAAAGGCACCGGCCGGGGTGGTGCGCGCGATGCTGATGGCGAACTGGCGAATGCCGTTGAGGCGGCCGGTGAAGGGTTGGCTGAAGAACATGCCGCGTGCGGTGCCGTTGGCATGCGCCAGGAAGTAGTCGCGGTCCGCCGAGTGTGTGCCTGGCGCGGGCTGGCCGATGCTGCTCGCGATCACTCGCCCGTCCGCATCGGTGATGCCCAGGATGGACACCTGCCGGAAATCGTTTGCCAGCGCGGCGAGCGTCTGCTGCAGTCGCTTGTCGGTGCGGATCTGAGCGGAAGTGCGGCCCTCGGTCATGCTTGCAATCTGTTGCAGGATCAGCGCGTGTGTCTGCAACACGTTGGCTGCGTGCGCTTCCAGTGCGACGACGGACCGGCGTGCATTGTCGGCGACGTCTTCGAGCACCACGGTGCGCTGATACCAGGCAAACCATGCGGCAAGAAAAAGAGGAAGCAGCAGCGCCAGCGCCAGCAGTGCCCGCAGCGACCACGAGGTCGCACGAAGGACGGCCCGCAGCGTCGGCTGGTCGTGCATGTCGCTTCCGTGTTCCAGGTCACTCATGGTCGTGTCGATAGGGAAGGGCCTGCCTGCGGCGCCGGCCGGCCCGCCTGCATTGCGCTGGTGCAGTGCTGCAAGCTTACGCCGGAGAAAACGCAAGGATAGCGGCCTTCGGGCGGGAACGATACCAGTTTTCTCAATCCGGTGTTGAGTTTTGGTGAAGGGCGCCGGCCGGCTCAGTGAGCACGATCAAAGGGCCGGGACGCCGGGGGAGCTTTTCCGAAAAAAGCGATCAAACGTGACAGTGACGACCGGATGAATGAACTGACGAATGAACTGACGATTGAACTAACGCACGCTGACAGAGCGGAAATGGAGTCAATGATGAAATCAACCTTCCATGAAGTCGAGCTGGGCAAGGCCGTGGTGCAGAACGCAACCGAGAGCGGGACGGAACAGCTGATCGTCACTCTGAATCCGGACCACAAGTTTCCGGTCCAGTTGCAGATCCGGCAGAACACCGGCAACAGCAGCGAGGCATCACCGCCGATTGCGATCGACCAGCATGGACTTCAGCAGTTGTTCCAGTGGCTGCGCGAGGAGGATGCGCTGCCGTAGTGCGCTTGCCGTTCCCGCGCGTGTTCCGCGTGCGCGGCACCCGGGGCAGGGGTGATGGAGATTCAATCCTTCTTCGCGACAAGCTGTTCAACCTTCTGACCAGCCTTGCCGAGCGCTTCGCCGGTTTTTTCGCCGGCCTTGTTGAGAGCTTCACCGGTTTTCTGCATTGCCTTGCCGATGCCTTCGCCCGCCTTCTTTGCCGCATGATCAACGGCACGGCCGGCACGCTGCATCGGGCCATCTTCAGCATGCGCAGCCGGCATGCCGAGCGCTAGCACGCCGACGGTCAGCGCCGTGGAAAAAAGCTTGTAAGCGTTTTTCATTTTTTCGCATGGTTGAGGGGAAATCGATGAAAAGATTCTACCCACCGGACCGGGCGACACGATTGGTTTGACTCCCACAATTTCGTATCAAATTGCAACAGCTGCAGTGGTCTCTATCAGCCAACAGCCGGCAGCGGACAGTACAGCCGGCGCACCTCCAAGGCTTCGCGGGCCATTTTCGCGCAGCAAATTTTCTGATCTGGCGCACCATTCTTGCCGGAACTTAACCGGAATTCACAGGCACCTGCGCACCTACGCGTTGTAAAACTGTCCAATGTCTTGGTATCCAAGGCATGCGACATCTCATGAGCGAAAACCTACAGGCGCATATTGATGCTCTCGCAGCGGAGGTCGAGCGGCTGAACCAGGAGCTTGCCCATAGCAAACAGGTGGAAGATGCCCTGCGCAAAAGCGAGCGCCGTTACCAGTCGATCTTCGAACACACGGCGGTTGGCTTGGCGCAGGTAAGCCCGGATGGCAGCTTCATCGAAGCGAACCGGCCGTTTTGCGAGCTGTTGGGATACAGCCACGACGAGTTGCTGCAAAAAACCTATACCGACCTGAACCATCCCGACGACCGGGAGGCGGAGCAGCTCGCAACGATGCAGGCGCGGGCCAGCGAGATGCCGTCCTTTCACCGCGAAAAGCGCTGCCTGCGCAAGGACGGCAGCGTCGTCTGGGTCAAATTCAGCCTTTCCACGATGCCATCGACGGAAGGGGATCGCCCCTACATGCTGGTGGCGATTGAAAACATCAGCGAGCGCAAGACCTTGCAGGACTCGCTGCAGCGCATTGCCAACGATCTCGCTAAAGTGGACGCCATTGCGCCGGTCGGTTCATGGAAATGGAACCTGCGCACCAACGAAATCACCGGCTCAACTGAGCTGTCGCAGATTTACGGCTTGCCTGCAAGGAAGCCCTTGCCGGTGGCCGCCATCCTGGATCGCATTCTTCCAGAGGACAGGGAGAAAGTGCGGGCGGCGATGCTGACCGCTGTCGACGAACAGAAGCCCTACCAGATCGAATACCGCGTGCAGCTACCGGACGGCACAACGCGGCTGGTCTCCTCCAACGGCGAGGTGTACCGGCGTGATGCGCAGGGAAAGCCGCAGGTCGTCATCGGCATGGTGCAGGACATCACGCAGCGCAAGGACGCAGAGCGCGCACTGCGGGAGAGCGAACGGCGCTTTCAGCAACTGTTCGACAATGCCGGCGACGGCATCTTCATCGCGAACCAGGATGGGGTGTATATCGATGTCAACCGCAATGCCTGCCGCATGCTGGGATATGCCCGTGATGAACTGGTCGGCAAGCACATCACTGACCTGATTGCGAGCGAGGATGTGGAGCGGCTGAGGCAGTCCAAGCTGGCGTTCCAACAGGATGTCGAGCATGTGCAAGTCGCGGAATGGAACTTGAAGCGCAAGGACGGCAGCTTCCTGCCGACGGAGATCAGTGCGCGCTTTCTGCCGGACGGACGCTGGATGGCGATCGTGCGCGACATCAGCGAGCGCCAGCGCATGCAGCTGCAGCTGGAGCGGCATACCGCCGAGATCAACGATCTCTACGAGAATGCACCCTGCGGCTACCACTCGGTCGACCGCGACCTCGTCATCGTCAGGATCAACAAGACCGAGCTGGACTGGCTCGGCTATACGCGGGAAGAACTGGTGGGCAAGAAAAAAATCGCCGACCTGCAGACACCAAAAAGCCGCATCACCTACCTGAAAAAGGTGAAAGAGCTTGCCGAGAAGGGTGAGTTGCGCAATCTTGAGCTGGAACTGGTGCGCAAGGACGGCAGCGTGATGCCGGCGCTGATGAATTCCACGGCGATCTACGACGAGAAGGGCGACTTCGCCTCCAGCCGCACCACGGTATTCGACGTGACGAAGCTCGTGCAGGCGCAAAAGGAGTTGCGGCGCGCCGCCACCGTCTTCGAGCACACGAAGGATGCGATCGTGGTGGCTGATGGCAGCGGCACCATCCTCGCTGTGAACAAAGCCTTTACCGAGATAACGGGCTACCGGCCGGAAGAAGTGCTCGGCAAGAATCCACGCCTGCTCAAATCCGGCCGGCAGGATGCGGCCTTTTATGAAAAGCTGTGGAACACGCTGAAAACGAGCGGCAACTGGCAGGGCGAGATCTGGGACCGCCGCAAGTCCGGCGACATCTTCCCCACCTGGCAGAGCATCACCGCAGTGAAGGATGAAAATGGCCGTGTCACCGACTACATCTCGGTGTTTTCCGATATCACCACGATCAAGAACACGGAAGAGCAGCTGACACAGCTTGCCTACCATGACACATTGACCGGCCTGCCCAACCGTCTCCTGTATAACGACAGGCTGGACCACGCGCTGCAGCATGCGCGTCGCCACAAGCGGCGCGTCGGGCTGCTGCTGCTCGACCTCGACCGCTTCAAGCTGATCAACGACACCCTCGGCCATTCCGCCGGCGACAAGTTGCTGGAGATCGTCGCCGACCGCCTGCGGGTGAGCGTGCGCGGCGAGGATACCGTGGCCCGGCTGAGCGGCGACGAGTTTGCCATCGTCATGGGCGAACTGACGCGCACCGAAGATGCCGCCGCGCTGGCGCGCAAGATCATCGACGCCATGTCGGAGCCGCTGCAGCTTGGCGAACACACGCTGACGACCTCAGTCAGCATCGGCATCAGCATCTTTCCCGACGATGCGCAAGACAAGGAAACCCTGTGCAAGTCGGGCGACGTGGCCCTGTACGCGGCCAAGGAAAAGGGCCGCAACTGCTACGAGTTCTACACGCCGTCGATGACGCAGCGTGCGACCGAAGTGCTCGCCATCAACCGCGGCTTGCGGCATGCGGTCAGTCATAACGAGCTGGTGCTGTACTACCAGCCGCAGATCAGCCTGGCCACCGGCCGCATCGCCGGCATCGAAGTGCTGGTGCGCTGGAATTCGCCGCAGCGCGGCATGCAGTCGCCGGCGCGCTTCATCCCGGTGGCGGAGGAGAGCAACCTGATCGAGCTGCTCGGCGACTGGGTCTTCGACCGCGCCTGCGTGCAATTGCAGGAGTGGCGCCAGGCCGGCATTCCGCCGGTGCGGCTGGCACTAAACCTGTCGGGCCGCCAGTTGCGGCAGCCCGGCTTTGTCGACGCGATCCGCGAGAAGCTGCATGCATGGCCGCCGATGAACGGCTACGGCATCGATCTTGAAGTGACGGAGACCGCGCTGCAAACGCATCCCGACATCATTACCGCGCTGCGGGAACTCAAGCCGCTCGGCTTTCGCGTGGCGGTCGACGACTTCGGCACCGGCTATTCGTCATTGCATTCCCTCAAGCACCTGCCGGCCGACATCCTGAAGATCGATCGTGCCTTCATCCATGGCATTCCCGGTGATCCCGACGACAAGGCGATCACGTCCGCGATCATCGCGATGGGCCATTCGCTTGGCATGACCATCATTGCGGAAGGCATCGAAACCCAGGAGCAGCTGCAGTTCCTCGCCAGCGAGCATTGCGACGAGGTGCAGGGTTTCCTGTTCTCTCCGCCGGTGTCGGCCACCGAGTGCGAGCAGATGCTGATCGCCAGCAGCCAGGCGTCGCTGTTCGACGTCACGGGCGCGCCGTGGGGGAGAGGTTCGATGTCGACGACGCATCCGCACTGAGCCGCGGTCCATCATCCACCGGCAATGAAAATTTGAAACTAATCTGCCCTCGCCGATCTCATAGTGAGAAGCAAGTGATTTTCCTTCGTGACTCATCATTCAGGAGGCAACATGGAATTACTGTGGTTGATACTGATCGGCTTGATTGCCGGATGGCTGGCCAGCGCCGTGGTCGGCGGCGGATTCGGCATTGTGGGTGACATCGTCGTCGGCATCGTCGGCGCCTTCATCGGTGCCTTTGTCTTCGATGCACTCGACATTTCCGCCGGCGGCGGGCTGCTGGGAAGGATCATCGTCGCCACCGTCGGCGCCATCGTCCTGCTGTTGCTGCTGAGGCTGGTGCGCAGGATGCGTTAGGTCGTCCAGTCCAATGCCCTAGGCTGACAAGTGTAGCGATCGGTTCGGAGTGGTGTCGAGGAGCGCACACGTACGACTGATACGCCGAGCACCGCAGACATCAATCCGAGCCGTGCAGTAGCTTGTCAAACACGGCCTAGTACTTCAGTGCTTCACTGCCCCGGTGCCCCGGCGGCACCGTGGGCTGCGACGACTCGTCGCATCCTTCCCTCTGTAGCATCATCACCGCTTTGCTACGACCGCTTTTGACGACGCGGGCGACACGCGGCGAGCATCACAGGGCGTGGACAAAAATGCCAGCTCATCCTTGGTAAGAAAGAGGAAGGGAACTCTCTCGCCTTTCTACCGATCAATAAGCGATTCACCTCGTCCTCGCACACCCGATTCCTCCTCTTGTCGCTGCACGCTGTCACTGTTACCTCGACCACGCTTGTCATCCTGTGCCGCAAGGCCTTCGCTCCCGCTGACCCCGATGTCGCCACTGTCCCGCTGTACCCGTGACAGGAAGCAGCCAGCCAGAAGCCCGGCTACTCGTGCCCCTGGCGAAAGCGCAAATGAAAACCGCATGAATACCTATCTCATTGTCAAAACACTGCATATCCTGTCCTCCGTGCTGATGGTCGGCACCGGCTTCGGCACCGCGTTCTACCTGTTCTTCGCAAACCGCAGCAATTCGGTGGAGACGATGTCGGTCGTCTCGCGCCTGGTGTGCCGCGCCGACTGGTGGTTCACGACGCCGGCGGTGATCTTCCAGCCGTTGTCGGGGTTGTGGCTGGCGCACACTGCGGGCTTCTCGTGGACGGCGCCGTGGCTGCTGGTGTCGTTCGGCCTGTATGCGCTGGCAGGCGTGTGCTGGCTGCCCGTGGTCTGGCTGCAGCTGCGGATGGCACGCATGGCGGCGGGCGCGGCAGCCTCCGGGCAGCCGGTGCCGGAACGCTACTGGCACTATGCAAAACGCTGGGAGCTGCTCGGCTATCCGGCCTTCATCGCGATGGCAGTCGTGTACTTCCTGATGGTGGCGAAGCCGGGCTTGGGATAAAGACAAGTAGCGCGGCTGTGCGTCGTGCCATTGCGACAGTTATTCACTCTCGGAATAAGTCACATCGCCAATCGAAATTGGACTACGGCAAATAGTTCTTTACACTTGTTGCGGTACAGCATAAACCTGGTTGTCCGTCTGCCGCGTGCCAAAAGCACAAGGCGGGCGGGGCCGCAAATGGAGTGAACATGATGGATACGATGCCCAAGCTGCTGCCATGGCTGGCACGTAAAGCAGGCATATCAAACGAGCAAGCGCAGATGTTGTGGCGCGATGCTTTCGCCGACGGTCGCTTGCGCAACCAGTGCGCCAGCAATCCCGACCTCTTTTACCGCACCGTGATCGAGTATTTCCAGCGCGTTGGTGCTGCCCGCGCACGCATCCCGTCCGTCGTGCCCGAAGGGATGTACGCACAGTTGGCCATCGCCTGAGGATGGCTTGACGCAGAACGGGTCGGTCGCCAATGCCGGCCGATGACAATCGATCACGACCGACTGTCTGGTCACTTCCCGTTTTTCCTGTCAGCGCCGTTTGCCGGCGCTGTTTGTTTTTGGGGCGTCACTGAGGGCAGGGTAATCTCGCGGTACTCGCGCAGGATGCCTCCGCTCTCGACACTGCCGCTGTTTTCCCCTTCTCCGAGTGCGCGCCGCCGGCACAGTTCGCGCTCTTCCACCGGCAAGGCTTCACACCGGGCCACTGCGTTCTCTTCATACATGCCAGGCGTATCATCGAGCTGTCCGCGCAGTGCGGCAGCCCGCGCATTGATCGCCTCGTGCAGGCAGGCGTCGCGGTCCTGGCTGGTGCGCCCGCTTTCGCAGGCGGCGCGCTCGGCCTGGTAGCGTTCCTCGATCGCTTTCAACGCCTCCGCGTCGCGTTCTGCGGCCGCCGTGTACACGGACGCGCCTGTGATACAGAGCGCAACAAAGACCTGCCTGATTCCAAATGTGGTTGTGCCGGGCATCGTGACCTCCATGAAATACCGTGTGGCTCCCTGAAGCCGCATTGCCATTATCCGCCTGCCTGCAGGGGCGACAGTGCGTATCTGGCCGCAAGCAGAGAATCTTTGATCCAAGGCATTTGGCTGAAATCTTCCGTGGCGAGGAGCCTTATCGGGGGATGCCGCGATATGTCCTCGATACTCCGCATTCCGAATGCAAACTCGTTTGCGTCCTGTGCCAGTAGGCCCGCACGAGTATCCGAGAGTTTCGTCATTGATTCTCATCAAAACTTTTCTCGACTGAAGGTACGCCGCAAGGAAAGTCAGGCATCGCTTTTTATTTCATTGACCCGAGTCAAGTACAGCTGGTGATTCGCCAAACCCGTTCAGGTACTCTGAAATCGCGAGTTGGTGTTTCAGTACCCGCATCAGACCAGAAATCAGACCAGAAGCTGGATCGAGAAATGCCATGCAGTCCGGGAAGGACGCACCGGCAGGAAGCGGCAAATCGGCCCGGCCATATGCACCGTCTCACGGAAATGGGATTACGAGTCATGCTGACGACCACTTATTCCTTCGTCGTGTTCTCGAGCGAGCTGCTGAATGCGCGACGCCTTCTGCAGAAGCTCGAACACCGTCCCTACAAGGCGGCTCATCATGGGCCGGCCGCAGCGCAGGGAATCGACCTGGCCTGGCTTGACGCGGTATTCAACGACATTGTGCAGATCGACAAATACTGCCATGCGCGCAAGGTCGAGATCTATGTGATCCCGCTGCTGCGCCGGGCGCTGGTCGAGCCGCACGCACTCCTCGACCGGCTCGATGCGCTCAGCGCCGAAACCGTGCGCCTGCTGCGCGCCGCCTGCGAACAGGCGCAGCGCTTGCTCGATGGCGCGCAGGCCGATGCCGCCGCACTGGTGTCGGCGATCGACAGGTATTGCGCAACGATGCTGGAGCGCCTGCAGCTGGAAGAGACAGAACTGCTGCCGGCCGCACACCTGTGGCTGTCAGCCGACGACTGGTTTCGTATCGCGGCACAGCTGCTGTCGGACGGAAAGCCGCAGCAGGCGCCGGCGATGCCGATCCCGTTTGGCAGCATTCCGTGCGGGCAGCGCCAGTTGCCGCTGTATGCAGTGACTTAGGGCTACGCTGAACAAGTACACGTGCGCCACAGCCAAGGCGGTTTGCGCTGCCAGCGGCATTCGATGAGGCGCTCCTATCCACAAAGGAAAAATCATGAAAACAGGGCATACGCAAGGATCGGCGTTCCATCCGGGACGCCACCGCCAGATCTACGATGATGCAATGCACGATCCCTATCTGGACGCACACAAGCCGGCCGGCACCGCCGTGTGCGACGGCTGCGGCGCCGCATACCGGGAGGGGGCATGGCATTGGGAAGTACGCGCATCGGATGCGGCCATCACCAGCTGTCCCGCCTGCCGCAGGGTACGGGACAAGCGGCCTGCCGGTTACGTGACCGTTGCAGGCCGCTTCCTCGTCGAGCACCACGACGACCTGGTCAACCTGATCCGCCGCGTCGAAGCCCGCGAGAAGGCGGAGCATCCGTTGAAGCGGATCATGGCGATCAGGGTCGAAAACAATACACTGCTGATCGAGACCACCGATGCGCACCTCGCGCGCGGCATCGGCGAGGCGCTGGAACGCGCCTACAAGGGCGACTTGCGCTTCCATTACAACAAGGGTGACCAGATATTGCGTGTGGAATGGGCGCGTTGATTTCCGGAAGGACAAGCCGGCGGTGACGGGCAATGGGCAATGGGCAACGGATGAAGAGTGACAGCCAAGGAACTCCTGTTCCATGGCGCTGCAGACTGCCCCATCGATCGCGAGCCTCCTCCTGTCGACCGGCTGCATCGTGGTCGAGCACACGCCGGCAGCGACCGCCAACATGAGCGCCTGAGGCGTTGTGCCTGTGCGGAAGGAGAGTGCAGCATGTATGAGCTGAGACGTAATCCGAGCTACCTGAGATTCGGCATGGTCGGCGTCCTCGTTGCCTGCCTGTTCCTTTTCGCAAGCATGGCATCCGCGGAGCAGGCCGGGGAAACGACAGCTGGCGGCAACACTTATCTCGCCGGCAGCGACCTCAGGATCGTGGTGCCGGTTGCGGCCGACCTGATGGCGGCCGGCGGGCGTGTCAGCGTCGAACGCGACATTGGCGCCGATGCCACCGTCGCCGGCGGCTCCGTCGATATCCGCGCGCCGGTCATGCAGGACCTGCGCGTGGCCGGAGGAAAGGTCACCGTGCAGCAGAGCGTCGGCGGTGAACTGGTGGCAACCGGAGGCTCGGTGCACATCGACCGCACGGCGCAGGTTGCCGGCTCGGCACTGCTTGGCGGCGGCGAAGTGGACGTGGCCGGCGACATCGGCAAAGGGGCGAGGATTTATGGCGGCAAGATCACGCTCTCCGGCCACATCGGCGGCGATGCCCGCCTGTATGGCAAGGAGATCCTGCTGACGCCGGAAGCACGTATCGACGGCAACCTCACCTATGCAAGCCCGAACGAATTGCCCGCGGCGCAGCGCGCACAGGTCAGCGGCACCGTCACGCGGATGGAAACACCGGAGGGCTGGCAGGTAGAAGTCGAGAAGTCCGGCGTCTGGTCGTGGTTCCATCCGTTCATCCTTGTGAGCATGCTGGTTGCCGGCATGCTGCTGTACCTGCTCTTTCCGCGTGCCGTCGGCGGCACGCAGCACGCAATCGCACAGTACCCGCTGCGCAGCCTGCTGCTGGGACTGGGGCTACTGTTTGCGGTGCCACCGGTGGCGATCCTGTTCATGGCCACCGTGATTGGCCTGCCGATCGGGCTGGCGCTGATGCTGCTGTACCCGCTGAGCCTGCTGCTGGGTTACCTCGCCACCGCATTTTTCGTCGGCCACCGGCTCGCAGCGGCAGTGAAGGCGGCCGAGCCGCTTTCGTTCGGCAAGCAGATGCTCTATCTCGTGCTGGCGTTGCTGTTGCTCAGCGTCTTGTTCGCGATTCCTTTCCTTGGCGGCTTCCTGTTGATCCTCGCCATCGTCGCCGGCCTCGGCGGGTGGGCGGTGTGGGCGCAGATGCAGTACAGGACGGGCAGGGAGCACGAGGCGGTTGGCCGCGGCGATGCCTGAGCGGAAGTTGACGGCTTTCAGCGCCAGCGCAACAGGCATGCGCTGCCGCACGGGCAAAATATGGGCGTATCCTCTCCATTCGGGTTGAAACACGGGTTTCGCCCGCTGATTCTGGAGAATGCGTTGTCTGAGCAACCGAACCGACAGCCGAAGGAAACCAATGCCGACCGGCTTTCCCGCTTCATCGTGGCGGTGGTGACTTGCCTGGGCGCACTCGGGCTGGTTGCGTTGCTGTACTTCCCGTTGCATTACCTGAAGTAGCACGCAACCGAATCCGAGTAGCGAACCGGCATTTACCGCCATTAACTGCCGCCATCAACCCGCAAAGGAAGAACATGGCTGATTTCGTTCTTGTGCATGGCGCCTGGCATGGCGCATGGTGCTGGAAGAAGATCTTGCCCGGCCTGTGGTCGGCGGGGCACCGCGCCTTTCCCGTCACGCTGACCGGCACCGGCGAGCGCGCCCACCAGTTGTCGCGCGACATCACCCTGCGCACCCATGCCGACGATGTGGCTGCCGTGATCGAAGCGGAGGAATTGCAGCGGGCAATCGTGGTCGGCCATAGTTACGGCGGCATGGTGATCACCGCCGTCGCCGACCGCATGCCGGATCGCATTGCGCGCCTCGTCTATCTCGACGCCGTCGTGCCGCTGCCCGGCGAATCCTGGTCCAGCACGCACGCGGAACAGACGCGCACGCAACGCCGCCACGCGATCGCCGACACGGGATGCATACCGCCGGCCGATCCGTCGATGTTCGGCCTGGCCGGCGAAGACGCCGCCTGGGTCATGCGCCGCCAGACGCCGCAGCCGGGCGGCGTCTATGACGATCCGCTGGATTTCGACCCGGCGCGCTTGGCGGCGCTGCCGCGCACGTTCATCGATTGCAACGCGCCTGCGCTGGGGACGATCACCGTCATGCGCGGTCGGGTGCGCGAACAGCCGGGCTGGGACGTGCATGAGATCGCCACCGGCCACGACGCGATGATCAGCGCGCCGCAGGAACTGTTACGCGTGTTGCTGGCAATGGCTTGAGATTGACTTACCCCTGTTGCGCGTCGGCAGCCCAGATGCACGGGATCGCATCCTCTTCCGCCATCATGAGCCGCATATCGGTGTCGTTGTAGATGATGGTGAGCTTGCGGAAGGTCTGCAGCGCCTTGTCGAATTCAAAAGTCGCGACACCATCGATCACCGCCACCTTGCCGCAGGTGGTGAGGAAGGTATAACTGAACTGGATCGTGAGCGCAGCCGGATTCTTGCGGCGGCGGATCACGTTGGGCAGGTTGGCGGAGGCCTTCTTCGTGTAGGAGAAAAGATAGGTGTGGAATCTGGCCACATCCATCGTGCCGGTGATCGGCGCGGTAACGGTGGCGTCAGGCGTAAAGAGTGCAAGGATGCCCGGCAAGTCGTTCCGGCTCAGGGCATCCTCGTACTTCTTGCAGAGCGCGTGCAGGGTGGAATCCATGTTCTCGATAGGGCAAGGCAGCAAACAGCGTTGGTGGTCGGGGCCAGCCGCCGCAGGGCTGCTGGCAAAACCCGAACAGTGCAAACGGCAAGGTATCCGGATCTTGAGCGGCAGTGAATGTAACACCAGTTCTGCCCGCAGGGGCTGACAAAGGTTTCCAAGTAAGTCCTAACATTGTCCGTTACGGCGAGAGCGCCATCGCCGCCGTCTGTCATTTCCGACGGACGGCCTCGGTATCGTGCAGCAGAATTACGGTTGTTGCGTAGAGCGGATAGATACGCCGCCGATTGCTTCCTTCAACGGCGCAGGAAGAAGACAGTTGCGAAAAGGGGTGACGCGGGCAAGCGAAACAACGTGATTCGGGCCAACGAGGGAAGATTCACGCCCGTGTTTTCCAGTGGATTTGGAGACAGATTTGGAGACAGAAATGCGGCGGATGGCAATACGTGTTTTGCACGATGTTGGATTCCGTTCACGCCGCCGACAGTGTCGCCATCCCCACGCGCCCGACGCTACAATTGCTGCATGAAATCCTCTGTCGCAGCGCTCGCTTTATCCCTCCCGATTTCCGCTTTTTCCCACCCGGTTGTTGGCATCAATGATGGCGAAACCCTGACCTTGCTGGTCGATGAAAAGCCGCTGAAGGTCAAGCTTGCCGGCATCGATGCGCCGGAGAAGCGCCAGCCCTACGCCCGCGATGCGCGCCAGTCGCTCGCCGACCTGTGCCTTGGCAAGAACGCAACCTTCCGCACCCAGGAGACGGACACTTACGGCACGCCGTTCGCGGTTGTGTCCTGCAATGGCGTCGAGGTCAACCGCGTACAGATCGAGCGCGGCATGGCATGGGTCTTCGACCGTACCAACCGCGACTTCACGCTGCCGGCGCTGCAATTGATGGCAAGGCGCGACCGCAAGGGACTGTGGGCGGATGCGAACCCGGTGCCGCCATGGGAATTCCGCCGGCCGACAGTGAAGAAAGCCACCGCCGCGCCGTCGGCAGCACAGAGCGACCCGGCGATCTGCTTTGTCGACCGCCGCGGCGAGTACCGCTACATCGACGGCGTCAAGCGTTACGGCTGTTGAGGCTGGATGACGATCTGCTGCGGTTTTCAAATACCCTGCAAGCGCATCCCACCCGACTTTCATCCGCACCTCACCCGCACCTCAGCGGCGGAAGATCCACAGCAGGATCGTGACCACGATCGAAACGACGATGGACGTCACGATCGGGAAGTGAAAGCTGAATCCCTCACGCACAACATGAATGTCGCCGGGCAGGCGGCCGAATGGCAGCTTCGACAGCCACGGCCACGCAAGGCCGGCCACGACCAGCACGAGCCCGGCAATAATCAGAAAGCGCTGCATCACTGAACCCGTTTCAGGAACAAAAGAAGTGTGGGCAATTCATTGCCGTGATTTGACTGCGATGACGTCCGCCGATTCCCCGCCGGGAGTTTTTTGCCTTCCATCATGCGTGATGAACCTGCGAGCGACGCGGCTTTCGAAGAATTGTGCCGGTTTTCCATGGGCGCGATCAACCGGCACGCCAGCCAGCCCCAACAGGCGCCGACGAGGCAATAGAATAAGCACAGGCAAGATTTCATTTTCGATGCGCAAGCATGGGGGCAATGCGATGGAGCGACAGACAAAGTTCAACCTCTGGTATCTGGCCTTTGCCCTGTTCGGCATCATGCTGCTGCGCGACGCGTGGGTGCTGTATCAGGTCGCGCCGCTGCCGTACAGCACCTTCCTGCAGGAGCTGAAAGCCGGCAATGTCGAGGAAATCGCGATCGATTCCAGCCAGATCCGCGGCACCCTGCGCAACGCGCAGGCCGACGGCAAGAAGCAGTTCGTCACCACCCGCGTCGAGCCCGATCTGGCGCGCGATCTCGCACAGTACAACGTGCGCTTTACCGGCGTGCTCGAAAACACTTTCTTCTCGCAACTGCTCGGCTGGATCGTGCCCGCCGCGATCTTCTTCGCGCTGTGGATGTTTTTCTTCCGCAAGATGGCGGAGAAGGGCGGCATGGGCGGCGGCTTCCTTTCCATCGGCAAGAGCAAGGCCAAGGTTTATGTCGAAACCGACGTAAAGGTCACCTTCGACGATGTGGCCGGCGTGGACGAGTCCAAGGAAGAACTGAAGGAAATCGTCGACTTCCTGAAAGACCCCAAGCGCTACGGCCGCCTTGGCGCACGCATACCGAAGGGTGTGCTGCTGGTTGGCCCGCCCGGCACCGGCAAGACGCTGCTGGCGCGTGCGGTTGCCGGCGAAGCGGGAGTGCCATTCTTCTCGATCAATGGTTCCGAGTTCGTCGAGATGTTCGTCGGCGTCGGCGCCGCACGCGTGCGCGACCTGTTCGAGCAGGGGCGACTGAAGGCGCCGGCCATCATCTTCATCGACGAGCTTGATGCGCTCGGCCGCGCGCGCGGCAGCTACCTCGGGGGCCATGATGAAAAGGAGCAGACGTTGAACCAGCTGCTGGTGGAGATGGACGGCTTCGATTCCAGCGCCGGGCTGGTGCTGCTGGCAGCGACCAACCGGCCGGAAATCCTCGATCCCGCGTTGCTGCGCGCCGGACGCTTCGACCGCCAGATCCTGGTCGACCGGCCCGACAAGAACGGCCGGCTCGCGATCCTCAATGTCCACATCCGCAAGATCAAGCTCGGGCCTGATGTCGACAAGGAAAAAGTGGTCGCGCTCACGCCCGGCTTTTCCGGCGCCGACATTGCCAACCTGATCAATGAGGCGGCACTGCTGGCCACACGCCGCGGGCGCGACGCGGTGACGATGGATGACTTCACCAATGCGGTCGAGCGCATCGTCGCCGGGCTGGAAAAGAAAAACCGCGTGCTCAATCCGGAAGAGCGCCGCATCGTCGCGCATCACGAAATGGGTCATGCGCTGGTCGCGATGTCGCTGCCCGGCTGCGATCCGGTGCACAAGATCTCCATCATCCCGCGCGGCATCGGCGCGCTCGGCTACACGATGCAGCGTCCGACCGAGGACCGCTTCCTGATGACGCGCAAGGAGCTCGAGCACAAGATGGCGGTGCTGCTTGGCGGTCGTGCGGCAGAGCACATCATCTTCGGCCACCTGTCCACCGGCGCGGCGGACGACCTCGCCAAGGTCACCGACATTGCGCGCAGCATGGTCACGCGCTACGGCATGGACCATAAGCTGGGCAACCTCGTGTATGACGACGACCGGCCGACCTACCTCGGCGTGCAGCAGCTGGCCGAGCGCCGCCCGCGCAGCTATTCGGAAACCACCGCGCGCGAGATCGACTGCGCGGTGCGCGACATCGTCGAGCGCGTCTATGCGCAGACGGAAGACATTCTCACCAGCCGGCGCGCGCTGCTGGAGCAGTACGCCGCCAGCCTGCTGGAGAAGGAAACGCTCACGGAGGACGACCTTGCCGGACTGCGGGCGACACTGGCTGCAGCGGCATAGTCGCCTCAGCAGTGCTGCGATCCGGCTGGAGCCCCGTCACGCCTGCAGGAGCACGCAGCTCAAGACCTTTGCAAGGAGCACCGGCATGCCCATGCCAAGCACTGTATTCTTGCCTCAAAGCCTCCCATTGCCGGAAGTGCCAGACTATAATTCGCGCAACTCCGTCATATGTGACCAAGGCGTGCGCGACCCGGTCATGCGTGACCCGGTCATACTCCAACACCCCGCCTTCTTCAACAACAAGAGCATCCCATGAATCTGGAAAAAGTCGTCTTCGGTTTCTTCATCGTGCTGGCCGCCACCCTGAACTTCGGCTTTTTCATCGGTGACATCGACCAGCCGGAGCTGCACAACGTCTATGAATTGTTCGCAGCCATTGTCGTCAGCCTGATCGCCACCGTGCTCAAGTTCGGCGACCGCACGCAGATCGGCGCGGTGCACCTGTCCACCAGCCTGGTTGCGGACCTGCAGCTGATTGCAGCCGCCGTGACCTGGGCGATTGCGGTGCATGTGACCGGCACCGGCATGACGCCGGAGATCACCGCCAGCGTGGTGTCGCTGTCCGGCGGTGCGCTGTTTGCGAACATCATCTCTGTCGTGATCCTCATCGTCGAAACCGTGATGCTGCGCCGCTGAACGCGCCCGACGCATCCGGTGCACCTGAACGCACACAATGACGAATAGCGTCTTCTTCCTGTTCCTGCGGCGCATGCGCGCGCCGCTCATCGTCCTGATCCTGGCCTATGCGGTCGCCGTGCTGGGCATGTCGCTGGTGCCCGGTGTGAATGCCGACGGCACGCCGGCGCCGCCGATGAGCATCTTCCACGCGTTTTATTTCATCAGCTACACCGCCACGACCATCGGATTCGGCGAAATCCCGACCGCGTTTTCCGATGCGCAGCGCATGTGGGCGACGGTCTGCATTTACCTGACCGTCATCACGTGGACCTACATGATCCTGACCATCCTTGCGCTGGTGCAGGACAAGGCTTTCCAGCAGACGCTGATGGCATCGCGCTTTGCGCGCCGCGTCAAGCACCTGCGCGCGCCGTTCTATGTGGTCTGCGGCTGCGGCGAAACCGGCAGCCTGATCTGCCGCACGCTCGACAGCCTCGGTCACGACTTCGTGATCGTGGAAAAGGACGAGTACCGGGTGCAGGAGCTGGACCTGGAAGACTTCAAGACCGATATCCCGACCCTGACCGCGGATGCTGCACTGCCGGCCAACCTGCTGGTGGCGGGATTGCGCCATCCCAAGTGCCGCGGCGTGCTGGCGCTGACCAACGACGAGGAATGCAACCTCGCGATTGCCATCACGGTGCGGTTGCTCAATCCGCAGGTACCGGTGCTGGCCCGTGCGCGCACGCCGCTGGTGGCCGGCAACATGGCCTCCTTCGGCACCGACCACATCATCAACGGCTACGAGCGCTTTGCCGAGTACCTCGCGCTGGCCGTGTCCGAGCCGGAGGACTTCCGCCTGGTCGAGATCCTGACCGGCTTGCCCGGCACGCCGCTGCCGGAAGTGCACCGCCCGCCACATGGCCACTGGATCGTGTGCGGCTACGGCAGCTTCGGCAAGGCGGTGATCCGGCACCTGTCGCCGATGGGCATCACCTCGACCGTCGTCGATCCGGAAGAAGAGGGACCGCCGACCAGCCGCAGCGTGCGCGGCCTTGGCACCGAGGCCAGCACGCTGATCGAAGCCGGCATCATGGAGGCGCGCGGCATCGTGGCCGCCAGTGACGACGACATCAACAACCTGTCGATGGCGATGACGGCGAAGGAACTCAATCCGAACGTCTTTGTCGTGACACGCCAGAACCAGTCGGCCAACGGCGTGCTGTTCGAGACCTTCGATGCCGACTTCAGGATGGTGCCGACGCGCATTGTTGCGCAGGAGTGCATCGCCATCCTCGCCACGCCGCTGCTGGCACGCTTCCTGGCGGGCATCCGCAATACCGACGAAACCTGGAGCAAGGCCGTCTCCACCCGTGTGGAAGCAATCTGCGACGGACTAGTGCCGGTGGTGTGGGATGTTCGTATCGAGAAAGGCGCAGCACCGGCTGCCTGCCATGCGATGAAGAAGGGGATGCGTCTGTGCGTCGGCGACCTGATGCGCGACAACGCCAATCGCGATGAACGCTTCCCGGCGGTGGTGCTGATGATCGAGCGTGCCGGCAAGGATATCGTGCTGCCGGAAGACGACTTTGTGCTGGAAGCGGGCGATGCGCTGCTGCTGGCCGGCCAGCATCGGGTGCGCCCTGCGCTCGAACTGACGATGCAGAACATGCACGCGCTCGAGTACGCATTGACCGGGCGCGATACGCAGGGCGGATGGCTGTGGCGCTGGCTGTTCAGGCAGGAGGCGGCATAGCGACGCAGCGCCTGCCCGGGAACCTGTCCCAATTTGTCGCCGCTTGTTTCCGCTTGCCGTAACGTCTTTCTACTGTCCCGCGTTCTCGCCAGCCTGCTGGCGTTCCGCCGCTTCTTGCGCGTTCATCGTTGCTCCGGTGCCCTGTTCCATCGACAGCGCAGCGCGCCGGGATTCGAGCATGGCGCGCAGCTCCGTCGCATCGGCGGGCAGCGCCTGCAGCATCGCCCCGATGCGTGCCTGCTTCTCCCGCACCGTCAGCGAGGTGTCTTCCTCCAGCGCGGCCAGTTGCAGGCCGTAGCGTTCCTGCAGTTCCTGCTTGCCGAACAGCGCTTGCGCAATCTCCTGCCCGAGGTGGCGACGGCGCAGCGTGACCAGCCTGTCCAGCATTTCTTCCGGTGTCACGGCAGGCCCGTTGGCCTGGGCGGCAGCAAGTTCGTCCAGCGCGCTCTTGTAGGCGATATACGTGTGCAGGATGGGCAGCGCCTGTTGCGCCACTGTGGCAGGCAGCCCGGCAACGGCTTCGGCCTCCACCGCCTGCAGTTCTTGCAGCGTCGGATTCTTCGACAGGTTCGACAGCAGCATATCCAGCCGCAACCGCGTGGTTTCATCGAGCAGGAGTGTGCCGTTGCTGTCTGTGCGGAAAACACCGCTACCGGTCTCGGCCAAGGCGGACGGAGCGGATGGCGCCGGCGGCGCAGGCTCGGCAGGCGGCGGTGCATCGGCTTTCCCCTGCGCAAAGGGATTCGCACTGATCGCACCGGAGAGTTGTGTCGGGGCGGCAGGCGGCGGAACCGGCTCATCACCGGAAGATCCGCGCAGCCAGAGCACGGCGGCGGCAATGCCGGCAATCGCCGTAACAACAGCCACCACCAGCAGCGATCGGGAAGACGAACGATGATCTTTCATAACCACCTATGGACAGATTCCCGCAGGTTTGGTTGGCCGTCGGCATAGCACTTTTTTCCGGCAGCCTGATCTGCTGCAAACTTGCGTTGCGCGTTGAGCTTATCGTACGGGGTCTCCTGCGGCGATGTTTGCGCCGCGGTAAATGTCGTTGCCGCAGCTCACACGCCGCATGCCGTTGAGGTGCATCCCGGCACCGTCTGTACTGGCGCCGCAAATCGCTAACCGGCTTCAACGCCTCGGAGGGGGCTAAACAGTCCGAAAAATCGGGCAGCAAAAACGCTAGAGACCGGGCAAGCCTTCCTGCACCTTCTTCTTTACCGGTCGCGGCGCAGCGCGCGCTACCAGCCGTTCTGCCGGATAGCGCACAAAGAAGTGCTCCGCCTCTTCGACCGGGCAGTGCAGCCAGTCGTCATACTGGCTCGGGTCGAGGATCACCAGCATCCGCTTTTCATCGTCCGGCTTGTGAAAGCGCTGCATCAGCGGATGCCCGTCTGCATTGATCGTCAGCATCGAGAACGACAGCAGCGGCAAGCCGTTGCCGCCATCCTTCTTGTACTCCCAGATGCCCGCCACACCTAGCGGCGCACCCTCGGCGTCCGCAATCTCCCAGCGCTCCACCTTGCCCGACTCGTACGACGGCTCGAAGAACGACGCCAGCGGAATCACGCAGAAATGCCGGTGCTTCCATGCATTGCGAAAGCTCGGCTTGGTCGCCACCGTCTCGGTGCGGGCGTTGTAGGTCTGGCGCGCCAGCTTGGTGTCTGCCCACGCCGGCACCATGCCGAACATCGCCAAAGCACAGGCACGGTCACCCGCCACGGCGTCTGCACGCGGCGGCCGGATCATCGGCGCCATGTAGCCGGGAAAGGATTCCGCCTTGTAATCGGCGTCCGGTGCCGCAACGCCAAAGTACTGTTGCAGCTGATCGCGTGTGGAGGGGATGTAGTTTGCGCACATGGAGGCATTCTAGAAGCATGGAAGAGGATCTGCCATCGTCCCGCACAGGTTCAATGCGTTTGCGTTCCAGCAACACTCAGGTCGTCATTTCCAGAAGGAAATTGCGGTTGAAAGCCACGCAACAGTAGAATCAGGATGCTGCTTTTTGCAGTTCTGTTAATGCCATCTATGCCTACAGTGAATTTCCCAGATAGAAGCTGTAGCGCTGGTTGCACGGGAGTCTGTGGTGTCCGGTTATGCAGCGGATGCCAGGTTGCGGAGACAAATCAATGCTGTGTAAATTCAATTAGGCCTCCCAGGAGAGTTCACTTTCATGCGTCGACTCGCCATTGCATTTCTTCTTGCCGTCTTATCGGCATTCGCATTCGCTCAAAACGTTAAGTTCAAGGGCGGGACGGTATCGATCGGTGACTCGATCGAGAAGCTGCTCAAGGTTGCGGGCAAGCCCGAGCGCATCGAGCCGTTCCCCGGCATGCCTGCCTTCCAACGATACGAATACTTCTCCGACGGTCGAAACGTCTCGATCACAGTTAAGGACGGCAAGGTTACCGGCATCGGTGTCCTGGACTTCACTAGCAAGTAGGCCTGCGTTTGCATGGGTGACCGAACAAATCATTCAAAGCACAACGCAATCGCTTCGCGCTTGAGCACGACTTAACTTTAGGCGTTCGCTGCCATGAAGCTCGCATTGCTTGCCCTAGCGTCCACCGAAGCCTTGTTTGCGGAAGACTTCCTGCCTCTGAAACCGCATTTGTTCGGGCGCATCCGTTCTGGAATCCTGCAAGTGGTGAGTTTCCAAGGGCAGAAGTCGGATGCGTACGTGTGGAGCAATGCCTTGCCCCTGTCGCTACCAGGACTGAATCCTCGTGGAGGCTGGAAGAACGCAACAGGGAGGTACCCGGAAGAGACTGGAGAGCTGACATGCGCGAACCCATCGGACGTTCCACGGATTTCGGCCGAACTCGCGGCCCTTTGCCGAGACGCGGTGCTGCCGCGCCTCAATGATCTGGCCTCTCCGGAACGCTTGGTCCATGCTTTGAACGAAGTAATTACGATTTACGCTGCATTCCCGAAGGCCTTCTGCTTCTTTCAGATGGGCGACCTTGACGAAGGCAGGCGCTGCCTTGAGCGCTTTCTCTTAGACCCGATCGACCGCCTCGATAAACGTGAAGCACGCCGGCTTCTGGACCTGTCGGATGATGCGTTGACCGAAACCGTTGAGTCTCAAATCCGCGAGAACATCAAGCTGCACAAACTGTCGCGCCTCATGACCAGGACGTAGGGCAATGGGATGGACTCCTCTCTTGTGAGCTGAAATATTTGCCGATACTTCACCTTGGCACTTTAGATGCCGTGGAGGGAGGAGTCCATCCCATTGCCCTACTGTGCTGAACAACTCGCTCCCGCCGGGTAACCTGCCGGGAGCCTTTAAGCTCGAACGTTCATTCCATGAAAGGATGCCGACCCAGGTTATGCTGCACAGAAGCCCATACATTTGGATTGCGATTGCCGTCAGTCTTGTGCTGGCAGTCGCGGTCAGTAAGGAAGCAGCCACCGCGTTTGCTGGCGCGTATCTCATCGTCGATGGTATGAACATCATCAGAACAAAGGTTGTAGACATCGGCGACTGGCAAGGTAGTGACTCGTATTACGTCCTGGAAGGCATTCCAGCGCAACTGTTCGGTGGAGCAGGAGTCGTCACGGGGGCCTGGCTTTTTCTGCGCTGGGGCATTCTCGACACGGGCCTCTTCGGGTAGGGTCTGCGAGAGGTCTGCATAGCCCTGCGCCTGTGACGCAATAAGAGAAGGGCAGTCCGCCAAGCTGGAGCCGACCGTGCGCATGGAGGGCGGCGCAGTTGATCACGTGATTACCTGCTGGCGGACTGTGCGTTATTGAGGATTGCCATGAACAAGAAAGAGTTTGCCGGGGCGGTCGCTATCCTGGTGCTGGCTGTCTTGACCGCGGTTTTCTACATGAAGGAAAGCGCGTATCTGGACAATACGATGACGGTGGCAGGTACCGTCACGGATATACGTAGTGAGCGGGTGACGACGAACAAGGGGGCTCAGTACTCAACAAACGTTAAGGCGGTCATGTCGTACCACGTCAACGGCGAAGAATTCAAGACGGATAGCCGCTTCTTTGGTATCCCTCGCTGGAAGAAGGGCGATGCGTTGACGGTGCATTACCTGCCAGAAGATCCGAGCGTTGCCCGTGCGGGGCGCGTAGACGAAGCGTATCTTTGCACGCTCGTGTTTGGCAGCTGGTTTGTGCTGTGTGTGCTCTTCTTTTCCGTCGGTCAGCTGTTTAAACGCTTACAGCAAAAATCCGGAAGCACTGGCACGCACCGCGCGTAAGGACAGGAACTTTATTCCGGGGCGCGTTGCCAATGCAATCTCGCAGCGCGGGCAGTTATTCCGCCCATGGGTGCATTGGCAAGCTGATCGTCAGCCCCGGCAGGCGACTGGTTCTATATAGGTTTAACGGATAGGCATGGACCAACCATGAAAATTGTCTTGCTGCTTGGGTGTGTAGCGATTTCATTCGCAGCGAGTTTCGCTGCTTATGGCAGGGCCGATGGGACATGGGCTGCGCTTGCGGCATGCGTGCTACTGTTCGGATCCATGCTGTTATCCGGCCTTTTCGTCTTGTGGCCTGCCGGACGCGTGCATGCGCAGAGCGCCTTCAGGGCGGGTTCTGCAGCGACACTGTCGCGGTGGCAGGTCGCCATGTTCCTGGCATGGTTCTGCGGAGTGGGAGGACTTGCCGTCTGGCTCTGGCTCAACGGTTTGTGACCAGCCGGTTGGCCGGCACGATTGGCACTGTCCTGCGCGTGTATGCAGCTGTTATGTTCAATCCAATCTGAAGCGGTGTTCCTGTGCCCGAAATAAAAACCGTCCTTCTCTTCCTCCTCACCGCCATCGCAGAAATCGTCGGCTGCTACCTGCCGTACCTGTGGCTGAGGGAGGGAAGAAGTGCGTGGCTGCTGGTTCCTGCCGCGCTGAGCCTGGCGCTGTTTGCCTGGCTGCTGTCCCTGCATCCCACTGCAGCAGGTCGCGTGTATGCCGCGTACGGTGGCGTGTACATCTTTGTCGCGATTCTGTGGCTGTGGGCGGTGGATGGCGTGCGACCGACGACCTGGGATATTGTCGGAACACTCGTGGCATTGCTTGGGATGGCCATCATCATGTTTTCACCAAGAAGCCCCTGAGCGCTTCATCAACAACCTTCTCTTGTCGCGCGTGATGTGGATCGAGGACGCCGCTCCCGGCGTCAAATCCGCGTTCATTTGCATTGTCTGAATTGCACCGTCGCGAAGAAGCTCGCGCGTCTCCCGTCCGACGCTGCCCCGACACTCGTTGCACACCAGCATCAAATGCTTGCCCGACATATTCCGGCTGGCGTATCGTCGCGGAAAGGGAGGGTGATTCAATGGCTGCCGCATTCCGGATGGGCGCCGTGGCGACGCGGCAGTGTTTGCTTGGCATCGCGCTGTGCGTGGGCGGTGTCGCGCAGGCAGAAGAGACGAAGATTTACCGCTCGTATGACGGCTCCGGCAAGGTGCCGACCTTCTCCGACCGGCCGCTCAACCGCAGTTCGCGGCTGTTCGCGTCCTTCGATGGCGAGCGCCTGTGGCCGCGTTCGGGCAGCGGGCCGGTGAGCCTGCCGCAGCTGAATGCACGCCGCGCCGCGCTGGAGCCGCTGGTGCAGCGCGTCGCCAAGGCGCATGGCCTGCAGGCGGCGCTGCTCAAGGCGATCATCGAAGTCGAATCGGGGTTCAATGCCCGTGCGCGCTCGCCCAAGGGCGCCATCGGCCTGATGCAGGTGATGCCGGCGACGGCGGCCCGCTACGGCCGTTTCGATTTGTATTCACCGGAACAGAACGTCGATGTCGGCGCGCGCTACCTGCGCGACCTGCTGCGCATGTTCAGCGGCGATGTGCGGCTGGCGGTGGCTGCCTACAACGCCGGCGAGAATGCGGTGATCCGGCATGGCCGGCGCATCCCGCCGTATGCGGAGACGATCAAGTACGTGCCGATGGTGCTGGAGCGCTACGACCGCTTCCGTGCGCGTTCTTGAATCGGGAAGGAGAAGGCGGGGTGAGCGGGCGCACCGCAGACGATTGCGCGCCCGCCGGATTTACTGATCAGGAACTTTTGGAGTTCTGGTTGGAAAGCTCGGCCAGCCGCTTGTTCTTTTCTTCCAGCGTGCGAATCAGGCCGTCAATGCCGCCGCGCGCGATTTCCTCGGAAAAGCTCGCCTTGTAGGTTTCGCTCATCCAGGCGCCGAGGACATTCACGTCATACACCTTCCATGTGTCCTGCGTTTTGTGCAGGCGATAGGCGACCTGGATCGGATCGCCGCTGCGCGAGCGCTTTACCTGGAAGCGAACGACCACTTCGCCGTCATCCAGGTCGTCACGCAGGGGCATGAACTCCAGCTTCTGGTTGCCGATTTGCGACATCGCGCCGGAATAGGTGTACATCAGCAGCGCGCGGAATTCCTCGACCAGCTTCTGCCGCTGTTGTGGCGATGCAGCACGCCAGTGGCGGCCCATGGTCAGCGCGGTGCCGCGCTCGAGGTCGAGGTGCGGCAGGATCTTGGTTTCCACCACCGACTGGATGCGCTGGCGGTTGCCGGCCTTGATTTCCTTGTCAGATTGGACAGTGTTCATCACTTCCGCCGTGACGCGCTTGACCAGCACATCCGGCGCTTCCTGCGTCGCCTGTGCGAACGCGGCGGCAAACAGGCCAAAGCTGATGGTCGTGGCGGCCAGCAGGGTTTTCAGTATCTTCATTGTTTCCTTTTGCGACAGGGGGCAGCAAGCGGTGGACAGACCCGCAACAGGCGGGGACAGTTTCCGTGAATCAGATCCAGCATAGCCCAAGCCGGTTCCCGGTGATTTGACCAGACCGGTGTGCCGGGGTTGCGCCACGCCCTTGAATAGCATTTGCCGGCCGGCGCTGGAAAGCCCGGAAACAAGTTGTAACCGGCGGGTGTTGCATTCTCGTCCGCTCGGGATGGCGCCGCCCCGTGAATGCACCTATCCTCTTGCAAGAAGTACACATAGACAAGGTGCCCACGCATCGCATGCAGGAATGATGCTTAAATAACAACGGGCACATCTTCCAGGGAGGAAGCATGAGAAAACTATTCACCGTGCTGGCAGCAATGCTGATCGGGTGGGGCAACGCATGCGCTGACGACAAGGCTGCGCAGCCACGCATTGACGAGTTGATGCACAAGTCAGGCCTGTGGCGGCAGATTGAACAGATCGAGCCCCTGCTGCAGGCAAACCTGGCACAGGAACTGGGCGACGCCAGCGAAGAGGAAGAAAGCGAGCTCTGGCCGCTGCGCATGGCGATGGCCAAGGCGTATGCGGCGGAAAGCCTCCGCGCCGAAGTGCGAAACCAGCTGTCGTTGTCGCTGCGCGGGCGGGATATCGATACCGTCCTGGCATGGCTGTCCACGGATCTCGGCCAGCGCTTTACCGCTTTGGAAGAAAAGAGCGGCGAGCTCAGCGAGTATGAGGAGAGGCACGAGACGGCCGAGCAGGTGATGCAATCCCTGCCGTCGCAACGCATCCAGCTGATCAGGCGCTTTGCAAAAGCAATCCGCATCGGCGAGGCATCGGCATCGATGGCGATCAACACCACGGTCGGCATCACCCATGGCGCGTCGCTGGTCAGCCCGCACATGACGGCTTCCGAGGTGAAGGAAATCAAAAGGATGCTGGACGAGCACAGGGATGGACTGACGCAGATGTATGAAGAGCAAAGCGTCATGCAGTACGCCGCGATCTACCAGTCGGTGTCGGACCAGGACCTGAAGAAGTACATCGCCTTTGCCGAATCGCCGGCCGGCCGGCGCTACCATGCGGCGACCATCAAGGCGATGGACATCGCGCTGACCAAGGCGGCGACGGAAATGGGAAGGGAAATCGGGACACCGGCAAAGTCGACCAGCATCGGCGCAGGGGAACTGCGGCTTGGATTCAGCCTCCCTGCAACGGGTCTGGCCTTGGCGTAACTCCTTGAGCCGGCCTCGACCGTGGGCTATCGTGGAAGCGTGTCATTTGTTCGGTGTGGACAATCCTTCAGGAGACACTGAATGGCCAAACGATCGCTTCCCTTGTCCAAAGTCTACGGCCTGCTCGAACCCGGCCCGGTCGTGCTGGTGACGACCACGCGCAACGGCGTCCCCAATGTCATGACCATGTCGTGGCACATGATGATGGAGTTCGAGCCGCCGCTGGTCGGCTGCATCATCAGCAATCGCAATTATTCCTTCGGTCTGCTGAAAGCCACGCGTGAATGCGTGATCAATATCCCCACGGTGGAGATCGCGGACAAGGTCGTCGGCTGCGGCAATACGTCAGGGGAGACGACCGACAAGTTCGCGCAGTTTTTCCTCACGGCGCGTCCCGCCGCAGAAGTGGGCGCACCGCTGATAGACGAGTGCTACGCCAACCTCGAATGCCGCATCGCCGACACCGGCATGGTCAACAAGTACTGTATGTTCGTCCTTGAAGTGGTGAAGGCCTGGATCGACCCGGCGGTGAAGCATCCGCGCACGATCCATCATCGCGGGCATGGCAGCTTTGCGGTGGATGGCGAAACGATCGAACTGAAGTCAAAGATGAAATAACGTGCTGCGAACAACGCCGGTGCAGGTGAAATTCCCCGGGTTGGAAAAATCAACTGACCGGCATACAATCCGCCGTCCTGAACGAACCGTTTCAATCATTTCGATACTGACCGCGCCGCAAATGTTTTTCCTTGCGCACGACAGTTTCCAATATGCAGATCGACACCCTACGCGAGCGCCTGCGGGCGCTGGGCGCCAAACCGGAACATGAGCAGCGCGTGCTGCGCGACTGGATACAGACCCGTCCGCATGACCGCGTCCGCAAGCGTCTGGATGACTACCTGCCGCTGGCATTGCGCGAGAAGCTGCCGGACATCGACGCCGAGCTGCAAGGCATCGCGCGCCTGCACAGCAGCCATCCGGGCGAGGAAGGTTCGGCGCGCCTGCTGGTCAGCCTGGCCGACGGGCAGATGGTGGAAAGCGTGCTGCTGCCGCGCGGCGGTGTGTGCATTTCCAGCCAGGTTGGCTGCGCGGTCGGTTGCCAGTTCTGCATGACCGGCCGCAGCGGCCTGATCCGCCAGCTCACCAGCGGCGAGATGGTGGCGCAGGTGGCGTTGGCGCGCACGCAGCGCGCAGTGAAGAAAGTGGTGTTCATGGGCATGGGCGAGCCGGCGCACAACCTCAACAACGTGATGGACGCGATCGAGCTGCTCGGCACGGAAGGCAATCTCGGCCACAAGAGCCTGGTGTTTTCGACGGTGGGCGATCCGCGCGCGTTCGAGCGCCTGCCGCAGGGTGTGGTGAAGCCGGCGCTGGCGCTGTCGCTGCACACGACCAAGGCGGCGTTGCGCGAAAAGCTGCTGCCGCGCGCGCCGCGCCTGACGCCGCAGGAGCTGGTGGAGCTCGGCGATGAATACGGCCGCAAGACGGCGTATCCGGTGCAGTATCAGTGGACGCTGCTGGATGGCATCAACGACGGCGATGACGAGATCGACGGCATCGTGCAGCTGTTCAAGGGGAAGTACGGCGTGCTCAACCTGATTCCCTACAATACGGTGCCCGGCCTGGAGTTCCGGCGGCCTGCCACCGAGCGTGCACGCCAGATGATCCGTGTGCTGCACCAGCGCGGCGTACTGGCGAAGCTGCGCGATTCGGCCGCGCAGGAGGTCGATGGCGGATGCGGACAGTTGCGTGCGCGTGCGCTGGCCGGCGAGGAGAAGACCATTCCGATACAGGCAGCATGACGTACGGAAAGCAGGCGTGCCGGCCGTCTGCCGAACTAGACCTTGCAGGCCGATGCCTGTACACGATTTAACATTTCTCAAACAATGGACATGCGGCCGACTTACAGTCAGCAACAGGAGACAGGCCGGCTGCCCATCCAAAACGCCAATATCTGCAGCCGGACCACGACAAAAACAGAAGATGGAGACAAGCATGAGATTTTCCGAGGACCGGCTGGCCGCGCTTAAGTGCAGCGACCAGGTCGAGCGCACCATCCACATCTGGGAGCCGGATCTGCCGCGCGCCGTGATCCTCGCGATCCATGGCGGCATGGCGCATGCGGGCGACTATGTGACACCGGCGCTGTACTTCCGCGACAAGGGCATTGCCACCGTCAGCTACGACATGTGCGGCCACGATGGCAAGAAGCGCGTCGACATCCCGGGCTTCGACAGCTTCCTGAAGGATGGCGAGCTGTTCCTCAAATGGGTCCGCCGCAATTTTCCCGGCCTGCCGGTCTTCGTGATGGGCCACTCGATGGGCGCGCTGATCGCCACGCATCTCGCGCTCGGACGCTTCCGCGAAGAGCGTGACATCAAGGGCTATATCCTGTCCTCGCCGTATTACGTCAATGCGATCAAGGTTCCGCAGATTCTGGTCAAGCTGTCCGGCGTGCTCGCGAAGATCGCCCCGACGATGAAGGTGCCGCTCGACTCGCTCACCGACGTGCTTACGCACGACAGCGCGATCACGGAGCGGCATTACGCCGACGAGCGCGACAACATCCGCGCCACTGAAGTGACGGTGCGCTTCGGCGCTGCGCTGTCGGCCGCGCAGGAAGGACTGGCGGACCGGATGTCGGGCTGGCGCACTCCCTTGTTCGCTGTCGTTGCGGGTGACGACAAGCTGGCCGATGCGCGTGCGTCGGAAGCGATGATCAAGCGCATCGACCCGCGCCTCGTCGAATACCACTACTACCCCGACAACTATCACGAGAACTTCAACGAGACCAATCGCGAGCAGATCTTCGCCGATATCCTGCGCTGGCTGGAGGGGCGGCTCGCGCCGTTCCAGAATGCGCCGGGTGCGAATGGCGCGCGGAACGGCAGGCTGCGCAGCGCGTAAGGTCGAGCAGCGATTCCCGAAGCGATCTCTCTCCACGGTTGCCCGACGCGGATGCGGGCGATCGTGTCTTCCCCGTCATTCATCGCGTTCTCCCTGAGCGCCATCGCGGACAATCAACGCATTTCCCTCCACAGAACGCAGCCGGCACAGGACGGTCTGAGCGTCTTTATGCAATGGGAAGACGCGAGGATGGAGCCAAGAAATCTTGCTGCACAGCTTCGTTGTCCGCATGGCGCAAGTGCCGCGCGGATAGCGCGCCAGATGAACGGAGCCAATGGCGGCGTGAACCGTGCGTGCATCTCCCTGCTGCACCTGCAGCCGGGAGAGCGCGTGCTGGAAATCGGGCCGGGCAACGGCGCCTTCGTGGCTGATATCGTGGGTGCGGCGGCGGAGGTTTCCTACACCGGGCTGGACCTGTCGGAATTCATGGTGGATGAGGCGGAGGAGCGCAATCGCGCGCTGGTAGCCGCGGGGCGCGCCGTGTTCCGTCACGGGAGTTCGGACCAGATGCCGTTCGGCACGGCGGCCTTCGACAAGGCGCTCACGGTGCACACCCTCTATTTCTGGGAAGAGCCCGACGCGCATCTGCGGGACGTGCGCCGCGTGCTGCAGCCGGGCGGACTGTTCTGCATCGGTTTCGGCGACCGGGCATTCATGCAGGAGCTGCCGTTTGTGCCTTACGGCTTCACGCTGTATGACGCGGCCGAGGCGCAGGCGCTGCTGGAGATGGCGGGGTTTTGCGTGCTGCAGCGTCAGACGCTGCGTGAAAGAGGGCGCAGCAATTCAGGCGCGGTGGTGGACAAGGTACTCAATATCCTCCTGTGCCGGGCCGTTTAGCGCCTGCTTGACAACCCGATGCGCGGTTGTCGAACAGGCGCACAGTTCCGGCAGCGCCGCGCCTTTCAGTCCGCTGCTGTTAAAACGTCAGAACTCTTCCCAGTCAGCTTCGTCGTTCGTCGGCTTCGCAAGGCGTGCCGGCGGCGTTACGGTCACTTGACGCGTCTTTCCCGTGGTTGCTGTCACGGCAGGCCTCACTGGCTTTGCCTGCTGTGCAAGCGGCGCGGTGGTGCGTGCGGGCGCTGCACTGCGCGATGGCATGACAGCGGACTGCATCATGTCGAGCTTGAAGCGGCTGACTTCCTGCGCCAGCCGTGTAGCCTCGTCCTGCAGCGATTGAGCAGCGGCGGCGGCCTGTTCGACCAGCGCGGCGTTCTGCTGCGTGACCTGGTCCATCTGGATGATCGCCTGGTTCACCTGCTCGATGCCTGAGCTCTGCTCCTGGCTGGCCGCCATGATCTCGGCCATGATGTCGGTCACGCGCTTGACGCTGTTGACGATCTCGTCCATCGTCGTGCCGGCTTCGGTCACGAGCTTGCTGCCGGCATCCACTTTTTCCACCGAGTCGCCGATCAGTGTCTTGATCTCTTTCGCTGCCGCCGCGGAGCGCTGTGCGAGGTTGCGCACTTCCGAGGCGACTACCGCAAAGCCGCGGCCCTGTTCGCCGGCGCGTGCCGCTTCCACTGCGGCGTTCAGTGCAAGGATGTTGGTCTGGAAGGCGATGCCGTCGATGACGCTGATGATGTCGACGATCTTCTTCGACGAATCGTTGATCGAGCCCATTGTCTGCACCACCTGCGCGACGACGTCACCACCCTTTACCGCGATGCTGGAAGCCGTGACCGCCAGCTGGTTTGCCTGGCGCGCATTATCCGCATTCTGCTTGACGGTCGATGTCAGCTCTTCCATCGACGACGCGGTTTCTTCCAGCGACGAGGCCTGGTGTTCGGTGCGTGCCGACAGGTCCTGGTTGCCGGTGGCGATCTCGCGCGACGCAGTCACGATGTTGTCGGTGCCGGTACGCACCTGGCTGATGATCTGCGTAATGCCCTCGCTCATCGTCTTGAGCGCATGCAGCAGGCTGCTGGTGTCATTGTTCTTCAGGTCGATCTTCGCGGTCAGGTCACCGTCGGCGATCCGGTGCGTGATGCTTGCCGCATACGTCGGCTCGCCGCCAAGCTGCCTGAGCATGCCGCGTGCAATGACGAGACTGATCAGGAACAGGGCTGCAGCCAGTGCCAGCGCGCTGAGTCCGTAGTTGACCAGCCGCGCGAGGATCGTTGCGCGCACGGTGTCGACATACACGCCCGAGCCGATGATCCAGTCCCATTGCGGAAAGGCCTTCACATACGAGACCTTTTCCACCGGATCGGCGCTGCCCGGTTTGGGCCACATGTAGGGAACGAAGCCGGCGCCGTTGGCCTTGGCCATCTTCACGAATTCCACGAACAGATGCTTGCCGGTCGGATCGGTGTTGGCGCGCAGGTCCTTGCCCTCCATCTCCGGCTTGATCGGATGCATGATCATCGTCGGAAGCGAGTCATTGATCCAGAAATACTCGTTGCCGCTGTAGCGCAGCGCGCGGATCGCGTCCATCGCGGCACGCTTGGCATCCTCTTCCGGCATCACGCCTTTCGCGGCCAGTCCCTGGTAGTGCACGGCGATGTTGTGCGCGACTTCGACCGTCTGGCGCACGCTGCTCTTGCGCTCTTCCATGATCAGTTGTTCTTCGGAGTACAGGAAGAGGGCGGTTAGTGCGAATACGCCAAGGATGGCGCAGGCCATCAGGATGCCGAGGCGCCTGGAGATGCTTAAGGCATGGATTCGTTGTAATGAAAGCATGGTGTTGTCCCCTGAAAGAGGGTGTGATTGTGATAGGAAACCGGTTCGGTTACGGCGTGCGCCGTGATCGCGCAGTGCGGGCGGAAAAGCGGTAGGGCAGGCAGACGCAGAGGCGCAGAGGCGCCGACGCGAAGCGCGCCGATGTGCAGCGGCTCGGAGTGCTGTGCCCCGAGAAGATTTTTGTGGCTGCAATGCGTGTCATTGCAATCCCCTGTAAAGACGGTCCCGATAGGCTTTACAGCGGCAGAATCATTCAACGCGATTCACGAGAGCCTATCCCGGCAGGAAGCAACCTTGCGCTTTGCTGACGCATTTTCTTGCTCCCGACAGGGAATGTTTCTGTCGGGACAGGCTCCAAGTGACTGAAGCAAAGGTGCTGCTGCGCTAAAGATGATGCGGATCAATTTTGTGGAGAGGTAATGTAGCCGGAATTCCATTGGAATCCAATGGAGTTTTGACAAGCAAGCCATTTCCGCAACAGGGGCATGCTTCATTTCCGTATTGAAGCGTGGCTAAATAGAAGTCCCGCCGCAGAACGGCGTTTTCCGAGATGGCGGGATGATGCTATTCCGTCAACGACTGCCATGGCAAAGAAGTTTCCCATCCATCCCGTGCATCCCGAGCGTGTCTGCTGGGGATGCGACAAGTATTGCCCCTCCGATTCACTTGCCTGCGGCAACGGCTCCGAGCGTACCCAGCACCCGGTCGAACTCTTCGGCGAGGACTGGAGCGAGTGGGGTCTTGATGCTTCCCCGGAAGCAGTAAAGACCGAAGAGGGCTGACGCTCCTGCCTCCTGCGCTACCCGTTGGAAACGCGACAGGAGTCTGATCTAGCTCTTTTGTACGCTGTGTGCGCCTGCTACGCTGGATGCTTTTGGCGTAGGGGAGACAACGGTGCAATCGGATGTCTACGTTGCGATGATTGCGGCTGCCATTGCAGCCAGCGCGATCCTGGTCATCACCCTGCTCGTCATGATGCGGCGCTTGCGCCAGCTGCGCGAGCGCGTGTCTGTGTTGCAGAGCGGCTTTGCCGACATGGAAACCGCCTACGCCAACGCGCCGCTCGGCCTGGCGACGCTCGACGCCGAGCTGCGCTACGTCAGGATCAACAAGTTGCTCGCGCAGATCAACGGCGTGAGCGTCGAAGCGCATATCGGCAAATCCATCCATGAGGTGGTGCCCAATATTGCGTCGCAAGTCCAACAGCCGTTCATGCAGGTGCTCCGTACCGGCGAGCCGGTTCTTGGACTGGTCATCGAGGGCATGACCGATGCGCAGCCGGGCATTCCCCGGTTCTGGCGCGAGAACGTCTATCCGATCTTTTCCGATGGCGGCAAGATCGCCGGCATCCATGTCACGGTTGAGGACTTTACCGAGGAGAAGCGCCTGAACGACGCGCTGCGCGCAAGCGAGCAGCGCGAGCACCAGCGCGCGAAGGAACTTGAAGTGGTGATGAATGCAGCGCCGGCGGCGGTATTCCTGTCGCATGATGCGGCGTGCCGCTACGTGAGCGGCAACCCGGAAGGCAACCGCATGCTGCGCCTGCATCCAGGCGACAACGCATCGGCCAATCCGCCGGACGGCGAGAGCCCCTTCCGGTTCTGGTCGTATCCGGATGGCGCGCCCGTGTCGCCCGAGCAGCTGCCGATGCAGGTGGCGGCGGCGACCGGCAGGGAAGTCAGGGACGTGGAGCTGACTGTCCAGTTCAAGGACGGCGATGCGATCCATGTGCAGGTCAATGCCGCGCCGCTGCGCAACGAGAAGGGCGAGCTTGCCGGCGCGGTCTGCGCATTCATCGATGTCACCGCACAAAAGCGGGCAGAACAGACGCTGATGCGCGAAAGCGAGCGCAAGGACGAGTTCCTCGCCACGCTCGCGCACGAACTGCGCAGCCCGCTTGCCGCCATCCACGCCGGGCTGGAAGTGATGAAGCTGGCCTCCAGTGAACCGCCCGCGCTGGCGCAGGCCCGCACTGCCATGGAGCGGCAGGTGCTGCACCTGGTGCGTCTGATTGACGATCTGCTCGATGTGTCACGCGTCAGTTACGGCAAGCTAAAACTGAAGAAGGAAAAGGTCAGCGTGCAGGACATTATCGACAGCGCGGTCGAAGTGAGCCGGCCCCAGGCGGGGCGATCCGGCCACGTGGTCGACATGGACGTGCCGGCGGCGCCGCTGTATGTGGAAGCGGACCGGGTGCGCATGGCGCAGGTCGTCAGCAACCTGCTGAACAACGCCGCCAAGTACACGCCCGAAGGCGGACACATTCGCGTGCAGGCGGCGCGGGAAGGCAGCGATGCGGTGATCCGCGTGATCGACAACGGCATCGGTATTGAGAAGGACATGCTGGACAAGGTGTTCGACCTGTTCTCCCAGGCCGAGAGCGCCAGCGAGCATCGCAAGGGTGGCATCGGCGTCGGCCTGGCCCTTGCTCGGCAATTGGTCGACATCCATGGCGGCACGCTGATAGCGCAAAGCGACGGTCCCGGCACCGGCAGCACATTCACTGCGCGCCTGCCGCTTTTGGCGGGCGCTGACGGTGGTACCGATCCTGTTCACCATACCGACAGTACCGGCATGGCACCGATGGACGGACTCCTGACCGAATCACCATCCACGGCGCGCGGCCGTCGCATCCTGATCGTGGACGACAACCAGGACGCGGCGCAAATGCTGGCGGCCTTGCTGGAACTGGGTGGGCATACCGTCCGTCTCGCGTATTCCGGGCGCAGTGCGCTCGATGTCGCCAGGGCCTTCCAGCCGGAACTCGCGTTCCTCGATATCGGCATGCCCGACATGAGCGGCCATGACGTTGCGAAGGCGATGCGCAACGACAGCGGGATCATGCGGGCGACGCTGGTGGCGCTGACCGGCTGGGGCAGCGACCGGGGCCGGGCGGAAAGCAGGGACGCCGGCTTCGATTACCACCTCACCAAGCCGGTCTCGCTGGACGCGATCAGGTGCATCCTGCCCGACCTGAAGCTGCCGCAGATCGCCTGAACGCAATCACGGCAGCGTCGCCGCGATGCGGCGTGCGGCCTGATGCCGGTAGCAGCGCCACAGTTCCTCCAGAAACGGCAATACCACCAGCACGCCGGCTGCAACGAGGATCCCGGCCAGGTAAGCCGGCGGCAAGGGATCGTTCTTCCATGCGACGCGGAATTCGGCATGCGCGCCGAACGTCACCAGCGCCATGAACTGCTCCCAATGCAGGATCGCCACCAGCACCAGCAGCATCAGCGGTATCGCCTCCTGGTAGCTGTGGATCACCTGCTCGCCGGGAAGGATGGCCCGCTTGTTGGCGGTATAGCGCAGGTCCCACAGCACGGTCGCTTCATGTGCGACGAAGCCGGCAATCATCAGGGCCAGCACCAGCGCATTGATCTCGAGGAACAGCCCGGCCAGCATCGGCAGGCCCACTTCGGCAAGCATCAGCAGATGCAGCAACGACTCCCCGGCGCCCGAGGTCTCGCTGATATGCGTCTTGCGATGAAACAGCCAGTCGCCGAAGCCGACCAGCAGCCACAAGGGGATGAAGAAAAAGAGGATGGCGCCTAACAGCAGGTCTGGCAACGGCATACGGCCCCCGGAAGTTCCGATATTGGCATGCAGGTTAGGAACGCAGCGTGCAGGCAAGTTCCCCTTTGCTTCGCTGCTTATGCCACCACGCCCCTCGCACGCCGGTTCGACAGGTAGACGTTGTCCGGCGCGATCGCGCGTCCTTCGCGCACGGCTGCCATCCAGTCTTTTGTTGTAATGACCGCCGCGAAGTTGGAATGGAAGACGGTGCTGAAAACACGGTGGATCTCCTCGGCGCTGGCCTTGCCGGCAGCATTTTCGTACGGCAGGGCGCCGGTCGCATCCGACAGGAACTCGACTTTCAATCCCTGGTGCGACGCATGGTAGATCGTGGCGGCGTCGCAGTTGTGCGTCATGTAGCCGACTACCGTCAGCGTATCGATCTTGTGCGCGGCAAGCCACTCGGTCAGGTCTGTGCCGGTGAACGGGCTTGCCATGGTCTTGCTGATCCGGTGGTTCGCAGGCCGGTCCGCCACCACCGGGTGCAATTGCCAGGCGGGCGAGCCCTTGGCAAACAGCGGCGATGTTTGCGCAGCATCGTGCTGCACGACGATGACAGGAATGTCGGCCGCACGCGCGGCATCCATTGCCGCTGCAATATTGCTCAGCGAGATCTCCACGGGTGGATATTCGATAGGCAGGTTGCCGGTGAAATACTCGTTTTGCACATCGACAACCAGCAAGGCACGGTGGGGTGAGGCAGACATGTTGTTCTCCTGAATAGGTTGAAGGTTCGGATAAAGAATCAGTCGAAAGAGTGCTGATAAAGCCAGGAAAAGACCTTCCTGACAGCTCAATTTTCATTTTTCCTCTTGCGTTGCGACAGTGGCCCGAAGGACGCCATTCGATATAATCGGGCCATGCACGCCCCTGCCTCGGCCACCTGCCTTCGTATCGCCGTCATCGCCTTCGACGGCATCACGCCCTTCCACCTGTCGGTGCCTTCGCTCGTCTTCGGCAATCACCATGCCGGGCCGGGGGTGCCGGCGTTCGATGTGCGCATCTGCGCCGTCGACAAGGCGCCGCTGCGCACCACGGCGGGCTACAGCATCAACACCGAGCATGACCTTGCCGCATTGGACGCCGCCGATGTCGTGATCATGCCGTCGTGGCACAACGATTGCCGGGCTTTTCCACCGGCACTGCTGGAGGCGTTGCGGCGTGCCCATGGACGCGGTGCGCGCCTGGTGGGCCTGTGTCTCGGTGCGTTCCCGCTGGCCGAAGCGGGGTTGCTCGACGGCCGGCCGGCGACCACGCACTGGGGCTTTGCCGATACCTTGGCAGCCCGCTATCCGAAGGTGATGGTCAACCGGGAAGTGCTGTATGTCGATGACGGCGACGTCGTTACTTCCGCCGGCGTCGCCGCGGGCATCGACTGCTGCCTGCATCTGCTGCGGCAGATCGGGGGAGCCGAGGTCGCCAACCGTCTCGCGCGCCAGCTGGTGGTCGCTCCGCACCGGCAGGGCGGGCAGGCGCAGTTCATCGAGCGGCCGCTGCCGGTCACCCATAGCGACGGCCGTTTCTCGCAGGTGCTCGACTGGGTGAGCCGGCATCTCGCGCAGCCGCATAGCATCGATACGCTGGCGCAGCGTGCTGCGATGAGCCGGCGCAACTTCACCCGTCATTTCCGCCAGGCGACCGGCACCTCGTTCACACAGTGGTTATTGGCCCAGCGGCTGGCCCATGCGCAAAGGATGCTCGAAGGCACTGATGCATCGATTGAAGTGGTGGCGCAAGAGGCCGGTTTCGGGTCGGCGCTGTCGCTGCGCCAGCATTTCAGGACGAACCTGCGCACCTCGCCATCGGCTTATCGCAGCCTGTTCCGGACAGGGACGGTGTCCGGCACCGGTTGATGCCGTGCGGCACCATACTGCCGCGGTGAAAGAATGCGCACGCCATGGCGCCGGATGCCGGTTTTTCAAGGCTTGAATATTTCTTCTGTAGCCGTCCTCCTGCCTCTCGAAAATCACCTCGGGCTACCTATATTGAAGAAAGAGGGACTCCGCGGAGGCGACGGGAAATGATCAAGGCAATCTGCAACTGCTTTATCGGCGCAGCCATCTCCTGTCGCCAGTCACTTTTCGTCCCAAGCTGATGCAGACGCGAGCCTTTTATTCCGGGCACGGGATGGCGGCTTTGCCGTACGACATGCATTCGCAACGCAACATGGCGTATTGCCGGTAGCGGGGACGGTCATGAACTGGAACAGCATTCGGTTCGGCTTGTGGCTGCGTGTGGCAGTGCGCATCTTCCTGGCCGTGGCGGTCCTCCTGATGTATAGCGCAGCTGCACTGCAACTGCAGGAGCAGCGTCGAATCACCATCACGTCCGAGCAGGCGGTCAATCTCGGCATTGCACGTGTGCTGGCAAATAATGTGGCGCATTTGCTGCGTACCGCCGAGTTCATCCATTACCACGTCATCCAGCGCATCGGGGAGCAAGGCCTTGCCAGCATGACAAAGCCGGAAGGTTATGTCGATCTCCACGGACTTGCAGAACGCTTCCCCGAGGTAGCCTACATCACCGTGATGGATGGCGCCGGTAACGTCATTGCCAACAGCCAGAATCCGAATCCGCCGAAGATCAACAATGCCGATCGAGAATATTTCATCGCGCACCTGAGGGGGGAGGACCTGGTGATCGGCCAGCCCATCCGCAGCCGGGTCACCGGCCGGGAAGTGTTCACTTTCACCCGCGCCCTGCGCGACCGCGGCGGCAGCTTGCAGGCGATTGCACTGGTCGGCATCGAGCGCGAATACATGGAGCAACTGTTCAAGACGCGCGGCAAGAATGAAACGGTCACCCTGATCCGGGCGGACGGCACCATCCTTGTGCGCAGCCCGCAGGTCGCGGTCAACGAGAGGCTGCCTTCGACCGCCGATATTTTTTCGCTCGTCAGGAAGGCGGAAAGCGGCAGTTACGAATCCTTCTCGCCCATCGACGGCGAGCAAAGGCTGTTTTCCTACAGCAAAACAGGTGAATATCCGCTCTACCTGATGGTCAGCGAGATCAAGGACGAGGTGCTGGCACCATGGCGCGAGAGCATCTCCAGGACGGTGGCCGTGCTGGCCAGTGCTTCCATCGCCTTGCTCTGCGCCGGGTGGCTGATCCTGCGCGTGCTCCGCCGCGAGGAACGCATACGCCTGAACCTGGAAGAGAGCCGGCGCTACCAGGATGCGGTGCTCAACTCGATGTCGTCCCATGTGGCCATCCTCGGTCCCGACGCCACGATCATCTCGACCAACAAGTCCTGGCAGGATTTCGCGAAGAACAACGGTTACCACGGACGGGCCGACATGGCCGGCCTGAACTACTTCGACGTCTGCCGCCGTGCCGCGACTGAAGAAGCCGAGCGTGCAATCGCCGGCATTTCCAGCGTCATGCTCGGCGCGCTGCCCCGCTTTCAGTATGACTACGAATGCAATTCATCGAGCGAGAAGCGCTGGTTCACGATGACAGTCACGCCGCTGCTCGCCAACCGCGGATCGGTGCTGGTCAGCCATGCGGACGTCACCCGGTTGAAGAGCGTGGAGGAACTATTGCGCGAGCGGGCGCAAACCGATGCGCTCACCGGGCTGGCCAACCGCGGTCATTTCTTCGAGCTGGCCAATCATGAATTCGGGCTCGCCCATCGGCACAAGAAGCCGTTGTCGCTGATGATGGTCGATTGCGACCACTTCAAGCAGATCAATGACCGCTACGGGCATGAAGCCGGCGACCAGGTGCTGGTGGCAATGGCAAAGGCCATGCAGGGCTGCGTCCGCAATACCGACATAGTCGCCCGCATCGGCGGGGAGGAGTTCACGATCCTGCTGCCGGAGACGCCGCTGCGGGGCGCATTGATGGTGGCCGAAGAGATCCGCGCAGCGATCGAAGCCCTGGAAGTGGACAGCGTGAATGGCGTCGTCCGGCTCACCGCCAGCCTGGGTGTCGTGGAATACGCGGAGGCGGTGAAAAACGTGGCAGTGCTGATGCGCGCCGCCGATAGCGCACTGTATGCGGCCAAGAAGAACGGGCGCAATCGGGTGGAGGTCGGCGACCCGACCGTGCAGCAGGAAGGACAGGGATAGCTGCGTGAACGATCCGGCTCATTCACCCTCTGCAAGCCCGATGCGGAACCGGGCGAGCAGGGCATCGGCCTCCGGCGAATGGCTGCGTCCTTTGGTCTTGGTGCGATAGGCCTCACTGGCCTCTTCGCCGCACCAGGGCTGGATGATTTTCGGGTTCGACGGATGCTCCGGCAGGTAAGGCGTGATGTCGTACACCGCGCCGTTGATCGCCATCCAGCAGTCGTCGGGTGAGGCGTGGCGCGCAACTTCCGCCAGGCTGATCCGTTTTTCTGCGGCGGGTTTCGGCGCTTGTGCCGTGGTGTCGGCGACCTGGCCGCTCCCTGCCCAGATGCCGAGGACGGCGAGCCAGAACAGGGCTGTGCTGAAAATAAATAGCTTCTTCATTGCCTGAAATCGAAGCGCTCGAAATGAACATGATCCGGCGTGACGCCGCGCTCCTGCAGTACCTGGCGGGCGGAGGTGACCATGCCCGCCGGGCCGCACAGGTAGCAATGCACGCCGGCCAGCTGCGGCGCGTCGGGAAGAATCGTCCGCAGGTCGGGTATGCCACGGCCCGTCGCCACGCACTGCACGCGCAGCTGCGGCTGCAATGCGGCGATGTGCCGGATCTCGTCAAGATACATGGCCGCTGACTCGGTCGGGTAGAGATAGACCAGATGCACCGGGTGCACCGGGTGTTCCAACGCCTGATCGCGCAGCACCGCCAGGAACGGCGTGATCCCGATGCCGCCGGCGATCCACAGCCCCGGCCCCTCGTGCAGCTCCTCGAGGAACACGCCGAACGGACCCTGGATCCGCACTGGTACGCCGCTTTCGACAGATTGCAGGTTGCGCGTGCAGTCGCCAAGCGCCTTGATCCCGAGCGAAATCCGTCCGTCGTGCCCCGCGGCACTGATGGTGAAAGGATGGTATTCGGCGCATCCCCGGAAATGCGCACTGTGATAAAACGCAGCGAGCACGAACTGGCCGGGCCGCGCGTGGAACGGGTGCGCCAGCGGTGTGAGCGACACCTCGACGGTTTCGTCGGACAGCTTGTCAACGCGGCTGACGATGTAGGGCTGGGAGCCCAGGCCCCAGTCCGCGCGGACCAGGCGCCACAGCAGGAAGGCGATCGCCAGCCCCGGCGTCCACAACAGCGACGCAGGCAGTCCGAGCGCCAGCAGATGCAGGCCGCCGAGCACGACCGCGACGCTGAGCAGATGGTGCAGGCCGTGCCAGGTGGCATAGCCGATGCGGCGGCTGAGCGCCACCGCCAGCCCCAGCATCATGCACCCAAGCGCCGCCCAGCCCAGCCAGACCGGCATGCCCTGGCGCCACGGGGCCAGCACCGACCACGCCAGCGCCGCGGATTCGTCCCAGGCATCGGCGGCGAGCGCCAGCGGATGCAGCAGCAGCATCGCATAGGCAAGCACGCCAAGCCGGTGGTGCCATTGGTACATGCGCTCCAGGCCACCCAGCCACTCCGCCAGCCGCGGCTCTCGGATCATCAGCAGCAGGCTGGCCAGCAGCATGCCGCAGCCTGCCCATCCCGACACGATCCCGGCGCTGCGCCAGAACGGCAGCGCCTGCGGAAATGCCCACCACACCGGGAGCACAGTCAGCGCCGTGACGAGCAAGGGAATGGGCAGGAAATGGCGGTGTCGTGTCGGCATGGCGGCCATTGTTCAGCTACCGGGCGTATGCCGGTACAGTTCCGCGCACACATCGCGCCGGCCATGCCGCAGCTGCACGCCCTGCTGCGCCGCCCGTGCTTCCATCAGCCGCTGGTGCTCCAGCTGGTACCGGCTGCATTCCTCATAGTTTTCAAAACTCCGCATCTTCGCCTGGTGCGCGATGCGCTCCTCGGGCGACATGAGTTGCCATCCATGGGTATTGCCGATGTCAGCCCGCCAGGGACCGCGTGCCGATGACGACCCGGCCGCGACGGCCGTCAGCGCCACGAGCCATAGAGTTGTTGTGTATTTCATCACTGTTGTTCTGGGTCGGTAGGTGCCCCACGCAGAACCGGGGACACCTCCAGCCTAGCCAACTTCCCTTGTCATGTCGATCACTTAGATTCTTCTAGGAAACATTCCCTCCGGAAAACTTAATCTAGATCATTTGTATTGCCCTATGGACAGTTTTACGATGCCGAAGCCGTTTCGTGGAGTTGTGCATTTACCGTTTGTAATATTTCTTTGGCATTGCCAGATAGGAAATTAGATACATGGATAAGGAAAAGAAAAACCAGCTGGATCAGGACGCTCCAGCACTCGGGCAGCGCCGCCGCTTCCTGAGCAAGAGCGCATTGCTGGGTCTTGCCGGTGCATCAATCGGACTGGTTGGTTGCAAGGACAATGCCGCCAAGCCTGCCGTGGGTACCGCTGCTGCACCAGTCGCCAATTCTGGCGCTGCTGCGGGCGACCATGTCGCGCCGGGCCAGCTGGATGAGTACTATCACTTCTCCAGCGCCGGCCACAATGCCGAAGTCCGCGTCATCGGCGTGCCTTCCGGCCGCGAGCTGCGCCGCATTCCGGTGT